>LNIY01000101.1 GCA_001449105.1 Caulobacter vibrioides | reverse complement strand
GGCGGGGACCTTCCCGATACGGCGCTTGAGGCGGGCGCCTGGCTGCGGGGCGAGGCGATCGCCGCCTACGCCCAGGCCTGCGGCTTCCGGGCGGACGGCGGGGTTCCGATGACCTTCCCGCACATCCTGGCCTTTCCGCTGCAGATGCGGCTGATGCTGGCGGGCGACTTTCCCTATCCGGTGATGGGCCTCGTCCACCTATCCAACCGCATCCGCCAGCATGCGCCGCTGACGGCGGGCGAGAAGCTGGTGATCACGGTGCGGCCGGGCGGCCTTCTGGCCCACGACAAGGGCCAGGCCTTCTCGCTGGAGACCGCCGTCCGTCGCGACGGCGCGGTCGTCTGGGAAGGGACCAGCGTCTACCTGCGCCTGGGCAAGGCGGGACGGGGCGATCGCGCGCCGGTCGTCCCATCGCCAGAAGAGGGGGGCGCGCCGGCCGAGACGCCGATCGAGGCCTGGCCGCTGCCGGCCGACCTCGGCCGCCGCTACGCCAGGGTGTCGGGCGACGCCAACCCGATCCACACCTCGCCGCTTGGCGCCAAGCTGTTCGGCTTCCGCCGGCCGATCGCCCACGGCATGTGGGTCAAGGCCCGGGCTGTCGCCGCCCTGACCGACGGGCGGGCCGTCGAGGCCGGCGAGGTCGAGGTCTCGTTCCGCGCGCCGGTGTTCCTGCCCGGCCAGATCCAGCTGCTCGCGGGCCCCGAGGGGGCCGAGCGCGCTTTCGAAATCAAAGACGCCCAGGGCGCGCGCACCCATCTGCGCGGCCGCCTGAGCCTCAAGCCACAGGATCCTTCATGCTGACCCTGCCCGCGCCGCGCCGCGTCGCCATCCTCGGCGGCAGCCGCATTCCCTTCGCGCGCTCCAACACCGCCTACGCCGAGGCCTCCAACCAGGACATGCTGACCGCCGCCCTGCAGGGCCTGGCCGATCGCTTCAACCTGCACGGCCTGAGGCTGGGCGAGGTGGCGGCGGGCGCGGGGCTCAAGCACTCGCGCGACATCGCCCTGACCCGCGAGAGCCTGCTCTCCACCACCATCGGCCACGACACCCCGACCTACGACGTGGCCCAGGCCTGCGGCACGGGCCTGGAGGCGGCGATCCTGGTGGCCAACAAGATCGCCCTGGGTCAGATCGAGGTCGGCGTGGCGGGGGGCGTCGACACCACCTCGGATGCGCCGATCGCTCTGAACGAGGGCTTCCGCAAGGCGCTGCTGGCGGCCAATCGCCAGAAGACCAACGGCGGGAAGATCAAGGCGCTGCTGGGCGCGGGGCTGAGCGCGCCGTTCCGCCCCGAGCCGCCGCGCAACGCCGAGCCGCGCACGGGCCTGTCCATGGGCGAGAGCTGCGAGGTGATGGCCAAGCGCTGGGCCATCCCCCGCGCCGAGCAGGACGCCCTGGCCGTCCGCAGCCACCAGCGCATGGCCAAGGCCTATGCCGACGGGCTGTTCGACGACCTGGTCACGCCGTTCCGGGGCCTCAAGCGCGACAACAACCTGCGGCCCGACATCGACCCGGCCAAGATCGCAACGATGAAGCCGGTTTTCGACCGCGAACACGGCACGCTGACGGCGGCCAACTCCACGCCCCTGACCGACGGCGCCTCGACGGTGCTGCTGGCCAGCGAAGATTGGGCCAAGGCCCGCGGCCTGCCGGTGCTGGCCTGGCTGCGGGCCGGCGAGACGGCGGCGGTGGATTTCGTCAAGAGCGACGAGGGCCTGCTGATGGCCCCGGCCTACGCCGTGCCGCGCATGCTGGGCAAGCTGGGGCTCTCCCTGCAGGACTTCGACTACTACGAGATCCACGAGGCCTTCGCCGCCCAGGTGCTGTGCACGCTGAAGGCCTGGGAGGACGACGACTACGCCCGCACGCGACTGGGCCTCGACCGCGCGCCGGGCGCCATCGACCGCGACAGGCTGAACGTCCACGGCAGCTCGCTGGCCGCCGGCCACCCGTTCGCCGCCACCGGCGGCCGGATCCTGGCGCACCTGGCGACGATGCTGGACCGCAAAGGAAGCGGCCGGGGCCTGATCTCGATCTGCGCCGCCGGCGGCCAGGGCGTTGTCGCGGTGCTCGAGAAATGACCGACGCCACAACCCTCGCCGCCGATGCCGACCGCCTGTGGGCCGAGCGCTTCTGGACCCGCAGCTACCGCGCCGACGTGCCGGCCACCATCGACGACGAGCTGGCCCTGTGGCGCTCGGTCGGCGAGCTGTTCGAGGCCGACGCCGGCCGCTACGCCGACCGCACCGGCTTCGTCAGCCTGGGCACGGGCGTCACCTACGGCCGGGCGCTGGGCGAGGCCAAGGCCTTCGCCGCCTGGCTGCAGTCGGTCGGCGTGCGGCAGGGCGAGCGCGTGGCGCTGATGATGCCCAACTGCCTGCAATATCCGGTGGCCCTGTTCGGGACGCTGATGGCCGGCGCCGTGGTGGTCAACGTCAACCCGCTCTACACGCCGCGCGAGCTGCATCACCAGCTGGAGGACAGCGGCGCGGTGGCGATCGTGGCCATGGAGATGTTCGCCCACACGCTGGAGCAGGCCATCGAGGGCACGGCCATCCGCCATGTGGTGGTCACCGCCATGGGCGACATGATGGGTCCGGCCAAGGGCGCGGCGGTCAACGCCATGATGCGCCACGTCGAGAAGCTGGTCCCGAGGTGGCGGCTGCCCGGCGCGCTGCGCTGGCCGTCGATGATGCGCAAGGCCCGGCGGCGAAAGCCGGCGTCCGTGGAGATCCGCCCCGGGGACCTGGCGTTCCTGCAATATACGGGCGGCACGACCGGCGTGGCCAAGGGGGCCATGCTGACCCACCGCAACATCATCGCCAACGTGCTGCAGGGCCGGGCCTGGATCATGACCCAGATCCCGGGCGACCAGGCCGTGGGCAACGTCACGATGTTGCCGCTCTATCACGTGTTCTCGCTGACCGCGAACCTGCTGATGTTCGTGGGCGTGGGCGGGCGCAACATCCTGATCGCCAATCCGCGCGACGCCAAGCGGGTGGAGTGGGTGCTGCGCAACGAGCGCTTCACGGGCCTCACGGGCCTGAACACGCTCTTCACCAGCCTGCTGAACAACGAGGCCTTCCGGAACAGGGACTTCTCGGACCTGCGCCTGACCATCGCCGGCGGCATGGCCACCCAGCGCGCCGTGGCCGAGGAATGGCAGGACGTCACCGGCGCGCCGGTGATCGAGGGCTACGGCCTGACCGAGTGCTCTCCGGTGGTCTGCATCGGCTATGTCGACATCGACAATCCGCAGACCATGGGTTTCGACGGCACGGTCGGCCTGCCGGTGCCCTCGACCGAGGTGCGCATGCGCCGCGACGACGGTTCCTGGTGCGGGATCGACGAGCCGGGCGAGCTGTGCGTGCGCGGACCGCAGGTGATGAAGGGCTACTGGAACCATCCCGACGAGACGGCCAAGGTGCTGTCGGCCGACGGCTGGCTGGCCACCGGCGACATCGGGGTGATGCAGGCCGACGGCCGGGTGAAGCTGCTGGACCGCCTGAAGGAGATGATCCTGGTCTCGGGCTTCAACGTCTATCCCAGCGAGATCGAGGACGTGGTCGCCGCCCACCCGCTGGTCGAGGAGGTCGCCGCCATCGGCGTACCCGATCCGGTCCAGGGCGAGCGGATCAAGATCGTGGTCGTGCGGCGCTCGCCCGAACTGACGTCAGAAGCCCTCGTCGCCCACTGCCGCGAGCGGCTGACAGCCTACAAGGTGCCCAGGATCGTCGAATTCCGCGCCGAGCCGCTGCCCAAGACGCCGGTCGGCAAGGTGCTGCGGCGGGAGCTGAAGTAGGTCACTTCAAGTCGTCATCCCGGGCGGAGGGGCGCGAAGCGGCCCGCAGACCCGGGACCCAGGGGCCGCCCGCGCGGAGTCGTCAGCAGCCGCTAGCCGTGGCCAAGGCGGTGCGCCGGCCCCTGGGTCCCGGCTCTCCGCTGCGCTGCGGCCGGGATGACGAGTGATTTTCAGTGCATGGAAGGGCGTGCATTCCCCGCCACGCCGGCCGTCCGCGTCAACACCAGGCCGAACACCGCCGCCAGCGGGAACATCAGCACGCCGTAGACGGCGGCCGGCAGGCTCATCTCCGGCCGTTGCAGCACCGACTGGGCGACGACGATGGCCAGGGCGGCGTTGTGCAGCCCAACCTCGAAGGCGCTGGCGATCGCCTGGTCGCGGGTCACGCGCAGCAGGCGCGGAACGACGAAGCCGACCGTCAGGCTGAGCAGGCAGAAGGCGACGGTGACCCCGGCCAGGGCCAGCACCTCGTCCTTCAGCGTCGCCAGATTGGCGGCGACGGCCGCGCCGATCAGCAGGGTCAGGAACGCCACCGAGACCACGCGCACCGGCCGGTCCATGGCGTCGGCGAAGGCCGGGCGCAGGCGGCGCACCAGCATGCCCAGGGCCACGGGGCCCAGCACCACCAGGAAGACCTCGACGGTCTTGGAAAAGCGCAGGCCGATGCTGAGCTCGCCCGGCTGGAACCAGGCCACCGACAGGTTTACCACGATCGGCAGGGTGACGACGGCGAGGATCGAGTTGATCGCCGTCAGGCTGATGTTCAGCGCCACGTCGCCGCGGAAGAGGTGGCTGTAGAGGTTGGCCGCCGTGCCGCCGGGCGAGGCCGCCAGCAGCATCAGCCCGACCGCCGTCTCGGGCGGAAGGCGGAACAGCAGGGCCAGAGCGAAGCCCAGCACCGGCAGCACCAGCAGCTGGCAGGACAGGGCGACGACGGCGGCGCGCGGCCGTCGGCCGACCCGGGCGAAGTCGGCCGGCGTCAGGCTGAGGCCCAGGCCGAACATGATCAGGCCCAGGGCCGCGGGCAGGGCGACCGTGGTCAGCGGCGAGGCGAGGGCGTCGGCGCCCATGGTCTCAGACCGCCGCCGCCAGGGCGCGGCCGGCGGCCAGCCCCGAGAAGATGCAGCCGCCCAGGAAGGTGCCCTCCAGGGCGTTGTAGCCGTGCAGCCCCCCGCCGCCGAAGCCCGAGGCCTCGCCGGCCGCGTAGAGCCCCTCCAGCACCTGGCCGTCCGGCGTCAGCACCCGGCCCGCAAGGTCGGTCTGCAGGCCGCCGAGCGACTTGCGGGTCAGGACGTGCAGCTTGACCCCGATCAGCGGTCCGGCGGACGGATCGAGGATCCGGTGCGGCTTGGCCGTGCGGGCCAGCCTGTCGCCCAGCGAGCGGCGGCTGTTGTGGATGCCCATCACCTGCAGGTCCTTGGCGAAGGGGTTGCTCATCTGGGCGTCGCGGTCCTCGATCTGCCGACGGATCAGCTTCGGATCCAGCAGGGGCGCGGCGGTCAGGGCGTTCATCTTGCCGACCAGGTCCTCGAGATCGGTCGAGACCACGAAGTCGGCGCCGTTGCGCTTGAAGGCGTCGACCTCGGGCGGCGCGCCCTTGCCCAGGCGCGACTTCAGCAGCGAAAGGCGCCGGCGGTTGGTGATGTCGCCGTTCTGCTCGGAGCCGGAGAGGGCGAACTCCTTCTCCAGGATCTTCTGGCTGACGATGAACCAGGAGTGGTCGTGCTCGGCCAGTTCGGGCGTCGTGCGCAGGTGGCGCAGGGTGGCGACGGTGTCGTAGCCGGGCAGGGCGGGGAAGGGCAGGCGTCGTCCCAGGGCGTCGAACCACATCGACGAGGGACCCGGCAGGATGCGGATCGCGTGCCGGGGCCAGATCGGATTCCAGTTCTGGACGCCTTCGACATAGTGCCACATGCGGTCGCGGTTCACGAGGCGCGCGCCTGCGCCGGCGGCGATGTCGAGCATCCGTCCGTCCACGTATTCGGGCACGCCGGTGATCATGCTCGCGGGCGGCCTGCCCAGCCGTTCGGGCCAGTAGCGGCGGACGAGGTCGTGGTTGCCGCCGATGCCGCCGGTGGCCAGCACCACCGCGCCGGCCTTCAGCGTGAAGTCGCCGAGCACCTGGCGGTTGGAC
The DNA here is from genome assembly GCA_001449105.1 of Caulobacter vibrioides. Classification (GTDB taxonomy): domain Bacteria; phylum Pseudomonadota; class Alphaproteobacteria; order Caulobacterales; family Caulobacteraceae; genus Caulobacter; species Caulobacter vibrioides_C. The sequence goes on along the minus strand of LNIY01000101.1, from coordinate 30,402 downwards.
GGAGCCCCGCGCGGCGCGTCGTCGGGCGCCAGCACGCTGCCGGAGACGCCGGTCACCCGGCCGCCCTCGACGATCAGGGCGTCGACGCGATGGCGGTGATGGAAGGAGAGCAGACCCCGGCCGGCGGCCTGTCGGGCGCGGTCGGCGAAGGGTTCGGAGACGCCGGTGCCGGTGCCCCAGGCGACGTGGAAGCGGGGAACCGAGTTGCCGTGGCCCAGGGCCTGGCCCGCCCCGCGCTCGGCCCAACCGACCATCGGGGTCAGCGAGATACCGTGCCGGCGCAGCCAGTCGCGCTTGCCGCCGGCGGCGAACTCAACATAGGCCCGTCCCCAGCGGATCGCCCATTCGTCCTCGGGAAGGGCGCCGTCCAGGCGGTCCCAGTCGGCGCTGCCCAGCCAGTCGCGCCAGGCCAGATCGAGGCTGTCGCGGATGCCAAGGCGCCGCTGTTCGGGCGAGTTGACCAGGAACAGGCCGCCGAACGACCAGAAGGCCTGGCCGCCCAGGTTGGCGGCGTTCTCCTGCTCGACCAGGGCCACCCGCTTGCCCGCCTGAGTGAGTTCGTTGGCGGCCACCAAGCCGGCCAGCCCGCCTCCGACGACGATGACGTCAGCGTCCATTCCTTGCCCTCCCGTGCTGCGCGGACATTGGCCGTTTTTACAGCGATGTAAATATTAATTCGGCGTCACGGAGGGCCCCTAGGTAGCCGTACGGAGCTTACGTCAGGGAACTGAACATCGGTGTAAGTAATGTATTGACATGCTAGTGAATAGGTAGATCGTACAACCCAACCGTCGGCCGAGCCGCCAATGCCGTCGGAGATTGATTTGGGGCGGGGGAAACGTTCATCGGCCTGGACGGAGAGCTGGGCCGAGGTAGGGGAGGATAGGGCATGGCTTCATCGGCCCGCGCTCGCGCGCGCTTGGCTGTCACCGCGTCGATTTTCGCGCTCGCCGCCGGGGCGGGCCAGGCTTTCGCGCAGGAAGTGACCCAAGTCGAAGACATCATCGTCACGGCCCAGAAACGTGCGGAATCGATCCAGGACGTGCCGATCGCGGTGTCGGCCCTGTCGTCCGAAAGCCTGAACGAGCTGAAGATCGAGGGCGGTTCGGAACTGATGCGGGCGGTGCCCAACGTGTCGTTCTCGAAGGCCAATTTCAGCATGTACAACTTCTCGATCCGCGGGGTCGGGACCAAGGCTATCTCGGCCAGCAGCGACCCCGCCGTCGCCGTCAGCTTCAACTCCACGCCGCTGATCCGCAACCGCCTGTTCGAACAGGAATACCTGGACGTGCAGCGCGTGGAAGTGCTGCGCGGGCCGCAGGGCACGCTGTACGGCCGCAACGCCACGGGCGGCGTCGTGAACATGATCCCGAACCTGCCGGGCCGGGAATTCGAGGGCTCGATCAAGGGCGAGGTCGGCAACTACGACAGCCGCCGCATGCAGGGCATGATCAACGTGCCGCTGGGCGAGACCTTCGCCCTGCGCCTGGCCGGCTCGGCCACCCAGCGCGACGGCTTCGACTACAACAGCTTCAACGACACCAAGGTCAACAACCGCGACCTGTGGTCCCCCCGCCTGTCGGCGGCCTGGGAGCCGACCACCCGCTTCCGCACCAACTTCATCTGGGAGCATTTCGAGGAGGACGACCAGCGCTCGCGCACCGGCAAGCAGCTGTGCACCACCGATCCAGGTCCGACCCAGGTGGGCACGGTGACGGTCACCAACTCGATCCTTCGCAACCGCCTCAGCCAGGGCTGCCTGCCCGGGTCGCTGTATGACGACGCCGCCTACGGCGTGCCCAACGGCGGGGCCTTCGCCCACATCTTCCTGGCTTCGTTCTCCTACGGCCGCAACGCGGCCGGCCAGAACGTCTCGGCCATACCGCTAGGCACCGACCCCTATGCGGGCCTGACCCAGTCGCGCGACCTGCGCGAGATCGCCACCAGCTACGATCCGGTCTTCCGGGTGAAGAACGACGTCTTCCAGTTCAACATGGAATTCGAGCTGAGCGACAACCTGAAGCTCATTTCGCAGACGGCCTACGCCAAGGACGACTACTACTCGTCGCAGGACTACAACCGCTTCGTCTCGAACCCGATCTTCAGCAACTCGGACGGCCTGTTCAACCTTCTGAACCAGCCGTACATCAACGCGAACACCCCGACGCCGGGCGGCTACTACACCGATCCGCAGCTCGGTCGCTCCAACCGGATGGTCTCGGCCGCCCTGCCGCGCCCCAACACCCGCCAGTGGACGCAGGAACTGCGCCTGCAGTCGAGCTATGACGGCCGGTTCAACTTCAGCCTCGGCGCCAACTACATCGACTTCAAGTCGAACGACGACTACTTCGTCTTCAACAACCTGTTCACGTTCCTGGCCGAGTACTACTACAACTACATCCCCGGTCAGGCGCCGAACATCCTGCGCCCGACCGAGCGCTGTACGCCGCAGACGACCAAGGAATGCGTGTATGTCGACTACTCGCCGCTGAACCAGCTCGAGGGCGACGGCCACAACTACTTCCGCAGCAAGAACCAGATCCACACCCGTTCGTGGGGCGTGTTCGGCGAGGCCTATTACGACCTGACGCCGCAATGGCGCGTCACCGCCGGCCTGCGCTACACCGACGACCGCAAGGTCAGCACGCCCTATCCCAGCCAGCTGCTGCTGGGCGGCGACCGCGGCAATCCCGGTCCGCTGTCGGGCGGCTATGTCAGCCGCGGCTATCCGGCCCTGCCGGACATCGACCAGCGGTGGGACGCCGTCACCGGCCGCCTGGTGGTCGACTGGAAGCCGACCGTCAGCTTCACCGATGAGACCATGGTCTACGCCTCGTTCTCGCGCGGCTACAAGGGCGGCGGCGCCAACCCGCCGCGCGTCGACATCAACCCGACGGTCATCCAGTACCAGCCGCTGCCCGAGACCTTCGATCCCGAATACGTCAACGCCTTCGAGATCGGGGCCAAGAACACCCTGGCCGGCGGCAAGCTGCGCCTGAACGCGACGGCCTTCTACTATGACTACAAGGACTACCAGGTCTCGCAGATCGTCGACCGGATCTCGCTGAACGAGAACTTCGACTCCCGCACCTGGGGCGTGGAGTTGGAGGCCGTGTTCCGGCCGAACCGCAATTTCCGCGTCGACGCCAACCTCGGCTACCTGAACACCAGGATCGACGACGGGGAGGGGTCCATCGACGTGATGAACCGCACCCAGGGCAACAGCGAGTGGACCGTTCTGCGTCCCTGGCTGCAGGTGCCCTCGAACTGCATCGCGCCGACCCGGCACGTCCAGACCATCCTGTCGCGCCCGTTCCCGGCGGAGCAGACGACGATCGCACTGCAGGCCCTGTGCGGCGGCTCGCAGCGGACCGGCACGTTCAACCCCAACTTCAGCTCGATCGCGCCGTTCTGGCGGCTGTACGGCTTCACCTACGATCCGCTGACGGAAGCGCCGAACGGCGGCCGCGGCTTCGAGGCCGATCTGAGCGGCAACGAACTGCCCAACGCCCCCAACTGGACCGCCAACGTCGGCGCCCAGTACACCTTCCACCGCGACGACTGGGCTCTGACCTTCCGCGGCGACTACTACTACCAGGGCTCCAGCTACGCCCGGGTCTACAACACCACCTACGACCGCCTGAAGTCGTGGGACAACTTCAACATCTCGGCGACGCTGGAGCGTCCCGCCGACGGCCTCGTCATCCAGGCCTACGTCAAGAACCTGTTCGACAAGACCCCGATCACCGACGCCTTCACCAACAGCGACGACACGGGACTGACCGCCAACGTCTTCACGCTCGATCCGCGCCTCGTCGCGGTCAGCGTGTCCAAGCGCTTCTAGCGCGATCTCGGTGACTCGCCGCCCTGGGAAACCGGGGCGGCGACCTTTTCGGCGCTCCCGCCCGGGATGCGTCGCGCATTGCCGTCTGCGACCCATAACATACTGAATTTTATGTATTTTTCAGTTTGACTCCTTACACGTTTGATAGTTGCATGTAGCTCGACCTCCAATGAGGGGTTGCATAAAAAACGTAGGAGGAGACGTCATGTTGAAGAGCGCTTCTGTTCTCGCCGCCGCCGTTCTGGCCGCCGCCGGTTTCGCGGGCGTGGGCTCGGCTCAGGCCGCTTCCATCAGCCCGGCCAACACCGGCTTCACCCTGAGCGGCACCCTGACCCTCAGCCAGTCGACCACCGTGAACTGCGTGGTCTCGCTGACCGGCACCACCAACGCCGCCGGCACCGCCGCCACCATCACCAGCGGTTCTTTCTCGCCGGGCGACTGGCAGTGCGGCTGGCTGGTTTCGCCCAGCAGCTTCCCCTGGACCGTCAGCCTGACCGGCGGCACGGGCATCTCGATCAGCGGCATCGGCGCCAACTCGATCCTGGGCAACTGCTCGGGCGTGGTCGGCACCACCTGGACCAACCCCGTCGCCGGCCCGCCGGCTCAGCCGAGCAGCGTCAGCTTCTCGAACCACAGCATCCCGGGCTCGCCGAGCACCTGCTACATCACCGGCACCCTGGTGAGCAGCCCGAACCTGACGGTCACGCCGTAAAGGACCAGCGGCGAAGGATCCTATCCTTTCCCCTCGTCTGGCCGGGAGTCTTCGGACTCCCGGCATTTCTTTTTCTGATCCCGGCCGCGCCGGATCGTCCGCCGCGACCACGGCCCTTGGAGGCTCTCATGTTGAAGCGTGGTCTAGTACTCGCAGCACTGGCGCTTGCGGGCTTCACCGTTCCCGGCCAAGCTAGCGCCTTGACGATCACCGGCACGCTGCAGATGCACCAGACGGTGACCGTCTCCTGCAACGTCCAGCTCAACGCCGTCGTGGCCCCTAGCGGCCTCACGGCGGTGATCACCGGCGGCTCCTTCTCCCCCGGCGACTGGCAGTGCGGCTGGCTGGTGACGCCGAGCGCCTTTCCCTGGAGCGTCACGATCACCGGGCCAAGCTCGGTCACCGTGTCTGGCGTCGGGGCGACCACGATCCTCGGATCCTGCTCGGGCAGCTTCTCGTCGAACGGCCTGACCCCGACGTCCCTGGTGATCTCGCCGCTGACGCCGGCCGTCCTCCCCGGCACGCCCGGCGCCTGCACGTTCTCGGGCGTGCTGAACTTCTGACCCACGCCCGACTTGACGTCACCCCACCGGCGGCGGACCTTCGCGGCCATCAAGCAGCGATCGTCGTCGCAGGTGGGGTGCGCCAGGCATGTCGTCATTCGAACTAAGATCGCGCAGGGCAAGATCGCGCGGGCCAAGATCGCGCAGGGCAGGGGTGCTCGCGGCGTCGGGGCTGGCTCTGGCGATCGCCGCGATCTGGCCCGCGACCGCGCCGGCCCAGGCCGTTCCCGCCGCGGACGGCCTGTACGGCGTCTGGCGCAATCCCAAGGGCAGCGTCCACGTGGAGATCAAGCCGTGCGGGCCGGAGGTCTGCGGCTATGTGGTCTGGGCCAACGACGAGGCGCGCACCGACGCGCGCAAGGGCTCGGGGGGCGAGCTTCTGGGTCGGCAGCTGCTGAGGGACTTCGCGCCCGGCGACAAGGGCGAATGGCGCGGCAAGGTCTTCGCGCCGGATATCAACATGACCTTCTCGGGCCGGGTGCTGGTGCTGGACGCCGGCCGGCTGCGCGCCAAGGGCTGCGTGCTGGGCAACTTCCTCTGCAAGACCCAGGTCTGGACCCGCGTCGCCTGAGGCGACGCGGGGAGACGGTCTTTAGGTAGATCAGGCGCCGGCCTTGGCCTTGGCGCGGATGCGACGGCGACGGTCGAGGCTGAGCGCGACCAGCGTCGCCACCGCGCCCGATGCCAGATAGAGGCCGATGGCCGGCAGGCCCCAGAAGCTGGCGAGCGCCAGGGCGGCGAGGGGCGCGAAGCCCGCGCCGACCAGCCACGACAGGTCCGAAACCACGGCCGAGCCGGTGTAGCGGTAGTGGCGCAGGAAGCCGGAGCTGACCGCGCCCGAGGCCTGGCCGAACGACAGGCCCAGGATCGCGAAGCCAGCGACGACATAGACCGTCTGGCCAAGGCTGCCGGCGTCGAGCAGCCACGGCGCGGCCAGGCTGAACACGCCGATCAGCACCGCCGACAGGGCCAGCTGGTTCTGGCGGCTGATGCGGTCGGCGATCCAGCCCGAGGCCATGATGCCCACGACGCCGACCAGGGCGCCGGCCAGTTCGATGCGCAGGAAGTTCAACGCCTCGCCGCCGTCGTCATGGAGCGACACCCACGACAGCGGGAAGACCGTGACAAGGTGGAACATGGCGAAGGTGGCCAGCGGGGCGAAAGCGCCGATCAGCACGTTGCCGCCCTGGGCCTTCAGCAGGCTGGTGATCGGCACGGGGCTGAGCTGGCCCTTCTCGAACAGCTTGCCGAACTCCTCGGTGGCGACGATGCGCAGGCGGGCGAACAGGGCCACGACGTTGATCGCGAAGGCCGCGAAGAACGGGTAGCGCCAGCCCCAGTCGAGGAAATCGGCCGAGCCCAGGCTGGCGACGAAGTAGGCGAAGAGGCCGCTGGCCAGCATGAAGCCGAACGGCGCGCCCAGCTGCGGGATCATGGCGTACCAGCCGCGCTTCTTCTCGGGCGCGTTCAGCGCTAGCAGCGAGGCCATGCCGTCCCAGGCGCCGGCCAGCGCCAGGCCCTGGCCGATGCGGAAGACCGCCAGCGCCCAGATCGACAGCACGCCGGCCGTGGCGTAGCCCGGCAGGAAGCTGATGGCGGCCGTCGAGCCGCCGAGCAGGAAGAGGGCGATGGTCAGCTTCACGCCGCGACCGTAGTTGCGGTCGATCGCTCCGAAGATCGCCGAGCCGATCGGCCGGGCGACGAAGGCCAGCGAGAAGATCGCGAAGGAGCACAGCACCCCGGTCAGGCGGTCGACGAAGGGGAAGAAGAGCTGCGGGAACACCAGCACCGAAGCGATGGCGTAGACGAAAAAGTCGAAGAATTCCGAGGTTCGCCCGATGATCACGCCAATGGCGATCTCGCCGGGGCGGACACCCTTGTGATCGGCATGCAATCGCCGTGCGTCGCGCTCTAGGCCCGATGACGTCGGAATTGCGAAATCCTGGTTCATGCAGCTACGCGCCTTGTTCCTGTTGTTTTCGTCCCAAACTCTTTTCAGCCGCCTTATCGACGGTCTGAGTCCGAGCATGGGACCAACTTACCCTTTCTGGCAAACGTCTTGAGGCCTCTTCGGCTCCGCTCGAAGAACACGGCTTCGTGTGCTAAGGCTGCCCCTAGGACAAATGGTCCAATGTCACGCACTGGCGGACTGGCTTAACGGCGCCGCCAACGCGTCCGTAGTCCAGGTCCCTCATGACACCGAGTTCCTTGAAGAAGCTCGCCCTGCTGCCCGTGCTGCTCCTGTTGAGCGGCTGCGACTGGGTGGTGATGAACCCGTCCGGCGACATCGCCGCGCAGCAGCGCGACCTGATCATCCTGTCCACCGTCCTGATGCTCATCATCATCGTGCCGGTGATCATCCTCACCCTGTTCTTCGCCTGGAAGTACCGGCAGTCGAACACGGCGGCCAAGTACGATCCCGACTGGCACCACTCGACCAAGCTCGAGATCGTGATCTGGGCGGCCCCGCTGGTGATCATCATGATCCTGGGCGCGGTGACCTGGACCAGCACCCACCTGCTGGACCCGTACCGCCCGCTGGACCGGATCGCGCCGGGCCGCAGCGCCGAAGGCGTCAAGCCGCTGAAGGTGCAGGTCGTCGCGCTCGACTGGAAGTGGATGTTCATCTACCCCGAGCTCGGCATCGCCACGGTCAACGAACTGGCCGCGCCGGTCGACACCCCGATCGACTTCGACCTGACGGCCTCGTCGGTGATGAACTCGTTCTACGTGCCCGCCCTGGCCGGCCAGATCTACGCCATGCCCGGCATGCGCACGAAGCTGCACGCGGTCATCAACAAGCCGGGCGTCTATGACGGCTTCTCGGCCAACTACAGCGGCGAGGGCTTCTCGCACATGCGCTTCAAGTTCCACGGCATGAGCCGTTCGGAATTCGAGGCCTGGGCCGCCGACGTCCGCAAGAGCAACGACCGTCTCGACGGCACGCGCTACCTGGTGCTCGAAAAGCCCAGCGAGAAGGTTCCGCCGCAACGCTTCGCCTCGGTCGAGGCCGGCCTGTTCGACAAGGCGGTCAACCGCTGCGTCGAGCCGGGCAAGATGTGCCAGCACGACATGATGGCCATCGACAAGTCGGGCGGCCTGGGCATGGAAGGCGTCTACAACGTCACCACGCTCGAATACGACAAGCGCACCCGGCGAGGGGAGGGCGGCATCCGCTCGTTCATCGCCGCGCTCTGCGCCCCCAAGTCCGCGCCCGCCGAAGCGCGCTGATCAAGCCTAGAGATCATTCATGTCCCCGGACCTCGTAAAAACGATCTTCGGCCGTCTCACATGGGACGCCATTCCCCTTCACGAACCGATCCTGATCGGCACGTTCGCCATGGTCGCCCTGGGGGGGATCACCGTCCTGGCCGCCCTGACCTATTTCAAGGTCTGGGGCTACCTGTGGCGTGAGTGGCTGACCAGCGTCGACCACAAGAAGATCGGGGTGATGTACATCATCCTGGCCATCATCATGCTGCTTCGCGGCTTCGCCGACGCGCTGATGATGCGCGCCCAGCAGGCCATCGCCTTCGGCGACGCGGCGGGCTACCTGCCCCCGCACCACTACGACCAGGTCTTCACCGCCCACGGCGTGATCATGATCTTCTTCGTGGCGATGCCGCTGATCACCGGCCTGATGAACCTCGTCGTGCCGCTGCAGATCGGCGCCCGCGACGTGGCCTTCCCGTTCCTGAACAACTTCAGCTTCTGGATGACGGTCGGCGGCGCGATCACGGTGATGCTGTCGCTGTTCGTCGGCGAGTTCGCCCGCACCGGCTGGCTGGCCTATCCGCCGCTGTCAGGATTGGCGTACAGTCCAGACGTAGGGGTCGACTACTACATCTGGTCTCTGCAGATCGCCGGCGTGGGCACCACCCTGTCGGGCATCAACCTGATCGTCACGATCGTGAAGATGCGCGCCCCGGGCATGAGCCTGATGAAGATGCCGGTGTTCACCTGGACCTCGCTGTGCAGCAACGTCCTGATCGTCGCCAGCTTCCCGATCCTGACCGCCGTCCTGGCCCTGCTGTCCTCTGACCGCTACCTCGGCACCAACTTCTTCACGAACGACTTCGGCGGCAACCCGATGATGTACGTGAACCTCATCTGGATCTGGGGCCACCCCGAGGTCTACATCCTGGTGCTGCCCGCCTTCGGCGTGTTCTCGGAAGTCGTCTCGACCTTCTCCAGCAAGCGCCTCTTCGGCTACAGCTCGATGGTCTACGCCACGGTCGTCATCACGATCCTGTCGTACCTGGTCTGGCTGCACCACTTCTTCACCATGGGCTCGGGCGCCAGCGTGAACTCGTTCTTCGGGATCACGACGATGATCATCTCGATCCCGACAGGGGCGAAGATCTTCAACTGGCTGTTCACGATGTACCGCGGCCGCATCCGCTTCGAGGTGCCGATGCTGTGGACCGTCGGCTTCATGGTCACCTTCGTGATCGGCGGTATGACCGGCGTCCTGCTGGCCGTCCCGCCCGCCGACTTCGTCCTGCACAACTCGCTGTTCCTGATCGCCCACTTCCACAACGTGATCATCGGCGGCGTGGTGTTCGGCATGTTCGCCGGCATCGTGTACTGGTTCCCGAAAGCCTTCGGCTTCAAGCTGGATCCGTTCTGGGGCAAGCTGTCGTTCTGGTTCTGGCAGATCGGCTTCTTCTTCGCCTTCATGCCGCTCTACGTGCTGGGCCTGATGGGCGTGACCCGTCGCGTCAGCCACTTCGAAGACCACAGCCTGCAGATCTGGTTCGTGATCTCGGCCTTCGGCGCCGTGCTGATCCTGTTCGGCATCATCTCGTTCGTGATGCAGATGGTCGTCGGCTTCATGAAGCGCGAGCAGTACGCCGACAAGACGGGCGACCCCTGGGGCGGCCGTACGCTGGAGTGGTCGACCTCGTCGCCGCCGCCGGCCTACAACTTCGCGTTCACGCCGGTGATCCACGAGATCGACGCCTGGCACGACATGAAGCAGCGCGGCTACGTGCGTCCGACGACCGGGTTCATCCCGATCCACATGCCGAAGAACACCGGCGCGGGCGTCGTCCTGGCCGGTATCTCGGTGGTCTTCGGCTTCGCGATGATCTGGCAGATCTGGTGGCTGGCGGTGATCTCGTTCGTGGCTCTCGTGGCCTCGGCGATCATCCACACCTTCAACTTCAAGCGTGACTACTACATTCCGGCCGAGGAGGTCGTCCGCATCGAGGACGCCCGCACCGAAGCCCTGCGGAGCCTCGCGTAAACCATGGCCCACGCCCAAACCCTGACCGAGGCGGACGACACCCGCTTCTACACGACCGAGGAGCACCATCCGGAGAACGGGACCCTGCTGGGGTTCTGGATCTACCTGATGAGCGACTGCCTGATCTTCGCGGTGCTCTTCGCCTGTTACGCCGTGCTCGGCCGCAACTACGCGGCCGGCCCCTCGGGGGCGGATCTGTTCGATCTGCCCATCGTGGCGGTCAACACCGCGCTGCTGCTGTTCTCGTCGATCACCTACGGCTTCGCCATGATCTCGGCCCAGGCCAAGAAGGTGAAGCCGACCCTGGCCTGGCTGGCCGTGACCGGTCTGCTCGGTCTCGGCTTCCTGTCGCTGGAACTGTACGAGTTCAACCACCTCATCCATGAGGGCGCCGGTCCGCAGCGCAGCGCCTTCCTGTCGTCGTTCTTCGTGCTCGTCGGCACCCACGGCCTGCACGTGACCTTCGGCACCATCTGGCTGGTCACCCTGATGGTCCAGGTCGCCAAGCGCGGCCTCGGCGTCGAGATGAAGCGTCGCCTGATGTGCCTGTCGATGTTCTGGCACTTCCTCGACGTCATCTGGATCGGCGTCTTCTCGTTCGTCTACCTGCTCGGAGTCCTGAAATGAGCGCGGCCAGCCACGACGCGCACCACGCGCATGACGACCACGAGCACGGCGAAGGCGGCGCTCACGGCACGCTGAAGGACTACGTGATCGGCTTCGTGCTGGCGGTGATCCTCACCGCCATCCCGTTCTGGCTGGTCATGGCCGACGTGCTGCCCAGCCACCAGATGACCGCCGTGGCGGTCATGGGCCTGGCCGCGATCCAGGTCATCGTCCACATGATCTACTTCCTTCACATGAACTCGCGTTCGGAAGGCGGCTGGACCATGCTGGCCCTGGTGTTCACCCTGATCGTGGTGGTGATCACCCTGGCCGGTTCGCTGTGGGTCATGCACAACCTCGACACCCACATGATGGCGCCGATGCCGCACGAAATGCGGGAAGTTCCGTGACGAAGTCCGGCGGCCGAGCCGCCCGGACGACCGCCCTGGTCGGGCTCTGCCTGGCCTTCACGGCGGTCTTCCTGGCGCTCGGCGGCTGGCAGGTCCAGCGCAGGGCCTGGAAGCTCGACCTGATCGCCCGGGTCGAGCAGCGCATCCACGCAGAACCCGCCTCGCCGCCTGGTCCAGGCCGCTGGGCGGGGATCTCGCAGGCCAGCGACGGCTATCGCCGCCTGCGCCTGACGGGACGCTTCCTCCACGACCGCGAGACCCTGGTCCAGGCCGTGACGACCGAAGGCCCCGGTTTCTGGGTCATCACTCCGCTTTCCACCGACCAGGGCTTCGACGTCCTCGTCAACCGCGGCTTCGTCTCGGCCGAGCGCCGCGCGCCCGGCGCGCGCCTCGCCGCCCAGGCCGAAGGTCCGGTGACCGTGGTCGGCCTGCTGCGCCTGACCGAGCCGCACGGCGGCTTCCTGCGCGCCAACGCTCCGGCCGAGAACCGCTGGTACTCGCGCGACGTCGCCGCCATCGGGCAGGCGAGGGGGCTGTCGAACCTCGCTCCCTACTTCGTCGACGCGGACGCCACGCCCAATCCCGGCGGCTGGCCGATCGGCGGCCTGACGGTCGTCAAGTTCCCCAACAGCCACCTCGTCTACATGCTCACCTGGTTTGGCCTGGCGCTGCTGACCGGCGGGGCGGCGGTCTATGTTCTGTTCGACGCGCGCAGGAACCGGGGTAAAGAGACCCCATGACGCCTACCGCCCGCATCCTGATCGCCGGCATGTCGGGCTGGCTTTCGGGAGCGCGGGCCGCGGACAACGCGACGGGCCCCGCCGACGCCATCGCCCGCCAGAACATGCTGCAGCTGATCCACCTGCGCTGGATCGCCGTGGTCGGCCAGGTGGTGACCATCCTGGCGGTGCATTTCAGCCTCGGCTTCCACCTGCCGCTGGCGGCGATGATGCTGGTGCTGGCGGTGCTGGTAGTGCTGAATCTCTTCAGCCTGCTGCGCCTGAAGAGCGCCAAGCCGATCGGCCCCTACGACCTGTTCCTGGCCCTGGCGCTCGACTCCCTGGCGCTGACGGCCCAGCTCTATTTCAGCGGCGGCGCGACCAACCCGTTCACGACGCTATACCTGCTGCACGTGATCCTGGGCGTGGTGCTGTTGGAGGTCTGGGCGACCTGGGCGATCGTGTTCCTGACCAGCTTCTGCTTCCTGCTGCTGGTGGCCGCCAACCGCCCGGTGATCGCCACCGGCCTCAGCGACCAAGCGTTCTTCGGCCTGTTCATCATGGGCATGATGATGGGCGTGGTTCTGGACGCGGTGCTGCTGGTGACCTTCGTCTCGCGCATCAACAGCAACCTGCGCCGCCACGACGCGCATCTGGCCGAGCTGCGCCAGCGTGCGGCCGAGGAGACCCACATCGTCCGCATGGGCCTTCTGGCCTCCGGCGCCGCGCACGAGCTGGGCACGCCGCTGGCGACGCTGGACGTCATCCTCGGCGACTGGCGGCGCATGAAGGTGTTCGCCAAGCATCCAGAGCTGGCCCAGGAGCTGGAGGACATGCGCGGCGAAGTGAAACGCTGCAAGGACATCGTCACCGGCGTCCTGCTGTCGGCAGGCGAGGCCCGCAGCGGCGAGGTTCGCGCCAGCACCCTGCGCGCCTTCCTCGACGAGGTGGTCGACGAGTGGCGGGCCACCCGCGACGGCGAGGTGCTGACCTACGCGCCCGACCTTTCCGGCGTCACGCCGATCGTCGCGGAATCGACGCTCAAGCAGGTGATCCACAACGTGCTGGACAACGCCCGCGACGCCTCGCCCCAGGCGGTGCGGATGAGCGCTCGCGTCACCGAGGGCTGGATCGTCGTCACGGTCGAGGACCAGGGGCCCGGCTTCACCGCCGAGACCCTCGAGAACCTCGGGACGCCCTACAACTCGACCAAGGGCAGGGCGGGCGGGGGCCTTGGCCTCTTCCTGGTGGTCAACGTGCTGCGCAAGCTGGGCGGCGAGGTGGTGGCCGCAAACCGCCCCGAGGGCGGCGCGCGCGTCGTGCTGAGCCTGCCCCTGGCGTCGCTGCAGATCGGGAGGCGTCATGCCCGCTGAACGCAAGCTGATCATCGTCGAGGACGACGAGAAGTTCGCCGCCACGCTGAAGAAATCGTTCGAGCGGCGAGGCTACCAGGTGGTGCACGTGCATGGCCTGGACGAGGCGCTGGTGGCGCTGGAGACCTTCACGCCGCGCTACGCCGTGGTCGACCTGAAGCTGGCCGGAGAGTCGGGCCTGGCCTGCGTGCAAGCGCTGATCGCCCGCGATCCTGAGATGCTGATCGTGGTGCTGACCGGCTTCGCCAGCATCGCCACGGCGGTCGAGGCGATCAAGCTGGGCGCCTGCCACTACCTGGCCAAGCCCTCGAACACCGATGACATCGAGGCCGCCTTCGACAAGCGCGAGGGCGACGCCGGCGCGGCCATCGGCGAGCGCGCCACCTCTATCAAGAACCTGGAATGGGAGCGGATCCACCAGACGCTGGTCGAGACCGACTTCAACATTTCCGAGACCGCCCGACGCCTGGGCATGCACCGCCGCACCCTGGCCCGGAAGCTGGAGAAGCGCCGGATCACCTGAGGCCACATTACGGCCGCGCTTTTATTTACAAAAAAGTACATAACAGCCCTTGCAACTCGCGGCTGTGATGCGGCTGGATGGCCCCGATGTACTGGCTGCTTCTCATGTCCGCTGTCGCCGGGACCGATGGTCCGGCTCCGCCGCAGGCGGTCGCCGCCGCGACGGCCGGGACGGAGGAGAGCGACGACGCGGTGTCCCGGCTTTCGGGGGTCGAGGTCGTCGCCCGCCGCGGCGCCGCCAAGACCCCGCCCGAGACCGAGCTCACGCCCGACGAGATCGAGGCCCTGGGCGCCTACGACATCGGCGAGGCGCTGGACCGCATCAGCTCGGCCTACGGCATCACCGACCCGCCCGTGGTGATCGTCAACGGCCGCCGGGTCCAGAACGCCGGCGACTACCTGACCTTTCCGCCGGACGCCCTGTCGCGCATCGAACTGCTGCCGGACCAGGCCGCGGGGCTGTACGGCGCCGACCCTGGCCGCCGGGTCGTCAACATCGTCCTCAAGCGCAGCTTCCAGAGCCGCGACGGCCAGGTGGCGGAAGCCCGGCCGACGGCGGGCGATCGCTCCTCGACCATGCTCGACGTCCGCCGCTCGGCGATCGCCAACGAGAACACCAGCCAGCTCGGCGTACGCCTGACCCACGACACCTCGCTTCGCGCCGACGAGCGACCCGACTATCTGCGCGACAATCCGGCGTCCCTGGGCTCGACCCTGAAACCCGCCAGCACCTCGGTGACCGGCAATATGTCGGTCAACCGCCGCCTGGGCGACTGGCAAGGCGCGTTCGGGGCCACGGCCCGGGCCCAGCGTGACGAGTCGGTTTCGCGGCGGGAAGACGTCCTGGCGCGCCTGCGCGGACAGCAGCGCGGCCTGACCGTCACCGCCGGCGCCAACGGCGAGGTCGCGGGCTGGTCGGTGCGGGCGGGCCTGGACGGTCAGCTGTCCCGGGGCAGCCAGGAGGGCCTGACCGACCGCAAATCGCAAAACCAGGGCCTTGGCCTCAGCCTGTCGGCCGACCGGCCGCTGCTGACCCTGCCGGCCGGTCGCATGACGCTGGACCTGGCCGGCCGGGTCTCGCGAAACAGCTCCACGAACACCGTCGAGGGGACCAAGACCGAGCGCACGGCCGACAGCGCCGACATCCGCGGCGGCCTGTCGATCCCGCTGCTTCGGGCCCCGCAACCGGGCGAGGCGCGCGGACCGGTCAATCTCGGCGGCGCCTCGCTGAACCTCAGCGGCAGCCTGCGCCGCCAGACCGGGTCCGGCGGCGGGGGAGGGGTGAACGGCGCCCTGTCCTGGTCGCCCACCAAGATCCTGCGGCTGAACGGGTCGTGGGCGCGCGCCTACGACGCTCCGTCCAACCAGCAGCTGTTCGACGCGCCGTTTTATGGAACGCCGACGGTGGTGTTCGATTTCGTCACCGGCCAGTCGGTCGAGATCCTGCCGCTCTACGGCGGCAATCCCGACCTGAAGGGCCAGACCAACGAGCGGTTCTCGCTGGGGCTGTCGGCCGGTCCCGTCACGCCCTGGCGGCTGTCGGGCAACATCAACTACCGCACCTCCGACACGCGCGACGGGATCGGCGGCCTGCCGGCCCTGACTCCCGCCGTCGAGGCCGCTTTTCCCGACCGCTTCCAGCGCGACGCGGACGGCCGGCTGATCGGCATCGACCAGCGCTCGATCAACCTGCTTTCGTCGCGCTCGGATGCCCTGGCGTCGGGCCTGAACTTCATCGTCCCGTTCGGCGACAAGCCGTCCACGCCCGGCGGCGGCGACAGCATCCGGCTATCGCTGAACCACACCCTGCAACTGAAACGGGTCACCGTCATCCGCGCGGGCTATCCGGTCATGGACCACCTGGCCGGAGACGGAGGAGGCACGCCGCGCAACGAAGTCTCCGCCACGTTCGACGCGCGCCGCGACAAATGGACGCTGAACGCCAGCGCGCGATGGCGCCAGGCCTATCGCACGCGCCGCGACACCGGCGTCGATGGTCCGAACGACCTGCTGATGTCCGATTTCGCGCGGTTCGACCTCAAGCTGGGCTATATGTTCGCCACGCCGGCGCGCGCGCCGACGCCGAACACCCAGGCGGGCGCGGCCACGCCGCGCATCTCCGGACTGCGCCTGGGCGTGGAAATAGAGAACATCCTCGACGCCCGGCCGCGCGCCAGGCTGAGCGACGGCCGGCCCGCCCCGGGCTTCGGCCGTGACGACCAGGACGCCCTGGGCCGGGTCGCCCGCGTCACCCTTCGCGGCCGCTTCTGATATCAGCGAGTCCTCAGACTTTTCCACCCTGGCGAAAGCCTAGTAAATCCCAATGACTGATTTCGCCATGCGTAATTTCGGCCCTTATTGAGGCATTCTCCGTAATGCATACTGCATGACGACTTGTCATTGCTAAGGCTAAGTTATTGACGCGGAACTGAACTAGGCCGATCGCTAGCCGCTGTTTCGCTTCGCGTAGGCGCCTCGCGCTCCATGAAAATCTTAGACCGGCGGCGGGAAAGGCGGATATCCGCATCCCGATAGCCGGCCACGAGCTTCACGGATCCGCGCGTACGTCTCCGACGCCGACCCCGGACCCGGTATCCGCCTCCCCCGTCGACGTTGTGATCGAGGCTTTCGTTTTGGATCGCGCGGACGAGCCCTCACGGCACGCGCGCGGAGCCCTCGGGAGCAAGTCATGGCCGACATAGACATCACCGCACCAGGCAGTTCGACGACCGTAAACGGCGTGATCATCACGCGCGGCGACGCGATCGGTTCGGGCACCGGCAACTACGACCCGTTCCTCGCCATCGGCGACAACGACGGCAACGAGAACGGCTTCAACACCGACGCCAGCGGCGTGCTGAACACCAACGCCGCCAAGACCAGCAGCCTGACCTTCAACCAGATCCCGATCCGGGTGATCAACGGCGTGCAGTACCTGGAATTCCGGCTGGATCTCAACGAGACCAACGAGAACCCGCTAACCGCGCTCAACGCGATGAAGATCTATTACTCATCGGCTCCCGCGACCGGCGCTGATTATGTGGCCGGCACGCAGGAACTGGACGCAGACTTCACCAAGATCTTCGATCTCGACGCCGGCGGCGACAGGACGCTGCTGATGGACGCCCACTCGTCGGGCAGCGGCAATGACGACTACGTCTTCTATGTGCCGGTCTCGCTGTTCGGCGGCGCCGACCTGAGCACCGCCTACATCACGATGTACGCCGAGTTCGGCCGGCCGGGCACAGCCTACGGCGCCGACGACGGCTTCGAGGAGTTCAACACCGAAAAGGCCGCCATCATCAGCGGCGTCAAGTTCCTCGACGCCGACGGCGACGGGGTCAAGGACGCCGGCGAGGCGGGCCTGGGCGGCTGGACGATCTTCGTCGACGAGAACAAGAACGGCGTGCTCGACTCCGGTGAACGCTCGACGGTCACCAAGGCCGACGGCTCGTTCCAGATCGGCGGCCTGCCGCTGTCGCTGGGCACCGTCCAGGTCGACGAGGTGCTGCAGGAAGGCTGGACCCAGACCACGGGCGCCTTCGAGACCGTCACCCTCAGTGCGGCCACCACCTATAATGTCGAGATCGGCAACCGGCCGATCCCGCCGCAGGTGGACGTAGTCAAGACGGCCGGGACGCGCACCGACGGCGACGGCAACGGCGATGACGCCGGCGACACCCAGGTCTTCAACTTCACGGTCACCAACACCGGCACGATCAAGTTGCTGAACGTCACCCTGGTGGATGACAACGGCACGCCCGGAAACACCGCCGACGACATCCCGGTCACCCTGGCCGGCCTGACCGACCAGGACGGCGACGGACAGGCCGACGACCTTGCGGTCGGCGCCTCGGCCACGGGCAGCTTGCTGCACGTGTTCAGCCAGGCCGAGATCGAGGCCGGCGGCTACACCAACACCGGCACGGCCACGGGCGTGTCGGCCAGCGGCCTGACGGCGACTGACACCGACCCGGAAAGCGTGACCCTGACCCGCAATCCGGCGTTGAACATCACCAAGGACGCCAGCGTCCCCGGTGGTACGGCCGACGCGGCGGGTGAGCAGATCAGCTACACGATCACGGTGGCCAATACCGGCAACGTGATGCTCGACGGCGTCACCGTCACCGACCCCTATGCCGACGCAGGATCCATCGTCCGCGGCGCCGATGTCGTGGGCGATAACGACGGCCTGCTGGAGGTCGGCGAGACCTGGGCCTACACCGCCAAGCACACGGTCACCCAGGCCGAGATCGACTCCAACGGCGGCGGCAACGGCGCGCTGGAGAACACCGCCACGGCCGACTCCAACCAGACCGGCCCCGACACCGACGACGCCACCGTGCCCGTCGATCGTCGGCCCAGCCTGAACATCACCAAGGACGCGACCGTCCCCGGTGGTACGGCTGACGCGGCTGGCGAACAGATCAGCTACGTCATCACCGTCGCCAACACCGGCAACACCACGCTGGACGGCGTGACGGTGACGGACCCCTACGCCGACGCCGGATCCATCGTCCGCGGCGCTGACGTCGTGGGCGATAACGACGGCCTGCTCGAAGTGGGCGAAACCTGGGGCTACACGGCCAAGCACACCGTCACCCAAGGCGAGATCGACTCCAATGGCGGCGGAGACGGCGCCCTGGAAAACACCGCCACGGCGGACTCCAACCAGACCGGCCCCGACACCGACGACGCCAGCGTGCCCGTCGATCGCCGGCCCAGCCTCAACATCACCAAGGACGCCAGCGTCCCCGGTGGTACGGCCGACGCGGCCGGCGAACAGATCAGCTACGTCATCACCGTCGCCAATACCGGCAACACCACCCTCGACGGCGTGACCGTCACTGACCCCTATGCCGACGCCGGCTCGATCATGCGCGGCGCCGACGTGGTCGGTGACAACGACGGTCTGCTCGAAGTGGGCGAGACCTGGGGCTACACGGCCAAGCACACCGTCACTCAAGCCGAGCTCGACTCCAACGGTGGCGGCGATGGCCAGCTGGAGAACACCGCCACGGCGGACTCCAACCAGACTGGCCCCGACACCGACGACGCCAGCGTCCCGGTCGCCCCCCGGCCCAGCCTGAACATCACCAAGGATGCGACCGTCCCCGGAGGAACCGCCGACGCGGCCGGTGAACAGATCAGCTACGTCATCACCGTCGCCAACACCGGCAACACGACCCTCGACGGCGTCACCGTTACCGACCCCTATGCCGACGCCGGCTCGATCGTGCGCGGCGCTGACGTCGTGGGCGATAACGACGGCCTGCTGGAGGTCGGCGAGACCTGGGGCTACACGGCCAAGCACACCGTGACCCAAGGCGAGATCGACTCCAACGGCGGCGGAGACGGCGCCCTGGAAAACACCGCCACGGCCGACTCCAACCAGACCGGCCCCGACACCGACGACGCCAGCGTGCCCGTCGATCGCCGGCCGAGCCTGAACATCACCAAGGACGCCACCGTCCCCGGTGGTACGGCAGACGCGGCTGGTGAACAGATCAGCTACGTCATCACCGTCGCCAACACCGGCAACACGACCCTCGACGGCGTCACCGTCACCGACCCCTATGCCGACGCAGGATCCATCGTCCGCGGCGCCGATGTGGTGGGCGACAACGACGGCCTCCTGGAGGTCGGCGAAACCTGGGGCTACACGGCCAAGCACACCGTGACCCAAGGCGAGATCGACTCCAACGGCGGCGGAGACGGCGCCCTGGAAAACACCGCCACCGCCGACTCCAACCAGACCGGCCCGGACACCGACGACGCCACCGTGCCCGTCGATCGTCGCCCGAACCTCAACATCACCAAGGACGCCACCGTCCCCGGAGGCACCGCCGATGCGGCCGGTGAACAGATCAGCTACGTCATCACCGTCGCCAACACCGGCAACACGACGCTGGACGGCGTGACCGTCACCGACCCCTATGCCGACGCCGGCTCGATCATGCGCGGCGCCGATGTGGTGGGCGACAATGACGGCCTGCTGGAGGTCGGCGAAACCTGGGGCTACACGGCCAAGCACACGGTCACCCAGGCCGAGATCGACTCCAACGGCGGCGGAGACGGCGCTCTGGAGAACACCGCCACCGCCGACTCCAACCAGACTGGCCCCGACACCGACGACGCCAGCGTGCCCGTCGATCGTCGCCCGAGCCTGAACATCACCAAGGACGCCACCGTCCCCGGTGGTACGGCCGACGCGGCGGGCGAACAGATCAGCTACGTCATCACCGTCGCCAACACCGGCAACACCACGCTGGACGGCGTGACGGTGACGGACCCCTATGCCGACGCCGGCTCGATCGTGCGCGGCGCTGACGTCGTGGGCGACAACGACGGCCTCCTGGAGGTCGGCGAGACCTGGGGCTACACCGCCAAGCACACGGTCACCCAGGCCGAGATCGACTCCAACGGCGGCGGAGACGGCGCCCTGGAGAACACCGCCACGGCCGACTCCAACCAGACCGGCCCCGACACCGACGACGCCAGCGTGCCCGTCGACCGTCGCCCGAGCCTGAACATCACCAAGGACGCCACCGTCCCGGGTGGTACGGCCGACGCGGCGGGTGAACAGATCAGCTACGTCATCACCGTCGCCAATACCGGCAACACGACCCTCGACGGCGTGACGGTGACCGACCCCTATGCCGACGCCGGATCCCTGGTCCGTGGCGCCGACATCAGTGGCGACAACGACGGTCTGCTCGAAGTGGGCGAAACCTGGGGCTACACCGCCAAGCACACGGTCACGCAAGGCGAGCTCGACTCCAACGGCGGCGGCGACGGCCAACTGGAGAACACCGCCACGGCGGACTCCAACCAGACCGGTCCCGACACCGACGACGCCACCGTGCCCGTCGCGCAGCGAGCCACCATCGACATCGAGAAGTACGTCTCGATCGACGGCGGGACGACCTGGAGCGACGCGGACGACCCGATGGGGCCGATCGCCACCTCGGGCGCGAACATCATGTTCAAGTTCGTCGTCGCCAACACCGGCAACGTGACCCTGACTAACGCCACGGTCACCGACTCGGTGTTCGACCTGAACGGCGCGGCCGCGGGCACGGCGCGGTCGCTGGGAACCCTCGCGGTCGGCGCGACCACCGAGTTCCAGATTTCCGCGCCCTGGACCGCCGGTCAGCACGTCAACGACGCCACCGCGTCGGGGACCTACTCGGGCGGCACGGCCAGCGACCACGACCTGGCCTACTACTACGGCCTGATCGACAGCGTGGGCGTGCGCACCCCCGGCTTCTGGCTGTCGCCCAACGGCCTGACCTTCTGGGACGGCACGGTCGGTAACGAGACCAAGTCCGGTCCTGATTTCCCCGACGGCGAGCTCCTGGCCTTCAACAACGGCATCATGGACGGCCCCGACCCCGGCAGCAGCAACAAGGAGGAGCGCTACATCCTGCTGGGCGACGACAACGGCAACGGGATCACCGACGTGGGCGAGGACACCCTGAAGATGTCCCTGGCCATGGCGCTGAAGGTCATCGACGCCTCGCAGAAGCCGTCGCAGGACGCCCGCTACGTCCTGGGCCGCGACGTCATCGCCGCCTGGCTGAACTTCGAGGCCGGCAACGCCTCGGGCGACCCGCTCGACCCGAACAGCCCCGCCGCCAAGATGAACCAGGCGATCGACTGGCTGCAGCAGTACGCCGACGCCAATCATGACGGGATCGCCGACTTCAACGGCCCGGCCATCAAGCAGAACAGCGCGGCCTGGCAAGGCTCGGGCGCGGCGTTGCACACCGCCCTCGACGGCTACAACAACAACGGCACGATCGGCGCCACGACCTTCGCCGGCGATGGAGACGACCACCTGTTCGTCACCATGCTGACCCGCTACCACGAGGATGTCCTCGCATGAGCGGGCGGGGCGGCGAGGGCAGGGCGAGAGGCTCGGGGCGGCGCGCCCTTCCCGAGCCCCTGGCCGGGGCCTTGAGAACCTGCCGGCGGCATCTGCTGATCGCCGCCGGCTTCAGCGCCCTGGTCAACATCCTGTACCTGGCGCCGACCCTCTACATGCTGCAGATCTACGACAGGGTCCTGCCGACCAGCGGGCTCCTGTCGCTTGCATTTCTGACGGTGGCGGTCGTCTTCGCCCTGGCCACGCTGGCCGTGCTCGACAACCTGCGCCAACGGATCCTGGTGCGGCTGGGCCTGCGCCTCGACCGCCAGCTGGCGCCCGAGGTTCTGACCCGGCTGACCGGCGGCCTGGGCGTCGACGCCGGGCCGCGCCTGCGGCAGGCCATGCGCGAGTTCGACGCCTTCCGCAACGTCGTCTCGGGGCCTGCCGCCACGGCGATGCTCGACGCGCCCTGGACCCCGATCTACCTGGCCCTGTGCTTCGTCCTGCACCCCTTGCTGGGCGTCATCGCGGTGATCGGGGCAGGGGCCCTGCTGATCCTGGCGGTCCTCAACGAGCAGGCGACCCGCGCCAAGCTCGAGGCCCTGAACGAGGCCTCGGCCCAGGCCTACGCCTCCCAGGAGGCGATCGCCAGCCACGGCGGGCTGGTCAAGGCGCTGGGCATGCGCGAGCCGCTGATCGTGCGCCAGCTGCTTGAGCGCCGGGCGGCGGTCGGGCTGCAGGCCGACACCCAGTTCACCGGCGGCGTCTATACCGGCCTGATCCGCTTCCTGCGACTGACCTTGCAGTCCCTGGCGCTAGGCGCCGGCGCCTGGCTGGCCGTGCGGCACGAAATCTCGGCCGGCGGCGTGATCGCCGCCTCGATCCTGCTGAGCCGCAGCCTGGCGCCCGTCGAGCAGATCGTCGGGTCCTGGAAGAACGTGATCCAGGCGCGGGACGGCCTGCGCACCCTGGCCGACCTCTTCGAGCGCGCCCCGGCCGCGCCGGCCCGCACGCGGCTGCCCGAACCCAAGGGCCGCCTACAGGCCGAGCAGGCTTGCGTGCGCACCCCCGACGGCGCCGGCATGATCCTGCGCGGCGTGTCCTTCGACCTCAATCCCGGCGAGATCATCGGGGTCGTCGGCCCCAGCGGCGCGGGCAAGACCACCCTGGCCAGGGTGCTGGTCGGCGCCCTGGCGCCCGACCTCGGCTGCGTGCGCATCGACGGCGCGGACCTGGCCGACTGGCAGTCCGAGCGGCTGGCGACCCACATCGGCTACCTGCCGCAGAACTGCGGCCTGTTCGCCGGCACGGTGAAGGAGAACATCGCCCGGTTCGCAAGCATCACCGAAAGCGACCCGCGCGAGATCGACGAACGGGTCGTGGCGGCGGCGACGGCGGCCGGGGCGCACGAGATGATCCTGCGGCTGCCCCAGGCCTACGACACGCCGCTGGGACCGGGCGGGGCCGGGGTGTCGGCCGGCCAGGCCCAGCGCCTGGCGCTGGCTCGTGCGCTCTACGGCGCCCCGCAGGTGTTCGTCCTCGACGAGCCCAACTCCAACCTCGACTTCGAGGGTGAGACGGCGCTGGAGCACGCGATCGCGGCCCAGAAGGCGAGGGGGGCGGCCCTGGTGGTCATCGCCCATCGCCTCAACATCCTGGGCGTGGCCGACAAGCTGCTGGTGCTGCGCGACGGCGCCATGGATCTGTTCGGGCCGCGCCGCGAGGTGCTGCAAGCGCTGGAGGCCCGGGTCGCGGGCCTGCCCAGGCCCGCCAACGCGGCGCCGGGTCTTCGGGTTTCGGGGTGACGTCATGACCGGTTCGCTCGCCATACATAAGCCCGGCGCCATGGTGACGGTCGAGGCCTACAAGTCCGAAGGACCGAGCGACGGCGCCCATTGGGAGCTTCGCGTGGGCCTGGCCGTCGCCGGCGCCTTCTTCGTCGGCTTCATGGGCTGGGCCGCCTTCGCGCCCCTCGACGCCGGCGCCTACGCCCAGGGCGTGGTCGTGGTGTCCGGCAGTCGCCAGGCCGTCCAGCACCGCGAAGGCGGCGTGATCTCGTCCCTGCGCGTGCAGGAGGGCGACAAGGTCCGCCAGGGTCAGGTGCTGCTGGAGCTGAACGTCGAGGACGTGAGAGCGCAGGAGCGGGCGCTGTCCGCCCGGGTCTTCGCCGTCGAGGCCCGTCGCGCCCGGCTGATCGCCGAGCGCGACGGCCTGGCCGCGCCGATCACGCCGGTCGCCTTCGCGGGCCTGCCGGCCGAGGACCAGGCGCTGGCCGACGAGGCCATGAGCCTGGAGCGCCGACAACTGGCCGCCCAGCGCGCGGCCCTGGCGTCGCGGCGCGGCGTGCTCGGCGAACGCGCCAGCCAGCTGTCGGAGCAGATCAACGGCTACAACCGCCAGCTGGCCGCCAATCGCGAGCAGCAGCGGCTCATCGGCGAGGAGCTGGAGGGCATGCGCAAGCTGGCCGCCCAGGGTTATGCGCCGATGACGCGGGTGAGGGCGCTCGAACGGGCCGCGGCCGACCTCGTGGGGGCGGACGGCGCCTATCGCGCCCAGGCCGCCAGCGCCCGCGAAGGCATCGGCGAGACCCGCATGCAGACCCTGCAAGGCGACCGCGAGCACATGGACGAGGTGATCACCGACCTGCGCCAGTCCGAGGTCGAGCTCAACGACCTCAAGCCCAGGCTGGGGGCGGCCCGCGACCAGCTCTCGCGCGGCCTGGTCCGGGCGCCGGCCTCGGGGCAGGTCGTCGGCCTGAAGGTGTTCACGGTCGGCGGCGTCGCAGCGCCCGGCGACACGCTGATGGAGATCGTGCCGCAGCGCGCGCCGCTGGTCATCGAGGCCCGTGTTTCACCCAACGACGCCGACGACGTGCACGTGGGCCAGAGCGCCGACGTCAAGCTGACCGCGTTCCACGACCGCCAGCTGCCGCTGCTGCAAGGCACGGTGACCAAGCTGTCGGCCGACGGCTTCACCGACGAGAAGACCGGCGCGCGCTATTTCCGCGCCGAAGTCGCCGTGCCGCCGGAAGAACTGAACGCGCTCAAGCAGCCCGGCCGCGAACCGCCGACGCTGAAGGCCGGCCTGCCCGTCGAGATCGTCGCGCCGCTGCGCAAGCGCACGGCGCTGCAATACCTGCTGGAACCGCTGCAACAGCGGCTGTTCAGGAGCTTCCGCGAACAGTGAGGGCGCAGGAATAGGAATATTTTCCCAGCGCCGCACGCCACGTCCAGCGCATCAACATATATCGCCTAAGGAATATTATCAGAAATAATATCTAGCATATTCTGGGCGCGCCAGGCTCCATCCGGTCGCCCATGTGGGCCTTCGTGCGCCACAGAGCCGATTTTCTTCGTCGCCGGTGTCGGCGCGCGTCCCGCTACGGCGTCCTTGGCTCACGGCGCTGCGGCCGTCGGAGCTTCCGGATGCTTTACGCCATTCTCTGCTATCACATGGAAGACGTCGTCGGCGCATGGAGCCCGGCGCATGACGAGGCCGTGATGGCGCGACTGGGCGCGGTGCGTGACGATCTGGCCGCTCGAGGCCGCCTTGGCCTGTCGGCGCGCCTCCTGCCGACCACCACGGCCGTGACGCTGCGCAAGGATCGCGAGCCGCCGCTGCTGGTCGACGGACCGTTCGCCGAAACCAAGGAGCAGCTGCTGGGCTTCTATCTCGTCGATTGCGACGATCTCGACGACGCCACGGCGGCCGCGCGTGAGCTTGCGCGTGCAAACCCCGGCGGTTGCTACGAAATTCGCCCCGTGGCCGATATCTGGAAATCGAACGGCGTTCACGGAGCGGGCGCGTGACCGACCCCGACTGGATCGACGCGGCGCTGGTTTCGGCGCGCCCCCAGGCCATGGCGGCGCTGCTGCGCTATTTCCGCGATCTCGACACCGCCGAGGAAGCCTATCAGGACGCCTGCCTGCGGGCCCTGAAGTCCTGGCCGGAGAAAGGCCCGCCGCGCGATCCGACGGCCTGGCTGATCCTGGTGGGCCGCAACAGCGGCGTCGACGCCGGCCGCAAGCGCAGCCGCCAGACCGCCCTGCCGTCCGACGAGGTGCTGACCGACCTGGCCGCCGGCCTCGACGACGCCGAGACCGCGCTGGCCGAGCGCCTGGACGGCGCGGACTATCGCGACGACATCCTGCGGCTGCTGTTCGTCTGCTGCCATCCGGACCTGCCGGCCACCCAGCAGATCGCCCTGGCCCTGCGCATCGTCTCGGGCCTGTCGGTGCGCCAGATCGCCCGCGCCTTCCTGGTCGGCGAAAGCGCCATGGAGCAGCGGATCACCCGCGCCAAGGCCCGCGTGGCCAAGGGCGACACGCCGTTCGAGGCGCCCAGCCCGACCGAACGCGCCGAGCGGCTGCTGACCGTGATGGCCATGGTCTATCTGGTGTTCAACGAGGGCTATTCGGCCGGCGGCGTCGAGGCCGACGCCCGGCGGCCGCTGTGCCACGAGGCCCTGCGCCTGTCGCGCCTGCTGCTGAGGCTGTTTCCGGCCGAGCCCGAGGTCATGGGCCTGACGGCGCTGATGCTGCTGCAGCACGCCCGCAGCCCGGCGCGGCTGGACGCCGACGGCCTGATCGTGTTGCTCGAGGACCAGGATCGCGGCCTCTGGGACAAGGCGATGATCGCCGAGGGCCTGGCCCTGATCGACAAGGCCATGCGCCATCGCCGGCCGGGCCCCTACCAGGCGCAGGCCGCCATCGCCGCCCTGCACGCTCGCGCCGCGCGCCCCGAAGACACCGACTGGACCCAGATCGACCATCTCTACGCGGCGCTGGAGCGCATGACCCCCTCCCCGGTCGTCAGCCTCAACCGCGCCGTCGCCGTCTCCAAGGTCGCCGGCCCGCAGGCCGCGCTGGAGATGATCGCGCCGCTGGAGGAGCGGCTGGCCGGCTACTTCCATTTCCATGGCCTGAAGGGCGCGCTGAACCTGCAGCTGGGCCGCAACGAGGCCGCCCGCGAGGCCTTCCAACAGGCCATCGCCCTGGCCGGCGGCGCCGCCGAGGCCGCCCACATCCGCCAGCACCTCGACCGGTTGCAGGCCGACGGCGAGAAAAATCGCGCGGCGGTGTCGGAAAGCTGACGCACCGCGCGTCCTTGCCGCAACGGCCCGAAAGCGGGCCCGCGCTCAGGGAGTTTCCGATGCTGAAGATCATCGCCGCCGTCGTCGTCCTGGCCGTGGCCGGCCTGCTGGTCGCCGCGACCCTGCGTCCGCCCGTCTTCCGGGTCGAGCGCTCGGTGCTGGTCAACGCCCCGCCCGAGGCGGTGCTGGCCCACGTGTCCGACTTCAAGGCCTGGCGCGCCTGGTCGCCCTACGAGACGCTCGATACGGACCTGCAACGCACCTACGGCGGAGCCGAACGCGGCGTGGGCGCCACCTACGCCTGGGCCGGCAGGAAGGCCGGGACCGGCCGCATGCGCATCGCCTCGGCCACGAACCGCGAGGTCGCCATCGCGCTGGATTTCGAAAAGCCTTTCAAGGCAAGCAACACCGCCGCCTTCACCGCCGAACCCGCCGGCGAGGCCACCCGGGTCACCTGGGCGATGTCGGGCCCCGCGCCCTACGTCTCGCGGCTGATGGGCGTGATCTTCAACATGGACAAGATGATCGGCCGCGATTTCGAGACGGGTCTGTCCAATCTGAAATCCGTCGCCGAGCGTAGCTAAGGTCCCCTTCCCTTCGCGCTTTCGGAGGTCGGCATGGCCCGTTTCCTTCTGCTGAAGTTCGAACCCGCCTCCTCGCCGCGGGTTTCTCCTCTCCACCCCGAGGGCAAGGAGGACGCCATGCCGCGCGGAGAAAAGAGCAAGTACACCGACAAGCAGGAACGCAAGGTCGAGCACATCGCCGAGGGCTACGAGGCCCGCGGCGTCTCGGAAAAGGAAGCCGAGCGCCGGGCCTGGGCCACGGTCAACAAGGACGACGGGGGCGGCAAGCAGCCCGGCGGTTCGGGCCGCGGCAAGCACACCGGCCACCCCGCCGCGCGCAAGGGCGGCGAGAAAGGCGGTAAGGCCTCAGCCGACAGGACCGCCGCCGAGCGCTCCGCCTCGGCCAGGAAAGCTGCGGCCACCCGCAAGCGCAACGCCGAGCATCACACGCATCACTAGAGGGCATGCCTGACGACGGCTTCAGAAAATCTGGGGCGCACGAATCCATACTATTTCAGTAGTGATTACTCAGCGCTGTCTTCCTCCCCTTTGGCGGCGCCGAGGCGAGCGCCGCTCCGCCAGGACGATACCGACGGCTCCGGTGTCCTGGTCTGATCCTTCGGGGGAAGGATCGGGGCGGCGCTCGCCCTTGACCTCATCGGCCGGCGACCCCAGCTCAAAGCCTGTTAGGCCCCGCGAAGATTGACTTTGCGGCGATTGCGCCTATTTATCCGCACCTTCGGAGCAGGTCTGGCGAATCCGCGCCGCCCGCTCGCCCAAGCACGGGCGGCTCCGAGCTAGACCAGCGTGACATGACAGAATTTTCAGACCTCGGGCTTTCGCCCACGACCCTTCAGGCGGTCGCCGACACCGGCTACACGACCGCCACGCCGATCCAGGCCCAGGCGATCCCCGTCGCCCTCGCCGGCCAGGACGTACTGGGCATCGCCCAGACCGGCACCGGCAAGACCGCCGCCTTCACTCTGCCCCTGATCGACAAGCTCGCCTCGGGCCGGGCCAAGGCCCGCATGCCGCGCGCCCTGGTCATCGCCCCGACCCGCGAACTGGCCGACCAGGTCGCCTCCAGCTTCGAGAAGTACGCCAAGGGCACCAAGCTCTCGTGGGCGCTGCTGATCGGCGGCGTCTCGTTCGGCGACCAGGAAAAGAAGCTCGACCGCGGCGTCGACGTGCTGATCGCCACCCCGGGCCGCCTGCTCGACCATTTCGAGCGCGGCAAGCTGCTGATGACCGGCGTGCAGTTCCTGGTGGTCGACGAAGCCGACCGCATGCTCGACATGGGCTTCATTCCCGACATCGAGCGCATCTTCAAGCTGACGCCGCCCAAGAAGCAGACCCTGTTCTTCTCGGCGACCATGCCGCCGGAAATCACCCGCCTCACCAAGCAGTTCCTGAGGGATCCGGTGCGGATCGAGGTCGCCAAGCCGGCCACGACCAACGCCAACATCACCCAGCTGCTGATCAAGGTGCCGTCGTCGGATCCCAAGGCCAAGCGCCTGGCCCTGCGCACCATCGTCGAGAAGGCCGCGCCGGAAACCGGCATCGTCTTCTGCAACCGCAAGACCGAAGTCGACATCGTCGCCAAGTCGCTGAAGGTGCACGGCTTCGACGCCGCCGCCATCCACGGCGACCTCGACCAGAGCCAGCGCATGAAGACCCTGGCGGACTTCCGTTCGGGCGCGCTGAAGATCCTGGTGGCCTCCGACGTCGCCGCTCGCGGCCTCGACATCCCGGCCGTCAGCCACGTCTTCAACTACGACGTTCCCCACCACGCCGACGACTACGTGCACCGCATCGGCCGCACGGGTCGCGCCGGCCGCACGGGCGTGGCGTACATGCTGGTGACCCCGGCCGACGACAAGGGCTTCGACAAGGTCGTCAAGCTGATCGGCTCGACGCCCGCGGAAGAGGTCATCGACGTCGACTACACCAACGCCGTCACCGTGCCGCGCGAAGGCGACCGCCGCCGCGGCCGCCGCGAGCGTGGTGAACGCAGCGAGCGCAGCGGCCGCGGCAGTCGCGAGCGCGCCGAGGCCGCTCCGGAAGCCGAAGTCGTCGAGGCCGTCGTCGTCGAGACCGTGACGGAAGCGACCGCCGAACGCGCCGAGCGTCCGGAACGCGAGCGCAAGCCGCGCCGCGAACGCACGCGCGACCGTGGCGAGCGCGCC
The DNA here is from genome assembly GCA_001449105.1 of Caulobacter vibrioides. GTDB lineage: Bacteria > Pseudomonadota > Alphaproteobacteria > Caulobacterales > Caulobacteraceae > Caulobacter > Caulobacter vibrioides_C. The sequence continues at coordinate 694 of LNIY01000101.1, read as the reverse complement.
GACCGCGCTCCCGCCGCCGCCGTGGAGGCTCCCGTCGAGGAAGCCGCGCCCGTCGCCCGCCCGTCGCGCGAACGCCCGCCGATGCCGGTTCGCGGCGTCCAGCCGGTTCGCGCCCGCGAGGACGACGACGACCGCCGCGTGGTCGGTTTCGGCAACGACATCCCCGCCTTCCTGCTTCGCGCGCCGCCGAAGCTGGCCAAGGTCGAGGACTGATCGACCAGGACTGACGCAGGTCCTGAAAAGAGCGTAGATTGGCCGGCGTGCTCCACGGAGCCGCCGGCTTTTCTTTGCCCCGAGTTTCGTCGTTCAGGCGGCTCCGCGCGTTTTTCCCGAAGCCTTCGGAGGAACCGCCATGGCCGACTTCACGCCCTCGCAATCCAATCAGGACCTGCTGGTGCACGAGCGCACCTATCACGCCTTCAGCGTCTTCGTGCGCTGGTCGATCGTCGGCGTCGCCGTCGCCCTGACCGTGCTGACCCTGTGGTTCGCCACGCCGGCGGGCTTCATCGGCGGCCTGATCGCCGGGATCGCGCTGGGCGTCGCCGGCTACTTCGCCGTCATCCGCCACGAGCAGCACCAGCCGCTGGACCTGTGGACGGAGGGGCGGTAGCCGCTTCGCGGCCCCCTCAGTCGCTCCGCGACAGCTCCCCCAGAGGGGGAGCATTCCGCTGACCAGATCCTCCCCCTCTGGGGG
>LNIY01000100.1 GCA_001449105.1 Caulobacter vibrioides | reverse complement strand
ATCCAGACCTTCTTCGACGCCCGCGCCCAGGGTCTGCCGCTGGGCCAGTGCGCCGCCGTGCTGACCGGCATCGCGCCGATCCGGATCAGCGCGCGGACCGCGCGGCTCGACACCGCCCGCGCTCCTCGCCCTGCCGATCGAGACCACCCGCCGCCACCTGCTGACGCTGCAGCGCGGCGGCTTCACGCTGCGCGCGCCCGGCGGCGGGGTGGTGGCGGTGATCCCCGAACGCCCCGACATCGCCGAGGCCATGTCTGCCAACAGCGCCAACCTGACCAGCCTGGCGGCGATCCGGCGGCCCTGGCCCGCGACATCCGCGCCCGCCTCGACCCCGAGCCCGGCGAGCCCTGGGAGATCCTGGCCGCGGCCCTGTGCAAGGTGCTGGGCGAGGCCGAGCGAGGGTAGGGGGCTCATGCTCGGTGCGTGATCCTCGTCCTTCGACAGGCTCAGGATGAGGATCATTCAAGGGCCGAGCGGTGGAAAACCTCATCCTGAGCCTGTCGAAGGACGAGGTTTCGTCTCGAACCCTGGATGCCGATACGCCTTGGAAGGCTAGTCCTCGATCGCCTCGATCCCCTGGCGCTTCAACGCCTCCAGGTGCTCGCGCATGGCCGCCAGCTGCTCGGGCGCATGGCCGGTCCAGCCTTCGATCTCGCCGACGACGCGCAGCGGCGCCCGCGTGCGGTACGACTTCGTCGGATTGCCGGGGAACTTCTTGTCGGTGACGTTGGGGTCGTCCTCGAACGGGCCGGTCGGCTCGACCACGTAGATCCGCCCGCGCTCCTCGCCCTGCGCCAGTTCCGCGCCCCAGGTCGCCGCGTCCAGCGTGGCGCTGAAATAGACGAACACGGCCGCCTTGCGCGATCCGTAGTTCGAGACCCGGCCGGCCTCGATCAGGTCGCCGATCGCCAGGTCCGCCTTCGTGCCGTGATAATAGGTCGTGGTCATGGTCGCCTCCGCCAGAGAAGACCCCGCAGACTGCGCATATTTCGCCGCCCGCCAATTCTTGAACGCGAGTTTTTCGGGCCTAGATCCGTATCGACATTCATCGACGGCCGTCCCCTCGATCCGTTCTTCCCCGCCTTCGCGGGGAAACTCGGTGAGAAGCGACCCAAATTGCTGAATGTCGATCCAACCCAGGTGAGGATGGGCCGGCGGCGGCTCCGCAAGTTCAGCCGCCCCGCCAGCGAAGGGCCTCGGTCAGCAGCGAGAAGGCCGGCGAGCCGTGGCGGCGGCTCGGGTAATAGAGGTGGTAGCCGGAAAACGGCACGCACCAGTCCTCCAGCACCCGCACCAGATCGCCGCTGGCCAGCTGCGGCTCGGCGACGTCCTGCGGCATGTAGGCCAGGCCCAGCCCCTGCAGCGCGCCGTCCAGCCGCTGGCGGATGGTGTTGACCACCAGCTGGCCGTCGACCCGCACCTTCACCTCGCGGCCGTCCTTCTCGAACTCCCAGGCAAACAGGCCGCCATAGGTGGGCAGGCGCATGTTGATGCAGTTGTGCTCGGTCAGGTCCTGGGGCGCCTGCGGGCGCGGGCGGCCGGCGAAATAGGCCGGCGAGCCGACCACGGCCATGCGCATGTCGGGGCCGATGCGCAGGGCGATCATGTCCTTGGCCACCTGCTCGCCCAGCCGCACCCCGGCGTCGAAGCCTTCGGCGACGATGTCCACCAGGCCGTAGTCGACGATCACCTCGACCCGGATGTCGGGATAGTCGGGCAGCAGCCTGGCCAGGCCCGGCTGCAGGATGGTCTGGGCGGCGTGCTCGCCGGCGGTGATGCGGATCGTGCCCGCCGGCCGCTCGCGCAGGTCGCTGAGGGCGGCCAGGGCCTGCTCGATCTCCTCCAGCCGCGGCGCCAGGGTCGCCAGCAGGCGCTCGCCCGCCTCGGTGGCCGCGACGCTGCGGGTGGTGCGGGCCAGGAGGCGCAGGCCCAGCCGCGCCTCCAGGCCCTTGATCGTCTGGCTCAGCGCCGAGGCCGAGACGCCCAGCTTGGCGCCCGCCCGGGTGAAGCTGCGCTCCCTGGCCACCAGGGCGAAGGCGGCGAGGTCGTCGAGGCGCTGGACCATTCGTAAGTTCCACTAAAAACCACATGGCGATTATCGCGTCTAATCGCCGGAATGGGCCAGGCCTATCTTGCTCGGCGTGCGAAGGCGTCGGGGGCTCCGCGTTCGCCGCAGCCAGGAGCCCGCCATGATCCGCCTTTCGTCCGACGTCGCCGAGCGCCGCGCATGAGCGCCGTCTCCCGCCGCGCGGCGATCGGCGCGCCGGCGGCGATGATGCTGGCCGCCGGGGCCTGCGGGGCCCAGGCGACCAGGCCCGCCGGCGAAACCCGTACGCTGGTGGCCTATTTCAGCCGCTCGGGAAACACCCGGGTGATCGCCGGCCAGCTGCACCGCGAACTGCCGGCCGACCTGTTCGAGATCGCGCCCGCCCGGCCCTATCCCGAGGACTACGAGCAGACCGTCGCCCAGGCCGGCCGCGAGCGCGAGGCCGGCTTCCGGCCGCAACTGGCGGCCAGGGTCCCGAACCTTTCGGCCTACGACACGGTGTGGCTGGGCTTTCCGATCTGGGGCCAGAGCGCCCCGCCCGTGATCCGCGCCTTCCTGGCCGCCCACGACCTGTCGGGCAAGACCGTCCGGCCCTTCGTCACCCACGGCGGCTACGGCCTGGGCGACAGCCTTTCGGTGCTGCGCGCCGACGCGCCTGGAGCGCGTTTCGAGCCGGCCGTCTCGATGGAGGCCGACCAGGAGCGCCGCACCATGAACCAGGTCCGCGAGTGGCTGGCCAAGGCCCGGCCCCGCGCGGCCAACCCCTAGGAGAACCAACGATGCAGAAGCGCAAACTGGGCCAGGGCCTGGAAGTGTCCGCCCTCGGCTACGGCTGCATGGGCCTCAGCGCCGGCTACGGCCCCGCCACCCCGCGCGACGAGGCCGTGGCGGTGATCCGCGCCGCCTTCGACGCGGGCGTCACCCTGTTCGACACCGCCGAGGCCTATGGCCCGTTCGCCAACGAGGCCCTGCTGGGCGTGGCCGTCGCGCCGTTCCGCCACGAGGTGGTCGTCGCCACCAAGTTCGGCTTCGACATCGACATGGACACCGGGGTGCGAAGCGGCGGGCTCAACAGCCGTCCCGACCATATCCGGGCGGTGGTCGAGGCCCAGCTGAAGCGCCTGCGCACCGACCGCATCGACCTGCTCTACCAGCACCGCGTCGATCCCGAGGTGCCGATGGAGGACGTGGCCGGGGCGGTGAAGGACCTGATCGCGGCCGGCAAGGTCGCCCACTTCGGCCTGTCGGAGCCCAGCCTGGACTCGCTGAGGCGCGCCCATGCGGTGCAGCCGGTCACCGCGTTGCAGAACGAATACTCGCTGTGGACCCGCGACGTGGAGGACAACGGCGTCCTGGCCGCCTGCGAGGAACTGGGCGTCGGCTTCGTGCCGTTCAGCCCGCTGGGCGCGGGCTTCCTGACCGGCAAGATCGACGTGACGACGCAGCTGGCGCCGGGCGATTTCCGCTCGATCTCGCCGCGCTTCGCCGCCGAGGCCCGCGCGGCCAACATGGCGCTGGTCGACCTCCTGAAGGACATCGCCGCCGACAAGGGCGCGACGCCCGCCCAGATCGCCCTGGCCTGGCTGATGGCGCAGAAGCCGTGGATCGTGCCGATCCCGGGCACCACCAAGCTGCCCCGACTGGCCGAGAACCTGGGCGCGGCCGACGTCGAGCTGACCGGCGCGGACCTCACCCGCATCGCCGGCGCGGCGGCCCGCATCCCGATCCAGGGCGCGCGCCTGCCCGAGGACGTCCTGTCCAAGACCAACCGCTGAGCGAGGCTATGATGAGCGAACGTGAGAAGCACGGCGGCGTCGGTCGCCGCGACCTGCTGGCCCTGGGCCTTGCCGCGCCGGCGGCTCTGGCTGCGGGGGCCGGCGGCGTGTCCGCCCAGCCGGCCAAGGCCCAGGGTCTCGACCGGCGCAGGCTGGGCAAGCTGGAGGTCTCGGGCCTGGGCCTGGGCGTCCAGAACATGAGCCGCACCTACCAGACGACCATCCCCTACCGGCCCGAGATGATCGACATCATCCGCAAGGCCCGCGACCAGGGCGTCACCTTCTTCGACGCCGCCGAGGCCTATGGCCCGCACGAGGTCGAGCGCATCCTGGGCGAGGGCGTGGCCTCGTTCCGCAACGAGGTGGTGATCGCCAGCAAGTTCGGCTGGAACATCGACCTTGAGACCGGCGTGCGCGGACCCGGCCTCAACAGCCGGCCCGAGCATGTCAAGCTGGCGGTCGAGGGCATGCTGAGGCGCCTGCGCACCGACCGCATCGACCTGCTCTACCAGCACCGGGTCGATCCGGCCGTGCCGATCGAGGACGTCGCCGGCGCGGTCAAGAACCTGATGCGCGAGGGCAAGGTGCTGCACTGGGGCCTGTGCGAGATGGGCCCCAGGACCCTGCGCCGCGCCCATGCCGAACTGCCGCTGGCCGCCGTCCAGAACGAGTATTCGATGCTGTGGCGCGGACCCGAGGCCTGGGTGCTGAAGGCCTGCGAGGAACTGGGGATCGGCCTGGTCTGCTGGAGCCCGCTGGGCGTCGGTTTCCTCAACGGCGCGATCGACGAGCGCACCCGCTACGCCGACGGCGACATCCGCAAGATCGAGGGCCGGTTCGCGCCCGAGAACCTGCCGGCCAACCTGGCGCTGGTCGAACTGGTCAAGGCCTGGGCCGGGCGCAAGGGCTGCGCGCCCGGCCAGGTCGCCCTGGCCTGGCTGCGGGCGCAGCGTCCGTGGGTCGTGCCGATCCCCGGAACCACCCAGATGGCCCACATGCTGCAGAACGTCGGCGCGGCCGGGGTCGTCTTCACCCCCGGCGAGCTGGCCGAACTGAACGCCGCCGTCGCCGCCATCCAGGTCCAGGGCCTGCGCCTGCCGCCGGCCGTCCTGGCCTATTCCGAGGTCGAGGCCCCGCCGAAGGGGTGATGGGGTCTCCCTCTCCCATAGGGAGAGGGCCGGGGTGAGGGGCTACGGCGCCTGACGGAGCGCCGGCACGCCGTCTAGCCTCGTAACCCCTCACCCTCCCAGGCTATCGCCTGGGCCCCTCCCTCTCCCTCTGGGAGAGGGGTCATGCGGCTAACCCAGCCCGCCCGCGATCACCCGCAGCGCCGGCTCGCGCTTCGGGCTCGGCTGGGGTCTTGGCCGGCGCAGCACGATCTGCAAGGCCTCGACCATGGCCGCGCTGGCGGTCTCTTCGCCCGGGGCCACGTACAGGCCCATGGCGTCGGCCAGGGCGGCGCGGTCGAGCACGCCGGCGGTCTCCAGCCGGTCGCACAGCGGCAGGTACGTCGCCGCGAACAGCTTAATCAGGTCGGTGGGGGTGAAGTCGGCGACCTCCGCCCGCATCAGGCGGCCCACTGGCTGGATGGGGCGCGGTCCTCGCGGGTGCGGAACAGGCCGATGCGGTCGGCCAGCTCGGCGGCTTCGCTCTTCAGGGCGTGGGCGGCCGCCGTGCTCTCCTGGACCATGGCCGCGTTCTGCTGCACCACGCGGTCCATCGCGCCCATGGTGGTGTTGACCTCGCCCAGGTTCGAGGCCTGGTCGGCGGCCGAGCGGGCGATGGCGTCGATCTGGACGTCGATCTCGGCCACGCGGGCGACGATGCGCTGAAGAGCCTGCCGGGTCTTGCCCACGCGCTCCACCCCGGCGGCGACCTGGTCGCCCGAGACGGCCACCAGGCTCTTGATCTCGCGGGCGGCGTCGGCGCTGCGCTGGGCCAGGGCCCGCACTTCCTGGGCGACGACGGCGAAGCCCTTGCCCGCATCGCCCGCTCGCGCCGCCTCGACCCCGGCGTTCAGCGCCAGCAGGTTGGTCTGGAAGGCGATCTCGTCGATCACCCCGATGATCTGGCCGATCTGGCCCGACGAGGTCTCGATCAGGGTCATGGCCTCGACCGCCTCGGTCACCACCGGGTCGGAGCGCTCGGCCTCCTCGCGGGCGCGGGCGGCGGCGGCGTTGGCCTTGCGGGCGTTGTCGGCGGTCTCGTGGACGGTGGTGGTGATCTGGCTCAGCGCCGTGGAGGTCTCCACCAGGCTGGCGGCCTGGTCCTCGGTGCGGTTGGCCAGCTCGTCGGAGGCGCGGCTCATCTCGGCCACGCCGGCGCTCATGCTGGCGGCGTTGCCGCTGATCTCGCCCAGGGCCGCGCGCAGCTTGGCCACGGCGTCGTTGAAGTCCTGGCGCAGCGGCTCGTACTGGGCGGAAAAGCGGGTCTCCAGGCGCGAGGTCAGGTCGCCCCCGGCCAGCTGGCGCAGGGCGTGGGCCAGGTGTTCGACCACCTGCGTCTGCTCGGCCTCCATGGCCGCCTTCAGCCGGGCGCGCTCGGCGTTGGCGCGGTCGGCGGCGGCGCGCTCGGCCAGGGCCGCGGCGTTGGCCTCGTCGGCGGCGCGGGCGGCGCGCTCGGAGGCCTGGGTGCGGGCGCTGACGGTGACGAACAGGCGCGAGACCCCGGCCGTCAGCCAGATCAGCGACCAGGCGGTGGTGACGGTCATGGCCGCGCGCAGGAAAAGGGCCAGCAGGCTCTCGTCGGCCGCCAGCCGGTGCGGAAAGACGCCGGCGGCGACGAGGTCGACGCCGATGACGGCGGCCGCGCCGGTCGCCACCACGCGCCAGTCGCCATAGGCCACCAGCAGGGCCAGGGCCGCCAGGAAGGCCAGGCGGGCCTCGTCCTGCAAGGGATGGCCCCGGAAGGCCAGCACGAACAGCGCGACCTGGCCGACCAGGGCCAGGGCCGTGCACAGCTGCTGGGCCAGGCGGTCGCGCCACAGGCCGTAGGCGGCCAGCACCAGCACCGCCAGGGCGATCGAGCCGGCCGCCGGAACCAGCAGCGGCGCGCCGGCCAGCAGGCACGCGACCGGAACCACCACGGCGCTGGCCGCCACGCAGCCGATCACCAGCTGGCCGCCGACGCGGCGCTGGGCCTCAATACTGTCGAACTGGATCAAACGCACGCCCGCCTCCGGATTTCGCGGGCAGGATGCTGGATGAGCGTTAATCGGTCGTGACAAAACTGTCGAAACAACCGCCGTGGTTACTACGTACCAATACGTATCGTCGACGCCAGTGTTCTCAAAATGAGATTTCGACGACATGTCACGCCAGTTCGACGAGTGTCGGCGATCGTCCGGTGACGGACGGCGTCAACCTGTAGTGGCCCCCGGGCGCTGGCCTGTGTAAGCCTTGGCCATGGCTTCGAAGGTGCGAGACATCCTACAGCGGCCCCGGGGCCTGATCGGTCGCTCCATCCTCGTGGTGGCGGCGATCGTGTTCGTGCAGCTGGCGGCCAGCGTCGCCTTCTACCAGGCGATCGACCGCCAGACCCTGCGCGAGGACCACGCCCGCCGCATCGCCGAGCTGCTGGTGGTGGGCGACCGCGTCAGCCGCCTGGCCCAGGCCGACCTCGACCAGGTGATGACCTCCCGCTACCTTGAGGCCGAGATCGTCGCCGCCCCGCCGGAGACCCCCTCGCGGGCCCGGGCCGAGACCGGCGAGGCCGACGCCATCGTCCGCTATGTCCGCCAGTGGGAGCCGGGGCTCGCCAAGCGGCCGCTGCGGCTGTGGTCGGAAAACCAGTCGGACGGCGGCCGCGACCTCGTCGGGGCCATGGGCCTTTCGGACGGCCGCTGGCTGTCGTTCCGCTCGCGCCATTTCCCGCGTCCCTGGCCGATCGCCCTGCGGGCGGTGGCCACCACCCTGGCCTTCTCCCTGGCCTGCGTGGCGCTGGGCGCCTACGTCCTGCGCCAGCTGGGCGAGCCGCTGCGGCGCCTGGCCGAGGCCGCCGGCCGGGTGGGCGAGGGCCCGCCCCAGCCGGTCGCCGTCGAGGGGCCGCCGGACCTGGCCGAGCTGGGCCGCGCCTTCAACGACATGCAGCAGCGCATCACCGGCCTGATCGAGGACCAGGCCCGGGCCATGGAGGCGCTCAGCCACGACCTGCGCACGCCCCTGGCTCGCCTGAAGCTGGCCTCGGACTATGTCGAGCCCGAGGATATCCGGGCCATGGTCGGCGGCAATGTCGACGAGCTGGAGGAGATGCTGCGCTCGCTGTCGGCCTGGCTGCGCGCCCAGCACGCGGCCAGCACCGCCGAGCCCGTCGACCTGCCCGCCCTGATCCGCGCCGTCATCGCCCGCTGGCCCAAGCTCGCCCGCTACGAGGGCCCCAAGTCCCTGACCGTCAGCACCCACCGCGACCCGCTGGAGCAGGCCCTGATCCGCCTCGTCGACAACGCCGTGCGCTTCGGCGGCAAGGCCAAGGTGCGCCTCGTCGTCGACGACGCCGAAGGGGGCGAGGGCGGCCCGCGCATCGAGGTGCTCGACCAGGGGCCGGGCCTCACCGACGAGGTGCTGGCCCGCATCTACGAACCCTTCTTCCGCGGCGACGCCGCCCGCGCCCGCGACACCGGCGGCTTTGGCCTGGGCATCCCCACCGCCGAGCGCCTCCTCAAGCGCTTCGGCGGCCGCCTCCAGATCGCCAACCGCGACGGCGGCGGCGTCAGCGCCAGCGTCTGGCCGCCGGCGGGCGAGGGGTAGGGGCAGGCCTCTACCGGCAGCAGTATGGCGTCCGAGTTACGCACGAGCTCGAGCTTTGCTTCGCAGCTCTACGGCGTGTCCGAATTGGTTGCCCCAGCCCTGGCATAGTGGCTCTTTGCTATCCAAAAGGTCGTGACGATAATGCTTGCGCGCGCTTAAGCTGAGTTATCGAATCGTGGGGTTTAGGGGCGATGCTGGGACGGCTTGTCAGCGAGAAAATGGCGCGTGTCGCTGAGTATAAAAAGCGGAAATCGCGTTACGACCTCCAAAGCGTCGTCGCTTCTAAGGCCGACGAACTGATCGCCAATGGTTGGGAGCGCACGCCGGGACGGGGACAGAAGGCACGACTTAAGCGCCCCAAAAGCTGTGATGAGCTGCTGGAGAACGATTTCTGGACGATCCTGTACCTCTTCGGCTACCCGAACCTCAATTCGGGCGGGAAGCTCACCGTTGAGCTGTCGCAACATGAGGGGAAGTCGATTGCAAAGCAGATCGATGTTTTGGCCTTTGACGATGAGACGGTCGTCGTCGCTGAGTGCAGGGCCTGCGAGACGCGGAGCAAGCGTTCCCTCCGCAAGGATATTTCGGAATTCGAGGCCAACAAGAAGGCCATTGTAAACGCCCTCAAGCCTTACACTGGCAAAGATGGCGGCCAGAAGTTCCTTTGGCTCTTCGTCACGCGCAATATCGAATGGAACGCGACGGACAAGGCGCTAGCCCATCAGCACAACATTCGGATCGTGAACGAGACCGATCTTCGATATTTTTCGGAGATTGCCAAACGTCTCGGCCCCGCCGGGCGCTACCAGTTCCACGCCACGTACCTCGCGACGACCAGGGTTGACGCGCTTCGGGATGTGACGGTTCCAGCCATCCGCACGAAGATCGGCGGATGCCAGGCCTACTTCTTCGTCGCGCCAGCGAAAAAGCTTCTGCCAATCTCTTACGTGAACCACCGTGACTTGCGGGACCCAGAGGCCGCTCCAAGCTATCAGCGGCTAATCACGCGATCTCGCCTCCAGGCGGTCGCGAAGTTTATTCACGATGGCGGATATTTCGCGAACGCGATCATCGTGAACCTCAAGAACACGGCCCGCTTCGATCTGGCCGCGCCCCAAACAGAAGATGGAACCACGATGGGGACGCTGACGCTTCCATCCGACTACAAGTCTGTGTGGGTGATCGACGGCCAGCATAGACTCTATGGCTATGCGGAACTGGCTGAAGATCATCCGTCGCACCGGGTGCCTGTCATCGCCTTTGAGAAGCTGGCGAACGAAGAGGAAGGCCGCCTTTTCAAGACGATCAACAGCCAGCAGAAAATGGTTTCGCCAGGCCTGCTCGACGAGTTGAGAGGGGAACAAGATCTCCATTCGGAAGACCGGCAACGCCAGAGCCGAGCCATTGCGGCCCGCATTATCGAGCAGCTTCGTTCGGATATAGGCGGACCGTTCGAAGACCGGTTTAAAAGCGCGGATTTGCCTGATGGGCCGGAACGAACGCTGACAATCACCTCGATAATCAACGCGATCACGTCCTCCGGCCTAATCGGCCGAATGAGATCTAAGCCGACCCGATTCATCCAAGGTCCGTTGAGCGGGGACAATCCGACCCAGACCATCAATTCTGCGGCTTCGGTCCTATCGGACTATTTCGATCTCATCAGGCAATCCAACATCGTCCGGTGGGATGCTGGTAAGGCCGGTATGCTCTGCACGAACGTCGCAGTCGAAGCTTACATACGGCTTTTGGGTGAGTTGTGCCCGTTCATCCACAAGGAGACGGGAAACGATCCGAGAAATCTGACCGAAACCGAACTCCTTGCCGAGGTCGCGCGATATATAGAGCCGATCCTGGAAATCATTCGGACGGCGACCGACCACGCCTTTTCGCAACGGTTTAAGGTGCCTTTCGGCTCTGGCGGTCCGACGCGGTATTTCCACCGCCTCGCCGACATCGTGAAGGCGAAATTCCCGAATTTTGCTCCGGCAGGTTACGAGGAATTCGTCAAAGAAAGCGAGGAAGCTATTACCAAGCTCGCCGATCAGCGCGTGCGTATTATTCAGGAACAGGTTCCCGCGTTCATCGTGTCGCGGCTCAAAAATGCGTATGACGGTGAAAAATACCTTCAGCAGGCTATAAAAAACAAAGAAATCCTGGAAGGCGCCTTTAAAAAGCAGCTCGCGGCGGACGTGGACGACCAGGGCCCGCTAGAGACCTACATCGATTTCATAGACTTCCGTAAGATCGTGGAAACCAAGGAAAACTGGCCAAAATTCAGTGATGCGCTGAGCATCCGCCTGCCAGAAGAGGCGCACGCAGCTCGGTACCTGAAGTGGTTTGACGAAGTGAATCGGATCCGCCGGATCCCAGCCCATCCGTTTGGCAAAAAGTACAAAGAACGCGATATCGAGGTTCTCGAAAGCGTCTTTGATAGCCTTTCGGGTAGCGGCGTCATCAGCCCCGATGCGTGAGCCCTTTCTGAAGTGGGCCGGCGGCAAAAGGTGGCTAGCGCGATCCTTTTCCTGGCTCTTCCCTGAGTCTTACGATCGTTACGTCGAACCTTTTCTTGGTGGCGGCGCAATTTTCTTTGCCCAGGAGCCGAGCAACGCCGTCCTATCAGACGCAAACGAAAAGTTGGTGGCGACTTATAATGCCATTCGGACTGATTGGCAGCGTGTGCTTGCCCATCTTGAAGAGTATGCGCGCCTTCATTCCGATGAATTTTATTACGAAGCTCGGGGTAAGGCGCAAAGCGATGCCTATGCAGAAGCTGCGCGTTTCATTTACCTGAATAGAACCTGCTGGAATGGTCTCTACCGAGTCAATCTACGAGGAGAGTTTAACGTTCCCAGGGGCACGAAAGACCGGGTGTTGATGGAAACGGATGATTTCGAGTGGGTGTCGTCTGCGCTCCAGAAGGCGACGATTACCACCAAGGATTTCGAGCGGACTCTGGCCGAAGCCGGTTCCGGGGATTTTGTGTTCCTTGATCCACCGTACACCGTTGCGCACAACAATAACGGGTTCCTTAAATACAACGAGAACATATTCTCATGGGCCGACCAAGAGCGCTTGAAGAGCGCGGCGGTATCAGCGGCTGCGCGCGGTGCTTCTGTGCTCGTGCTCAATGCTCGACACGCTTCCATTGAGAATCTCTACGAGGGCGTTGGAAGGATGCACATTGTCAATCGGCACAGTGTGATCTCGGGCAGTGCTGATCATCGCAAAGGGGTCGAAGAGGTTGCGGTCCAAATTGGCTACGAAACCTCAAACCCCAACCCGCTGCCTAGAAGGGTGGCCGCGTCCGAAAGCCACGTGGAGCTTTAATCTCAATCCTTGTTCCGCCCCGCCTTGCCTTGGTGCATCCGAAGGAAGCGGGTTGATAGTAGCTGGGGCAAGGGCACCTTTCCTATTGCCCAAAATTTCGCCCCGGCGCTGGGCGTCATCGGTCGCCTAAGCGCTCCACCCTCCGTCGATCGTCAGGTTCGCGCCCGTCATGTAGCCCGCGTCCGGACCCGCCAGCCACGCCACCAGGCCCGCGACCTCGCCCGCCTCGCCGATGCGGCCCAGCGGCAGGCGGGGGGTGATGTAGTCCATCAGGTCGGCGGTCATGTCGGTGGCGATGGGCCCCGGCTGGACGGTGTTGACGGTGATCCGGCGGGGCGCGAAGTCGAGGGCCGCGCCGCGCGCCAGCTGGGCGACGGCCGCCTTGGTCATGGCGTAGACGCTGGAGCCGGGTCCGCCGATCCGCTCGGCCGTGTTGCTGCCGATGACGACCACGCGGCCGCCGTCCGCAAGGTGCGGGGCGGCATGGTGGATGGCGGCGAACACCCCGCGCACATTGACCGCCAGCATGCGGTCGAACGTGTCCATCGGGAACTGGTCGATGGTCCCGGAGGCCAGCACGCCGGCGTTGACCACCAGCACCCCCAGCTTGCCGAACCGCGAGACGGCCGCCTCGACGGCCGCGCGCACGGCCTGGGCGTCGGCGCTGTCGGCCGCGATGGCCAGGGCCTGTCCGCCGGCCGCCTCGACCTGTGCGACCACGGCGGCGGCGGGGCCGGGCGAGGCGGCGTAGGTGAAGGCGACAGGGCGGCCCTCGGCGGCCAGCCGGCGCACGATCGCCGCGCCCATGCCGCGCGAGCCGCCCAGCACCAGGGCCGGGGATTGGGGGGTGAAGCTGCTGTCGGTCATCTCGGAAACCTCGTTATGGACTGATTGGTCCATAACCTGTGCATTCAGGATCGATTGGTCAAGAATAATTCTGGACCAATCGATCAAGATCGCTAGGATGCGACCATGGCCAGACCTTCGGAATTCGATCGCGACGAGGCGATCGCTAGCGCGATCAGGGTGTTCGCCCGCCACGGCTACGAGGCCGCCTCGACCAGCGACCTGATCGAGGGCATGGGCATCGGCCGCCAGAGCCTCTATGGCGCGTTCGGAGACAAGCGCCGGCTGTTCCTTGAGGCCCTGCGCCGCTACTCCGACGGCTCGCTGGCCCAGATGCGCCAGGCCCTGGAGAGCGCCGAACCGGCGGCCGCGGCCATCGAGGCGGCGCTGCTGGCGGGCCTGGGCTCGGCCGACGACCTGGAGACCGGCTGCCTGGGCGTCGGCTCGATCGTCGAGTTCAGCCGGGGCGATCCCGAGGTCAACGCCCTCAACGACGCCGCCGCCGCCCTGGTCGTGGCCGCCTTCGCCGCGCGGGTGGGCGAGGGGATCACGGGGGGCGAGTTCGACCCCGCCCTCGACCCCGACGCCGTGGGCCGCATGCTGCTGACCCTGCGCTCGGGCCTCAAGGTCGCCGCCCGCGGCGGGGCGGGGCAGGACGAACTGCGGCAGGCCGCCCGGCTGGCGCTGCGGGGGCTGGCGGTCGGGAGCGGGCGCTAGTGCGGAGCGACATTCAAAATCTGAGACGAAAACCTCGTCCTTCGACGGGCTCAGGATGAGGTTCTTCTACGACCTGGGCCTGTAAATGGTCCTCATCCTGAGCTTGTCGAAGGACGAGGACCACGCTCGAACCTTGAATGTCGGTACGCCCTGGGACGGATCGACATTCATCAACGGCCGTCTCCTCAATCCGTTCTTCCCCGCGAAGGCGGGGACCCAAGCAGAGTCAGCGGTCGCTCACGGCGCCGCCATCTCCTGAAATGCAGCTTGGATCCCCGCCTTCGCGGGGAAACTCGGTGAGAAGCGGCCAAATTGCCGATGTCGATGCAGCCTAGACCGAAACGGCGTCCAGGGCTTCGCGCAGGGCGGGCTGGCGCGAGCGGCTGACGGGCAGGGGCGCGCCTTCGCTCAGGTGCAGCCGCCAGCGGTCGCCGTCGCGCTCGAGCCGCTGGGCCAGGGCGAGGTTGGCGATCACCGACCGGTGGACGCGCAGGAAGCTGTCCGGAAGCTGGGTCGACAGGCCCTCGAGCCGGGCGGCGTGCAGCAGGCTGCGGCCGCCGACCAGCCGCAGCTCGACATAGTCGTCGGCCCCGACCACGGCCAGGATCTCGGCGATCGGCACCAGCTCGACGCCTTTGGCCGACGCCACGGTCAGTCGGTCGGGGCGGCCGGCGGCGCGGGTCAGGGCGGCTTCCCGGCCCCGGTCGTCGCGACCCAGCCGCACCACCTCGACCACCAGCAGCGGCAGCAGCAGGCCTGCGGCGAGCAGGAAGTAGGAGAAGTCGGCCAGCCATTCCGGGAACCCCAGGGCCAGGGTCAGGAACAGCGCCAGATAGGCCAGGGCGGGGCGCGCGCCCGGCGTCCTTGCGCGCACGCCCGCGGCGACCGGCGCCGCCGCCAGCGCCACGCCGAGGACCAGCGCCCAGACCGTCTTGCCGTCGAAGCCCGGCAGCAGGGCGGTGGCGCCGACCACGACCAGCGCCACGCCGATCATCGGCCGCCGCCCCCTGGGCAGGAACCGGCTGGCCGCATAGGCCACCAGCAGGACCGCGAAGGCCGCCGCCAGCAGCCAGATGGCGCTCATCCGCCAGGCATGCAGCGGATAGGGATAGTTCAGCAGCGCCCGCAGGCTCTCGACCACGGCCTGCAAGGCCGCGATCGTCGCCATCGCCGCCAGGATCAGGCTGGAGCCGGTGCGGCGCATGGCGTGGATCACGCCGAAGCCGAAGGCCGCCGCCAGCAGCGCGCCCGTCGCCGCGAAGGTCACCGCCAGGAAGACGGTGCGATCGGGATAGGGATAGGGCCAGACGCCCAGCGCGCTGATCGGGCCGGCGAAGCGCAGGCCGCCGTGGAACGACGACAGGCGCAGCACCAGGGTGTTCTCGCCGGGCCGCCAGAGGGTCTCGCGGATCGGCAGGATCGCCTGGTAGCGGCCGGGGGTCTCGGTCCGCGCCGCCCCGCCCGGCTGGCCGTTGGCGCCCAGCGGTCGGCCGTTGAGCCAGGCCTGCGACGCGGCGACGCCCGCCACGTAGAGGGCGCGGGGGCGAGCGTCGGTCGGCGCCGCGAGGGTCGACCGGATCCACAGCTCGCGGCCTTGCGGATCGACCACGCCCAGGATCGGCCGGCAGTCGCTCAGCACCGGTCCGTCCGGCCCGGCCACGCCATGGCAGGCTTGCCAGGCGGGCGCCTGGGGCTGGGCCCGGACCAGGGACGGCAGGCCCGCGACAAGCAGGGTGAGAAACAGGATTCGCCACATGGCCCCACCGTATGGCGCCGTTCGCCGAGTTGCGCCGCCATTCGCCGACGCAACGGCGCCGTTGGCCGAAGCGGCGTGGCGGCGGCGTCGCGGGCGGGTCAGCTGGCGGCATGACCCATGCATCGCTTCATCGCCGCGCCATCCTCGCCGGGGCCGGCCTCGCCCTTCCTGCCTTGGCGCTGGCCCAGACCGCCGCGCCCCCGGCTGACCTGCCCAAGGCCGGTCCCTTCCGCTTCAAGGGCTGGCGCGGCCAGGAGGTCGACGCCGAGCGCGGGATCTTCGAAGTTCCCGAGGACCGCCGCGATCCCGGTTCGCGACGGATCAAGCTGAGCTATGTCCGCTTTCCCTCGAAGGCGGCCAGGCCCGGCCCGCCGATCGTCTATCTGGCCGGAGGGCCGGGCGGCTCGGGCGTGGGCGCGGCGGCCGGCCCGCGCTTCCCGATCTTCATGGCGCTGCGCGCGGTCGCCGACGTCATCGCCTTCGACCAGCGCGGCACGGGCGCGTTCGGCGCCATCCCGCCCGGACCGGCCCCGACGGCGCCGCTGCCGACCTTCACCCACGACGGACTGACGCGCTACTTCCGCGACGACCTGCAGCGGGCCTGGGTGGGCTGGACCCGGGCGGGCGTGGCCATGCGCGGCTACAACACCGAGCAGAGCGCCGACGATCTCGACGACCTGCGCCGTCACCTGGGCGTGGAGAAGATCGACCTGTGGGGCATCAGCTATGGCAGCCACCTTGCGCTGTCGGTGCTCAAGCGTCACGGCGACAGGGTCGGTCGCGTGGCCCTGGCCAGCCTGGAGGGCCAGGACCAGACGGTGAAGCGCCCGGCCCGGATCGACGCCTATCTCGCCCGGGTGGACGCGCTGCTGGACGCCGATCCCGCCGTGCGGGCGGCGATCCCCGATTTTCCGGCGCTGATGCGGCGGGTGCACGCGCGCCTGGAGGCCGCGCCGGTGAGCCTGACCGCCAGGCTGGACGGCGCGCCGGTCGAGTTGCGGCTGGGCGGCTTCGCCATCCAGCTGATGGCGGGCGGGCTGATCGCCAATCCGCGGACCCTGGTCATGCTGCCGGGGCTGTACCTGGCGCTCGACGCGGGAAGGACCGACGTGCTGGCGCCGTTCCTCGACGAGTTCGTGGGCCTGCTCGGCGTCGGCGGCATGTCCGCGGCCATGGACCTGGCCTCGGGGATCTCGCCGGGCAAGCTGGCCGTGGTGCGGCGCGAGGCGCAGCAGGCCGTGCTGGGCGACGCGCTGAACTTTCCCATGCCGCACCTGCTGGGCGCGATCCCGGGCGTCGACCTGGGCGATGGCTTCCGCGAGCCGATCCGCATCGACCATCCGGCCCTGCTGCTGGCGGGCACGCTGGACGGCCGCACGCCGCTGGAGGAGCAGGAAGAGGTGGCGGCCCAGTTCCGGCGCAAGGCCAGGGTGATCGTCGAGAACGCCGGCCACAACGTCTTCGAGGCTCACCCCGACGTGCAGGCCCTGCTGGTCCGGTTCTTCGGCGGCGAGGCGATGTCCGACGTCCGCTTGACCCTGCCGCCGCCGAAGTTCCAGCTGGGCTGACGTAGCGGTGCTCTTTTGTCTGACAAATGAATCCCGCATGCTACACAGGCCTCGCCCGATCCAACGGGCGAGCGTTCTGGGAGGCGTTGCATGCGGAAGATCCTGGCGGCCGGCGCGGCCATGTCGGTCATGGTGCTGGCGGGGGCGGCGATCGCCCAGCCCAAGGTCGATCCGGTGCAGGTGGATCCCGCCCGTCCCGACTGGGAAAACCCCGCCGTCAACGCCCGCGGCAAGATGCCCGCGGCCGCCACCCACTTCCCGTTCGAGAGCCGCGAGCTGGCCCTGGCCGGCGACATGGCCAGGTCGGCCCGCTACCTGTCGCTGGACGGTCAGTGGGCCTTCCACTTCTCGCCGTCGTCCGATGACACGCCGGCCGGCTTCGAAAAGTCGGACTACGACGCCTCATCCTGGAAGAGCATCAAGGTGCCGGCCATGTGGCAGGCGGAAGGCTACGACCAGGCCCGCTACAACAACATCACCTATCCGTTCCCGGCCAACCGGCCGCTGATCCCGCACGCCGCCAATCCGGTCGGCTCGTACCGCCGCACCTTCGAGGTCCCGGCGACCTGGAGCGGCCAGGACGTGATCCTGCACATCGGCGCGGCCGGGGCGGCCTACCGCGTGTGGGTCAACGGCGTGGAGGTCGGCTATTACGAGGACTCCAAGCTGCCGGCCGAGTTCGACGTGACGAAACACGTCAGGCCGGGCCAGAACCTCGTGGCCGTCCAGGTGCACCGCTGGGCCGACGGCTCCTACCTGGAGGACCAGGACTTCTGGCGGGTCTCGGGCATCGAGCGGTCGGTCTACCTGAAGGCCGTTCCCCAGGCCCGGGCCGGCGACCTGTTCGTCAAGGCGGGCCTGGACAAGGCCTATCGCGACGGGACCCTGGCGACCGAGCTGTCGCTCACCGCCCGCAAGGTTCCGCTGACCGCCCGCATGACCCTGCTGGACGGCGAACGCGAAGTCCTGAAGACCGAGACCAGGGTCGCCCCCGGCGCGGCCCGAACGGTCGTGCTCAATGCCGCCGTCCCCGGCGTCAAGGCCTGGACCGCCGAGACCCCCAACCTCTACACCCTGCTGGTCGAGCTGGTGGACGCCAAGGGCAAGGTGGTCCAGGCCACGCCCCAGCGCATCGGCTTCCGCACCGTCGAGATCAAGGACGGCCTGGTGGTGGTCAACGGCAAGCCCATCGTCATCCGCGGCGTCAATCGCCACGAGCACGATCCGGAGACCTTCCACGTCATCTCCGAGGAGAGCATGCGCCGTGACATCGAGCTGATGAAGCGGGCCAACATCAACGCCGTGCGCACCTCGCACTACCCCAACGACGAGCGCTTCTACGCCCTGGCCGACGAGTACGGCCTCTATGTGATGGACGAGGCCAATATCGAGAGCCACGCCTACATGGACTACGGCAACAAGGTTCCGGCGCTGCGCGAGCAGATGCAGCTGGGCTTCGACCCGGCCTGGGAGGGCGCGCACCTCGACCGGGTGATGAACATGGTCGAGCGCGACAAGAACCACCCGTCGGTGATCTTCTGGTCTCTCGGCAACGAGGCCGGCATCGGCCCCAATTTCGAGAAGGCCGCCGCGGCCGCCCGCAAGCGCGATCCCTCGCGCCTGATCTCCTATCTCGGCTGGGGCACGCTGGACTGGGAGCACCAGCCCAACGCTTACGTCGATATCTACGCGCCGATGTACGACGACATCGAGAAGATGGTGGACTGGGCGCTCGACCCCAGCCGCACCCAGCCGATGATCCAGTGCGAATACGCCCACATGCAGGGCAACGGCGGCGGCAACTTCAAGGACTACTGGGACACCATCTACAAGCACCGCAAGCTGCAGGGCGGCTTCATCTGGGACTGGGTCGACCAGTCGATGTACCGCTACGCCAAGGACGGCCGGCGCTACTGGGGCGACGGCGGCGAGTACGGCAAGAACCCGGGCGGCGACATCGAGTTCGGCGACGGCATGATCCAGCCCGACCGCACGCCCAATCCGCACTTCTACGAGGTGCGCAAGGTGCTCTCGCCGATCCAGTTTTCCGCCTTCGCGGCGTTCAACGGCTCGCTGACCGTCGTCAACCGCCACGACTTCCGCGACCTGTCGGGCTTCGACTTCGACTGGGTGCTGGAGGAGAACGGCGTCGAGATCGCCGCCGGCGCCCTGCCGGCCCTGGACGTCAAGGCGCGCGGCCAGCAGCGCGTCGTCCTGCCGCTGCCCAAGGTCCAGCCCAAGCCGGGGGCGGAATACTTCGTCACCGTAAGGGCCCGGGCCAAGGCCGGCGCCGTGCCGCTGACGCCGGCCGGCTACGTGGTCGGCTGGGAGCAGTTCCCCTATGCCGCCTGGAACGCCGAGCCGGCCGAGCGCAAGGGCGCGGTGGCCCTGAAGGAGACCAGGGACGCGGTGGTGCTGGAGGCGGCCGGCGCCAGCCTCAGCATCGACCGCGCCACCGGCCTTGTTTCGTCCTACGCCAAGGGCGGGGCGGTGCTGGCCAAGGGCGGCGCGCCCAACTTCTTCCGCGCCGAGACCGACAACGACACCCTCAACGGCACGGTCGCCCAGCAGAAGCCCTGGCGGGTGATGACCGACGCCCGCCAGGTGCGGGCCCTGGCTGTGCACAAGGGCGAGGACGAGGCGCGGGTGATCGTCGAGTACGCCCTGGGCGCGGGCGCGGCCCGCTTCACCACCACCTACGTCATGGCGGGCGACGGCTCGGTGCAGGTGACCGGCGACCTGGAGCCGCTGAAGGACGACCTGCCGCCGCCGGTGCGCGTGGGCCTGTGGTTCACCCTGCCGGGCGCGCCCAGGACCGTCGAATGGTACGGCCGCGGTCCGCACGAGAGCTATGTCGACCGCTACACCTCGGCCCCGATCGGCCTGTGGCGCGGGGCCCTGGCCGACCAGAACCACGACTACATGCGGCCCCAGGACACCGGCAACAAGCTGGACGTCCGCTGGATGGAGCTGTCGGGCGCAGGGGCGGGCGGCCTGCGGGTCGACGCCGACAAGCCGCTGATGATGCAGGCCCTGGCCTTCCCCTATCAGGACCTCTACCGCCGCCCGGCCGGAACCTGGAAGTCGTCCGACATCATCCCCCACGGCGAGTCGACCCTGATCGTCGACGCCGCCCAATGGGGCGTCGGCGGCGACACCACCTGGAACCACGTCGGCCAGCCGCACGGCAAGTACCGCACCAAGCTGGAGCCCACGCGCGTCAGCTTCCGCCTGTCGCCGTTCACGGGCGAGGGGACCACGCCCGACAAGGCGCGTCCGGCCCGGGCTACCGAGGTGGAGTAGCTCGTGCGCTCCCTCTCCCATGGGGAGAGGGCTGGGGTGAGGGTGTAGGCCCGAAGACGGCGTGCCGGCACGCCGTCAGCCAGTGTAACCCCTCACCCTCCCAGGCTTCGCCTGGGCCCCTCCCTCTCCCGCTGGGAGAGGGTTCAAAGAGGGGCGCCTACCCCCGATACACCATCGCCACGTCGCAGCGTTCGTAGGACGCCCCGTACCTGGCCATGATCGCTTCGTCGTGGACGAAGCCCAGCTTCTCGTAGAGGTGCACGGCGGCGGCCGACTTCCTGTTGCTGAGCAGGTAGAGCGGGGCCGCGCCCATGGCCTTGGCGCGGGCGATGGTCGCGGCCAGCAGCTGTTCGCCGATCTTGGCGCCGCGCGACGACTTCAGCACGCCCATCTTGGTCAGCTCGATCGCGCCGCCGCCCGAGGGCTTCAGCGCGCAGGTTCCGACCGGCCCGACGCCCTCGACGATGGCGAACAGGATGGCGCCGCCGTGGTCGAGTATGGCCTCGCGCGGATGGTCCAGCACCTTCAGGTCGACGGGCTCGACCTCATACATGTCCTCCAGCCACTCCATGTTGATGGACTTGAAGGCCGGGGCCAGGTCGTCGCCGAACTCGGCTATGCTCACGCCGGCCTCGACGTGGCGGGCGGCGCGGACGTCCAGCGGCTCCTGGGCCAGCAGGGCCTCCAGCTTCGTCAGCTGGTCGAGGAACGACGGGTCCAGCTGCGCCAGCACCTCCTCGACGGCGGCCTCGGCCCGGTTCCAGACCAGCATCTTGGCGCGGTCCAGCGCCGCGCGGCCTTCCGGCGTCAGGCGGATGGTCTTGTGGCGCTGGTCGCGGTGTTCGCGGTTGGTCTCCACCAGGCCAAGCTCGGTGAGGCGGGCGACGGCGCGGGTGACGGTGGGCTGGGCCACCTGCATGGCCTCGGTCAGGGCGCCGATCGTCTGCGGCCCGTCGCGGTCCAGCGTGCCCAGCACCGGCATGTGGCTGGGCTGTAGCGGCAGCTCGGCCTTTTCCACCAGCCGCGTCACCTGCGACTGCATCCGTTCGGCCAGGCGCTTGAGGCGGCTGCCCAGGAACAGGGCGGCGCGGTCGGAGACGAGGTCGGTCATGGCGTCAATCCATCTACATAGCGTGCTATATGTATAGCTATGTTGTTCCCCCGCCCTTGGCAAGCGGGCGCCTCTCTCTCCGATCCTCCCCGCGAAGGCGGGGATCCAAGCCGAGGCGGCGGGGCGTTCACGCCCGCGCCCCATTCGGACAGCCAGCTTGGGCCCCGCCTTCGCGGGGGAGGTCGGGCATGGGTGAGTAGACCAGTTGCCAAATTGGTATAGAAAAATGAGAGAACCAATTTTTCGACTCCGCTCTACTTTTTGCTAGGACAAATGGTCTGCATCCATGTATGCCGTTTTGGCGTCAGTCAGCGGAGCGGCCAGAGAGCCGCGTGGGAGTTGAAGCGTGGGAAACATTCGCCGACAGGTAGGGCGCCTTGCCCTGGTGCTGCTGATCTCGACGGCCTTGCCGGCGGGAGCCGCCATGGCCCAGGCGGGGAGCTCGCCGGTGCAGGTCCAGGCCGGGCAGGGTCCGGTGCTGATCGGCGGGGCGGATCTGGCCGCCATGCGCACCGAGGGTCAGCGCTATCCGATGTTCGCCGCCGAGCTGAAGCGGGTGCGCAAGGAGGTCGACGCGGCCATGAAGGCCGGCATCGACGTGCCCGTGCCCAAGGATCCGGGCGGCGGCCGCACCCACGAGCAGCACAAGCGCAACTACATGGCCATCTACGGCGCGGGCATGCTGTACCGCGCCACCGGCGATGCGGCCTATGCCGACTACGCCAAGCGGCTGCTGCTGGAATACGCCAGGCTCTATCCGACACTGGGCCTGCACCCGGCCGCCAAGAACAACTCGGCCGGCAAGCTGTTCTGGCAGAGCCTGAACGACGCGGTCTGGGTGGTCTATTCGATCCAGGGCTACGACGCGATCCGCGACACGCTCAGCGAGGCCGACCGCAAGACCATCGACGACGGCGTCTTCCGGCCGATGGCCAAGTTCATCGCCGACGACCAGCCGCAGGTCTTCGACATCATCCACAACCACGCCACCTGGGCCTGCGCCGCCGTCGGCATGACCGGCTACGTGCTGCGCGACCCGGTGATGGTGGAAAAGGCCCTGAAGGGCACGGACCGCTCGGGCAAGGTCGGCTTCCTCAAGCAGATCGACCAGCTGTTCTCGCCCGACGGCTACTATGCCGAGGGGCCGTACTACCAGCGCTACGCCCTGCAGCCGTTCGTGGTTTTCGCCCATGCGATCGAGGAGAACGAGCCGGGCCGCAAGATCTTCCAGTACCGCGACGGCGTGCTGACCAAGGCGGTCAAGGCCGCCGTGCAGCTGACCTATGACGGCTACTTCTTCCCGTTCAACGACGCCCTGCTGGAAAAGAGCCTCAAGACCGACGAGCTCTACCAGTCGATCGCCATCGCCTATGGTGCGACCAAGGACCCGGCGCTGCTGTCGATCGCCCGCTGGCAGGACCGCACCACCCTGACGCCCGACGGCCTGGCCGTGGCGCGTGACCTCGCGGCCGGCAAGGAAAAGCCCTTCCCCTACGCCTCGATGCTGTTCCGCGACGGTCCCGACGGCGACCAGGGCGCGATCGCGGTGATGCGCGCCGGCCCCGGCGACGAGGACGAGGTGGTGGCCGTCAAGAACACCGCCCAGGGCATGGGCCATGGCCACTACGACAAGCTGAACTGGATCCTCTACGACGCCGGCCGGCCGATCGTGACGGACTACGGCGCGGCCCGTTTCCTCAACATCGAGGCCAAGGACGGCGGCCGCTACCTCAAGGAAAACGAGACCTGGGCCAAGCAGACCGTGGCCCACAACACCCTGGTGGTGAACGAGACCAGCCAGTTCGACGGCAAGGTCAAGGTCGCCAACACCCTGGCGCCCCGGCAGCTGTTCTTCTCGGCCGAGGGCGGCGCCAAGATCAGCACCGCCGAGATGGCCGGGGCCTGGCCGGGCGTGACCTTCCGCCGCTCGATCGTCCAGGTCGACGCCGGCAAGGGCCCGCCGCTGGTGCTCGACCTCTTGAAGGTCAAGGGCGACAAGCCGGCCCAGTACGACCTGCCGCTGCACTTTGCCGGCCACATCATCGACGCCGGCTTCCCGCTGCAGCAGAACCTGGCCGCCCGGCCGGTGCTGGGCAAGGACGACGGCTACCAGCACCTGTGGGTCGACGCGACGGGAACGCCCGACCAGGCCAACGCCCGCCTGACCTGGATCGCCGGCGAGCGGTTCTACACCTGGCGCATGCTGCCGCCGGCCGGAACCCAGGTGATCATCGCCGAGAGCGGCGCCAATGATCCCAAGTTCAACCTGCGCCGCGAGCCGGTGCTGATCCAGCGCGTGAAGAGCCCGGGCGAGACCACCTTCGTCGGCGTGCTCGAGCCGCACGGTGCCTATGATCCCTCGGCCGAGACCACCGAAGGCAGCACCAGCCGCATCGAGGCCCTGCGCCACGAACGCACCGCCGACGCCGACGTGGTGACCATCGTCCTGGCCGGCGGCCGCACGATCACCCTGGCCATCGCCGACAGCGCCGAAGCCGGCGCGGCCCACAAGGCGACCGTCGACGGCAAGGCGATCAGCTGGAAGGGCCACTTCGCCCGCTTCGACGGCAAGGGCGGCGCGCAATGAAGGGCGGGCTTCGCTGGCTGATCGTCAGTCTGGTCGGGCTGGCCACGGTCATCAACTACATCGACCGCAACGCTCTCGCCGTCATGTGGCCGGCGGTGTCGAAGGACATCGGCGCCGACAAGGCCGACTACGCGCTCCTGGTGACCATCTTCATGATCGCCTACGCCTGCGGCCAGTCGCTGTTCGGCAAGGTGTTCGACGTCATCGGCACGCGGATGGGCTTCGCGGTCTCGATCCTGGTGTGGTCGGTGTCGATCGCCGCCCACAGCGTCGTGCGCTCGCTGGGCCTGCTGGCCCTGCTGCGCGTGACCCTGGGCATCAGCGAGGCCGGCAACTGGCCCGGCGCGGTCAAGGCCAACGCCCTGTGGTTCCCGCCCCGCGAGCGGGCCCTGGCCCAGGGCATCTTCAATTCCGGCGCGGCCATCGGGGCCATCGTCTCGGCCCCGCTGGTGGCCCTGCTGTTCGAGCTGGTCGGCTGGCGGGCCACCTTCCTGGTGGTCGGCGTGCTGGGCTTCCTGTGGCTGCTGCCCTGGCTCTTCGTCTACCGCGCCGACCCCGGCGCCCACCCCTGGCTGAGCGAGGCCGAGCGCGCCCACATCGCCGATCGCGGCGAGGCCGGTTCCAAGGCCGGCTGGTCGCCGAACCTCTCGCAACTGCTGAAGCAGAAGCAGAGCTGGGCGATCATCGTCTCGCGCTTCTTCCTCGATCCGGTCTGGTGGCTGTTCGTCTCGTGGCTGCCGATCTACCTGTCGGAGACCTTCGGCTTCGACGTGCGCCAGATCGGCCTGTTCGCCTGGGTGCCGTTCGTCGGCGCCATGCTGGGCAGCCTGGGCGGCGGCTGGCTTTCCGGCGCGCTGATCCGGCGCGGCTGGAAGACCCTGTCGGCCCGTCGGTTCGCCGTCACCCTGGGCGGGGCGATCATGCTGCCGGCCCTGCTGCTGACGGCCAAGGCCGCGACCCCGCTGGCCGCCGTGCTGCTGATCGCCGTGATCCTGTTCGGCTTCCAGGTGGCCATCAACAACATCCAGACCCTGCCCAGCGACTATTACGGCGGCGGCGCCGTCGGCACGATCGCGGGCGTCGGCGGCACGGCGGCCGTGGCCGGCACCCTGGTCACCACCTGGCTGGTGCCGGCGATGACCCAGCACGGCTACGCCCCGATCTTCGTCCTGGCGGCGGTCATCGTGCCGCTGGGCGTGGCTTCTCTCTGGCTGCTGGGCGGGCGCGCATCGCCCGTGCCGGCGCCTTCCTCGGACAGTCAGTAAAAAGGGGACCCGCATGAGGTTCAAAGGCAAGGTCGCGCTGGTCACCGGCGGCGGCCGCGACATCGGCCGCGAGGTTTCGCTGCGCCTGGCGGCCGAGGGCGCCACGGTGGTCGTCAACTATCGCGGCGACGAGGCGTCGGCCCAGGAGACCGCCGCGCGGATCGAGGCGGCCGGCGGCAAGGCCGTGCTGCACCGCGCCGACGTCACCAATGCTGCCGAGGTCGAAGGCCTGGTGGCCGCCGCAGCGGCGATCACCGGCAAGATCGACATCCTGGTCAACCTGGCCGGCGGCATGGTGGCCCGCAAGACCCTGGCCGATATGGACGAGGCCTTCTTCGACCAGGTCATGACCCTGAACCTGAAGTCGGCCTTCCTGGTCACCAAGGCGGCCCTGCCGCACATCCCGGACGGGGCGGCCATCGTCAACATCGCCTCGCAGGCCGGCCGCGACGGCGGCGGCCCCGGCGCCAGCGTCTATGCCGCCTCCAAGGGCGCGATGATGACCCTGACCCGCGGCTGGGCCAAGGAGCTGGGCCCGCGCGGCATCCGCGTCAACGCCCTGTGCCCGGGCCTGATCGGCACCAGCTTCCACGACATCTTCTCCAAGCCCGAAGGCCGCGCGGCCGTGGCCGGCAACACCCCGCTGCGCCGCGAGGGCGCGCCGGAAGAAGTGGCCGCCGCCGTGGCGTTCCTGGCGTCCAGCGACGCCTCGTTCCTGGCCGGCGTGAACCTCGACATCAACGGGGGCCTGGCCTTCTCGTAGGGCTGTCTCCAGCGCCTTCTGCGGAAGGAAAATCCTCGTCCTTCGACAGGCTCAGGATGAGGATTTTTTGGGTGAGGCGACGTTGTCAGTCGTCCTCATCCTGAGTTTGTCGAAGGACGAGGGCGGCATCCCGATCCCGTCCAGGCCGCCGTCAGTGCGGCCAACAACAACAGGGAGGATCCGATGAACCACAAGACGACCGCGATGCTCGCGACCCTGGCCCTGCTGGCCGCCGCGCCCGCCGCCCTGGCCCAGCCGCCCGGCCCGGTGAAGGAGCGCGAGCCGCGCACCGACGCCGCGCCGATCAAGCCCTACAAGGTGATCCTGGTGGGCGACTCCACCACGGCCGTCGGCAGCGGCTGGGGCTCGGCCTTCTGCGACTATCACGTCAAGTCGTCGGTGGCCTGCCTGAACCTGGGCCGGGGCGGGCGCTCGACCCGCAGCTACCGCGCCGAGGGCTCGTGGGACATCGCGCTTTCCGAAGCCAAGGTCCCGGGCTACGCGGCGACCTACGTGCTGATCCAGTTCGCCCACAACGACCAGTCGTCCAAGGGCGAGCGCTGGACCGACCTGGCCACCGAGTTTCCGGCCAACCTCAAGCGCTTCGTCGAGGACGTGCGGGCGGCCGGCGCCCAGCCGGTGCTGCTGACCCCGCTGACCCGCCGCGAGTTCGCCAAGGGGCAGCTTAAGAACACGCTGGACGTCTGGTCCGAGGAGGTGCGCAAGGTCGCGGTCCAGACGCAGACGCCGCTGGTCGACCTCAACAAGTCCAGCGCCCGCATCGTCCAGAAGCTGGGGCCCGTCGACTCCATGAAGCTGGCCCAGGCCGAGCCGATCGAGAGCGAGGTCGAGGCCGCCAGGGCCGGCACGACCCTGCCGCCCCGCGCGGCCGAAGAGGCCCGCCTGCCGGACGTCGCCACCACCGAGACCGGCCCGCGCGGCCAGCAGGTGCGCAAGTTCGACTACACCCACGTGGGCGATGCCGGCGCGCGGGTGTTCTCCAAGCTGGTCGCCGACGACCTGGCCGCCGCCGTGCCGGGTCTGCGCAGCCAGCTGACGCCGTAACGCTCCGCTACCGTTCCCGCCTCCTGGGGTCAGCCAGGCGGCGGGAACCGCGCGTCGGACTGGGGCGACGAGATCAACGCGTCGCGGGTTTCTCCACGCCGAGCAGGCTGGATGCGGTGAACGTCGGGGCCAGGATGGCGATGTCGTAGCCAAGCGCCAGTTCACGCCATTGCGGCGGCGCCGACGCCAGCAAGGCCTTGGTCCGGAGCGTCCGGAGATCCACCAGCATCCACGATCCCGGCGCGGCGTTGGCCGCCTGCGCGAGCGTGGCGTCCCTGCGCCAGTCCGGGTCCTTGTCGTTCATCATGTCGAAGGAACGCACGACGGCTGGCCGCCCGACGCCGCCATAACCGCCTTGCGAGCCCTTGGCCCCCAGCACGATGATGTGCAGGGCCGAGACGCCCTCGCCCTCGGCGCGCTCGGCCACATAGGCGCCGAGGTCGCGCTGATCGAGCGGATTGAGCGACTTGTAGGCATGGTTGGCGCCGAACTTCAGCAGGACCCGCGCGTCGGGATTTTCGGCGAGACGGGCGGCGAATGTGCGCTTCATCAGCCTTGCGCGGCGGCCGTTGGCGTCGCCCTGGCCCGACCGCGACGCCTGATAGATGGCGCGGCTTTCCGTCAGCAGGCCAAACAGATGCCGAACGCGCGCCCCGCCGTCCCGCGCGACCGCGGCGGCGGCCTGATCAAGATCATCCTGCGCGGCCGAGAGCAGGAAGAGGTCGAAAGGCGAGCCTGACGCGAGCGCGGCGGCGGTGGCTTTGCGGTCCTGGGCGGCCAGATCGGTGAGGGCGGCCCGGGCGCGGGGCCCTGGCTTCGAGGCCAGCATTTCCTCGAGCAGGTGGCCGCTGGATCCGAGGAACTCCTGGTCCAGTCCCCAGAGCTTGAACTTCGGTCCGGCGGCGGCGGCGCAATCGCCGGCCATGCGGACTTCATCGCTTCCGTTGAAGAAGGCGACGCCGTCCGGATGGGCGCGTACGAAATCGGCGATCCGGGATTCGCGGTCTTTGGCTCGCATGGCGGAATCGACGGCGCGGGCCGCTTCGGGGCCGGTCTCGATGGCCATGGCGGTCAGGCCGGAGGGCGCCATCAGGCGGCAGACCTGGGTCGTGAGGGCCGGGATCTCGCGGGTGTGGTGGCTCTCGCCGATCAGCACGTAGCGGCTGGCGGCGACGGCCTCCGACAGGATGGGCGCGCCCGCGCCCGACAGGCCGTCCGGCTTGACGTCCAGGGGCGCGATCGCCTGGGCCAGGCGCGACGCGAAGGGCGAGGGCTTCGCCTCCTCGGCGACCGCGCTGGTCGCAAAAGCCCCGAGGGTGGCCAGAAGGATGCCCGACAGGCCCCGATGAACTCTCCGCACGCGTTCCTCACCAAGCGACTCAACCGATCGTCGTCTATCGCGGCCCGATTGGGACAGCCAATTAAAACGCGGCCATGCCTGGCGGATCGACATTCCCGGGCCGCCGCTCCACAGCCCGTAAAATCCCCGCGAAGGCGGGGACCCAAGCCGAGGCTTGGGAGGGACCTCGGCCGAGCCACATATTCAAAGCCGGCTTGGATCCCCGCCTGCGTTCTCCCGCAACTGGTCTAAATTGGTATAAAATCTGGTCCGGCGATATCGCGAGTAAATTGGCCTGATAAATCTCGCAACTGGTATAAGAATCCGCCTTGACGCGCGGCCGGCCAGGTCGCAGGTTCCGCGGCATAAGAAAAGAACCAGGGGGAGGGAGCCGATATGCGCCCGACGAACACCATCCGCGTCCGGCTGCGGACGATCCTGAGCTGCGGCGCGGCCGCCTCGGTCGTCGCCATGGCCGCCGCCGCTTCGGCCCAGGAGGCCCCGGCCGACCAGCCGATCACCGACAACGCCGTCGACGAGGTGGTGGTCAGCGCCGTCCGCCAGACCATGCAGAACTCGATCGCGGTCAAGCGCGACACGACGGCCATCGTCGACGCCCTGTCGGCCAACGAGATCGGCGACCTGCCGGGCCAGTCGATCGGCGAAGCGATCATGACCATCACCGGCGCCACCGCCGACCGCGGCAACTACGGCCCGACGGAAGTGTCGCTGCGGGGCCTGGGCTCGTTCCTGTCGGCCACCACCTTCAACGGCCGCGAGGCCTCGAACGGCAGCGGCGACCGCGCCGTCAACTTCGGCCAGTTCCCGTCCGAGCTGTTCAACGGCATCAAGATCTACAAGTCCCAGCAGGCCGACCTGATCGAGGGCGGCGTGGCCGGCACCATCGAGATGGAGACCAAGAAGCCGCTCGACTACGGCAAGCGGCTGGTCCAGGGCGAGCTGAAGGGCAACTACAATCCCTACCAGAAGCGGATCACCGGCTCGGATCCCTGGGGCTGGCGCGGCACGGCCAGCTATGTCGACCAGTACGAACTGGGCAAGCTGGGCGAGGTCGGTGTGTCGCTGGGCGTCCAGCGCAACCAGGTCGACGACCCGGCCGAAAGCTATGTCGCCTCCAACACCTGGCTGGCCTGCAACGCCAACATCAACGCCACCGGCAACTGTACGGAAGTCACCCGCGCCCAGGCCGCGGCCGGCACGCCGTTCTACCTGGCGCCCAACTCGATCACCTTCCGCCAGCTGACCGCCAAGGAAAAGCGCGACGCGATCTTCGGCGCCGTCCAGTGGCAGCCCAACGACCGCTGGGACATCAATCTCGACGTCGAATACTCCAAGCGGAACTACGAGGAAGACCGCCACGACCTGGGCTTCGCCGAGACCCGCTACGCCCTGCGCAACGTGCAGTACGACGACCAGCACCGGCTGCTGTACGCCACCGGCAACAGCACCCTGCAGTCGGTCTCGACCCTGTTCCAGCGGCAGGAAGAGTACATCGGCGGCGGCGGCGACTTCGAGTTCAAGGCCACCGATCGCCTGACGCTGAGCGCCGACGTCTCCTACAGCCAGACCACCCGTACCGACCTGACCCGCTCGACCCGCCTGCGCACCGATCCGCTCGACATCTACGGAGCCCGCACGGCGATCAACAACCAGCGCATCCCCTTCACCTACGACGCCCGCAATGGCTTCGCCCCGGTGCTGACGGTCGATCCGCGCTTCAATCTCGACGACTGGTCGCTCTACAGCGACGACGCCCGCCTGACCCGCGAGGAGGAGGAGAAGAAGGACCGCATTTTCGCGACCCGCTTCGACGCCCGCTACGATCTGGACGGCTTCATCAGCCGCATCGACGCCGGCGCCCGCTATTCGCGCCGCCGCTACACCACCTATGACGACCTGGTCACCATCGACCAGGCCAGCCTGGCGGTCGACAGGGCCGTGAACCTGGCCTGCCGCACCAACTTCCCGCAGTCGGACTATCTGGGCGACGCGCCCAATCACTCGGTGCGCAGCTGGGCGACCTTCGACACCCTCTGCCAGTTCCGCAACTATCTGGGGACCGAGGATCCCGGCGGCAGCGGCGACACCCGCTCGGTGGCCAACGCCGACGTCACCGAGACCGTGTGGTCGGGCTACGTCATGGCCTCCTACAAGGGCGAGGCGGCCGGCATGCCGGTGCGCGGCAATTCGGCGTCCGCGTGGTCGACACCAGCGTCGTCTCCAAGGGTCTGCGGGCCGAGCTGGACGTGGTCAGCAACAGCGACGGCTCGATCCGCCTGGTCGAGACCGGCGCCTTCGACGACACCCGGATCAAGGCCTCCAGCTTCCGCGTGCTGCCCAGCGTCAACGCCAATTTCGACCTGACGCCCAAGACCGTGGGCCGCATCGCCCTCTATCGCGCCATGTCGCGGCCGGCCCCCAGCAGCCTGGCCGCCGGCCGCACCATCACCCTGCAGGACGGGACCGACTTCACCTCGATCCAGGACGCCATCGGCGAGATCGTCGCCAGCGGCAGCCCGCGCCTGAAGCCGATCATGTCGTGGAACGCCGACGTGGCGCTGGAATACTACGCCAACCGCGACACCCTCCTGGCCACGACCCTGTACTACAAGCAGTTCACCGGCGGCTTCATCCCGGTGACCATCGACGAGCAGTTCGTCATCGACGGCCAGAACGTCACCGTGCCGGTCACCCAGACCCAGAACAGCGACGACAAGAGCCACGTCTACGGCGCGGAATTCACGCTCTCCAACAAGTTCAGCTGGCTGCCCAAGCCGCTGGACGGGTTCGGCGGCAAGCTGAGCTACAACTACGCCGTCACCAACTTCAAGAACCACGACATCCGGCTGGGCGACGTCATCGACGACACGGGCGCGGTGACCGGCGGCATGATCCCGGCCGCGGGCCTGAACGGCTATTCCAAGCACGTGCTGTCGGCCCAGCTCTATTACGAGCACGGCCCGCTGTCGGTGCAGGGCATCTACCGCTACCGCTCGCGCTACTACCAGGACTTCGTCGGCGGCAACGCCCAGTTGCGCTACATCTCGGGCAGCGACGCCTTCGACTTCAACGTCCAGTACAAGCTGAACAAGAAGGTCGACATCCGCCTGCAGGGCCTGAACCTGTTCAACGAGGTCAAGATCGACTCGATGCCGGTGCCGGGCAGCACCCGCAACTACCAGTACTTCGGCCAGCAGTTCTTCATCTCGATCCGGGCGCGGCTGTAGTCTCCCACGGCCGTCATCCCGGACGGCCGCAGGCCGATCCGGGACCCAGGGGCGACCGCGCCGCGCCGGCCCCTGGGTCCCGGCTCTCCGCTTCGCTGCGGCCGGGATGACGAGCGTTTAAGTCGTTGAAGAGGCTGGGGCTTGTCTTGCGCAGGCTCCAGGCGTCGAGGAAGTGGGGAGAACCCCGGCGCCTACCAGTTTGCTATTCCAATTCCAGTCCGGTTCGGGCAAGGCTTTGGATGCAACACCACACTAGAGGGGCGCCATGGCCGACCGCCGCCTGTTCGAGGAAATCGCCGACAAGATCGCGGACATGGTTCGCGCGGGCGAGTTTCCGCCGGGCTCGCGGCTGCCCGGCGAGCGCGAGATGTCCGAGCGGCTGGGCGTCAGCCGCGTCACCGTCCGCGAGGCCGAGATCGCCCTCCAGGCCAGGGGCGTTCTGCGCATCCGCGCCGGCTCGGGCGTCTATGTCTGCGCGCCGGCGGGGGCCGACGGCGCGGCCGGCGCCGAGGGGGCCCTGCCCACGGTCAGCGCCTTCGAACTGACCGAGGCCCGCTCGCTGTTCGAGAGCGAGGCCGCCGCCCTGGCCGCCCCGACCATCTCCGACGCGGACCTGGCCAAGCTCGACGACCTGCTGGCCCAGATGGTGGCGGCCGGCGACGACGACGCTCGCTCCACGGCCGTCGACCGCGAGTTCCACATGACCATCGCGGCCGCCTCGGGCAACCGGGTGATCATCCACACCATCAAGACCCTCTGGAAATTCCGCATGGAGGATCCGGAGGTCCGCCGCACCCACCAGTCGATCTGCCACCACGACGGCGACGCCCGCCAGGCCGAGCACGTGGCGGTGGTCGAGGCCCTGCGTCGCCGCGACCCCAAGGCCGCCCGCCAGGCCATGCGCCTGCACTTCTCGCGCCTGCTGGAATCCATGCTCGACGCCACCGAGCAGCGGGAGCGGCTGGAACTCGAACGCAAGGCCGCCGAAAGCCGCCAGCGCTTCCTGATGACCGCGCGGATGGGGTAGGGGTGCTCTAGCTTCGTCATCCCGGCCGCAGCGAAGCGAAGAGCCCGGACCCAGGGCCGCCGCACGACGTCGGCGACCGCCTGAACCAACCGCCGCGCCCAGTCACCTGGGTCCCGGATAAGCCCTGCGGGCTTTCCGGGATGACGAATAGTGAGGGCCAGAGTCCGCGGAACCCCGCCGCCAGCACCGCTTTTCCTTCCGACGGGGGAAAGCGCCGCCACCAGTCGGTCGGCCGTCCCGCCTTGCGAGGAGCCGGCCCGATGCTCTCATCCCTGCTGACCAGCGCCCTGGCGCTCGCCCTGCTCTCGGCGAGCCCGGCGAAAAGCTGGGACGGCGTCTATGCCTACACCCATGACGGCGGCCGCACGGCCGGCGGATCGCCGATCCTGGTGACCTGGCGGCTGACCCTGAAGAACGGCGGTTGCGAGTTCCACGGCGAGGGCTTCCAGACGCTGGAGACCTTCCAGTGCAGCACCCACGCCACGCCCGAGGGGCTGGAGGTGCGGTTCCTGCGCTATCCGCCGCCGGCCAAGGCCAACCGCTTCGGGGTCGAGGTCTACAGGCCCGGCGCGCCGCTGTTCACCCTGTCGAGGCTGGAGGGCCGCGTGTTGACCCGCTGGACCGGCTTCGTGCCCGACGAAGGCGTCGCGCGCTCGCCCGCGCCGTACCTGGCCAAGGTGAAGTGATGCGCGGATCGAGGATCCTGGTCGGCCTGCTGGTCGTGGCCGGCCTCGCCATCGCGGCGGTCTTCGCCTATGACGCCGCCCGGCCCCGCGTCCATCCGATCAAGGCCGCCGACGCCGCCCGCAACGGCGTGGACCTCTCGTCGGCCGCTCCGGCCGCGGCTCAGCCGGCGCAGGGCCCCGACGGCCGCGCCGAGCTTTTCGGCCCGGCCAGGGTGATCGACGGCGACACCCTTGAGATCCAGGGCCTGCGGGCCAGGCTCTGGACCATCGACGCCCCCGAACCGGACCAGACCTGCCTCGACAGGGACGGCGCGTCCTTCGCCTGCGGCCAGGCCTCGCGCGAACACCTGGAGAAGCTGATCGCCGGCCGCAAGGTCGCCTGCCGCCCCGAAGGCCCGCCCTCGGACGGCGACGCCTGGCAGGGCCTCTGCTTCGTCGCCGACGCCCCCTGCGCGGACGCCGCCGCGCCGTGCGCCTCCGATCTCAGCTCCCTGAACCTGGCCATGGTCCGCCACGGCTGGGCCATCGACCTTGAAGGCCAGTACGCCGACCCCGAATCCGACGCCGAGGCAGACAAGGCCGGCCTCTGGGCGGGCCGCTTCGACGAGCCGCAGGCGTGGCGGGCGAGGGTGAAAAGAACCGCGCCATAGAGGGGGCACCGCTCAGTTGGGGCTGAAATCGGGCCTGTGGCTCGCGGTTCTGACCCGCGGCACCTAGGCCGCGGCGTGCTTGAAATCGCGGAAGACGCGCTCGAACGCATTGCGGAGACGATCTTCCAGTCGGCTGTTGAGCGGCGAGAGGCCGAGTTCGTAGTGCTTCTTATGCTTTGCGAACAGCTTGCCAACGGAGTTGGATTGGCGCGTTCCTACAAAGAAGCGATCTCCATTATAGATATCGTTCAGAAGTCCCAAGAAGGCGCGCCCGAGTCCGATTCCTATGCTGGAGTTGATATAATATTTGCACTCTACGGTTAGTGGGGCTTTTCCGCTGCGGGGGTGAACGTTCTCATCACGACAGGTTTGGGCTTCGCTTTGATAGACCACGGCTACATCACATTCGTGCGCCACCTGGGAGCGCCCCGCGACATAGATGCCGACGTGGGCTTCGAGTACCGGGCAGTCCGTGAAGCGGATTTCAGCGTGGCAGTAGTTGTGATTTGAAGAGAATATCGATGATGGTGAGGTTCTGAACCAGAAGCTGGAGGGGCTGTTGCCCGCCCGGTCACGGAGAACGATCGTCGCCCCTTCGTTCTGCGCGGCCTCCAAAACCAGTGACCACACATAGGCCTCGTAGAGGTCTGCCCCAGCCGCTGCTGAGCTCAGGTTCGCACTAAGTCCACTAAGCGCGGCTTGGATGTCTGCCCATAGTTGCGGTTCCATCGTCATTGTCCCTCTATAGCTTGTTCTGTGGCGACAAATTCCTTCGTCAGTGAACAGAGCAGGGTTTTAAGTGCTGTGTATTTGGAGGTCGCCTCCTCAATATCTTTTACTGAAATATTCAGTATATGGTCCGGGTTGTGTTCATTTGCCAAATGAAGTGTTTTGGAATCTCTGCTTTTGCATATGGAATTTATGGTATCCATTACACGGTTCGCCATTGCCGGCGGCGCGATGGTCGCCAGCTCGAGCGCGGTCAGCAATGTCGTCAATTTTTCCTGGGGTGTGAAATCTCGACGTTTAATGAAGTCGCCACGCGCTGTTCCTCTTGATCGCCGTCGGCCGGCCACAGGATCATCGATGACCTCATCATTTCCGACTTGAATATTCACCGGAACCAGCTGTCCCGCAGCGATTTCGGCATTAACGGCATTGATAAGCTCATCCTGGGATATCCTGCCAGCGATGACTTTGGATCTCTCCGAAAGATCGGCCATGAGCATGGAAAAGATATTGTCGGCTTCTTGTTCGGTCACGAGTGATCTTTCCGGCGTTCGCTCGTTGCGGGGTGAAACAATCGGCTGCGGCTATTCGTGGTCGCTGGCGATCGCGACGGTTCAGGTCGCGAGATTGCGGGATTGAGAAGCTCGGCAAGATGCATCATGGAAAAAGGCGCGCCGGGCCAGATCCGGCGCGCCCTTCCAGTATTGCCTTACGTCCAGCCTCAGAAGCCGAAGCGGACGCCGACCAGGGCGCCGGCGCTGGAGAGGTCGAACTTGGACTTGCGATCGCCCAGGGCCGTGGTGGTCTCGACGCGGATCGGGCCGACGCGCTGGTAGCGGGCTTCGGCGAACAGCGAGACGGTCGGCGAAACCGCGACGCTGGCGCCGGCGATGGCCTGCAGGGTCAGGGCCGAGCCGGTGTCGTCGATGAGGCCGTCGTCGAGCTTCACCGAGGCCACGCCGATGCCGGCGCCGACATAGGGCTTCACCGGGCCGGCGACCGGGATGTCGTAGTAGCCGTTGATGTCGAAGCTGAGGATCTGGGCCTTGTCGCCTTCCATGGGCGCGGTGATGGAGCCCACGCGGACCGTCGAGCCGGCGTCCTGGGTGCGATAGCCGCCGGCCAGTTCGACGCGCCAGGCGCCTTGCAGGGCCGAGCCCCAGGCCACGGCGATCTGGGCGCCGGCGTCGGCCTCGCCTTCGACGCGGCCGCCGGCGAAGCTGTAGTCATAGTCGCTCTTGCCGATGTAGCCGCCGGCGATCGAGATGTACTGGGTCGTGGCGGGCGCGACCGGCTTGGCGGCCGGCTTGGCGTCCTGGGCCGAGGCGGCGCCGGCGAAGGCGAGGGCCGCGACGGCGGCGCCGATGAACAAACGCATGAAGTGAAGTCCCCCAAAAGGTGCGCGTCCGGGTTGGACGGCGCCTGCGATTAGGGGGTCTGGTGACAGGCGTAAACCGGCGTTCTCGCAAGCTTGACCGTTTGTCGCGGACTATTGCATCGGTGCAACATTTGGTTGCGTGGCGATCAATCGATCAACCGCGATGCGCCCGGCCGGACCGGCCTGATCAGCCGGCCATGGCCTCGCGCTTTTCCTCCAGAACCAGCCAGTCCTCCTCGGCCTGGGCCAGGTCGGCGCGGGCCTTGTCGATGGCCTTCATGATCTTGTCGAAGCCGGCCGGGTCGCGGGCGTAGAGGTTGGGGTCGTCCAGCTTCTTTTCCAGGTCGGCCAGGATCTTGGGCGAGCCGGCGATCAGGGCCTCGCACTCCTCCAGGCGGCGCTGGTCCTTGTAGGACAGCTTGGTGGCCTTCTTGGGCGCGGCCTGGGCGGCGGGCGCGGCCTTGGGGGCCGGGGCGCCGGTGGCGAAGTCGCCGGTGGCCCCGCGCGCGCCCTTGAAGAAGTCCGGGGCCTGGTCGATCAGGTCGGTCCAGCCGCCGGGGGTCTCCAGCACGTCGCCATGGCCGTTCATGGCGATGGTCGAGGTGGCCAGGCGGTCGATGAAGTCGCGGTCGTGGCTGACCAGAATGAGGGTTCCCTCGAAATCGGCCAGCAGCTCTTCCAGCAGGTCGAGCGTGTCCATGTCGAGGTCGTTGGTCGGTTCGTCGAGCACCATCAGGTTCATCGGCGAGGCCAAAGCTCTGGCGAGGAGCAGGCGGTTGCGCTCGCCGCCCGACAGGCTGGTGACCGGCTGGCGCAGCTGGGCCTCGGTGAACAGGAACTCCTTGGCGTAGCCGGCCACGTGCTTGGAGACGCCGCGCACCAGGATGGAGTCGCCGCCCGACGGGGTCAGGAAGTCCCAGACGGTGATCTTTTCCGACAGGGCCAGGCGGTTCTGGTCGACATAGGCGATCTCCAGGTTGGTGCCCAGCTGCACCGTCCCGGCGTCGGCCTCGATCTCGCCCAGCAGCAGGCGCACCAGCGTGGTCTTGCCCGCGCCGTTGGGACCCACGAGGGCCACGCGGTCGCCGCGCAGGATGCGGGTCGAGAAGTTCTCGACGATGACGCGGTCGCCGAACTTCTTGGTCAGGGCCTTGGCCTCGACCACGCGCTTGCCCGACGCGCCCGAGCTTTCGACGGCCATCGACATCGAGCCGCGCTTCTCGGAATTGATGTCCTTCTTCTGGGCGCGCAGGTCCAGCAGGGCGCGGCGGCGGCCCTCGTTGCGGGCCCGGCGGCCCTGGACGCCGCGGGCCAGCCAGGCGTTCTCGACTTCCAGCTTCTTGTTGAGGCGGCGCTCTTCCTCGGCCTCGGCGGCCAGCACCTGCTCGCTCCAGGGCTCGAACTCGGCGAAGCCCTTGTCGAGGCGGCGCACCTTGCGGTGCTCCAGCCAGAAGGTGCGCTGGGTGACGCGGTTGAGGAAGGCGCGGTCGTGGCTGACGATCAGCGCCGCGCACTTGGAGTTGGCCAGCTCTTCTTCCAGCGTCTGGATGGCGAAGATGTCGAGGTGGTTGGTCGGCTCGTCCAGCAGCAGCACGTCGGGCTGCTCGGCGAACGCCCGGGCCAGGGCCGCGCGGCGGCGCTCACCCCCCGACAGGCCTTGCGTGCTCTGGGCGAAGTCCAGGCCGAAGTCGGCCAGGGTGGCGTGGGCCTCGTAGTCCTGGGCGCCGCCGGCCGTGCAGTAGTCGAGCAGGGTCTCGCCGGTGATCTCCGGCTCCTGGCTGACGAACACCACCTTGGCGCCGGGTTGCACGGCGCGCTCGCCGCTGTCGGGCTCGGCGCCCTGGGCGGCCAGAACCTTCAGCAGGGTCGACTTGCCGGCGCCGTTGCGGCCGACCAGGCAGGCGCGGACGCGCGGCTCCAGGGCCAGGTCGACGCCGTCGAACAGCGGCTTGGCGCCGTCGGCGAGACGAACGTCCTTGAGGGCGAGCACGGGGGCGCGGGCGGGGGCGGCCATGAAGCGGTCTTTACGTCTGGTAGGCCAATGAAGGCGAAGTGGGGGAGGCGAGGAGATGGGGCCTATAGC
>LNIY01000099.1 GCA_001449105.1 Caulobacter vibrioides | reverse complement strand
CTCCGGGCCACCTCCCCCAGAGGGGGAGGATCTATGAGCGCCGCGCCAGAAAGATGCTCCCCCTCTGGGGGAGCTGTCGCGGAGCGACTGAGGGGGTAGCGCCGGCCTTCGACCCCTCATCCGACGTCCTTCGGCCGCCACCTTCTCCCGCAAGGGGAGAAGGACGCTGTCAGGTAATCCTCTTTTTCTCAGCCCCCTAGCGGCGGTCAAAACCTCCCGCTAGGGTCCGCGACCTCGAAACGAACCGCTCGAAAAGAGTAGCGACGATGAAACGCCTTCTCCTCGCCACCGCGCTGATCGCAGCGCCAATGGCGGTTCACGCCGCCGATGCGCCGAAGATCGACCCCGCCAGGCTGTCGCAGCACATCAAGGTGCTGTCCTCGGACGAATTCGAAGGCCGGGGCCCGGCCACCGAAGGCGAGAAGAAGACCGTCGCCTATGTCGTCGAGCAGATGAAGGCCATCGGCCTGGAGCCGGCCGGCGACCTGCAGACCGACGGCAAGCGCGCCTGGACCCAGGACGTGCCGCTGGCCAAGTTCGACATCGCAGGGCCGGTCAAGGCGGCCTTCTTCCGCAACGGCGGCCCGGCGCAGGGCGGCGAGGACACGCCGGTGACCCAGGGCGAGCAGATCGCCATCCGCGCGGCCATGACCAATGTCGACAAGGTGTCGATCAAGAACGCGCCGGTCGTGTTCGCCGGCTACGGCGTCACCGCGCCCGAGCGCAACTGGGACGATTTCAAGGGCCTGGACGTCAAGGGCAAGATCGTCGTCGTGCTGATCAACGACCCGGACTTCGAGACGGGCCCTGATACCAAAAATGGGGGCGACTTCGGCGGCAAGGCCATGACCTATTACGGCCGCTGGACCTACAAGTACGAGGAGGCGGCCCGTCGCGGCGCCGCGGGCCTGCTGATCGTGCACGAGACCGCTCCGGCTTCGTACGGCTGGGCCACGGTCAAGAACTCCAACACCAACACGATGTTCGACATCGTCCGCAAGGATCCGACCAAGTCGCACCCCGGCCTCGAGGGCTGGATCCAGCGCGACCTGGCCGTCGACCTGTTCAAGCAGGCCGGCCTCGACTTCGAGGCCCTGAAGAAGCAGGCCCAGACCCGCGACTTCAAGCCGGTCGCCCTGAAGGGGATCACCTTCTCGGCCGACTACGCGGTCAAGCACGAGGTCATCGTCTCCAAGAACATCGCCGGCCGCGTGACGGGGACCAAGTTCCCGGACGAGACCATCATCTACAGCGGCCACTGGGACCACCTGGGCGTGGGCCTGCCGGACGCCAAGGGCGACAAGATCTACAACGGCGCCGTCGACAACGCCGATGGCATCGCCGCCCTGCTGGAGCTGGGCCGCGCCTTCAAGAGCCAGCCGGCGCCGCAGCGCTCGGTGATGTTCCTGGCCGTGACCGCCGAGGAAAAGGGCCTCCTGGGCTCGGAATACTACGCCGCCAACCCGCTGTTCCCGCTGGCCAAGACGGTCGCCGACCTGAACATCGACGCCCTGTCGGCCGCGGGTCCCGCCAAGGACGTCACCACCTCGGGCGACGGCAAGGTCGACTTGCAGGACATGCTGGTGGCCAAGGCCAAGGAAGAGGGTCGCTACTTCACGCCCGATCCCGTGCCCCAGGCTGGCCACTTCTACCGTTCGGACCACTTCCCCTTCGCCAAGCGCGGCGTGCCGGCGATCTCGGTCGGTTCGGGCAATGACCTCTACAAGGGCGGCAAGGAAGCCGGCGAGAAGGCCGAGGCCGACTACAACGCCAACCGCTACCACCAGCCGGCCGACGAATGGTCGGCGGACTGGGACCTGTCGGGCCAGGCCATGGACATCGGCCTGTTCTACAAGGTCGGCGCGGACCTGGCGAACTCGCGCGCCTGGCCCGAGTGGCAGGCGGGCTCGGAGTTCAAGGACCTGCGCGACAAGACCAAGGCCGAACGGAAGTAGCGAACTAAAGGCCGCGCTCCTTTCAGCCGTCATCCCGGCCGGAGCGCAGCGCAGAGCCGGGACCCAGGGGCGGTGCGCACCGCCCCTGGGTCCCGGATAGCGCCTGCGGCGCTTCCGGGATGACGACCCATTTTGCGATTACCCCTACAATGACCGCCTCCGTCTTCGACCTCTTCAAGCTGGGCGTCGGCCCTTCCAGCAGCCACACCATGGGGCCGATGACGGCGGGGGTGATGTTCGTCGAGCGGCTGCGCGCCGCCGGCCGGCTAGCCCTCACGGCCCGGGTCGAGACCCGGCTCTATGCGTCGCTGGCCCTGACCGGCAAGGGTCACGCCACCGACCGCGCCGTGATCCTGGGGCTGATGGGCTTTGCGCCCGCCACGCTCGATCCCGACGCCGGCGAGGCGGCGCTCGCGGAAACCAAGGCCACCCAATGGATGATGCTGGGCGGCGAGGTCGGCATCGGCTTCGACGAGGCCCGCGACATTGTCTTCGCCGGCCACGAGCGCCTGCCCCAGCACCCCAACGCCCTGACCTTCACCGCCTTCGACGCCGAAGGCGGCGTGCTGGCCGAGCGCACCTATTTCTCGATCGGCGGCGGCTTCGTGCGCGACGAGAGCGAGATGGGCCGCAACGCGCCGCCCGAGGAAGGTCCGGCCATCCCGTTCCCGTTCGAAAGCTCGGCCGACCTCCTGGAGCGCGCCGAGCAGGCGGGACTGACCATCGCCCAGGTGATGGCCGCCAACGAGCTGGCCCGGATGAGCGAGGGCGAGATGAACGCCGGCCTCGACCGCATCTTCGGGGCCATGGAGGCCTGCATCGACCGGGGCATGCGCGAGGACGGCGTCCTGCCCGGCGGCCTGTCGGTCAAGCGCCGCGCTCGCCAGATCCACCAGACGATCCTCGGCCGGATGGAGCGCCAGATGAGCGATCCGCTGGCGGCCATGGACTTCGTCAACCTGTGGGCCATGGCGGTCAACGAGGAGAACGCCGCCGGCGGCCGCGTGGTCACCGCCCCGACCAACGGCGCCGCGGGCCTGGTGCCGGCCGTGCTGCGGTTCTTCGTGCGCTTCCACAAGGGGACCCCGGAGCAGATCCGCACCTTCCTGCTGACGGCGGCCGCCGTCGGCGCGCTCTACAAGCGCAACGCCTCGATCAGCGGGGCCGAGGTCGGCTGCCAGGGCGAGGTGGGCGTGGCCTGCTCGATGGCGGCTGGCGGCCTTTGCGCCGCCCTGGGCGGAACCAACGCCCAGATCGAGAACGCCGCCGAGATCGGCATGGAGCACAATCTGGGCCTCACCTGCGACCCGATCGGCGGCCTGGTGCAGATCCCCTGCATCGAGCGCAACGCCATGGGCGCCATCAAGGCCATCGACGCCGCGCGCCTGGCCCTGCTCGGCGACGGCCAGCACTCGGTGTCACTCGACAAGGTCATCGCCACGATGAAGCGCACCGGCGAGGACATGAACGAGATCTACAAGGAGACCTCGCTCGGCGGCCTGGCCGTGGGCCTGTCGGTGAACCGGGTGGAGTGCTGAGGCGGCTTATCGACGACCGCGCCCTCAATCCGTTCTTCCCCGCCTTCGCGGGGAAGCTCGGTGAGAAGCGACCCAAATTACTGCATGTCGACCCGACCTAGGCCTGGAGTCGCTCCAGCCTTCGCTGCCAGACGTGCCGGACAGTCTCCAGCGCATCCATGATGTCCTTTGCCGGGCGGTTCGATAGCGCCAGCTGGCGCTGATAGATCGCCATGAACGTGTGCAGCGGCATCTTGGTGATGTCGACGAACGATCGGGCCGCTGAGACGACCAGCAGCCCGTCGATGTGCTTCGACAGCGGGTGCGTCTTCTCCAGCGGCAAGACCGAGGTCCGGATGTCGATGCGAAGAAGCGCCGCTTCATGGGTCGAGGCGGCCCGGTCGAGGTCGACCAGGTATCTCTGGGTGGGCCGCTCGTCCGTCGGGCGGTCGGTCGCGGCGGCGGCCAGCTCGATGATCAGCCGGGCTTCCGATTTGGAGAGGGAGGCGAAGTCCGCCGCCAGGGCGCCGGGGGCGTCGCCGGCCCCGTAGCCGTAGCTGTGGTGCGCGATCGCATCCAGCGCCACGACGGGCACGTTGGCGTTGTCGTGCGGCTCCGGCGGCGCGCGGAACGCAGCCTCATCGAGCACATGCCGCTCGGCGGCCAGTTGCTCCACCGCCAGGACGGCCTGGCTGTCGGCCCCTCTGTCCAGCAGCGTCTTCAGCGGCAGCAGCTTGGCCATGGCGGTTCCCTCACGTCGAATGGTGAGACGCAACTTCCGCGAGGCGAATTAACAAACTCCACCGACGGCGCCTCTTCCAACCTGATCGCCGATAATTAGAATGAGCGTTTGAAAGAGCGCCGCCCCCGTCCCAGGTTAGAGCGGCCCGGCAGGAGGAACCCATGCGCGACTACCTGAAGTTCTACATCGACGGCCAATGGGTCGAACCGAAGTCCGACAAGACGGTGGACGTCATCAATCCGGCCACGGAAGGCGTCGCCGGCCGGGTGACCCTGGGCTCGGTCGAGGACGTGGATCTGGCCGTCCGCGCCGCCCGCAAGGCCTTCGCGACCTATTCCCAGACCAGCCGCGAGGAACGCATCGACCTGCTCGAGCGGATCATCGCCGAGTACCAGAAGCGCTTCGAGGACATGGCCAAGGCCATCACCGAGGAGATGGGCGCCCCCGCCTGGCTGGCCCAGCGCGCCCAGGCGGCCATGGGCATCGCCCACGTCCAGACCGCGCTGCAGGTGCTGAAGGACTACCACTTCGAGGAAGATCGCGGCACGACCCGCCTGGTCAAGGAGCCGATCGGCGTCTGCGCCTTCATCACGCCGTGGAACTGGCCGGTGAACCAGATCGCCTGCAAGGTCGCGCCGGCCCTGGCGGTCGGCTGCACCATGGTGCTCAAGCCCTCTGAAGTGGCCCCGTTCTCGGCCTGGGTGTGGACCGAGATCCTGGAGGCCGCCGGCGTGCCGGCCGGGGTGTTCAACCTGGTCAACGGCGACGGCCCGACGGTCGGCGCGGCGCTGTCCTCGCATCCCGAGGTCGACATGGTGTCGTTCACCGGCTCGACCCGGGCCGGCATCGAGGTGGCCAAGAACGCCGCCCCGACCGTCAAGCGCGTGCACCAGGAACTGGGCGGCAAGAGCCCCAACATCATCCTCGACGACGCCGACTTCCAGCGCGCCGTCGGCGGCGGCGTGGCCTCGGTGATGATGAACTCGGGCCAGTCGTGCAACGCCCCCACCCGCATGCTCGTGCCGGCCAAGCGCATGGACGAGGTGATCGCCATCGCCAAGGCCGCCGCCGAGGCCCACACGGTCGGCGACCCCAGCGGCAATTCCAAGCTGGGTCCCGTGGTGTCCGAGGTGCAGTGGACCAAGATCCAGGGCCTGATCCAGAAGGGCGTCGACGAGGGCGCGACCCTGGTGGCCGGCGGTCCGGGCAAGCCCGAGGGGCTGGAGATCGGCTACTACGTCAAGCCGACGGTCTTCGCCAACGTCACCCCCGACATGACCATCGCCAAGGAAGAGATCTTCGGCCCGGTGCTGTCGATCCTCGGCTACGACAGCGTCGACCAGGCCGTCGAGATCGGCAACGACACCGAATACGGCCTGGCCGCCTATGTCTCGGGCGGCGATCCGGAGGGGGTCCGCAAGGTCGCCGCCAAGCTGCGCGCCGGCCAGGTCAACCTCAATGGAGCAAGTCCTGACCTGATGGCCCCGTTCGGCGGCTACAAGATGAGCGGCAACGGCCGCGAATGGGGCGACCACGCCTTCGGGGAATTCCTGGAGACCAAGGCCATCCTCGGCTACGCGCCCAAGCAGGCGGCGGAGTAGGTCGACTTACCTTCTCCCAGAGGGAGAAGGAGGGGCCCATCCC
Source organism: Caulobacter vibrioides (assembly GCA_001449105.1). GTDB lineage: Bacteria > Pseudomonadota > Alphaproteobacteria > Caulobacterales > Caulobacteraceae > Caulobacter > Caulobacter vibrioides_C. The sequence continues at coordinate 32,190 of LNIY01000099.1, read as the reverse complement.
GACGCATGTCGGGATGGGAGGATGAGGGGTTAGGGACTGAAGACGGCGTGCCGGCACGATCGTGGACAAAGCGGTGAGGGTTCAACCCCTCACCCTCCCACCGCTTCGCGGCGGGCCCCTCCCTCTCCCTATGGGAGAGGTTTGAAAAGGATCACCACCTCACGCTCGCCCGGGTCAGGACGAGGGTCTTGTCCGAGACGCCCCAACCCATCAGGCCCTCCGGCTTGGCGCCCGGCGAGGGCGCGGCGCGGGGCCAGCCTTCGCGGACTTCCAGGGCGGCGGCCTCGACGTGGCCGCTGCCGTTCAGGCGGCTGAAGCTGAGGGTCACGCCGTTGGGATCGGGGGCGTGGTAGGTCAGGCTGGTCCATTCGCCGCGCTTGGTGACCAGCGGCACGGGGCGGCCGTTGAGGCGCGCGCCGGCCAGCATGCCGTCGGGCTTGATGCGCAGGGTGACGTACTCGGCCCCCGGCCCGGGGATCACCCGCATCAGCAGGCGCTCGCCGGCCTGCTCCACGATCAGTTGCGGCGGATCCAGCGGCACGGGGCGGGTCTCGGCCATCCAGGCCTTGGACTTGAAGAACGGCGCCAACTCCTTCTGCACCGGCGCGCCGCCCTGGGCGGTCAAGGCCCCGCGCGACCAGGCGTCCAGGCGCGGCAGGGTCGAGATCCGCCAGGCCTGGCCGGTCGACAGGTCCGACAGGTGGGCGGCCTCGGTCAGTTCGGGGCGGGCCGGGGTGGCTCCGGCCAGCACGGCGTAGGCGACGAGGCCGCCGCCGACCAGGGCGACCAGGGTGGCGGGGATGGCCGCCAGCTTCAGGGCCGAGAAGTCGTGGGCCAGCGGGATCAGGGCCGGCAGGGCCAGGAGACCGAACGCCGCCAGGATCGCCGGCAGGCCCACGCCCAGCCCCGCGAAGGTCCAGCCGCCCCAGGCGCCGACCTGGGTGACGACCACGACCGCCGCCAGGGCGACGCAGGCCGTCAGGGCCCAGGCCACGCGGCGGTCGCGGGTGCCGCCCTTGGCCAGCACCAGCACGGCCGCCAGGGCGGCGACCAGCAGCGGCCAGACCACCATCACCGAGCCGCCGGGCAGCAGGAACATCGTGGCGACGGCGATCGCCAGCAGGCCGAACAGCGCGCCGATCCAGGCGCCCAGCACGCCGACCGGCTTGCCCAGCGAGGCCCAGACCAGCACGGCGCTGGCTGCGCCCAGGCCGACGCCCACGGGGTCCAGCGCCGGCGGCCCGCCGACCAGGCAGGTCACGCCCCCGGCCAGCAGCGCCAGCAGGCTGGGCCAGATCCGCGCCGCGCCCTTGGCCTGGCCGATGACCACCGCCAGGGCCACGCCCACCAGGATCGCCGTGCAGCCCAGCAGCAGCGGGTCGAAGCGGCCCAGGAGCGCGTAGTGGGCCTGCAGGTCGGCCACGTGCAGCAGCTTGCCGGTCAGGTGCAGGACGAGCGCCCCCGAGGTTCCCACCAGCAGGAAGCCGCACAGGCCCTTCAGCAGCTCGACGACGCTGGTCCCGCGGATCAGCAGGCCGCGAACCAGGGCGTAGAGCACCAGCGCCCCGGCCAGGGCCAGCAGGCCCCAGGCGACCTCGATGGGATAGCTGACCATGGTCAGGCCGAAGATGTCGGAATAGATCGCGTTGGGCGCCTTGCCGGGCAGGTCGGCGGCTGTCGCCAGGGCGCGGGCGGTGGGCAGCACCTGGTCGCCGAAGTGCTGCAGGCTGCCCTGGTCGAGGTGGTCGGCCTTGGCCAGCGGCGTGTGATAGGCCAGCTGGTCGTCGATGAAGGCGAAGTTCAGCCCTGGCAGGCCGGCCTTCACCGCATGGGTGAAGTCGGTGTCGTTGGGCATCTTCTCGTAGACCGCCGCGGCCAGCGAGTTGGCGGCGGGGCGGCGGGCCTCGCGGGCGAACAGGGCCATCAGGGCGCCGTTCTGCGGGCCGGTCTGGAACATGGCGGCCCGGCCGCTGTCGCCGCGCGCCTCCATGTTGATGACCACGCCGACCTTCTGGCGCAGCGGGTCGCGGGCGAAGAAGGCGTCGGCGCCCAGCAGGCCCTGCTCCTCGCCGTCGGTGAACAGGAAGATGACGTCGCGGGCCGGCTGGGGGCCGGCCTTCAGGGCGCGGGCGACTTCCAGCGCGGCGGCCACGCCGGCGGCGTCGTCGGCCGCGCCGGGCGAATTGGCCACCGAGTCGTAGTGGCTCATGATCAGCACGGCGGGCTTGGAACGGTCGGCGCCCGGCAGCACGCCGATGACGTTCTGCACCGTGCCGGCGGCCAGCCAGCGGCCGTCGTTGCGCGCGCCGGCATAGCCCTCGTCGGCGCGGACGGAAAGCTCCAGCCCCAGCGCGGCGATGCGGGCCATCAGGTGCTCGCGCACCCGCACGATGTCGGTCGAGCCGGTGGGGTGGGGTCGCAGGGCGATGGTCCGCACGTCGGCCATGGCCCGCTCGGCGGAGAAGGCGTCGGGCGGGGCGCTGGCGGGAACGACCGGCGGCGATCTCTGCGCCAGGGCGGCCAGGGCCAGGCCCAGCAGCAGGCAGATCCAGAAGCCCAGCAGTCTGATCGCTTTCATGCGCGGCTCGCCCTCGCGTCCATCCCCGGCGATTCGCCCCCTCGTCGAGGGTGCGGGTGTTCGCGCGCGGGGGGAACGGGAAAGGCGGGGAGGCGGAACGAAAATGGGCCCTCGGCGCTAGGGTTTTCCCTAGCATGGCGGCGCGCCGGCGGCGCGCTATGCCTGCGCTTCCCCGCCGCGTCCTTCGAGTTCATCGATGATCATCGTTCCCGCCTTCGCGATCCTGGCCATGCTGGCCGCCGCCCCGCCCCAGGCGACGGGCCCGGTCGAAGCGGGCGGCAAGGCGATCGCCATCTCCGGGACCGACCATGTCGAGACCCTGTCGTGCGAGGGCCGCGCCGTGGCGATCACCGGCGTCGACAACACCGTCACCCTGACCGGGGTGTGCAGGAGCGTGGAGATATCGGGCAGCGGCAACACGGTCAGCGCCACCATCGCGCCGGGCGGCGTGCTGTCGGTCACCGGTACGGACCAGAAGGTGCGCTGGCGCTCCGCCGGCGAGGTTCGCCGCAGCGTCAGCGGCGTCGACAACCAGGTGGTCCGGGAGAAGTAAGGCGCTCCACTTTCGCGGGCGGCCGTGCAAGCTTGGCCGCATGCGGATCCTTCCCGGCCTTTCGATCGCCTGCTGTCTGGCCCTCGGGCTGCTTGTCGCGGGCTGCAAGCCTTCGAAGCCTGAGGTCTTCGAGCCCTATGCCAGGACCCCGGAGGGGTATGTCGACCTGAGCCGACCGGCCTGCGCGGCGGGCTACAACGCCTTCCTGCGCCATGCCGGCGCGCATCCAGGCGGGATGGGCGGACAGGAAGGCTACGAGACCGTGCAGCCGGTGGAGCCGGGCGATCCGTTCTCGCCGACCGTTTGGGCCAAGGTGAAGCTCTACGGCGTGGACGGCGAGAACCGGCTCTACATCTTCACGACGCCCGGACACCCCGCCCATCCGGCGGTTGTTTTCAAGGAACGCGTCGTCGCCATCCACGGTCCGTGGTGGTTGATCAACGGCTGTGGATGGGGCGACCGGCAGGCGTACGGGGCGTTCGAGGGCGCCGTCCGCATGCTGGCGCGCGACTTCGAATGGCAGGCCAAGCAGTCGCCTCCGCCGGACGCCAGGATGGTCGTGGGGCATGAGGACCTGACCGATGTGCGCGCGCCGATGCCCCTCGTGGTCGGCAAGGTCGCGGACCGGGCCGTGGGTCTGCTCGAGGTCGGCCGCCCCGCCACGCGGATCAACGGCCTGACGCCCGCCGGCGATCTGCCCCCGGCCCTGAACTTCGTCTGGCTCGACCCGGTGAAGCCGGGGCTGGACCGCTACGCCATGCTGGAGGCCTCCCGCGTCGACTACACCAGCGACGAGGGCGCGGCGGCCATGGCCGCCTGGTGCGGGGGCGCAGAAGGACGCAGGACGCCCAAGCTGTGCGCCCAGGCCCGGAAGGTCACCGCCATGTGGAACATGATCAAGGCCGACTAGGCCGTCGTTGCGCCTGTCGCATGCTGCTGGCACGGTCCTTCCGGGCGGCCGACAGCGCCGCGCGGAGGCGCAATGTGAGCCCGTTCCATCACCTGCTGGCCAACAACCTCGTCGCCAACATCACCAACTTCACGGTCTGGTTCGCCCTGACCTTCTACGTCTACCTGGAGACCCGCTCGGTGTTCGCCACCGGCATGATCGCCGGGGTCTATCTGGTGCTGACGGCGGGCTGCGGCTTCTGGTTCGGCAGCCTCGTGGACCATCATCGCAAGAAGACGGCGATGCTGGGTTCCAGCATCGCCTCGTTCTGTCTCTACGCCCTGGCCCTGTCGGTGCTCGAACTGGCGCCGGAAGGGGCGATCGCCGACGTCGCGAAGCCGTGGCTGTGGGTGCTCATCGGCCTGACCATGCTGGGCGTGATCGCCGGCAACATCCGGGGCGTGGCCCTGCCCACCCTGGTGACGATCCTGGTGCCCGAGGATCGGCGCGACAAGGCCAACGGCCTGGTGGGGATGGTCACGGGCGTCGGCTTCCTGACCACCTCGGTGATCAGCGGCTTTCTGGTGGCCTGGGGCGGGATGCTGTTCACCCTGGTGTTCGCCCTGGCCTTCACCATGGCGGCCTTCGCGCACCTGGCGCTCGTGCGGGTGGACGAACCGCGCGCGACCGCCGAGGACGGCGAGCACGCCGCTCCGCGCCGGGTCGACATCGCCGGCACCGTGCGGGTGATCGCCGCCGTGCCCGGCCTCTTCGCGCTGATCCTGTTCGCCAGCTTCAACAACTTCCTGGGCGGGATCTTCATGGCCCTGCTCGACGCCTACGGCCTATCGCTGGTGTCGGTGCAGGTCTGGGGGCTGCTGTTCGGCGTGCTGTCGACGGCCTTCATCCTCAGCGGGATCGTGATCTCGCGCACGGGCCTGGGGCCCAGCCCCCTGCGCACACTGCTGCTGGTCAACCTGGTCACCTGGGCGGTCTGCTGCGTCTTCACCCTGCAGTCGTCGATCTGGCTGCTGGCGGGCGGCTGCTTCGTCTGGATGCTGCTGGGGCCCTACGCCGAGGCCGCCGAGCAGACCACCCTGCAGAAGGTGGTGCCGCTGGAGCGCCAGGGCCGGGTGTTCGGCTTCGCCCAGTCGGTGGAGCAGGCCGCCTCGCCCCTGACCGCCTTCCTGATCGGGCCGTTGACCCAGTTCGTGGTCATCCCGTTCATGACGAACGGCGCCGGCGCGGTCGCCATCGGCGACTGGTTCGGACGCGGCGCGGACCGGGGGATCGCCCTGGTGTTCACCGTGGCCGGCGTGGTCGGCGTGCTGGCCACGATCGCCGCCTTCAATTCGCGGCCCTACCGCCAGCTGAAGGCGGCCTATGCGACGGGCGGAGAGACGACCTGAAACCTGTCTCACCGCCCGCCGTCGGGCTAGCCCGCCGATCCGTTACGCCGTCTCGTAGAAGCCGCTCATCGACCAGAGCGCGCCATTCGTGAAAGCCGCGACGTGCGACGGGTAGCAGACGGCCGTCACATTCTCGAAGTCGACATTGATGGTGGCGCCGGTGGCGGCCTTCTCCCGGCCTATCCCTTCGTTGCCGTGACCGCTCATGCAGGGAAGGCCGGGCGGCAGGGATATCTGCATCGCCAGGCCGCCCGTGCCGATGGCGGTGATGTGCACCGAGGCTCGCCAGAAGACCGTCTTGCCCTGCTTCATGTATCTGGCTTGGTAGGCGCCGATCGTGAAGCCGGCGCCGGCGCCGAAGTCGATCGCCGGAGCGTACGCCTTCCACTCGGTCGGGATGTCGAAGCCCTCCGGGCTTATGATCTGCTGCATGCCCGGACCGAAGGTCGAGCCGGCCTTGTCGCGCACGTAGACCAGGCCATGGAAGGTGGCGCTGGCGAGGTCCAGTTTCGGCGCCGTGATCCGCCCGGTGACCGTCCAGCCGGTATCGGCGCTGAACATCTTCACGGGCGTCAGGTAGTGATCGATCTCGATGTCGGCGCCATGGATGTCGACGAGGAGCAGGTCGTCGTTCTTTTCGAAGACCTGGTTTCGGGCGTGATTGCCGATGTCGTGCCACTTGAAGCCGTCGATCGTCAGCGTGTCGACGTCGCCGCGCGAGAACTTGACGGCGCTGGCAGGGGCCGGATCGTTGGGCCCCGCGCCGAATTCCACGTGAACGGAGAACGACAGCCCGAGGCCGCCGGTGTTGCCGATCTCATCGAGAGGCGTGCTGCTGAAGATCTCGACGGCATGGCTGCCGCCGGTCACCATGTAACCCTGGCATTCGACCTGGTTGGTGTGGATCTGCTTCCAGACCGGCCCCGAGCCATATTTCCGATAGTTGCAGTTGATGTGCTTGTGTTGGATGCACGAGAATTTCCTGCCGATGCAGGGCGTTTCGACGAAATCGGAAGTCACGCCGAAGTGGGTGGCGCCGTCGATGATGATCGCGGAAGAGGTCGCGCTGGTGTCCTGATTGTCGATGTAGACGTGGATCAGCGTGTCGGATTCCGCGCCCAGATTGTAGATCGCCGCCTTCGAATAGAAGCCCTTGAAGGCGACATAGGTGAACAGCTGGCAGTCATAGCTTTTGGCGCCGTCGCCGCATCGGCCGTACTGAAGGCCGACGGAAGGTCGCGCGGTTTCGTCGCCGACGAAGACGCCTCCTCGCCAGCTGAACCAGCGCGAACCCAGGAAGTCGAACATCGCCTTTCCCGTGCAGCTGCCGTGGAAGACCGCGCCGTCGGCCTCGATCGACCAGTTGGACTTCTCGATGCCCGTGGCGTTCACCGAGGCGGTGATCTGGTAGAGCCTGGGCGGAATGACGAGCTTGATTTCGTAGGAGCCCGCGGTGAGGGCTCGAATGTAGGAAAAGGCCGCGTTCAGTTTCTGAACGTCGGTTCCGGTAAAGTCGTCGACGGAAACAATCATTTGAATATCCTCGAAAAAATGGGTGCTCACCCGCTCGAGGTTTGTAGTCCGGCCGGGCGACGAAATCGGTCGCAGTATCGGCGTTCGATCTTCGATCTCCGTCGCCGGACAAAGAAAAAGGGCGGCCCGTGAAGGCCGCCCTTTCCCTGCCCCAGGGGTCCGTCGCCGGACCCCTTAGCCGTATCGATCAGAACTTCGCCCGCAGGGTCACGCCGTAGGTGCGCGGCGCGCCGAGGAAGGCGTCGTAGGTGAGGGTGTCGGCGGCGGGGTTGTAGACCTTGTTGGTCGCCGACAGGCCCGACGAGCCCTGCAGCGGGCCGTTGAACACCACCTGGTAGTAGTCCTCGTCGAACAGGTTCTGGGCCCACAGCTCGACGGCCCACTTGTCGTCGGCGTCGCCGATCCCGACGCGGGCGTTCACCAGGGTGAAGGCGTCCTGCATCTTGAAGGGGAACAGGTCCGAACCGGTGTTGTATTCCGAGGAATACTTGGCGCCGATGTTGTACTTGGCCTTCAGCGAGCCGCCGACCGAGTGCTCATAGGTGATCGAGCCCGAGGCCGACCATTCCGGCGCGAACGACATCTGCGAGCCCGGCAGCAGGGCCAGGGCGTTGGTCGGGTCGTTGGCCACCAGCTGGTCGCCGTACTCGGTCTTGGCGTAGGTCAGGCCGCTCTGGACGGTCAGGCCGCGCACCGGAGTGAACCACAGGAAGTCGACGTCGACGCCCTTGGAGGTCACTTCATCCACCGAGCGCACCGCGAACGAGGTGCCCAGGAAGGTGTTCAGCTGGAAGTCCGAGAACTTCTGGTAGAAGCCGGTGACGTTGAAGAGCACCGTGCGGTTGAACAGGGTGTTCTTCAGGCCCAGCTCGTAGCTGTCGACGAATTCGGCCGGGAACGAGGTGTCGTTGATCGGCACGACGCCGACGCCGCCCGAGGGCAGGCCGTTCGACGACTGGGTGCGGTCGAGGTTGAAGCCGCTGCCCTTGTAGCCGCGGGCGTACGAACCGTAGGCGAACACCGACGGGTTCAGGCGGTAGCTGGCCTTGACCGTGCCGGTCCACTCACGCTCGCTCAGGCTCTGCTCGGTGCCGCGGCCGTTGAACAGCGGGTTGGCCCAGGGCAGGCACATGTTGCCGACGACGGTCGAGACGATGCTGGTGCCGGTGGAGGTGGCGAACAGGGCGGCCGGCACGCCGCGGCCCACCAGGGTCGAGGCCACGCGGGCCTGGCCCGCCGGGGTCAGCAGCACGCCGCAGGCGTTGGAAGCGCCGGTCTGGTAGGTCGACAGGTCCTTCTCTTCGGCCGTGTAGCGCAGGCCCACGGTGATATCGAAGGCGTCGGTGACCTTGAAGGTGTTGTTGGTGAACAGCGCGATGGTCTTGGAGCGCTGCTTGTAGGTGTCGTGCAGGCCCGTGCCGGCGGTGAACGAGCTGCCGTAGGGCAGGGCGGTGATCTGCGAGGCGAACAGCGCGCCGTTGGCCTGGTTGACCGTGATGCCGGCCGGCGCCAGGGCGCCGGCGACGCCCGACAGGACGATCGTCGACATGTAGGCTTCGTAGTCGCTGCCGAAGCGGAAGTTGGCCTCGTTGTCCAGGCGCTCGTCGGCCAGGAAGGCGCCGACCAGCCAGTTCAGGCGCTCGGTGCTGCCGGCCAGGCGCAGTTCCTGGCTGAAGGTGGTGAACTCGGCGTAGTTGGTGCCGTCCTTGGCGCGGTAGGTGATGTCGGCGGCGGTGAAGTCGCTGTCCTGGCCGCTGTCGATGCGCCAGTTGCGGATGGCGCTGATCGAGGTCAGCGTGCCGATCGGCAGGTCGATGTCGGCCTGCAGCGAGACGCCCTTGTCCTCGATCTCCTGCGGCGCGCCGCGGTTGGAGTAGGCCACGCGGTCGAACGGCTTGGCCGGGTTGGCGATGCCGACGCCGCCGGTCGACAGGGCGTTGATCACGGCCGAGGTCGGGCCGGTGCGGATCTGCACGGCGCCGCAGCAGTTTTCGTCGCGCTTGGTGTAGTCGGCGATGATCTTGAAGGTCGAGTTGTCGTCCGGCACGAACAGCAGCTGGCCGCGCACGGTGTAGAAGTTCTGGTCGGCGTCTTCCTTCTCGGTGCTCGGACCCTTGCCGGTCACCACGTCGTTGAAGCCGTCGCGCTGGCGGGCGGCGGCGTAGAGGCGACCCGCCCACTTGTCGCTGCCGAACAGCGGACCGGTGACCGAGGCGGCCGCGCCCTTGGCGCCGTAGTTGCCGGCCGTGACCTCAGCGTTGGCGCCGAAGCCGAACTCCGGCTCCTTGGTCATGATGTTGATGACGCCGGCCGAGGTGTTCTTGCCGAACAGGGTGCCTTGCGGGCCCTTCAGCACCTCGATGCGCTCCATTTCGCCCAGGTCGCCGAACGACACGCCGTTGCGGGGGCGGTAGACGCCGTCGATCACCACGCCGACCGAGCTTTCCAGGCCGGGGTTGTCGCCGACGGTGCCGACGCCGCGGATACGGGCGGTGGTCGAGGCTTCCGACGTCGTCGAGGTGACGGTCAGGCCGGGCGTCAGGATCGTCAGGTCCTTGATGTCGCGCACGCCGGTGTCCTGCAGCAGCTTGGCGCCGACCGCGGTGACCACCACCGGGGTGTCCTGCAGGTTCTGCTCGCGCTTCTGGGCGGTGACGATGATGCTGTCGACGGTAAGGGTTTCGGGCTCTTGGGCGGCCGCCGCGGCCGAGTCCTGAGCATGGGCGACGCCGACGGCGGCGACGCCCGCGAGCACGACGGCGGAGGCCGTGCCGCGAAGCACCTGGGTAAAGCGCATTTCCTACCTCGGTTCGTTATGACGAGAGCGCTTGCACCGCCCCCGCCGGTTTTTTGATTGGCCTTCGCTCGAACGATCGTTCGAACGGACAGCCAATGGTTATGGGCGCTCCGTATGCTCGGCAAGCGAAAACCTTGCTGTGGAACGGTTCCAAGGTTCCTGTTGCGAAACTGCGACAGCGTTATGCGAACATGCCGAGGTTCTTAAAAACCCGATCGCGGGCCCTTCCCTTGCGCGCGAGGGGCGGCGGGCGCATCTGGCGTCCATGCCGGTCTCCGCACGATATCGCCCCGATTCCCGCTTCGCCCCGCTGGGGAGCGAGTTCGCCGACCCGGTGGCCGCCGCCGACTTTCCCGAAACGATCCTGCGATTCCGCAACGATCGCGCCGCCGCGACCGTGGGCCTCGAAACCCTGGGCGACGCCGAGTGGATCGCCCACTTCGGGCGGTTCGCCCCCCTGCCGGGCGCCCAGCCGAGTCCCTTGGCCATGCGCTATCACGGCCACCAGTTCCGCTCGTACAATCCCGAGCTCGGCGACGGCCGGGGCTTCCTGTTCGCGCAGCTGCGGGAAGAGGGAACCGATCGCCTGCTGGATCTGGCCACCAAGGGCTCGGGCCAGACGCCGTGGTCGCGCCACGGCGACGGCCGCCTGACCCTGAAGGGCGGCATGCGCGAGATCCTGGCCGCCGGCCTGCTGGAGGCGCTGGGCGTGCCGACCTCGCGCGCCTTCAGCCTGATCGAGACCGGCGAGGCCCTGACCCGCGGCGACGAGCCCAGCCCGACCCGCTCGGCGGTGCTGACGCGCCTCTCGCACAGCCACATCCGTTTCGGGACCTTCCAGCGGCTGGCCTATTTCGAGCGCGCCGACCTGATCGGACGGCTCGTCGACCACGTGGTCGAGACCTATTTCCCGCATCTGGCCGACGCGCCCGACCGGCCGACGGCGATGTTCGAGGAGGTGGTGAGCCGCACCGCCCGCCTTGTCGCCTGCTGGATGGCGGCCGGCTTCGTGCACGGGGTGCTCAACACCGACAACATGGTGGTCACCGGCGAAAGCTTCGACTACGGCCCCTGGCGCTTCCTGCCCGGGAACGATCCCAACTTCACAGCCGCCTATTTCGACCATTCGGGGCTCTACAGCTTCGGCCGCCAGCCGGAGGCCGGGTTCTGGAACCTGCAGCAGCTGGCCGCGTGCCTGGTTCTGGTCAGTCCCGACCAGGCGGGCCTGATCGCCGCGCTGAACCGCTTCTCCGACGCCTACAAGGAGGGCCTGCGCGAGGCGATGATCGCGCGGCTGGCGGTCAGGAGCCGCGGCGCCGAGGCCGACGTCGAGCTGGTCAACGCCGCCTTCAAGGCCCTGGCCGAGGGGCCCAAGGTCGCCGGCGGCGAGGCCCTGCGCTGGGAGCCGTTCTTCTTCGACTGGTTCGGCGGCGAGGCGTCGGAGCGTCGAGCCCTGGAGGGGCCGCGCGGCGCGCTCTACCAGGATCCCGCCTTCGCCGACTTCCGCTCACGGCTGGCGGGCTTCGAGCCGGATCGTCCCGAGCGCCTGGAAAATCCCGTGTTCGGACGGTCCGAGCCCGAGGAGCTGCTGATCGAGGAGGTCGAGGCCCTGTGGGCGCCGATCGACCAGGCCGACGACTGGGGCCCGCTGAACGCTAAATTGTCGAGGATAGAAGCCGCCAGAAGCGCCTATGGCCTGGACCACTGACATAAGTTTGAGGCATTTATGCCGCATGCTGAGTTTTCCGGAGTCGCAACCGGAACCAACGTCAAGCTTGCGATTTAAGCGTGCTGGACGGCGGTCTATCAACCCCGCGGCCGATCCCTTCATGGGACCGGCGGGACAAGGTGGAGAATAACGCATGCGCATCTTCCAACCGATCATGCTGGTCTGCGCCGTGGCCCTGTCGTTCATCGGCGCCCTTGGCCTGCCGGGCTGCGCCCGCGCTATCGGCGAAGCGCTCTCGGACAAGCCGGAACTGGCCTGACGCCTAACTTTCCCGCGGGATCAGGCTGCTGACCCGCGTATAGACTTTCGCCTTCTGTGTTCACCGATCGGAGACGGTCCGTCTCCGTCCGCATCTGCACGTCAGCGGTGATCCGCTGCGTGTTGACGCGACCTATGGCCGAGCTTACGTCCCCTGCTCTGCAGTCCCGAGCGCCCAAGTCCCAAGAGTGGAAGGCGGCCCGGTCCGGCGAACAGATGAGGGCTCGCGTGCGTAAGGTCTGGCTCGCCGTCGGCGTGATCGTCGTCTCCGCGCCGTTTCTTTTCTACGGTCTGAGCATAACGAGCGACGTGGCCGTCGAGGTTTCGCAGCCCGACACGATCGGCTTCGACTACGGGCTCGTGAAGGCGTGGCGCACCGAGCGAGGCTGGCCGGTTCACCTATATCCGCTCGTGGAGCCCCAGAGCTTCTCGGTGCTGGTGGAGGCCGGCGAGGCGAGCCGTGCATTACGCATCGTCGCTCGCCAGGGCGCGCGCGAAGTCGGCCGCGCGTGCGGGCCTGAAATCGCGACCTGCGAGCTGGATCTCAAGCCGATCTGGAGAAACTTCGACGAGCCGGTTCGGGTCGAGATCCTGGCGCAGGGGCGCGGCGGCGTCGAAAAGCACGATGTCGAGCTGACCTTCAGGAAGACGACTGACTGGCGCCTCGGCTTCATCGACGCGATGACGTTCTGACGGTCCCTTGAGGGGGGGGCGGCGGGCAGCAAATTTGCCACACCCGCCGCAACTTCCGCGCGCGCCGCTCGCCCGCCCCCTGGCGCGGCCTGGCATAACCCTGTAATCGCCCGCCTCCCGATAAGGACCTCGAAGATCATGGCGCGCAAAGCCCTGCCGATCATGCCCGTCAGCTACCAACTCGACCGCCAGGTCGAGGGTAATGACGCATGCGTGTCGGAGGGGAAGACGGCCTAGATCCGAAAGGATTTCGGGAAGTACGAAGAAAACCCCTCCTGGCCTGGCCGGAGGGGTTTTTCGTTTTTGCGCGGGAATCCCTTCGACCAAGACGCCGGGAGGGGCGGATTGGAAAGGAGAAGCCCATGAGCGGCTTCATGCATATCGAAAGCGAAGGGGCGCCGATCAAGGCGTGGACCCAAGGCGTGCCGATCGAGGAGTCGGCGCTCAAGCAGTTGCGCAACGTCGCCAACCTGCCGTTCATCCACAAGCATGTGGCGGTGATGCCCGACGTGCACTGGGGCATGGGCGCGACCGTGGGCTCGGTGATCCCGACCTGGAAGGCGATCATCCCGGCCGCCGTGGGCGTCGACATCGGCTGCGGCATGATGGCGGTGCGCACCTCGATCCGCGCCGAGCACCTGCCCGACAACCTGTTCGGGATCCGCTCGTCGATCGAGGCCGCCGTGCCCCACGGCCGCACCGACAACGGCGGGCGCAACGACAAGGGCGCCTGGCAGACCGAGCCGCCGGCGATCGCCGCGGCCAAGTGGGCCGACCTGAAGGCCGGCTACGACGACGTCGTCGACCGCAACCCCAAGGCCGGCCATCCGCGCGGGTTCGGGCACCTGGGCACGCTGGGCACGGGCAACCACTTCATCGAGCTGTGCCTCGACGAGGCCGGCGACGTCTGGGTGATGCTGCACTCGGGCTCGCGCGGGGTCGGCAACCGCTTCGGGACCTACTTCATCGAGCGGGCCAAGCACGAGATGCGCCGCTGGTTCGTGAACCTGCCCGATGAGGACCTGGCCTACTTCGCCGAAGGGACGGACGGCTTCGTCGACTACGTGCGGGCGGTGGCCTGGGCCCAGAAGTACGCCCGCGCCAACCGCGAGGTGATGATGGACCAGGTGCTGGGCGTGCTCCGCGAGCATTTTCCGGACCTGGTGGTGACGCAGGAGGCGGTGAACTGCCACCACAACTACGTCTCCAAGGAGAAGCACTTCGGCAAGGACGTCTACCTGACCCGCAAGGGCGCGGTGTCGGCCAAGGCCGGGGAGCTGGGCATCATCCCCGGCTCGATGGGCGCCAAGTCGTTCATCGTGCGCGGCAAGGGCGACCCGGACTCGTTCTGCACCTGCTCCCATGGGGCGGGCCGCGCGATGAGCCGCAACGAAGCCAAGCGCCGGTTCACGGTGGAGGACCACGTCGCGGCCACGGCCGGCGTGGAATGCCGCAAGGACGAAGGCGTGATCGACGAAACCCCGATGGCCTACAAGGACATCGACGCGGTCATGGCCGCCCAGAGCGATCTGGTCGAGATCGTGCACACCCTGCGCCAGGTGGTGTGCGTGAAGGGCTAGCCGCGTGACAGCCGAAGTGCGTGCGGTTTCGGCGCCCGTCACGCGGCCGCCTGGAGACGAGCCTGCATGCAGGGCTCTAGGACGCCGTCCGGCCGACAGGTCGGGCGGCGTTTTGCGTGGGGCTACTTTGCGGGCGTTTTGGCGGGAGAGGCCGCGGCCGGAGGCTTCTGGCCCGGATGGATCGTCGCCTTGGCTCGCGACGAAACGTAGGGAAGCGACGCGAAGCTCACCAGCAGCAGCAGATAGAAGCCCCAGATCGAAGCGCTGGTCGACGCGCGCAGCACGGCGCTCAGAGAGGCCGGCCGCTGCCGGATGCCCAGATCCAGCGCCACGCTCCAATCCCGTCCCGCCACCTCGCCGTAGAGATCCCGGAAGCATTTCTCGACCGCCAGATAGTAGGCGTCGAGGAGCGCGAAGACGAAGACGATCGCCGCGCCGGCATGAAACAGGACCGGCTGATCCTTGTCGATGGCGACCGCGATCAGGGCGGCCGCGATGGTCAGGGTGAAGGTCTTCACGCTGGCCGAGTAACCAGCCATGCGGCCAATGATGCCCTGTATCATCGTCAGGTGCGCGATGCGCGCTTGCAGCTGGAGATCGGTCGGAGGGGAAGCCGTCACGTTCAACTTCAGTCCTTTTGAAATGGCGGCGCCCGTTCGGCTGAAAGACTTGGCGGCGGTGCGATGTCACGCAGGCACGGCGACGCTGGCCTTCTTCTCCTGGTCCTCGGTGTCGTTGTGCTCGAAATAGAAGTCCTGGACCCTTTTCACGGGCAGCCGTCGTGCGACGGCGTGGATCTCCTGGCTCGGGTAGAAGGTGAATAGCGTGGCCATCAGCGCCATGGCGCTCAGCGGATACCAGGGGTTCTCGACGATGTGCCGCAGGACGGTCTCGGGATCGAAGGCGATGGCGGACTTCTTGCCTTCATAGTCGTCCCGGCAAAAATCGCTGACCAGTTCGGAAGCGAGCCGATCAGTCTGAATGAAGCCGTAGAAGCTGGGGTTGAAATCCTGCTCCTTCAGGGTGAGGCCGATCAGGCGGAAGTCTTCCGGCGCGAGGTCCAGGGAGTGGGAGATTTCCTGGATCGCCTCCCCGATGGCGGCCGCGAACGGCGATGGCCGACCTGCGGCGTCCCGGTGCGCGAGGCTCAGGTGCCCTGACGCGCTGCTCTGAAACCATCCCCGATAGCCCGCGACATTCAGCCTCCGTCGGCGGATGAGGACCTGGCGAGCTGGCGTCTGATCCGGATTCTCCGAGATGACGACCACCTCGACGCTGGGGTTGTTGGACAGGACGGACTGGAACAGGTCCTCGTACGGCGGGTAGCAGTAGGATTGCCGGATGGTGGTCTGGCGGCCGAGCTGGGGATTATCGTACGGCGTATCGACGCCGACATTGGTCGCCCACAGCTGAAAGTAGGTCGTCCGGGAGAAGTGCAGGTGCAACTGGCCCCGCGAGTCGTCGGCCAGTTCCGGCGCCTGCCGCCATCCGTCGAGACGCGGAAGGCTGTTGTCGTGGTAGCGGCTCGCGTCGATGTTGAACCTTGTGAACACGTCGGCCAGCAGAACGGGATACGCATCGCGTAGAATTTGCGGATAGTCCGGCCGGTCCTCGTGGACGATGTCGGTGTCGTGGATCACCACGTCTTCCGGCCTGAACGGCTCTCGCGGCGAGCCGAACAGGTACTTGGCCGGCACGGTGATGTTGCCCAGGCGGTAGAAGCCGAACTCTTCGTCCACGGCCGAGGCGATCAGGGTTTCCACATCCTCGAACCCCGCCGGCAGGCCGATCATGCCGGCGACGCCGCGCAACAGCTGCGGCAGGTCCGGGCCGTAGGTCATCATGCTGAACTTGCTGAGGTTCCCGATGATCGCGGTCTTGAAGTGCTCGGGGATCGGGGTTGCGTCGGTGATGGTCGCCAGCAGCTTGCGGTGCTGCTTGGCGTAGACGAACTCGGCCTCGACATGGGGCGAGGCCGCCGCCGTCCTTGACCACAGGCCAATCACGCAGCGCGCGGCCGCCAGCTCCGGGTCGATCTTCTCTTCCAGCTCGTCGCCGATGGCGAGTTCGGGGGCGAACCATACCGTCCAGCCGACCTTGCGCAGCAGTCGGGCCAGTTCGCGAGCCAGGACGGTGCTGTCATCCATGCGATAGCTGATGAAGATGTCCGCCATGCCTGCGCCCCTCGGGAAAGGTCGCGCGCACGCTCAGCCCTGGCGTGCGCGCCTTAACCACAAGTTGTCCAGGGCTTCGCGCCGACGTCAATAGCCAAGCTTGCTCCCGCGGCACAGCCAGAGCTCGGCGAGGATCAGGTTGGGAACCCAGGCCAGGAACGAGATGGCGCGGTACCAGGGCAGGAACGGCAGATCGAGAACCATGACCAGCGGCAGGTAGAGCCGCAGGGTGACGGCCGCCAGGGTCAGCGCCCAGGAACGGACCATCCAGCGGCGATGCTCGGTGAAGCGGCCCTGCATGGCGGCCCGCCAGCCCAGAATGTTCACGGCGATCCAGAGGATGGCGAGGGCGCCGAAGCCGACCGAGGCGATCGGCCCGGCCGATGAGCCGGGCGCCAGCACCAGCCCCGCCGCGCCGCCGACCAGGCACGCCACGACATAGATCCGCCCGGTCCAGCGGTGCGGCGGGCTTGCGCCCCGGCGCAGGGCGGGCAGGAACTGCAGCGAGCCGACCACCAGCGCGGTGACCGAGCCGGCGATGTGGACGAGCAGCCAGGGTACGCCGCGCGGATTGCCCAGGGCTTCGGCCGGCGTCCTGGGCGGATGCAGCAGGTAGCGGGCCGAGTAGGCGACGACGCCCAGGCAAAGCAGGACCAGGCCGATCCAGGCGAGGCGGGCGGGCCAGGACATGGGTCTGGGCGAAGGCGCGGCGATGGTGGTCGTAGTCAAGGCGAGGTCCCCGTTGGCGATTTCGTCGAACCTCGTTGCCGGGCGGGCGGCGGCTCGCTAGGCCTTGCTTCGCGAACGGCGCCGGGGCTGCGCGAACGGGACGGCATGGACAGCGGGACGGGCAGGGCAGGCGGCGGGGCGACCGCGCGGCGATGGGCGATCGACCTTTCGATGCTGGTCGCCATCGGCCTGGTGATGGGCTTTCTGGGTCCGTTCGCCTCCGAGCGCGCGCCGGTCGTGAAGCGCTATGTCTACTGGATGATCTGTATGGTCGGCGGCGGGCTGATCGGCATCGCGATCGACATGCTGCTGGACCGGCGCATGCCCGCGACCTGGCGGCGGGTGCTGGCGGTCTCGGTGGCGATGACGCCGGCGGTGGCGGTGTTCGTGCTGGCCACGGAGGCCGTGGTCATGGGCGGCCCGCTCGCCTGGACGAGCTATCTGCGGCTGCTCTGGCAGGTGTGGCCGATCTCGCTGGCGGTGATGGCGGTGCGGGCCCTGGCCTGGCGGCGGCCGCCCGCGCGGGTCGAGACGCGGACCATCGTCGCCCCGCCGCTGCCGCAGGCCGAGGCGGCGTTCCGGCGGCGGCTGTCGGCCAGGCGGCGCGGGGCGCGGCTGATCGCCGTCGAGGCCCACGACCACTATCTGAAGGTCCATACCGACGCCGGCGCGGAACTGGTCACCCTGCGCTTCGCCGACGCGCTGGAGGAGCTGGCTGGCGCTCACGGCTGGCGCGTCCACCGCTCGTGGTGGGTGGCGGCCGAGGCGGTGGAGGCGGTGCGCTGGCGACGCGGCGCGGGCGAGATCAGCCTCGCCTGCGGCCTCGCCGCGCCGGTCAGCCGGACCTATGCGCCGGTGCTGAAGGAAGCCGGCTGGTTCTGAGGTGCGCGTCTGCTCTATCGCGTATCCGCTACTTTTTATCGTCATCCCGGCCGAAGGGCCGCGTAGCGGACCGTAGAGCCGGAACCCAGGGGCCGCCGCACTGCATCGGCGCGCACCTCAGCCTCGGCGCCCAGTCCCCTGGGTCCCGGATAAGCCCTGCGGGCTTTCCGGGATGACGAGGAAAATGATCCTCACGCCAGGACCGGCATGCCCTCCAGCAGCTTGTCCAGGGTCACCGGATATTCCCGCACCCGCACGCCGGTGGCGTTGTATATGGCGTTGGCCACCGCCGCGCCGACGCCGCAGATGCCCAGTTCCCCGACGCCCTTGGCCTTCATCGGCGAGGACATCGGATCGGTCTCGTCTAGGAAGATCACCTCCTGGTGGGGAATGTCGGCGTGGACGGGCACCTCGTAGCCGGCCAGGTCGTGGTTGACGAAGAAGCCGATGCGCTTGTCGACGACGAGCTCTTCCATCAGCGCCGCGCCGGCGCCCATGACCATGGCCCCGATCACCTGGCTGCGGGCCGATTTCGGATTGAGGATCCGGCCGGCCGCGCAGACCGCCAGCATCCGGCGGATGCGGATCTCGGCGGTCCAGGCGTCGACGCCGACCTCGACGAAGTGGCCGCCGAAGGTCGACTGCTGGTGGGTTTTGGTGAGGTCGCCGTACTCCATGAAGTCCTCGGCCGTGACCGGACCGGCGGCGGCGGCCTGCGCCAGCGGCAGGCTCTGGTTGCCGACCTTGACCCGGCCGTCGGCGAACTCGGCGGCCGCCGGATCGAGGCCGAGCTTGGTCGCGACCGCCTCGCGCAGCTTCACGCAGGCGGCATAGACCCCGGCCGTCGAGCTGTTGGCGCCCCACTGGCCGCCCGAACCGGCCGACACCGGGAAGCTGGAGTCGCCCAGCCGCACGTTCACGCTGGTCAGCGGCACGCCCATCATCTCGGCCGCGGTCTGGGCGATGATCGTGTAGCTGCCGGTGCCGATGTCGGTCATGTCGGTCTCGACCGTGACGACGCCGCTGGTCTCGAGCCGCACGCGGGCGGCCGACTTCATGACCAGATTGTTGCGGAAGGCCGCCGCCACGCCCATGCCGACCAGCCAGCGGCCGTCGCGGGTCTGGCCGGGCGTCCTGGAGCGCCGGCTCCAGCCGAACTTGTCGGCGCCGGTGCGCAGGCACTCGTTCAGCCGCCGCTGCGAGAACGGCCGGGAGGGCTTCTCCGGATCGACCTGGGTGTCGTTGAGGATCCGGAAGTCGACGGGATCCATGCCCAGCTTTTCGGCCATCTCGTCGACGGCCACTTCCAGCGCCATCAGGCCGGGGGCCTCGCCGGGGGCGCGCATGGCGTTGCCCTCCGGCAGGTCGAGCACGGCCAGCCGCGTCCTGGTCATGCGGTTGGCGCCGGCATAGAGCAGGCGGGTCTGCTGCACGGCCGTCTCCGGCCCGCCGCCGGGCAGGTCGCCCGACCAGCTCTCGTGGCCGATGGCGGTGATCCTGCCGTCGCGGTCGGTCCCGATGCGGATGCGCTGGATCGTGGCCGGGCGGTGGGTGGTGTTGTTGAACATCAGCGGCCGGGTCAGGGCCACCTTCACCGGCCGTCCCGCCGCCTTGGCGCCCAGGGCCGCCAGGATGGCGTCGGCCCGCACGAACAGCTTGCCGCCGAAGCCGCCGCCGATGAAGGGCGACATCAGGCGGACGTTCTCGCGCGGGACGCCCAGGGTCTTGGCGACGTCGCCCGCGCCCCAGGCGATCATCTGGTTCGAGGTCCACAGGCTCAGCTTGTCGCCCTTCCAGGCGGCGATGCTGGCGTGCGGCTCCATCATGGCATGGCCGTGGTCGGGGGTGGTGTAGGTCTCGTCCAGCTTCACCGGCGCGGCGGCGAAAGCCGCCTCGAAGTCGCCGACGCCGCTGTCGGGACCGCCGTCCTTGGGCTTGGTCGCGCCGTCCTTGGCCGAGGCCAGGTCGAAGGTTCCCTTGGCGCGGACGTACTCCACCTTCACCAGGTTGGCGGCGGCGCGGGCCTGCTCGAAGGTCTCGGCGACCACCACGGCTACGGCCTGGTGGTAGTGCTCGATCTCCGGGCCGCCCAGCAGCATGGCGGTGTTGAAGTCGCCCTTGGTCAGCTTGCCGGCCTCGGCGGCGGTGACGATGGCCAGCACGCCCGGCGCGGCCTTGGCGCGCGCGAGGTCCATCGAGGCGATGCGGCCCTTGGCGATCGAGGCGCCGACGACATAGCCGTAGGCGATGTCGGGGATCGCGTCGTGGCGCTCGTAGGCGTAGGGGGCGCGGCCGGTGGTCTTCATCGGGCCGTCGATGCGGTCGACCGGCTTGCCGACCACCTTGAGCTGGTCGATCGGATTGGTCGTGGCGGGGGTGTCGAACTTCATGACCTCAAGCCCTCGCTTCGGCCAGGGCCGCGCCGATGGCGCGCTCGGCCAGGGTCAGCTTGAACCCGTTCTGGGCGGTGGTGCGGGCGCCGGCCAGCAGGCCCTCGGAAATCGCCTTGGCGCCGCGGGGCAGGGCGGCTTCGGCCGCCTCCACCCGCCAGGGCTTGTGGGCGACGCCGCCCAGCGCGATGCGGCCAGAGCCGTCCTTCTGGATGACGCTGGCCACCGAGACCAGGGCGAAGGCGTAGGAGGCCCGGTCGCGCACCTTGCGATAGGTGTGCCTGCCGCCGATCGGTTTGGGCAGGGTGACCGAGGTGATCAGCTCGCCGCGGGCCAGGGCCGTCTCCACCTGCGGGGTGTCGCCCGGCAGGCGGTGGAAGTCGGCGATCGGGATCGAGCGCTCGGTCCCGTCCGGGGTCACGGTCTGGACCGTGGCGTCCAGCAGCCGCAGGGCCACGGCCATGTCGCTGGGGTGGGTGGCGATGCAGGCCTCGCTGGCGCCCAGCACGGCCAGGGTGCGGGTGAAGCCGCCGATCGCCGAGCAGCCCGCGCCGGGGGTGCGCTTATTGCAGGGCATGTTGGTGTCGTAGAAGTACGGGCACCGGGTGCGCTGGAGCAGGTTGCCGGCGGTGGTGGCCTTGTTGCGCAGCTGCCCCGAGGCGCCGGCCAGCAGGGCGCGCGACAGCACGCCGTAGTCCTTGCGCACCCGCTTGTCGGCGGCCATGTCGGTGTTGCGCACGAGGGCCCCGATGCGCAGGCCGCCGTCCTTGGTCGGCGCGATCTCGTCCAGCTTCAGGCCGTTGACGTCGACCAGCCGGGCCGGCGTCTCGATCTCCAGCTTCATCAGGTCGAGCAGGTTGGTGCCGCCGGCGATGAAGCGGGCGGTCGGGTCGGCGGCGACGGCCGCGGCGGCTTCGCGCGGGCTCTTGGCGCGCTCGTAGGTGAAGGACCTCATGCCCCTTTACCCAGGAGAGGGCCCCCCGCGACTTCGACCACGGCCGCGACGATGTTGGAATAGGCCCCGCAGCGACAGATGTTGCCGCTCATCCGTTCGCGAAGCTCGTCCTCGCTGAACTGGATCTTGGCCGTCAGGTCGGCGGTGACGTGGCTGGGCACGCCCGCCTTGATTTCGTCCAGCACCGCCTTGGCCGAGCAGATCTGGCCCGGCGTGCAGTAGCCGCACTGATAGCCGTCATGCCTGACGAACGCCGCCTGCAACGGGTGCAGCTTCTCCGGCGTGCCCAGGCCCTCGATGGTGGTGACCTCGTCGCCCTCGTGCATCACCGCCAGCGACAGGCACGAATTGATCCGCCGGCCGTCGACGATGACCGTGCAGGCGCCGCACTGGCCGTGGTCGCAGCCCTTCTTGCTGCCGGTCAGCTTCAGATGCTCGCGCAGGGCGTCCAGCAGGGTGGTGCGGGTGTCGAGCTCCAGGGTCTGCCGCTTGCCGTTGACCGTGAAGGACACCTTCATGATCGAGGGGGCGGCTTCGGCGGGCGCGGCGCCGGCCACGCCCGGGGCGGCTGCCACGCCCACGGCGGCGCCGGTGGCCATCACTTCACGCCTGGAAAGCTGAAGGTCGTCGAGTATCGCCATCCCATCCTCCGGTCCTCCACGCGCCTAGGGTCCGCTGATAAAGCGGCCGGGCGCGCGGGCGGTTTCGTCGCGGGTGTCGGCCCAGCGAAAACGCGGAAGCGTAACAGCGGTGGGCGCGGCGTATTAGCCGCTTGGCGGTGCACGGGGTGTTGAGCCCTGCTCAACAATCCAGATCGGGTTTCGCGCGTTGCGGCGGAGCGGATCGCGGGGGAGGGACGTTGTCGAGGGCGGACCTTTTCGGAGACCCCATGGACCTCGACACCAAGCCCGACGCCCACCCCGACCAGCAGCCCAAGCCGGTCAAGCGCAAGCACGTCAAGGTGCTGGCCCTGGTCGCCATCGTCATCGCCGTGCTGGCCGTGGCGATGTTCATCGGCTTCAACACCTTCTACGCGGTGGAGGCGACCTAGCCTGAAGCGAGAATTAGGCTTCCAACCTATACCTTGGGTTTACCGGGATGGCTCATCTTCTGCGCGCGGCGCAACGAGAGAGCCATTCCATGACGCCTATCAAGATCACAGTCCTGGCGCTGCTGGCGGCGAGCGCCGCATGCGGGACGGCCGCGGCGGCCGAAACCTGCAGCGCCGACCAGATCCGTTACGCCCGCGAGGCGGGGGTGCCGTGTTCGGCCCTGAAGCCGGTGGAAGCGTCGACGGCGGCCGTGCTGGCGCGGACGACTTCGCTCTACGCCTCGCCGGCGGCCGGTCCCGTGGGTGAGATGCGCTCCCATTCTGCGTGGTCTTCGGTGTCCGCCGGATCGCTTCTGGCCATCGACGACAACGCGCTGCCGCCCCAGAACATGGAAGGGCCGGGCGTCGCCTATGTACTGCGGGCCGGGCCGCCCAAGCTGAACGACATGAGCAGCGGCACGGCCATGATCGCCATGGCCAACGGCGGCATCCTGGGGGTGAGCGTCGCGCACCTCATCGGCGTCTCCCATGGTCGGGACGTCGTCCGGAACTACGGGATCGATGATCCGTCCGGCGCCATGGCCCGAAAGATCGCCGTGTCGTTCGCGGCGGCGAACGATGGCCATCTCGTCCGGCAGCCCCTGCCGGAAAGGCCGGATAAACGGCCCCTATCGAGCGGCGACCCGCAGGTGGGGCGCGCGGCCTACGTGGTGGAAATAGAACCCGCCATGTACATGCAGCGTTTCTATCTGGCCCCTTCCCGTGTCGATCTCGCCTATAGGGCCAAGGCGAAGGTGTTCGACGCCTCCAGCGGCCAGGTCGTGGCCAAGGCCAAATGCAAGGTGAAAGCCTACAGCACGCCCGACGACGTCTCGCGCACGGCGCTGCTCGCCAACGGCGCCGAGGGCCTCAAGGCGCTTATCGCCAGCCGGAGCGAGATTTGCGTCGAGCAGCTCAAGACCAAGCTGGCGATCTGAGGCCTCAGGCCTCGCCCTTGCTTCCGCCCGAGCGCTGGAAGAGCTGCAGCGTGCGCAGCATCGACAGGCGGGCGCTGTCGGCATGGTGGCCGCTGGGCGCCACGAAGGCATGGCCGGCGTCGTACTGATGGATCGGCAGGTCAGGGTGAGCGTCCTCGATCGCCGCCACGTCGGCCGGCGGGATCATCTCGTCGGTCTTGCCGAAATGCAGGATGGTGGGGACCTTCGGCGTCTCGTCCAGGTAGCGTACGATGTCGCCGCCGTAGAAGCACGAGACCGCCGCCACGCCGTGGGCCCGGGTCGAGGTCAGCCAGGCGGTGGTGCCGCCGAAGCAGAAGCCCAGGACGAACACCGGCCCCTCCAGGGCGTCGATGGCGGCCTGCACGCGCGGCACGCTGGCCGCGCCCCAGCCGGCCTGTTCGCCGAGCGCCATGCGCTGGTCGAGGATCGAAGGGTCGGTGTTGAGTTCGGGCCAGGGGGCGTCGGCGCTGTCGAGCAGGTCGGGGGCGATCACCTCGTAGCCGTGCTCGGCCAGGCTTTCGCTGAACTCGCGGATGTGCGGGGTGATCCCCCAGATGGCGTGCAGCACGACGAGGCCGCCGCGCCGGGCCTCGCCCGGCTTGACATGGAAGGCCGACAGCGGACCGCCGTCGCGGTCGCAGAGCGCGATGCGGGTCCCGGTGGTCATGCGCCGGCTCCATTCGCCTCGAACAGTTCCACCGTGCGCTGGCGGGCCAGCTCGGCGTCGGCCAGATCGCTGTCGGGGCGGCCGTCGTTGTTGAAGCCGTGGCCGCTGGCCTCGTAGACATAGACCCCCAGCTCAGGGTGGGACGTCCAGATGGCGGCCTTGGCCTGTTCGGCCGGGATGTGGGCGTCCTTGGCGCCCAGGTGGACGATCACCGGGCAGTTCAGCGGCAGGGCGGCGTTGGCGGCGATCTGGCTGCCGTAATAGGCCGAGCCGGCCGCCAGGCCTTCCAGCTTCGAGGCCGCCAGCCACACCAGCGAGCCGCCCATGCAGTAGCCGACGGCGAACACCGGGCCCTTGTCCTTGAGGGCGTCGATGCAGGCCTGGATGTCCGACAGCATAGCCGGCATGCCCACCTTGCCGACGGCCGCGACGCCGTTCTGGAAGCCTTCCGGATCGTGCTCGGCGACATAGCCGGGGGTGACGCGGTCGAACAGCGACGGGGCGATCGCCTCGTAGCCGCGCGCCGCCCAGCGGGCGAGATCCGCCTGGACGTACTGGTCGAGGCCGAAAATCTCCTGGATCACCACCACGCCGCCCTTGCGCGGACCTTCCGGCTGGACGTGGCCGGCGGTGAACGCGAAGCCGTCGATGGCGGAGGTCAGGGTGATGGTCTCGGTCATGGGAGCTCTCGGGCGTCTTTGGGCGCGCGCATCCAGAACCGCGCCGCCCTTGCGGTCAAGGCGCTCAGTCGTCGAAGTCCAACAGCCGGACGTGCGGGGCCAGGGCGCGGATCATGTCCGGCAGGTCCTCGCCCCAGGCGTTCTGGCCGCTGATGCGGATCGAGATCCGTTCAGCCTTGACGTCCTCGACGCCGGAGATGTCGAGCTCCAGCCAGCCGTCGTCGTGATTGCGCGGGTTGTCGCGATGGCCGGCGGCGCGCACGCGGCTCCAGGGCGAGAAGCGCAGCGGCGTCCACAGGTGGGGGCGCCAGCGCAGGCCTTCCCGCTCAAGGATCAGGCGAGGACGGCGATCCAGGCCGCCCAGCAGGTTGCACAGGCAGGAAAAGGCGACGCCGGCCCCGACGAACCAGATTCCGATCTCGCGCAGGGCCGGCGAGGTGAACAGCAGCATCACGCAGGTGACGACGGCGAACACGGCCGTGCTGATCCAGTTCTTCAGCGCGGAAGGCCTGACGACGAAGGGCAGGCGCGGCGGCGGCGCGGGGGCGGCGTCTCCGGATCCGGAAGCCTCGATCGCGCCGCTCATGCCGCGTTCTGCTGCGCGCCCCCGAACAGGTGCGGCGCTCGCCGGCGGATGGCCGTCCGCAGGACGTTGCGGGAGATGTCGAGACCGCCGACCTCGATGTCGACGACGAAGGGGGCGGTCCGGCCGGAGGCCTGCTGCTCGACGACCGGCGGCGGGGTCAGGATCAGCAGCAGCATGTGGCCGTCCTCGCCCCTGTCCTCGAACTTCGCCGAGAGGATGCGGCTCCAGGCCAGGAAATAGAGCGGCTCCTTGCGGGCGTCGCGCCAACTCAAGGCGTCCGCCGCGATGATCAGGCGCGGAACGCGGTCGTGGATCAGGAAAGGAAGGCCGAGCACGCACCAAGCGGCCGCCAGGCCCGGTACGATCCAGGGCGGATGATCGCCCTGCGCCGCGCGCCAGCCTATCCACGCGGCGGCGACCAGCAGCATGATCGTCGAGCCGATCACGGGCTTGCGCCAGGAACGGCGCGCGACCAGCGGACGGGCGTCGGCGATGTCGGTCACGGCGCGATCCTGACCTGCGCGCCGTCGCGCACCAGCTTCCAGACCTCCTCGATCTCGGGATCGGTCAGCGCGATGCAGCCGTCGGTCCAGTCGCGGCCCTGGTAAAGAGCGGCCAGGGCGCCGCGCCCGTTGGGCAGGCCGTGGATCATGATGTCGCCGCCGGGGTCGATCCCCTGGGCGCGCGCCGCCGCCGCCTGGGCCGGAGTCGGATAGCCGATGCGCAGGGAAAGGTGGAAGCGGCTGTTGGGATTGCGGCCGGTGATGCGGTAGTCGCCCTCGGGCGTGCGCCGGTCGCCCGAGCGGGCCTTGGGCGCCAGGCCGCCGCCGCCCAGCGAGATCCGATAGGTCCGAACGCGCTGGTCGCCCTTGTAGAGCGTCATGCGGTGCGCGGCCTTCTCGACGACGATCCGGTCGACCGAGCCCTCGATGGTCGGCGGCTGGGCCGTGGCCGCGCCGCAGCCGGCCAAGGCGAACGCCGTGAGCATGAGGAAAAGGGCGCGCACGCGCATCGCGGTCTTGTTCCTGGTCGTCTTTTTCTAGTCCTCGGCGCCCAGGGCGGCGCGGACCATCTTCACCGCATCGGCCTTGGTCATGAGCGGCGTCAGCAGGGCGGGGCCGGCCGGCAGGGCCGAGCGCACCCGAATGCTCGCCGGTCCGTCGACCGTGACGTCGGAGATTTCGACGCGATAGGCGCCCAACTCCAGAACGCCGCGGCCCTCGCTCAGGCGCACCAGTTGCGGACGGGCGTCGTGCAGGTCGCCGCGATCGCTTCCGGCCACGATCAGGAACTCGACCAGGCCTTCGCGCAGCTTGCCGTCGGATCCGACCGGACCGGCGGCGGGGCCGCCGTAGCGCAGGCCCAGCAGCTCGACGTGCGGGGCCGTCGCGCCCGTGCGCGCATAGGCGGCCGGCGCCTTGAGCGACTTGGCCAGCTCGCTGCGGGCCAGCTGGAAGGCGCTGCCCTCCAGCAGGTTCTGGCCGCCGACGCGGATCAGGTCGTCGAAACGGCCGTCCTTGTCGTTGTCGCGGAAGCACTGCAGGTCGCCGGCCTTGCGGCAATAGACCTCGCCGCCGTCGACCACGGCGGGCCAGAGCACGTCGCCCGGCGCGCCGAGCTTGGCCTTGCCCTCGGGGCTTTCCGACAGGGTGACGCCCGGCGCGGGGCGCACGGTCTGCAGGGCGATGATCGTGCGCTGCTCCACCGGCCGCGGCGCCGAATCCTCCGGCAGCGCCTGTTCGACCACCAGCCGCGACTGCGGCGGGGCGGTGTCGAGCATCGGCGCCAGCTTCTCGCGCAGGGCCGGGGGGATGTCCTCCCAGGTCTTGGGCGGGCTCAGCAGCATGGCCAGGGTGGACGGCGGGGCGGCCGTTCCCGAGGTCGGCTTGGCGACGGGCGCCAGGGGCGCTTCCGCAGGCGCCTCCGTGGGCGCTTGCGGCGAGGCGTCCTGAGCGACGGCGGCGATCGGGGCGAGGCCGGCGAGGATCGCGGCGAGGGCGAGGCTTTTCATCGGGCTGGCCATCATCGCGGAATGAAGATCGGGGTGTAGGTGGTGGTCGTGGTGATCGCCATCGAGATGCGGTCGACCTGGGCGGGAAGCGGCTCGTCGACGCGGTAGCGCAGGTCGCCCTCCGGCGTCAGGCCCAGCACCGTGACCTTGGATCCCTTCACGGCCAGTTCGACCGTCTCGCCGTCGTTCAGCCGCTTGGCCGAGCCGCCGTTGCGGATCGGCTGGAAGCCCAGGCCGCTGGCGAAGGCCGGCTGTATGCTGACGATGTTCCAGACGGGCTCGCCGTTCTTGCCGCCCTGCTTCAGCGACGACCAGGTCAGGCCGTACTCCACCGCCGGTCCCTCGGCGTAGGGCAGGCGCTCATAGGGAGCGGGGGCGGCCAGGGGCTTGGGCGCGCCCAGCGAAAACACGAACAGCGGCACGTTCATGAAGGGCGAGCCGGAAGGGCGCACCTGGTCGAAGTCGCCGTCGGAATCGAGGTCCTCGAAGCAGGCGAACTCGTCGCCGGCCCACCAGCGCGCGGTCGAGGCGGCCACGGCGCAATAAGCGAAGCCGTCGCCCGAGGGCACGCCGAACATCTTGGCGCCGGCCGGGAAGCTCTTGACCTTGCCGAAGCCGAAGGGCGAGGGGGTCTCGGCGGTCAGCCGCGCGGCGCGCGGCGCGACGGCCTGCTGCACCAGCAGCGGCTCGCCTCTCTTGGCCGTCAGTTCGCCCGTGGGCGCGGCCTTGGCCAGGACGACATAGCCTGCGGATTTGGTGCGGGTCTGGGCGGCGGCGGGGCCGCCCGCGGCGAGCGCCGCGACAAGGGCGCCGCCAACCCAAGCGGCGGTCCCGAACGATACTGGTTTCACGCTGAGCCAAGCTCCCCCGAACTATGCCGGTGAAGCTTGGCTAAACCGCGAACTATTTCAAGTGCGCAATCAAACGTTGAAGCGGAAGTGCATCACGTCGCCGTCCTTGACGACGTATTCCTTGCCTTCGGCGCGCATCTTCCCGGCTTCCTTGGCGCCGCTTTCGCCGCCCAGCTTGACGAAGTCGTCATAGGCGATGGTTTCGGCGCGGATATAGCCCTTCTCGAAGTCGGTGTGGATGACGCCGGCCGCTTGCGGGCCGGTGTCGCCGACGTGGATCGTCCAGGCGCGGGCTTCCTTGGGGCCGACCGTGAAGTAGGTCTGCAGGTTCAGGAGCTTGTAGGCTTCGCGGATCAGGCGGTTCAGGCCCGGCTCTTCCAGGCCCAGGGTTTCGAGGAACTCGGCGCGCTCCTCGGAGTCGAGCATGGCGATTTCGCTCTCGATCTGGGCCGAGATCACGACGCTCTTGGCGTTGTCCTTGGCGGCGCGCTCGGCGACCAGGGCCGAGTACTTGTTGCCCTTGTCGGCGCTGGCTTCCTCGACATTGCAGACATAGAGGGCCGGCAGCGAGGTCAGCAGCTGCAGCATGTGCCAGGCCTTCTCGTCCTCCTTGTCCACGGTCGCGGCGCGGGCCGGACGGCCTTCACGCAGCTGGGCCAGGGCCAGGTTGATCAGGCGAAGGGTGTTGGCGGCTTCCTTGTCGCCGCCCGACTTGGCCTTCTTCTCGACGGCCGGCAGGCGCTTTTCCAGGCTCTCCAAATCGGCCAGCATCAGCTCCATCTCGATGATCTCGAGATCGCTGAGCGGGTCGATGCGGCCCTCGACGTGGGTGATGTCGTCGTCCTCGAAGCAGCGGGCCACGAAGGCCACGGCGTCGCAGTCGCGGATGTTGGCCAGGAACTGGTTGCCCAAGCCTTCGCCCTTGGACGCGCCGCGCACCAGGCCGGCGATGTCGACGAAGGTGATGCGGGCCGGGATGATTTCCTTGGAGCCGGCGATCTTGGCCAGCGCGTCCAGGCGCGGCTCGGGCACGGCCACGTCGCCGGTGTTGGGCTCGATCGTGCAGAACGGATAGTTGGCGGCCTGGGCCGACGCCGTCTGGGTCAGGGCGTTGAACAGGGTGGACTTGCCGACGTTGGGCAGGCCGACGATGGCGACTTTCAGGGCCATGGAACTCTCGTGAATTTCGTTGGGCGGGCGCTTAGCACGGATTGTGCTCAAAGTCGCGCAGCGGCGCATGTCCCGCGATCAGAGTGAGGCGACGTGAGCGCGTAGGATGTCGACGCTCTCCGTGAGACCTTCGGCTTCCATGTCGAGCAACAGGATTTCGGCCGTCTTCTCGGGGCGGCGAAAGCGCTCCCGCATCCGTCTTATGGCCGCCACGGCCCGGCCCGTATCCAGCGCGATCGTGTCGGCGATGAAGTCGTCGGCGGATCTGGCTTCCAAGTTGAAGGGGGAGAGCACCGCTGCAGGAAAATCCCTGATGTTATCGGTGACGATGATGGCCGCCCTGGTCTTCAGCGCCGCGGCTAGAACATGAGTATCGTCCGGGTCGGGGAGGCCGTGGCAGGCCGGCAGCATGGCGCCGTAGTCCCCGACATCGGCCTCCTCGAAGGCCGCCTGCATGTTTCTGCGAGCGCGGACGGCGTGTTCGCCGGCGTCGGGCGCGCCTTTGGCGGTCAAGATGCGGGTTATCGCCTTCTCGGTCTCGTCGAGAATACGGGGCGACCACCGAAGTCGGAAGAACTCCGCTTCGGCGAGCGTGAGCAACAGGTTTCGCTTCAACGCCCCGGCCAGGCAACAGGCGTCGACCAGGGCGGTGAAGCGATTGGCGAACATCGGTTAGAGGTGCTCGCCATCCAGCGCCGCCAGCTCGGAGAGCGCGGAGGCGCGCTTGGCGTCCCGCTCGCGCTTGTAGGCGAAAAGATGCTCGGCCTTGATGCGTCTATGGCGACCGACGAGCGTGTGCGGAATTTCATCCTTGTCGAGCAGGCCGATGAAATAGGGTCGAGAGACGTTCAGGATGTCGGCAGCCTGCTGGGTGGTCAGCATCTGGCTGACGGGCACGAGCGTTACGGCGTCGCCGCGGCCGACATGGCGCAGCACTTCCATCAGCAGCCGCGAAAGGCCGGACGTGAGGACGACCTCGGAGGTCGACTTGTCGTCTTCCTGAAGCAGTCGCAGGCGGGTCTCGTCTTCGCCCACGGCCTGTGCGGCGAGGATCTTGCGGAGCTGATTGGCGGCGGCGCGTTCGCCGGCCGACGGAAGCCTATCGCCAAGCTCTTGGGCGAATGCAGGCGTGGTCATTTCTTGCTCCCGAGTGAGGCGAGCTTATACGCCATAAGCGCAATAAACGCAATATTCGAAACGGCTGGGAGTTGGCTTGGTTGCCCTCACCACATCGGATCGATCTCGGCGCCCTTCAGCGCCTCGGCGATGCGCTGGCGGGTGGCGTCGGTGACGTCGTCGGGCAGGGCGTCGGGGTGGAACCAGCCGATCTCGTGGATCTCGCCCTGCTGCGCGGCCGCGCAGGGCTCCCAGGCGTGGACGCGGTAGACCAGCACGTGATCGCCGGGATGGCGCGGCTCGTTGCTGTGCACCGACAGCAGCGTGGGGCGGCCGATGACGCGTACGCCGGCCTCTTCCTGCATCTCGCGGATCAGCGAGGTCTCGGCGACCTCGCCGCGCTCGACCCCGCCGCCGGGCAGGTACCAGCCGGGCACATAGGTGTGCTGGATCATCAGTACGCGGCCTTCCTCGTCGGTGACGAGGCCGCGAACGCCCAGGGTCAGGCCCCGGCTCATGCGGAACCAGGCGTAGACGAAGGGGCGGGTGTAGGGTTCGACTTTTCGGCGCCAGAGCATGCGGCGAAGTCTAGGCTGTTTCGGTAGGCGGCGGCAGGGCCTTGCTCCACCGAACATTGGCCGCTAAAGCCGCTGGAGAGGAAACAACAACAGCCGGAGCGGCGCTCACATGCTTGCGATTCTGATCATCGCCATCTTCCTGGGCGTCATCGTCGGCCTGAACGCCTTCGAATTCGGCCGCATCGACTAACGGGGTTCGCGCGGCGGTCGTTCCGCCGCGCCTTTTCTAGTCCCCCACCCGCGCCATCAGCCGCCGGCCGCCGGCGCGCATCAGGAAGCGGGTCTCGGCATTGGCCGGGATGCGGGGATCGTCCCACAGCGCCAGTTGTAGCCAGGCCTCGACGCGCAGGCGGCGGGTGAGGCCGCGCGCCGTCTCGAAGGCGTCGCCGAGATCGCGCACGGCACGGGCTTCGACGGCCTCGGCCACCGCCTCGCCGTCGGCCAGCATCGGGTCGGCGCCGGCCAGCACCCAGGCGCGCACGTCCTCGCGGGCCTCGACCGACGGGGCCAGGTCCTCGGCGAAGAACAGCGGCCAGTGGGCCAGGGGGCGGCGGCCCTCGGAGAGGTCGCCGGCCGCCAGTTCCAGCGCGCGGCTGAGCAGCTGGTCGCGGGCCACGGGCGAATGGGCCAGGTCCTCGGCGTGCAGCGACAGGCGGGCGGCGGCGTCCCGGGGCGAGACGCCGGTCCAGGCCTGCTCCACGTGATCGGCGGCCGCCAGCAGGGCGGACGCGGCCGCGGTGCTCAGGCCGTGGCCGGGGCTGGGGCAGGGCCCCAGCGCGTCGTCAGCCGACATTGCGCACCGCCAGCACCGTGATCGACCGCGTCTTGCCGCCGGCTTCCGTCCAGGTGAAGCGCTGGCGCGGCTTCAGTCCCAGCAGGGCCGCGCCGATCGGGGCGGTGACCGACACGCGGCGCTCGTCGATGCTGGCCTCGTGCGGCAGCGACAGGCGAATGGTGCGCACCCGGTCGCGATCGAGGTCGTGATAGTCGACCTCCGAGCCCAGTCGCACGCGGTCGGCGGCCAGGCCGCTTTCGACGATGGCGGCGCGTTCGAGCTCGACGGCCAGCAGGGCCTGGCCCGGCGCCGCGCTGGGGTGGGCGACGAGGGCGGCGAGGGTGTCGTAGTCCTCGGCGCTGACGGCGATCGGCGGGCGCGGATCGCGCTTGGCGGCGCGTTGGGCGCCTGGGCCAGGGCGGGGCCGGCGGGCAGGGCGGCGGCGAGGGCGAGCAGCGACAGGCGGCGGAACATGGGGACGACTCTCCGGACGCGAAGGACCAGCGCTTCGTTTAGCCGCCCCTCGCCGACTCGGCGACCCGCGTCGCACGAACGGCG
>LNIY01000098.1 GCA_001449105.1 Caulobacter vibrioides | reverse complement strand
GGATCTTGGCGCTTCAGATGCTCCCCCAGAGGGGGAGCATCTGAAGCGCCAAGATCCTCCCCCTTTGGGGGAGGTGGCCCGAAGGGCCGGAGGGGGCCGCCGCCAGGCGGCTACTTCTTCAGCCGCCCGATCAGCGCGCTCGTCGACGGGTCGTGCTCGCCCACCGCGCCGGCTTCCAGTTCCGGCAGGATGCGGCCGGCCATCACCTTGCCAAGTTCCACGCCCCACTGGTCGAAGCTGTTGATCCCCCAGATCACGCCCTCGACGAAGGTCTTGTGCTCATAGAGGGCGATCAGGGCGCCGAAGGTCTGGGGCGTCAGGCGGTCGAGCAGCACCAGGGTCGACGGGCGGTTGCCGGCGAAGGTGCGCTGCGGGGCCAGGGTGGCGATCTCGGCTTCCGAAACGCCCTTGGCCTGAAGCTCGGCGACCACGTCTTCCGTCGTGCGGCCGACCATGAAGGCTTCGGCCTGGGCCAGCAGGTTCGACAGCAGCTTTTCGTGCATGCCGGCCGGACCTTCATCCGACCTGGCCAGGCCGATCAGCTCCATCGGGGTGATGTCGGTCCCCTGGTGCATGCACTGGAAGTAGGCGTGCTGGACGTTGGTGCCCTCGTCGCCGAACACGACGGTGGCGGTGCCGCGCGCGGCCGGCTGGCCGTTCGGGCCGACCGACTTGCCGTTGCTCTCCATCTCCAGCTGCTGGAGGAACGAGGCCAGGCGGCGCAGGCGGTGCGAGTACGGAACCACCGAGCGGGCGCGGCGATCGAGGCCGTTGCGGTTGAAGACCTGGGCCAGGGCCACCAGCACCGGGGCGTTCTTGTCCAGCGGGGCGGTGGCGAAGTGGGCGTCCATCTCGGCGGCGCCGTCGAGGAAGCCCTGGAACACGTCCCAGCCGGCGGCGACGGCCACCGACAGGCTGACCGCCGACCACAGCGAATAGCGGCCGCCGACCCAGTCCCAGAAGCCGAACACGCGCTCGTCAGCGACGCCGAAGGCCGAGGTCTTGTCCAGCGCCGTCGACACGGCGGCCAGGTGGGCGTTGGCGCCCGTCTCGCCCAGGGCCGCGACCAGCCAGGCGCGGGCGGCGGCGGCGTTGGACATGGTCTCCTGGGTGGTGAAGGTCTTGGAGACCACCACGACCAGGGTCTCTTCCGGATCGAGGTCGGCCGTGGTCAGCAGGAACTCGGCGCCGTCCACATTGGCCACGAAGCGCAGGTCGATCGAAGGCTTCACCGGGCGCAGGGCGTCCCACAGCAGGCGGGGACCAAGGTCGCTGCCGCCGATGCCGATGTGCAGGATCGCCTTGAACGGCTTGCCGGTGGCGCCGTTGATCGCGCCCGAGCGGACGGCCTCGGCGAAGGCCTTCATCCGCTCACGGACGGCCTCGACCTCGGCCATCACCGGAACGCCTTGCGCCTTGATGTCGGCGTCGGCCTTGGCGCGCAGGGCGACGTGCAGCACGGCGCGGCCTTCGGAGCTGTTGATCGCCTCGCCGCCCAGCATGCGGGCGCGGGCGGCCTCGACGCCGGCGGCGTGGGCCAGGTCGAGCGCGGCCTCCAGGCCGGCCTCGTCCCAGGCCTGCTTGGACAGATCCAGGTGCAGGCCGGCGACGTCGAGGGTCAGGGTTTCGAGACGCTGGGGCTCTGTGTCGAAGAACTCGACGATGCGCTTCTCCCCGGCGGCCTTGGCGGCGGTTTCCAGGCGGGTCCAGGCGGCGTCGAGATCGGACACTGGCAACTCCATGTCTTGTTTGGCGCGTGGCGGTCGCCGAAACCGGCATCCACTTTCGGCTGCCACGCTGTGGTAAAACGGCGTTTACGAGGGCGGGCTTACCAAAGGTCAGTCTCGGCGTCATGAATACCAATGACGTTTTTCGCCAGGAGTTTGCGATGTCCTGCGACGCGGTCGCCTTTTCCGCCATGCTGTGGCTGGCTTCGACCGGTTCGGCGGCGCCCGTCGACCAGGTTCCGGCCGTGGTCCAGCAGGGCCAGGCCCCGCCCTCGGTGGCCGGCGAGCCGCTGTTCGCCGACATCGTCAGGCGCGCGGCGGCGCTCAAGACCCGCGTCGAGGGCTATCGCGAGGCCCTGCCCAAGGATCCCGCCGCCGCCGCCGCGCCCCTGCCGGGCTTTTCGGCCTTCAAGGCCGAGATCGAGGCGCTGTCGGCGCTCGACATGAAGGGCCATGTGACCCTGAAGGAGCGCGGCGCAGTCGACGACCTGAAGTGCATCCTGCGCGGCATCAGCCAGGACCTGCCCGAGAAGCTGACGGCCATGGCCGAAGCCAAGACCGTCAAGACCCAGGACCAGGCCCTGCGCGACATGGTCTATCTGCTGAACGACAACGTCGAGGTCATCACGGCCCCGCCGCAGCCGGCGGCGTGATCTTCGCCGTCTCCCACCCCTAAGCCCGTCATCCCGGAAAGCGCGCAGCGCTTATCCGGGACCCAGGGGCCTCCGCACTCCGCCAGCCGCCGCGAGTTCGCCCAGCCTGGACGCCGCGCCCAGTCCCCTAGGTCCCGGCTCTTCGCTACGCTTCGGCCGGGATGACGATGAGAGGGGGCGGGAGAGGTTCTCTTCTTTACGCGTCCTTGTACTTCACCGCGCAGCCGTAGGGCTGGCTGGCCGGCACCGCGACCTTGCGGCCGGCCTTGAGGTCGGACAGCGCGGCGGCGACGTAGTTCTTGGCCGTGGCGATGTCCTCGACCTTGTTGGACGGCTTGTCGTCGATGGCGCCCTGGTAGACCAGCTGGCCGGCCGGATCGATGACGTACATGTGCGGGGTGGTCTTGGCCTTGTAGGCGGTGGCCACCACGCCCTCGGGATCGAGCAGCAGGGTGGTCGGCTTGGCGCCCTTGGCGCTCATCCAGGTCTTGGCCTGGGCGCCGTCGGCGAAGTAGCCCTGCTTGCCGGGCGCGGACGAGACGACGCTGAGCCAGACCACGCCGTCGGCGGTGGCGGCCTGCTGCAGGCCCTGCATGTTGCCCGAGTAGTGCTTCTTCACATACGGGCAGCCCTCGTTGACCCATTCGAGCACGACGGTCTTGCCCTTGAACTCGGCCAGCGAGCGGGCCTTGCCGTCGATGTCCTTGGCGGTGAAGGCCGGGGCCGGCGCGGCGAGGGCCAGGCTGGGAGCGAGCATGACCAGCGGGGCGCTGGCGACGATCAGGCGACGGGTGATCATGGGAACCTCCGAAGGGCGAAAGCCGGCTTTGCGAGACATTCTCACGGATCGCCCTGCGGTGGAACAGCGCACAGGGCGCGCAATCCTTTGTCGCGAACGGCAAAGCTTCACCACGAGGCTTGATCCGCCGCATTTCGGCCGCCAGAAGACGGCATCGCTCGCCCCGTTTCCTCCCCGCACCGCACGATCATGACCCTCCGCTCCAAGCTTTCGCTCGCCGCCGCCCTGACCCTGGGCCTGGCCGTCGCCGGCTGCACGACGACCAAGGAGACGACCGTCTTCGTGCCGGTGGTCGCCCCGACCCCGCCCAGTTCGCTGACCCCGCAGCCGGTGATGCTGTTCAACCAGTCCAAGGAGGGCCGCAAGCTCTTCACCCTGGAGGCGGAGTTCCCCTACTGCGACGTCGAG
The DNA here is from genome assembly GCA_001449105.1 of Caulobacter vibrioides. Classification (GTDB taxonomy): domain Bacteria; phylum Pseudomonadota; class Alphaproteobacteria; order Caulobacterales; family Caulobacteraceae; genus Caulobacter; species Caulobacter vibrioides_C. The sequence goes on along the minus strand of LNIY01000098.1, from coordinate 35,776 downwards.
ACCGGCAAGGTGATCGTCGTGCCGCGCTGGTACGTCACCGACTTCGCCAGCGTGCCCTGGTACGGCCAGGGCTTCATCGACCCGCAAGGCCCGACGGCCCGCGCCGCCATCGTCCACGACTGGCTCTACGCCGTCGGCGAGAAGGACAAGCGGGCCGAGGCCGACGCCATCTTCCTGCGGGCCATGCTCAAGTACGGGGTCAAGCCGTTCCAGGCCAACCTGGCCTACCAGGCGGTGAAGACCGGCGGCGAGAAGGGCTATGGCCTGCCCGGCGACTGGCGCTTCATCGACCCGCGCCGCCAGACCGTCAGCCAGCCCCCGCCGTTCGCCAGGCCTCGCACCGGCGCCGTGCGGATCATGCCGCGCTGCCAGGGCTTCGAGGCGCTGATCCAGACCGGCTGGCGGGCCTATCCCCTGCCCGCGCCCGTCGTCGTCACCCCGCCCGCGGTGACCACCACCCGCACGCCGATGGACGGCGTGAAGGAACGCCTGCCCTGGGGCGGGAAGAAGAAGTAGGGGACGGACGGCCCCTCCCTTTCTCGATGAGAGGGGTCTTTAGCCCTTCGCCGCCTTCTCCACCGCCTCGATCACCAGGCCCTCGGTCAGCAGCTGGGGCAGGATGACCGGCGCGCCGGCGCCCTTGGGATAGACCAGATACAGCGGCACGCCGGCGCGGCCGTGCTCGGCCAGGGCCGCGGCGATCGCGGCGTCGCGCTTGGTCCAGTCGGCCTTCAGCAGGACGGCGTTCTGGGCCTTGAAGGCGTCGACCAGGCGCGGACCGGCGAGCGCCGTCTTCTCGTTGACCTTGCAGGTCACGCACCAGTCGGCGGTGAAGTCGACCATCACCACCTTGCCCTCGGCCTGAAGGGCCGCGACCCGCTCGGGGCTCCAGGGCTCGGCGGCGAGGCCGGGGCCGGCCGCATCTGCGGCCTGCGGACCGGCGGCGGGAACCGGGGCCTTCAGGGCGCCGACCGTCAGGGCGACGCCGCCGGCCAAGCCCACCAGCGCGAAGCCGAAGGCGACCAGCGGGGTCTTGCCGGCGAACCGGCGGGTCTCGCCCAGGCCGTAGGCCCAGGCGGCGAAGGCGACCAGCACGGCGGCGGCCAGCAGCAGGGCCAGGGCGACGCCGCCGGCCTGCTGGCTGAACACCCAGACCAGCCAGGCGGCCGCGCCGTACATCGGGAAGGCCAGGGCGTGCTTGAGCACGTCCATCCAGGCGCCGGGCTTGGGCAGCTTGCGCAGCAGGCCCGGCGCGAAGGCCAGGACCACGAACGGCGCGGCGAAGCCCAGCGCCAGGGCCAGGAACACCAACAGGGCGAAGGCCGGCGGCTGGGTCAGGGCAAAGCCGAGGGCGCCGGCCATGAACGGCGCGGTGCAGGGAGCCGCGACGATCACCGCCAGGGCTCCGGTCAGGAAGGCGCCGGCCAGGCCAGAGCCGGCCGAGACGCCGCCCGCCGCGCCCTGGACGGCCGCGCCGACCTCGAACACGCCCGACAGGTTCAGCGCCACCAGCAGCATCAGCAGCGACAGCACGGCGACCACCGCGGGCGACTGCAGCTGGAAGCCCCAGCCCACGGCCTCGCCGCCGGCGCGGACGGCGATCAGCAGGGCGGCGAGCGCGATGAAGGTGGCGACCACCCCGGCCAGGAAGGCCAGGCCCTGGGCGCGGGTCTTGCCGGCGTCATGGGCGTGGGCAGCCAGGCTCGCGGCCTTCATCGACAGCACCGGGAAGACGCAGGGCATCAGGTTGAGGATCAGGCCGCCGAAAAAGGCGAACAGCAGCGCCACCGGCAGGCCGCCGACGCCGGAAACGCCGGCCGCGTCGCCGCCGCCGGAGGCTTGCGGGCCGCCGGTCGAACCGGCGCCGGCCGCGGGCAGCGAGCCTAGCCCTACAGACCCCGCGGGCGTCTCGCCGGGGGTGGCGGTGATCTCGTAGGAGCCGCCCTTCAGGGCCAGCACGCCGGAAAGCTCGGTCGGGGCTTCCGTCGCCTCGGGGCCGAAGTCGAAGCCGGCGGTCAGCGACAGGGTCAGGCCTTCGGCCCCGCGCTCGATCGCCTGGGGCGCGGCGTGGTCGATGGCCTTGCCCGAATAGGGGAAGAAGTAGGCGTCGGCGAAGTCGGCGCCCTTCAGGGCCGCGCCGGTCACCGACAGCTTGAGGGTCTCGCCGTCCTTCTTCCACGTGGCCTTGAGGCCGGCGGGCTTGGGGGCGGCGGCCAGCACCTTGCCGACCGTCTCGCCCCACTTGGGGTCGGGCTTGGCCGGGCCGGCGACGACGGGCAGCGACAGGGTCACCACCGCGTCCTCGGGCACGCAGATCTCTTCGCAGACCAGGAAGGCGGCGGCCGCCTTCAGGGTCACCGTCTGGCCCGGCTTGGCCGAGGCCGGCACGGTGATCGGCACCGGCAGCAGCACCTCGCCGCTGTAGGCGTAGTCCTGCAGCGGCCCGACGCGCACGCGCTCGGGCGTCGGCCAGACGATGTCGCCGGCGGTCCAGCCCGCGGGCAGGGTCCAGACGATCTTGGTGGCGTCGCCGGCGTCGCCGGGATTGCGCCAGTAGGTGTGCCAATGGGTCTGGATCTTCTGGCGCAAGGCCACGAACACCGTCGAGCCGGGGACGGCGGCGGCTTCCTGCGAAACCAGCTCCACCTCCAAGTGGCCGGTCTTGACCACCTCGGCGCTCGCGGGCGCGGCGGCGAGAAGGGCCAGCGGGGCCAGGACGGCGGCGAACAACCTGCGCAACAGCATCGGCGACCTTGCAAAGAAACTTCGCGATGACACATGGCCCGTGCGCGCGCTCTCGACAACCTTCAAGGCGCCGTGGTCAGGTCGCTCGTCCGCTTCGACGGGCGCTTCGACAGGAGAACACGCGTGCCCGCATCGTTCGACGAGATCCAGATCGGCCAGGTGGTGACGCTGGGCGCCACGGTGGTGGACGAGAAGGCGCTGGACGTCTTCATCGCCGCCTTCCAGCCCGGCTGGGACCCGTCGCTGGGGGCGCCGGACGCCATGGTCTTCGCGATCTGGACCCGCCTCGACAGCGAAGCCTCGGCCGACTGGCCGCAGACCAAGCGGGTGGGCGTCGACGCCCTGCGCTGGCTGCGCAACCCGCCAGCCGGCGAGCTGCTGCGCGGCCGCATGACGGTGATGGGCAAGGATCCCGTCGGCGAAGGCAAGGGCATCGTCATCGCCCAGCAGGACCTGCTCGACGAGGCCGGGCGCCTGGTCTTCTCGTGCCTGACCCGGAGCATCTTCGCGCGGTAAGGCGCACCCCACGCGTAGGAGCGTATCCATGATCAAGACGCTGATCGCCGGCGTGCTGGCTTTCGCCTGCGCCGCCCCCGCCCTGGCGCAGGACGACGAGATCGACCCCAAGACCGTGGATCTCGCCAAGCTGATCGCCTGCGAGACCTATGACGTGCCGACCTACAACACCGTGGCCTTCTGGCTGGCGGGGACGGAAGGGGCGCAGGCCCGCAAGCACTTCGGCCTGACCGAGGTGAAGAGCCCCAACTTCATGCTCAAGCAGTATCGCCTGGCCCAGCCGATCGCGGTGTTCGGCCGCACGACCAGCCTGATCGCCTTCAACAGCTCCGGCCCGATGGCGGTGCTGGACGAGACCGATCCCCACCCGCTGGCGGCGCAGCTGAAGATCGAGCCGGCGATCGACGTGCCGGCCAAGTTCATGGGCGAGCGGGTGATCGCGGAAAAGACCGAGACCGCCGACGGCCTGACCACGCAGACACGGATCACGCTCAACGTCTCGACCGTGACCACGCACCCGGGCAAGACCCTGGCCGGCTGCAGCTACAAGATCGAGGTGCTGTAGATCGTCACCTTCTCCCTCCAGGGAGAAGGCGGCAGATCAAGCCGCGGTCGGCGCGGCGACTTCGCTGGCCAACAGCACGTGCACGGCGTCGGCCGAGCGGGCCTGGCGCAGCTGTTCGCGCAGGTCGGGCTGGCGCAGCATGCGCGAGACCCGGGCCAGGGCCCGCAGGTGCTGGGTGTTGGCCTCGGGCGGGGCGAACAGGGCCAGGAACAGGTCGACCGGCTTGTCGTCCAGCGCATCGAAGGCGACCGGGGTCTCCAGGCGCACGAAGACGGCGCGCACGCGGTCCAGGCCCGGCACGCGAGCGTGCGGCAGGGCGACGCCCTGGCCGACGCCTGTGGAGCCGGCGGCTTCGCGCTCGATCAAACCTTCGAGAGCAATGTCGGAATTGATGCCGAGCACGCGGCCGGCGAAATCGGCGATGACGCCGAGAACCTGGCGCTTGTCCTTGGCGCTGACGCGCAGGGTCACCGCCCCGTGGTCCAGAAGATCGCCGATAGTCATGGACTTCAACTAGCTCGCTCTATGCCGGCCGCCGAAAGCTCGGCCGCCGCGGTCCCGAAACGCGCCGGGACCGCTTAGGCTCCAGCTAGCTCAAGGTCGAGCCGTTTCCGTTCAGCGGCTTGGTGCGCTCGGGGTCGATCCAGCCGATATTTCCGTCCGGCCGGCGGTAGACCACCGACAATCCGCCGTGGGCGGCGTTCCTAAACACGATTGCCTGGGACTCGGTCAAGTCCAGTTCCATGACAGCCATGGAAACGGTCATCGTCTTCAGCGAGGCCTGGGTCTCGGCGATCACCATGGCCGACGGGGCGCCGGCGGGGTGGTCCTCCTCGATCGACCAGTCCTCGTCCTCGTGCTCGTCCTCGGGGGCGCGCAGCACGTAGAAGGCTGCGTTCTCGGCCTGCTTGGCGGTGGCCGCCTCGGTGTGGCTCTTGAGACGACGCTTGTAGCGCCTTATGCGCGTCTCGATCTTGGCCAGGGCCTGGTCGAACGCCATGTGGGCGTCGCCGCCGGAGCCGTGGCTCAGAAGCTGCTGGCCCGAAGCCAGCTTTACCGAACAATCGACACGGAAGGCGTAGCCCTCCTTGCTGATCACGACGTCGGCGTCACCGCCTCGGTCGAAATACTTGCCGATGCTCAGGGCGATTTCGTCGGCGACTCGCGCTCGCAGAGCCTCACCAACGTCGACATGCTTGCCGGAGATTTGGACTTGCATGCCCTATCAACGCGCCGGTCCGGGGGCGGTGTCAAGCGGGAGCAAAAGGGCCTCAGAAGAGTCCCGAAAAGACCCCGATCAGCCTCTTGACGGCGGCGGTCACGACACCGGCGCTGAGGAACAGCAGCGCCGCGCTGGCGGTCGCCATCAGGTAGCCGAGCAGGGCAAGCAGGCCGTCGCGCTGCAGCAAGGCCAGCGCCAGAACGGCCACCGTCGCGCCAGGCGCCAGATTTCCAAGGGGAATCGGCAACACCAGCACCAGGGCCAGCAGGGTGCAGACCACGCCGATGACGCGCTCGCCGCCGGCCGCGAACAGGAAGCCGAGCCTTGGCCTGGTCACCACCTCCAGGCGGCGCAGAACCGGCGTGATGCGCCGGAAAAGCCCCCTTAGGTCGTCGCGCTTAAGGGGTTTTTCCACCAGCTTGCGGGGCAGCCAGGGCGCGTTGGCGCCCCAGGCGATCTGCGGCGCCAGCAGAAGGATCGGCAGGGAGAGAATCGTCGACGAGCCCGGCGGCAGCGGCAGGCAGTTCAGCAGGCCGAACACCAGCAGCGTCGCCCCGAAGGCCCGGCTGTCGAAGGCTTCCAGCATCTGGCCGACGGTCATCACGGGCCGGGGATCGTCCCCGAACCCCTCGATCACATCGGACAGTTTCTCATGGCTCATGCGCGATCCTGTGCCCCCTCACGTCCTATAACGCGGGAACGGGGCCGAACGCTTGAGGGAAAGCGTCACGGGCAGCAGGGAGACGGTTGCGACCTGACGCCGCAGGCCGCGCCTGCGGGGCTCAGCAGGTTTCCTTGATCAGCCGGCGGCGCTCGACCGAAGAGGGGATGCGCATGGCCTCGCGGTACTTGGCCACGGTGCGACGGGCGATGTCGACGCCGGCGGCCTTCAGGATCTCGACGATGCGGTCGTCGGAGTGGACGTCGCCTTCCGTCTTCTCGGCGTCGACCAAGCCCTTGATCTTGTGGCGGACGCTGGCGGCCGAGTGGGCCTCGCCGCCTTCCGACGACTGGATGGCCGAGGTGAAGAAGAACTTCAGCTCGAACACCCCGCGCGGGGTGGCCACGTACTTGTTGGAGGTGACCCGGCTGACCGTGCTCTCGTGCATGCCGATGGCGTCGGCGACGGTCTTCAGGTTCAGCGGCCGCAGGTGCTCGACGCCGTAGGCCAGGAAGCCGTCCTGCTGGCGCACGATCTCGCTGGCGACCTTGAGGATGGTCTTGGCCCGCTGGTCGAGGCTTTTGACCAGCCAGTTGGCGGTGGCGAAGCTGTCGGAGACGAAGGTCTTCTCCTGGTCGCTACGCGCGCCCTTGGAAACGCGGGCGTGATAGCGCTGGTCGACCAGCACGCGCGGCAGGGTGTCGGTGTTCAGCTCCACGTGCCACAGGCCGCCCAGGCCTTCGCGGACATGGACGTCGGGCACCAGGGTCTGGGGCGGATCGCTGTGGAAGGCCGCGCCGGGGCGAGGCGTCAGGCCGCGGACCTCGGCGATCATCTCGCGCAGGTCCTCGTCGTCGACGCCGCAGACCTTGCGCAGGGCGGCCAGGTCGCGGCGGGCCAGCAGGTCGAGATTGTCGAGCAGGGCGGCGATGGCCGGGTCGTAGCGGTTGACGTCGCGCAGCTGCAGTTCCAGGCACTCGCGCACGTCGCGGGCGGCCACGCCGCAGGGCTCGAAGCCCTGGACGACCTTCAGCACGGCCTCGACGCGATCGAACCCGCAGCCGAGCCGCTCGGCGATCTCCCAGAGATCGGCGCGCAGGTAGCCGGCCGCGTCGACGGCGTCGATCAGTATGGCCGCGATGGCCTCGTCGGCGGGCGACAGGCCGGCCAGCAGCAGCTGGGCGCTCAGGTGCTCGGAGAGGGTCTCGGGACGGTTCAGGGCGCCTTCGAAATTGTCGTCGCCCTCGAAGCTGCCGCCGCCGCCGGCGCGCGACCAGTCGATCTGGCCGCCGGCGTGTTCGGCGCCATGGTCCTCGCCGTCGCCGGTGGCGCGCTCGCCGGGGCTGACGTCGTCGCCGGGCGTGTCCATCTCGCGATTGGCCGCGGCGTCGGAGACGTTCTCCATGCCCAGGTTCTCGACGGCGCGCTCGGGCTCGCCCTCGCGCTCGACCTCACGGTCGCTGTCGTCGCGCTGCAGCAGCGGATTGCGTTCGAGCTCGGCCTCGACGAAGGCTTCCAGCTCGATGTTCGACAGCTGCAGAAGCTTGATCGCCTGCTGCAGTTGCGGAGTGATGACAAGGCCCTGGCCCTGCCGGATATCGAGTCTGGGGCTGAGCGCCAACGCGCCCTCCTGGCAAATCGAACGAAAGTTACGATCGCCATTGAAAGGCCGGTCTGGTTAACGGGGCGCGAACGCCTGCAAATATCGGGCCGGTGCGACCATCCGTCCGCGAAAAAAGAAAAAGGCCTTGCTGGGCAAGGCCTTTCTCGGGGTCGACGCGGCCAGGCGCCGCGCCGCAATCGTGTCCGAACCGTTTAAGCGCGGTCGGCGAAGCTGTCGCCCAGGTAAACCCGGCGCACTTCGGGGTTGTCGACGATCTCTTTCGGCGAGCCTTCGAACAGCACCTCGCCGGCGGCGATGATCGAGGCCCGGTCCACCATGTCCAGCGTCTCGCGGACGTTGTGGTCGGTGATCAGGATGCCGATGCCGCGGTTCTTGAGGTAGTTCACCACTTCGCGGATGTCGGAGATCGCCAGCGGGTCGATGCCTGCGAAGGGCTCGTCGAGCAGCATGAACGACGGCTCGCTGGCCAGGGCGCGGGCGATTTCGACGCGGCGACGCTCGCCGCCCGACAGCGCCACGGCCGGCGACTTGCGGATGTGGGTGATCCGCAGCTCTTCGAGGATGTTGGTCACCGTCTCGCGCGCCACGCGCTGGTTCTTCTGGCGCATCTCGACCACGGCCATGACGTTCTGCTCGACCGTCATGCCGCGGAAGATCGAGGCTTCCTGCGGCAGATAGCCGACGCCGAGACGGGCGCGCTGGAACATCGGCTGGGCCGTGATGTCCTCGCCGTCGAGATAGATCGAGCCGTAGTCGGCGGCGATCAGGCCCGTGACCATGTAGAAGGTCGTGGTCTTGCCCGCGCCGTTGGGGCCGAGCAGGCCGACCACCTCGCCGCGCTTCAGGCGCAGCGAGACGTTCTTGACCACCGGCCGGTCGCCGAAGGTCTTGCCGACGCCGTCGACGTAGAGGCCGTCATCGGCCGAGTCGCCGCCCAGGGAGTTGAACTGCATCACCGCTCTCAGGGCTTGGGCTTGCTGGCGTCGTCCGAAGTGCTGGGATAGACCACGGCGCGCACGCGGTTCTTCTTGCCCGCGCCCTTGGTGGTCGATTCCATCCGCACGTCGTTGGTCTTGGTGTTGACCACCATGCGATCGCCGCGGGCGACGTCCTGGCCCTGGATGGCGATGACGTTGCCGGTCACGACGATGGTGTTGGAGGCGTAGTCGTAGGTCGCCCGGTCGCCGCGCACGGTCTGCTTGGGCGTGACGTAGAACACCTCGCCCTCGGCCTCGACCCGGTCGACGTTGCCGCAGCCGCTGCCGTCGCCGCTCTTGGGCTTCTTCTGATTGTAGAGGGTCATCTTCGCGGCGCGCAGGCGCGAGGTCTCCTGCAGCACCTCGACGGCGCCGCGGAAGATGGTCTTGCACTGGCTGGAGATGGTCTCCTGCTCGTCGGCCGAGATGTCGACCGGCGCGCTGGAGTTGTTCTGCGCCAAGGCCGGAGCCGCCGTCAGGCCGCCAAGAAGGCTCGCGGCGATAGCGACCGCCATTGCTCGTTTCATCGACCTCGCCCTCATCTGTCGCATCGTCCTCTAGTTCCCGTCGCCGTCGACGCGGTCCAGGCGCGTTTTCACGCCGCCCCGGAAAACGATGCGGTCGCCCTTGTCATATACGGAATAAGCGTTGGATTTCACCTGTCCTGTGGGACCTTCGCCCTGCAGCAGGGTTTCGCCGGTGATCACGCCGGTCTTGGTGTCGACGAAAGCCTCGTCCGAGGCGAAGCGATAACCGCCGCCGTCGTCCATGCGCACGTCGCCGCGCAGCACCAGCTTGAGATTGTCCTCGCGATAGACGCCGTTCTTGGCGGTGACCCGCGTGGGCTTGGGCTCGTCGGTGCCCAGCGTCAGGGTCGGGTCGTCGAGCAGCACGCGCTTGAGGTCGGCGTCGTCGCGGACCGCCGAGCGGGCGGTGATCAGGAAGGCCCGGCCTTCGCTGGACTGGCCGTAGAAGCGCGGGTTGAGCATGCGGATCTGGGCCTGGGGCCTTTCGGGCCCGCGCTCGGCGGCCGTCACCGTGCGCCAGATCACCTGGCCGGTCGACGCGCCCAGCAGGCCGATGATCGCCATCGGCAGCAGCACGCGCGCGCCGCGGACCGTGCGCGAGCGACGGCGCCAGCGCCGCAGATCGCGCTTGAAGCCCCCCCTCATCGCCGCGTCCGTCACCGGTCGTCTCTCCTCAAGCGTGCGCGAAGATGTCGACGTCTTCCCAACCGGCCAGGTCGAGGGCGGCGCGATGGGGCAGATAGTCGAAGGCGGCCTGGGCCAGGGCCATGCGGCCCTCGCGCACCAGCATGGTGTTCAAACGCTCGCGCAGGCCATGCAGATGCAGGACGTCCGAGGCGGCGTAGGCCACCTGCTCGGGGCTCAGCGAATCGGCGCCCCAGTCGGAGCTCTGCTGGGCCTTGGACAGCTCCACGCCCATCAGTTCGCGCGTCACGTCCTTGAGGCCGTGGCGGTCGGTATAGGTGCGGGCGAGCTTGGAGGCGATCTTCGTGCAGTACACGGGCGCGGTCATGACGCCCAGATGCAGCAGGAACATGGCGATATCGAAGCGGCCGAAGTGGAAAAGCTTCAGCACGCCGGGGTCGGCCAGCAGCTTCTTCAGGTTCGGCGCGTGATAGGTCGAGCGGTCCAGGCGCACCACATGGGCGTCGCCGTCGCCCGACGACAGCTGCACCACGCAGAGCGGATCGCGTCCGAGACGCAGGCCCATGGTTTCCGAATCGATGGCGATCGCGGTCGCCCCGGCGAACACGCCGTCGGGCAGGTCGCCTTCATGAACAAAGCTGGCCAAGTGTCTTTCGTCTCCACGCGTCGGCGTCGTCGCGACCGGCGCCGCTCCGACGTCTTATAGTGGAGCGTCGGCGATGCACGCCAGATGAACGGAGTATCTATTGTAGGGAAAACTTGGCGCCACCCGCTCATCGCATGCTTGCGAGAGGGGTGGTGCCCAGGAGAGGACTCGAACCTCCACGACCTTTCGGTCACTGGCACCTGAAGCCAGCGCGTCTACCAATTCCGCCACCTGGGCCCGCGGCGCAACCCGTTGGGCCGCTGCGAGGCCGGGACGTTTATGCAAAGGTTCTGGCGGCGTCAATCGCATTTCTCACTTTTCTTGCGAACATCCCCAGGCTCGTCTAATCCCCCCATCATCGCAGCGACTGAGGAATGGAAGATGCAGGGTCTGGTCACGGTGTTTGGCGGCTCCGGCTTCGTTGGAAGCCAGGTGGTGCGCGCCCTCGCCAAGTCGGGCTACCGCGTACGCGTGGCCGTGCGTCAGCCTAACCTGGCCTATCGCCTGCGCATGCTGGGCGATGTCGGCCAGATCGAGGTGGTCCAGGCCAATGTGCGCAACGAGGCCTCGGTGGCCCGCGCGCTGGACGGCGCCGAGGCGGCCGTCAACCTGGTGGGCGTGCTTTGGGAAAGCGGCCGCCAGCAGTTCCAGAGCCTGCACGCCATGGGCGCCAAGACCGTGGCCGAACAGGCCGCCGCCGCCGGCGTCAAGCGCCTGGTGCAGGTCTCGGCCATCGGCGCCGACGCCGATTCGGACGCCAAGTACGCCCGCACCAAGGCCGAGGGCGAAGCGGCCGTCCGCGCCGCCTTCCCGACCGCCACGATCGTGCGCCCCTCGATCGTGTTCGGTCAGGACGACAAGTTCTTCAACAAGTTCGGCCAGCTGGCCGCGAGCGCCCCGGCCCTGCCGCTGGTCGGCGGCGGCCAGACCAAGTTCCAGCCGGTGTTCGTCGGCGACGTCGCCGCGGCCATCGCCAAGATCATCGCCACGCCGGGCGCGCAGGGCCAGACCTTCGAGCTGGGCGGCCCGGCCGTCTACACGTTCAAGGAACTGCTCGAGCTCGTCCTGACCGAGACCGGCCGCGCCCGCGTGCTGGCGCCCCTGCCCTGGCCGATCGCGAGCCTGGTGGGCAAGCTGGGCGACATCCAGGCCTCGCTCCTGCCGCTGGCCCCGCCGCTGACCACCGACCAGGTCGCCCTGCTGAAGGCCGGCGACAACGTCGTCGCGCCGGGCGCCAAGGGCCTCTCGGACCTGGGCATCGTCCCGACCGCCGTCGAGGCCGTGGTCCCGTCCTACCTCTACCGCTACCGCAAGGGCGGCCAGTACGCCCCGACCCCGGCCGGCGCGTTCTAAGCGCCGCCCGAGGCCAGAAACGACAAACCCCGCGCCGGTCGCCCGGTGCGGGGTTTTTCTTTGGCTCGCGCCGAACGATCAGCGCGGGATGTACAGCAGCGCCAGACCGACGACGCCGACGGCGATGCGCCAGTAGGCGAAGGGCGCAAAGCCGTGGCGGGTGATGAAGTTCAGCACCGTCTTGACCACGAACACGCCCGAGATCAGCGCGGCCACGAAGCCCAGGCCGATCATGCCCATGTCCTTGGTGCTGAGCTGGTCGATGTTCTTGTAGAGGTCGTAGGCGAAGGCGCCGGCCATGGTCGGCATCGCCAGGAAGAAGCTGAACTCGGCGGCCGAGCGCTTGTCGCACTTCAGCAGCAGGGCGCCGGCGATGGTCGCCCCCGAGCGCGAGACGCCGGGCACCAGGGCCAGGCACTGGAAGAGGCCGATGATGAAGGCCGTCTTCAGCGGATAGTCGGCCACGTCGGTGTGCTTGGGCTCGAACTTCAGGCGGTCCAGGCCAAGCAGGATGAAGCCGCCGACGATCAGGGTGGTGCAGACCAGCGCCGGGCTCTCGTAGAGCACGGTCTTGATGAAGTCGTGGGCCAGCACGCCGATGAACACCGCCGGCAGGAAGGCCAGCAGGATGCCGATCACGAACCGTCGCGAGCCCGGATTGGTCGGCAGGGTGGTCAGCAGGCCCCACAAGCGCCCGAAATAGACGCTGACGATGGCCAGGATCGCGCCCAGCTGGATCAGGACCTGGAAGGTGTTGCCCGGGCTGTGGAAGCCGAGGAAGTGGCCGACCAGCAGCAGGTGCCCGGTCGACGAGACGGGAATGAACTCGGTCAGGCCCTCGATCAGGCCCAGCACGATCGCGATCAGCCAATCCGGCATAGCATTCCCTTGTGTAACAGGCCCTTACGAGCGGAAACGGGCGTGCGCCCGACACGGTTAAAAATGGGTTTATCCAAAAAGTGGACCAATTTAGAGCATAACTGCGAGTCGCTCGCAATGACCATGCCGTCATCACGGATATATTCGTCCAATATTTTTACCACCGCATTCTTATTGCCCTGAAGAGTCCGTATGAGGCCCCCGCAAGCAAATTTTTCCCCGGCAACGGGGGCTAGGGAAGGCGCATGGCCGAGCGCATGTTGAAATTCACGACCGTCGCGCGTCGCACGCCTGAAAAGCGGGCGGCCGAAGAGCGTAACGGCGACTTTCACGAGATCTACGCCGACTTCATCGACGCCAAGGCGACCGAGCAGGCTTCGCGCTGCTCGCAATGCGGCGTGCCGTACTGCCAAACCCACTGCCCGCTGCACAACAACATCCCCGACTGGCTGCGGATGACCGCCGAAGGCCGGCTGGAGGAAGCCTACGCCCTGTCGCAGGCCACCAACTCCATGCCGGAAGTCTGCGGCCGCATCTGCCCGCAGGACCGCCTCTGCGAAGGCAACTGCGTCATAGAGCAGTCGGGTCACGGCACCGTGACGATCGGCTCGGTCGAACGCTACCTGACCGACAAGGCCTGGGAGATGGGCTGGGTGAAGCCGCTCGTCGCCGCGGCCGATCGCGGCCAGTCGGTCGGCATCGTCGGCGCCGGTCCCGCGGGCCTGGCCGCCGCCGAGAAGCTGCGCGAGCAGGGCTACGCCGTCACCGTCTACGACCGCCACGACCGCGCCGGCGGCCTGCTGATCTACGGCATCCCCGGCTTCAAGCTGGAGAAGGACGTCGTCGAGCGCCGCACCCAGCGCCTGGCCGACGGCGGCGTGACGTTCAAGCTGGGCTTCGAGGTCGGCAAGGACGCCACCCTGGAAGACCTGCGCGCCCAGCACGACGCGGTGCTGATCGCGGTAGGCGTCTATGCGGCTCGCGACCTGACCGTGCCCGGCGGCGGCGACAAGGGCGTGGTGCCCGCGCTCGACTACCTGATCGCCTCCAACAAGAAGACCCTGGGCGACGACGTCCCGGCCTACGAAAGCGGCGAACTCAATGCCGAAGGCAAGGACGTGGTCGTGGTCGGCGGCGGCGACACCGCCATGGACTGCGTGCGCACGGCCATCCGCCAGGGCGCGACCTCGGTCACCTGCCTCTATCGCCGCGACAAGGCCAACATGCCGGGCTCGCTGCGCGAAGTGGCCAACGCGGAAGAGGAAGGCGTCACCTTCGAGTGGCTGGCCGCCCCGCGCGCCCTGTCGGGCGACGCCGACGCGGTGACCGGCGTTCGCGCCATCCGCATGCGCCTGGGCGCCCCTGACGCCTCGGGCCGCCGCAGCCCCGAGGAGATCCCCGGCGGCGACTTCGACCGTCCGGCCCAGCTGGTGGTCAAGGCCCTGGGCTTCGAGCCCGAGAACCTGCCGCAGGCCTGGTCGGCCCCGGACCTCAAGACCACCCGCTGGGGCACGGTCAAGGCCGACGTCCGCAACCAGATGACCAATCTCGACGGTGTGTTCGCCGCCGGCGACATCGTCCGCGGCGCCTCGCTGGTGGTGTGGGCGATCAAGGACGGCCGCGACGCCGCCGCCGCCATGCACCGCTACCTGAAGGCCAAGGCCGGCGCGCCCGCGCTGATCGCGGCGGAATAAGAAAGAGGAGCCCAGGACCATGAGCGAGATGGACCTCTATCTGAAGAACCGCCAGACGCTGATCGACGGCCACGCCTACGATCCATCGATGGAACGCGACGCCTGCGGCGTGGGCCTGGTCTGCGCCATCGACGGCCAGCCGCGCCGCGAGGTCGTCGAACTGGCGATCAAGGCCCTGAAGGCCCTGTGGCACCGCGGCGCGGTGGACGCCGACGGCAAGACCGGCGACGGCGCCGGCGTGCTGGTCAGCGTTCCGCAGGACTTCTTCATCGACCAGGTGCGCCGCACCGGCCACGCCCTGCGCCAGGGCCCGATCGCCGTCGGCCAGATCTTCCTGCCGCGCACCGACCTCGGCGCCCAGGAGACCTGCCGCACGATCGTCGAGGCCGAGGCCCTGCGTTTCGGCTTCTACATCTACGGCTGGCGCCAGGTGCCCGTCGACACCTCGGTGATCGGCGAGAAGGCCAACGCCACGCGTCCGGAAATCGAGCAGATCATGCTGGCCGGTCCGGCCGGCCTGGAAGGCGAGGCGCTTGAGCGCGCCCTGTTCCTGTGCCGCAAGCGCATCGAAAAGCGCGTGCACGCCCAGAACATCAGCGACTTCTACATCTGCTCGTTCTCGGCCCGCTCGCTGATCTACAAGGGCATGTTCCTGGCCGAGTCGATCGACGAGTTCTATCCGGACCTGAAGGACGAGCGCTTCGCCGCCGCCGTGGCGATCTTCCACCAGCGCTACTCGACCAACACCTTCCCGCAGTGGCGCCTGGCCCAGCCCTTCCGGATGCTCGCCCACAACGGCGAGATCAACACGATCAAGGGCAACATCAACTGGATGAAGTCCCACGAGATCAAGATGGCGGCCGACGCCTTCGGTGAGTTCGGGGACGACGTGAAGCCGGTGATCCAGCCGGGCGGTTCGGACAGCGCGAGCCTGGACAACACCTTCGAAGTGCTGGTCCGCGCAGGCCGCGACGCGCCGATGGCCAAGGCCCTGCTGGTGCCCGAGGCCTCCAACCCGAACATGAGCGACGAACACAAGGCGCTCTATTCGTACTGCAACGCCGTGATGGAGCCGTGGGACGGTCCGGCCGCCCTGTGCGCCACCGACGGCCGCTGGGTCGTGGCCGGCAAGGACCGCTCGGGCCTGCGCCCGCTGCGCGTGGCCTATACCGACGACGGCCTGGTGATCATGGGCTCGGAAGCGGGCATGTGCGGCGTCGAGGAAAGCCGCATCACCCGCAAGCTGGCCATCGCGCCGGGCCGGATGATCGCCATCGACCTGGGCGAGGGCAAGCTCTACGGCGAGAACGAGATCATCGACGAGCTGGCCGGCCGCCACCCCTACACCGAGTGGCTGGGCAACATGGTCGATCTCGAAAAGGAGATCGCGCCGGGTCCCGAGCCGCGCAAGTACGGCCGCGAGGAGCTGACCCGTCGCCAGGCCGCCGCCGGCTACAGCCTCGAAGACCTGGAAATGATCCTCGCCCCGATGGTCGAGGACGGCAAGGAAGCCGTCGGCTCGATGGGCGACGACACGCCGCTGGCGGTGCTGTCGGAGAAGTACCGGCCCCTGAGCCACTACTTCCGCCAGAACTTCAGCCAGGTCACCAACCCGCCGATCGACCCCCTGCGGGAGACCGGCGTCATGAGCCTGAAGACCCGCTTCAAGAACCTGGGCAACATCCTGGCCCAGGACGCGGCCCAGGCCGACGTCTACGTGCTGGAAAGCCCCGTGCTGACCACCGGCATGTACATCCGCATCCACGAGCTGCTGGGTGAGAAGAACGTCGCGGTCATCGACTGCACCATGCCGCTGCCGGCCGAAGAGGCTCGCGCCGGCGACGCCCTGCGCGCCAACCTCGACCGCATCCGCGCCGAGGCGGAAGACGCCGTCCTGCGCGGCTGCGGCGCCATCGTCCTGACCGACGAGGCCAGCGACGCGAGCCGCGTGGCCCTGCCGATGATCCTGGCCACCGGCGGCGTGCACGCCCACCTGGTGGGCAAGGGCCTGCGCTCCTACGTCTCGCTGATCGTCCGCTCGGCCGAGTGCCTGGACACGCACTATTTCGCGGTGCTGGTCGGCGTCGGCGCCACGGCGGTCAACGCCTACCTGGCGCAGGAAAGCTTCCAGGACCGCCTGGAGCGGGGTCTGGTCGGCGACAAGTCGCTGCGCGACGTGTGCCTGAACTTCAAGGGCGCCATCGAGGGCGGCCTGCTGAAGATCATCTCCAAGATGGGCATCAGCGTCATCAGCTCGTATCGCGGCGGCTACAACTTCGAAGCCGTCGGCCTGTCGCGCGCCATGGCCGCCGAGTTCTTCCCCGGCATGCCCTCGCGTATCTCGGGCATCGGCCTGGCCGGCATCGAGACCAAGACCGTCGAGCTGCATCGCAAGGCCTGGGAGCTGTCGGCGGTGACCCTGCCGGTCGGCGGCCTCTACAAGTCGCGCCGCTCGGGCGAGGCCCACGCCTTCGAAGCCCGGCTGATGCACACCCTGCAGAGCGCCTGCGACACCGGCGACTACGAGCTCTATCGCCGCTGGTCCTCGGGCCTGCGCACGCAGAAGCCGATCCAGCTGCGCGACCTCCTGGACTGGCGCTCGGACCGCAACCCGATCTCGACCGACGACGTCGAGAGCGTCAACGAGATCCGCAAGCGCTTCGTCACGCCGGGCATGAGTCTGGGGGCCCTCAGCCCCGAGGCCCATGGCGCGCTGAACATCGCCATGAACCGCATCGGCGCCCGCTCGGTCTCGGGCGAGGGCGGCGAGGACAGCGCGCGCTACAAGCCGCTGCCCAACGGCGACAACCCCAACAGCGCCATCAAGCAGGTCGCCTCGGGCCGCTTCGGCGTCACCGCCGAGTACCTGAACCAGTGCGTCGAGCTTGAGATCAAGGTCGCCCAGGGCGCCAAGCCCGGTGAAGGCGGGCAGCTGCCTGGCTTCAAGGTCACGGAGATGATCGCCCGCCTGCGTCACTCGACGCCGGGCGTGATGCTGATCAGCCCGCCGCCGCACCACGACATCTACTCGATCGAGGACCTGGCCCAGCTCATCTACGACCTGAAGCAGATCAACCCGGTCGCCCGGGTCACGGTGAAGCTGGTCGCGGCCACCGGCATCGGCGCCATCGCCGCCGGTGTCGCCAAGGCCAAGGCCGACGTGATCCTGGTCGCCGGCGGCGTCGGCGGCACGGGCGCCTCGCCCCAGACCTCGGTGAAGTACGCCGGCGGTCCGTGGGAGATGGGCCTGTCGGAAGCCAACCAAGTGCTGACCCTGAACAACCTGCGCCACTCCGTCGTCCTGCGGGCCGACGGCGGCATGCGCACGGGCCGCGACGTGGTCATCGCCGCGATGATGGGCGCCGAGGAGTTCGGCATCGGCACCGCCTCGCTGGTGGCGATGGGCTGCATCATGGTGCGCCAGTGCCACTCCAACACCTGCCCGGTCGGCGTCTGCACCCAGGACGAGGCCCTGCGCGCCAAGTTCACCGGCACGCCGGACAAGGTCGTCAACCTCTTCACCTTCGTGGCCGAAGAAGTGCGCGAGATCCTGGCCGGCCTGGGCTTCAAGAGCCTGCAGGAGATCGTCGGCCGCACCGACCTGCTGGCGCAGGTTTCGCGCGGCGGCGAGCACCTCGACGACCTCGACCTGAACCCGCTGCTGGTGCGCGCCGATCCGGGCGCCAACAAGCCGTACAACACGGTCGTGGGCCGCAACGCGGTGCCGGACACGCTGGACGCCCAGATCGTCCGCGACGCCGCGCCGCTGCTGGAGCGCGGCGAGAAGATGCAGCTGACCTACACGGTCCGCAGCACGGCGCGCACCATCGGCACCCGCACCTCGAGCCACATCGTCCGCAAGTTCGGCATGAAGGGCCTGCCCGCCGGCCACCTGACCGTCCAGCTCAAGGGCTCGGCCGGCCAGAGCCTGGGCGCCTTCGCGGTGCAGGGCCTGCGCATCGAGCTGACCGGCGAGGCCAACGACTATGTCGGCAAGGGCCTGTCGGGCGCGACGATCGTCATCAAGCCGCCGCGCGGCCTGGCGGCGCCTGAGACCAACACCCTGCTCGGCAACACCGTGCTGTTCGGGGCCACCGCGGGCCGGCTGTTCGCGGCTGGCCAGGCCGGCGAGCGCTTCGCCGTCCGCAACTCGGGCGCCACCACGGTGGTCGAGGGCTGCGGCGCCAACGGCTGCGAGTACATGACCGGCGGCCAGGTGGTGATCCTGGGTCCGACGGGCGGCAACTTCGGCGCGGGCATGACCGGCGGCATGGCCTTCGTGCTCGACCAGCACGATCGCTTCTCGGCCAACATCAACCCGGAAAGCATCGTCGTGCAGCGCCTGGCCTCGCCCTACTGGGAAGGCGTGCTACGCTCGCTGATCGCCGAGCACGCCCGCGAGACGGACTCGGCCTTCGCCGAGAGCCTGCTGCGCGACTGGGACCGCGCCCGCGACCTCTTCTGGCAGGTCTGCCCGAAGGAGATGATCAGCCGCCTGCCCCAGCCCCTGGCGGCCGAGGAAGCGGTTCACGAGCGCGCCTAAGGGGCTCGCCCGCAACGAGATCCGTCGCCTTCTTCCGGGGCGACGGCCGCGCGGCGCGCCTCCCAGCCCGCCGCACGACGAGGGGAGCGCTCCGGCCCGAGCGCTCCCCTTTGTTGTTTCGCTGATGCTTGCCGGGAGAGGCTCGGGCTTGGCCTTCTCCGTAAAATCCCCGCGAAAGCGGGGATTTTACGGGGGGGTAGGATCACTCCTCCGGCCCCACATAGCGCGCCCTCGGACGGATCAGCCGGCCGGTCCTCGACTGCTCCAGCGCATGGGCCAGCCAGCCCGCCGTGCGCCCCACGGCGAACAGAGCGAAGGGGGCGTCGTCGGGCAGCTTCAGGGTGCGGGCCAGGGCGACCAGGGCAAAGTCGATGTTCGGCGCCTGGCCGGTGGCGGCGACCACCGCCGCGTGCAGGGCGGCCATGTCGGGCGCGGGCTCGAACGCCGCCAGCAGCGCCGCCCCGCGCGGATCGCCGTCCGGATACAGCGGATGGCCAAAACCCGGCAGCGGCGCGCCCTGGTCCAGGCGCACGGCGACGGCGGCCTCGGCGCCTTCCCGCTTGGCTTCGCGAGCAAGGGCCTCGACGCGGGCGGCCATGCCGCCGTGCAGCGGTCCCGACAGGGCCGAGAGGCCCGCCAGCGCCGAAGCCGAGAGCGACGCCCCGGTCGAGGCCGCCACCCGCGCGGCGAAGGTGGAGGCGTTGAGCTCGTGGTCGGCCAGCAGCACCAGGGCTCGCCGCACCAGGTCGCCGCCGATCGCGTCCAGCCCCCAGGCGGCGGCCAGGCGCTGGTGGATCAGCCCCTCTTTCGCCACCCCGGCGACGGCGTCGGCGACCAGATCGAGCAGCCCGGCGGCCTCCTGGGCCAGCATCAGCGGCGCACGGCCCCGGGCCGGACGGTCCTCGCCGGCCCGGGCGGCGAGATCGGCGAACAGCCGGGCGCGGATGGTCGGGGCGTCGCTGGGCGCATGGGTGGGCATGGCAGCCTCGGCCCCATCGTCGCGCAGCAGGCGGCCGACGGCCTCGAAGCTCTCCGTGCGCGCCAGTTCGGCGGCGTCGCGGCCGCGATACCAGAGACGCCCCGCCCGCACGGTGGTGATGGCCGAGGCCAGCACTGGCTCGCCCCAGGCGATGGCCTCGGCGGCGACGTCGGCGGCCTTGCGGCCCCTGGCTTTGCGCTTGGCCAGCGCCGCCACGTCGGAGGCGCGATAGAGGCTGCGGCGCGGATCCGCAGGGTGGGCGTGGGCCTCGATCCGGCCCCGGCTGACATAGGCGTACAGCGTCTGGGGGCGCACGCCGAGCCGCGCCATCGCCTGGTCCGCATCGAGCCAATCGTCAGCCATTCACATTGATTATATTGATCAAGATTGACGATCAAGGCGCTCGGACCAAGATCAGCGGCGAAAGGAGACCTCAGTCATGGTCCAAGTTTCCGCCGGCCTCGAAGGCGTCATCGCCGCCGCCACCGTGCTTTCCGACGTCGACGGCCAGGCCGGCCGCCTGACCATCCGCGGCTGGGCCGTCGAGGACCTGGCCGGCCGCGCCCGCTTTGAGGACGCCGCCCACCTGCTGTTCGACGGCTTCTTCGACAACCTGCCGACCGACCTGGCCCCGGCCCTGGGCCAGGCCCGGGCGCGGGCCTTCCAGGAGGTCGTCGCGCTGGACGACGCCCTGGCCGCCCGCGATCCCTACGACGCCATGCGCGCCCTGCTGGCCCGCCTGCCCGACGGCGACGGCCTTGCCGACGCCCTGGCCCTGGTCGCCGCCCCCGCCGTGTTCACCGCCGCGACCTTGCGCCGCCGCCGGGGCCTGGAGACGCTCGCGCCCGATCCCGCCCTGCCCCACGCCGCCGATTTCCTGCGGATGATCAGGGGCGCGGCGCCGACCGAGGGCGAGGCCCGGGCGCTGGACGCCTATCTGGTCACCGTCTGCGACCACGGCCTCAACGCCTCGACCTTCGCGGCAAGGGTGGCGGCCTCGACCCGCGCGGGCCTGGGCTCGGCGGTGCTGGCGGGGCTGTCGACGCTGAAGGGTCCGCTGCACGGCGGCGCGCCCGGACCGGTGATCGACATGCTCGACGCCATCGGCACGGCCGGCAACGCCGTACCCTGGCTGGAGGCGGCGCTGGACGCCGGCGAGCGGCTGATGGGCTTTGGCCACCGCATCTATCGCGTCCGCGACCCACGCGCCGACGCCCTGAAGGCGGCCTTGGCGAGGCTTTCCAGAAGCGCGGGCGCCCTGCCCGGCCGCCTCGCCCTGGCCGAAGCGGTGGAGCGCGCGGCGCTCGACATCCTGCGCCGGCGCAAGCCCGACCGGCCGCTGGAGACCAATGTCGAGTTCTACACCGCTCTCCTGCTGGAGGCCCTGGGCCTGCCGCCCGAGGCCTTCACCTGTGTGTTCGCCGCCGGCCGCACGGCGGGCTGGATCGCCCACGCCCGCGAGCAGCAGGCCGGCGGCAAGCTCATTCGTCCGCAGTCGGTCTATGTGGGTCCGCGCCCCAGGGCGGCGGCCTGACTGCCGCTGCCCCGCCGGTGCGCAAGAATGTTGCGAAAGACACACATGGGGGCGAAAGCACGTATCGTCGTTCGACGAACTTGACACATTTTTGACCGCCGATTCACCTTCAGCGCGAGCGAATCCGTAGTTCAACCTTGACCATACGGATATCGCAGCAAGAGGGACGGCATGAACCGCATCGGCCAAGGACTTCTTTCGCTATTTCTGACCACCGTCGCGGCCGCGCCGCTGGCGGCCCACGCCCAGACGCCGGCAGATACCCCCGCTGGTACCGATGTCGAAGGCGTCGTGGTCACCGGCTCGCGCATCCGCGTCAGCCCGCTCGACAAGACCCAGACCGTCTTCCAGATCGACCAGGAGGCGATCGCCAAGACCGGCCTGACCTCGATCGTCGACGTACTGCAGCGCGTGCCGGCCGCCGGCGGCGGCCTCAATTCCAAGTTCAACAACTCCGGCAACTTCGGCAATCCGCCCGACGGCGGCGGGGTGGGCGCCGGCTCGGCCGAGATCGACCTGCGCTACCTGGGCTCGCGCCGGGCCCTTGTGCTGGTCGACGGCCAGCGCTGGGTCAGCGGGGCCTCGGCCTCGGGCGTGCCGGGGGCGGTCGACCTCAACACCATCCCCAGCGCCATGATCCGCAACGTCGAGATCCTGCAGGAAGGCGCCTCGCCGATCTACGGTTCGGACGCCATCGCCGGGGTCATCAACATCATCACCCGCGACCGCCAGCAGGGCCTGGAACTGTCGGCCCAGGTGGGCGGCTACGGCGAGGGCGACGGCTTCTCGCAGGACTACAACGTCTCGTGGGGGGCCTCGGAGGGCAAGACCAGCATCGTGGTCGGCGGCGGCTACTTCAAGCAGAAGAGCGTGCTGTCGGCCGACCGCGACATCTCGCTGTATCCCAGCCCCTACGGGACCTCGTGCCTGTCGGGCGGCTGCTCGTCGGGCACGCCGCTGGGCCGGTTCATCGTCAGCGACCCCAACACCGGCCGCGACATGGACCTGACCCTGAAGGCGGCCCTGGCGGCCGGGGTGCGGCCGACCTACACGCCGCTGGATCCCACCGGCGCGGGCAGCAGCTTCCGCAACTTCGCCGGCGACGCCGACCGCTTCAACTTCCAGCCCTACAACTACATCGTCACCCCGTCCGAGCGGGTCAGCCTGTTCGGCGCGGTGACCCACGACTTCACCGACAGCGTCAAACTGAAGGTGCGCGGCAGCTACGTGCAGCGCAAGTCGGCCAACCAGGCGGCCCCGATCCCGCTGTTCGTCGGCCCCGACGCCGGCAACGGCAACCTGCTCGACACCGTCTCGATCGACGCCACCAACCCCTACAACCCGTTCGGCTTCACCCTGACCAGCGGCACCTACGCCTTCGTCGGCCGCCGGATGATCGAGGCCGGGCCGCGCCACTACGCCCAGACAGTCGACACCTGGAACGTCAACGCCACCCTGTCGGGCGACTGGGCGGTGGGAACGCACCGCTGGTACTGGGACGTCGGCTACACCGCCTCGCGCAACCACGCCGAACAAAGCTTCACCGGCAACCTCAACGCCCAGCGCGTGCAGCAGGCCCTGGGGCCGGTCGCGGGCTGCACCGGCTCGTGCGTGCCGCTGAACATCTTCGGCGGCGTCGGCTCGATCACGCCCGAGATGCTGGCCTTCGTCGGCTTCACCCAGCAGGACGTCTCCCAGCAGGAGCTGCACGACTTCACCGCCAACCTGACCGGCGACCTGTTCGACCTGCCCGCCGGCCCCCTGGCTTTCGCCGCCGGATACGAGCACCGCGAGACCAAGGGCTACTTCCAGCCCGACGCCATCGTCGCCGCCGGCCTGTCGGCCGACATTCCCGCCCAGCCGGCCAAGGGCGAGATCAAGGTCGACGAGGCCTATCTGGAACTGCGCGCCCCGCTGCTGGCCGACCTGCCGCTGATCCACCGGCTGGAAATCTCGGGCGCCGGGCGCTGGTTCGACTATTCCACCTCGGGCTCGGACTCGATCTACAAGGCCGGCCTGAACTGGCGGCCGACGGAGGACGTGCTGGTGCGCGCCTCCTGGGGCCAGGGCTTCCGGGCGCCGTCGATCGGCGAACTCTACGGCGCGGCCTCGCGCTTCGACCAGGAGATCACCGACCCCTGCTCGGACATGCTGGGCCTGTCGGGCGGAACCCCGGCCAGCGCCACGGTGCGGGCCAACTGCGTCGCCGCCGGCGTGCCGGCCGGCGGTTCCTACGTGCAGCTCAATCCGCAGCTGTCGGTGATCACCAGCGGCAACGACACGCTCAAGCCCGAGACCAGCGAGAGCAAGAACTTCAGCATCGTCTGGGAACCCAAGGCGCTGAAGGAGGCCAGCTGGGCCAGCGGCGGCTCGATCGAGCTGGCCTATTCCGACATCGAGCTGGACTCGGCGATCCAGGCGCTGTCTGGCGAAAGCCTGCTGTCGCGCTGCGCCGAGCTGGCCGACGCCCTGGCCTGCTCGACCATCACCCGCACGGCCTCGGGCCAGGTGGCGGCGATCACCAACCCGCTGATCAACATCGGCGGCATCCAGACCCGGGCCATCGACCTGAACCTGCTGTGGTCCTCGCCCGACTACAGCTTCGGGCGCCTGTCGGTGCGGTCGTACTCGACCTTCCTGCTGGAGTTCACCGAGATCGTGCCGACGGCCACGGGCTTCACCGAGATCCCGCGCGAGGGCACCGAGCGCGGCAGCCCCGACCAGGCCTATCCGAAGACCAAGTCGACCTTCACCGTCGACTGGGACTGGAAGAGCTGGGGCGCCAGCGCCTCGGCCCGCTACCTGTCGTCGGTAAAGGAGACGCAGGCCGCCGACGCCAAGCTGGCCTCGCGCACCTATGTCGACGCCCAGCTGCGCTGGAAGCCCGACTTCCTGGGCGAGACCACCGCGGTGGCCTTCGGGGTCAACAACCTGTTCGACAAGGACCCGCCGGGCTGCATCAGCTGCGGCCTGAACAACTTCGACCCCAACGCCTATGACGCGCCGGGGCGCTACTTCTACTTCCGCCTGACCTATCGCCAGTAGGGGCTGAACTTGGGCGCGGTCGTGCTACTGCTTGGAGCATGACCGCGCCCGCCGCCTCCGCCGCCGAGCACCAGGCCCTCACCCGCCGGATCACCACCCTGTCGGTGGGCACGGCCGCCATCCTGATCGCCATCAAGGGCGGCGCGTGGATCGCCAGCGGCTCGCTGGCCATGCTGGCCTCGCTGGCGGACTCCGGCCTCGACCTCGTCGCCTCGCTGATCACCTTCTTCGCCGTACGCTACGCGGCCGAGCCGCCGGACGCCGAGCATCGCTTCGGCCACGGCAAGGCCGAGGCCTTCTCCAGCCTGATCCAGGCGGGCCTGGTCTTCGCCTCGGCGGCGCTGATCGGGCGCGAGGCGATCGGCGGCCTGCTGCATCCCAAGCCCGTCGAGCACGGCCTCTGGGGCGTAGGCGTGATGGTCGTCTCGATCGCCCTGACCCTGGCCCTGATCCGCGCCCAGGCCGCCGTGATGGCCAGGACGCGCTCGGTGGCCGTGGCCGGCGACCACGCCCACTACGCCGCCGACCTCGCCTCCAACGCCGTCACGCTGGTCGGTCTCGCGGCTGTCGCCCTGCTGGGCTGGACGTGGGTGGACGCCGCCGCCGGCCTGATGGTCGCCGCCTGGCTGCTGTGGGGCGCGGTCGGGGTGCTCCGCCAGGCCGCCGACCAGCTGATGGACCACGAACTGCCGGTGCAGGAGCGCGAAC
The DNA here is from genome assembly GCA_001449105.1 of Caulobacter vibrioides. Taxonomy (GTDB): domain Bacteria; phylum Pseudomonadota; class Alphaproteobacteria; order Caulobacterales; family Caulobacteraceae; genus Caulobacter; species Caulobacter vibrioides_C. The sequence goes on along the minus strand of LNIY01000098.1, from coordinate 10,913 downwards.
AGATCCTGGCCCTGCTGGTCGACGACCCCCGCATCGGCGGCGTCCACCAGCTGCGCACCCGCGCGGCCGGTCCGCACATCCACGTCCAGGGCCACATGGATCTCGCCGCCGGGCAGAGCCTGGCGGAGGCCCACGCGATCATGAGCGCGGCCGAGGACCGGGTGAGGACGGCCTTCCCCACGGCCGACGTGCTGCTGCATCCCGATCCGCGGGCATGAAAAAGACCCTCCCCCTGAAGGGGGAGGTGGCCCGGAGGGCCGGAGGGGGAAGAGACCTCCGCCTTCCAGCAGCGCCGATTTCAGCAGACACATCCCCCTCCGTCGGCTTCGCCGACACCTCCCCCTTCAGGGGGAGGGTCTTGCTCTCCGGCCGCGATGCGCCCAATTAGCGGCCTTCTCCCCACCGACGAGCCCTTTTCCATGGACGACACCCTGGCCCGCCTGCCCGACGCCTTTTCCGGCAAGACCGTGCTGGTGCTGGGCGACGTCATGCTCGACCGGTTCGTCTATGGCGCGGTCGACCGCATCTCGCCCGAGGCGCCGGTGGCGGTGATCGCCATCGAGCGGGAATCCACCATGCTGGGCGGGGCCGGCAACGTGGCCCGCAACGTCGCCGCCCTGGGCGGCCGGGCCGTGCTGGCCGGACTGATCGGCGACGACGCCGCCGGCCGCGCCGTGCAGGCGCTGGTCGAGCGCGAGCCGGGCCTGGACAGCGCCCTGGCGATCGACCCCAGCCGCCGCACCACCGAAAAGACCCGCTACGTCGCCGCCTCGCACCAGATGCTGCGCGCCGATCGCGAGGACCGCCACCCGGCCGACCAGGCCCTGGTGCTGGGCGCCTTCGAGAAGGCTCTGGCGAGCGCCGACGTCGTGGTGCTGTCGGACTACGCCAAGGGCGTGCTGACCCCGCAGGTGCTGGCCGCCGCCATCGCCGCGGCCCGCGCCGCCGGCAAGCCGGTGATCGTCGACCCCAAGAGCCGCGACCTGTCGCGCTACGACGGCGCCACGGTGATCAAGCCCAACCGTCGCGAGGCCGCCGAGGCCACGGGCGTCGCCGGCGCCGACGACGAGGCCGCCGAGGCCGCCGGCGAGGCGATCCTGGCCGCCGCCCCCAACCTTTCCGCCGCCCTGGTCACCCGCGGCGCGGCCGGCATGACCCTGTCGCAGCGCGGCGCGGCCCACGTCCACCTGCCGGCCAGCGCGCTGGAGGTGTTCGACGTCTCGGGCGCCGGCGACACCGTGGCCGCCACCCTGGCCCTGTCGCTGGCCGCCGGCGCCGACCTGCCCGCCGCCGCGCGCCTGGCCAACGCCGCCGCCGGCCTGGTGGTCGCCAAGCTCGGCACCGACGTGGTCACCGCCGCCGAGCTGAAGGCCGTGCTGGCCGGCGCTCACGGCGATCCCGGCCAGGAGAAGATCGCCGCCCGCGCCCGCATGCTGGAGATCGTCGCCGGCTGGCGGGCGCGCGGCCTGTCGGTGGGCTTCACCAACGGCTGCTTTGATTTGCTGCACCCCGGCCACGTCTCGCTTCTGGCGCAAGCGAAAGCCGCCTGCGACCGCCTGGTGCTGGGCCTGAATACCGACGCCTCGGTCCAGCGCCTGAAGGGCCCGACCCGCCCGGTGCAGAAGGAAGACGCCCGCGCCGCCGTCCTGGCCTCGCTGTCGGCCGTCGACCTCGTCACCCTGTTCGACGAGGACACCCCGCTGGAACTGATCACCGCCATCAAGCCCGACGTGCTGGTCAAGGGCGCCGACTACACGGTCGAGACCGTGGTCGGTTCGGACGTGGTGCTGGCCAATGGCGGCCGCGTGGTGCTGGCGGACCTGAAGGCCGGGCAGAGCACGACGGCGCTGATCGCGCGGGCCAATAGCTGATCCCTCTCCCCTTGCGGGGGACGGTGTTGACGAAGTCGACGGGTGAGAAAATCGGGGCGATCCTTCAATCCGTAAAATCCCCGCGAAAGCGGGGACCCAGGTGTTTTATCGTCAAGCACCGCGCATCTCAGAAAAAGCCTAGGTCCCCGCTTTCGCGGGGATTTTACGGGGATGGAGAGTTTTGAGAGACCCTCACCCGACTTCCCCGGCAGAGGCCACGCTATCCCGCAAGGGAGCTCCCGCCCCAAAAACGCTCATTCGGCCCAATAGTCCTTGCCTGGCAATATCTTGTTAAGCAAAGCGGCGCATCGATCAGACGATGCAGCCTGAACGCATGTGGGCATGAGCGTCGAACGCACTCTTCACCATTTCCCGTTGGACCCGGCCTCGCGCCAGGTGCGCCTCGCGCTGGGCGAAAAGCGGGTGGCGTTCTCCGAGGTGCAGGTCCGCTACTGGGAGTCGCCGCCGGAGTTCACGTCGCTGAACCCGTCAGGCCTGACGCCGGTGCTGGTCGAGACCCGCCACCAGCGCACCAGCGTGGTCTGCGAAACCCGCGCCATCCTGGAGCACATCGAGGAGCAGGAGCCCGAGCCGGCGCTGCTGGGCCGCGAGGCCGGCGAGCGCGCCGAGGCCCGCCGCCTGATGCAGTGGTTCGACCGCAAGTTCGACAACGAGGTCAACGGCTTCCTGCTGCACGAGAAGATGGAGAAGCGCCTGCTGCGCATGGGCGCGCCCGATCTGGGCGCCCTGCGCCAGGGCCGCGACGCCCTGCGCAATCACATGGGCTACATGGAAAGCCTGCTGCAGCAGCGCGACTGGCTGGCCGGCCGCCGCATGAGCCTGGGCGATTTCGCCGGCGCGGCGCACCTGTCGGTCATCGACTATTTCGGCGACGTGCCGTGGAAGGACTTCCCCGCGGTCCGCACCTGGTACATGAAGCTGAAATCGAGGCCGTGCTTCAGGCCCATCCTGGCCGATCGCTGGCCCGGCCTCGCGCCGGCCGCGCACTATGACGACCTCGACTTCTGACCTGACGCCCAAAGACCGTTCTCTGGCCATTCGAGACGAGATCCGCCGCGAAGCCCTCGCGCTGGGCTTCGACGCCTGCGGTTTCGCGTCGGCCGCCGACGCCTGGCCGAACGGGCAATGGCTGCGCCAGTTCGTGGCCGAGGGCCTGCACGGCGCCATGGGCTGGATGGAGGAGACGCTCGAGCGGCGCAGCCACCCCACCGCCATGTGGACGGACGCCCGGAGCGCCGTGGTGCTGGGCGTCAACTACGGTCCCGACATCGATCCGCTGACCCAGCTGGAGCACAGGGATCGCGCCGCCATCAGCGTCTACGCCCAGGGCGACGACTATCACGACGTGGTCAAGAAGCGCCTCAAGCAGCTGGCCGGCTGGATGCACCGCCGCTGGGGCAATGAGGTCAAGGTGTTCGTCGACACCGCGCCCTTGATGGAAAAGCCGCTGGCCCAGCGCGCGGGCCTGGGCTGGCAGGGCAAGCACACCAACCTGGTTTCGCGCCAGTTCGGCTCGTGGCTGTTCCTGGGCAGCGTGCTGACCACCCTGGACCTGCCGCCGGACGACGCCGAGTTCGACCGCTGCGGCTCATGCCGGGCCTGCCTGGACATCTGCCCGACGGGGGCCTTCCCGGCCCCGCACCGGCTGGATGCGCGGCGCTGCATCTCCTATCTGACCATCGAGCTGGCCGGGCCGATCCCGGAGGAGTTCCGCACCGCTCTGGGCAACCGCATCTACGGCTGCGACGACTGCCTGGCAGCCTGCCCGTGGAACAAGTTCGCCAGCCTGTCGGCCGAGGCCAAGTTCCACGCCCGCGAGACCCTGAAGACCCCGCCGCTGGCGCAGCTGGCGGCGCTGGACGACCCGTCGTTCCGGGCCCTGTTCAGCAAGAGCCCCATCAAGCGTATCGGTCGCGACCGCTTCGTGCGCAACGTGCTCTACGCCATCGGCAACAGCGGCGACGCCAGCCTGCTGGCCGTGGTCGAGCCCCTGCGGTCCGATCCCGACGAAACCGTTCGCGACGCCGCCGGCTGGGCGGCGTCGCGACTGTCGGCAAATCAGCCGGCCAGCGACACGAGGTAGCGGCCGTACTCGGTCTTGCCCATCGACCGGCCCAGGTCCTTCAACGCCTTGGCGTCGATCCAGCCCTTGCTGAAGGCCACTTCCTCGGGGCAGCCGACCTTCTGGCCCTGGCGCTTCTCGATGGCGCGGATGAACTCGGTGGCCTCGACCAGGCTGTCGTGGGTGCCGGTGTCGAGCCAGGCGTAGCCGCGGCCCAGCTTGGCGACCGACAGGGCGCCCTTCTCGAGATAGAGCCGGTTGATGTCGGTGATCTCGATCTCGCCGCGCGGCGACGGCGGCAGGTCGCGCGCCATGTCGACCACCTGGTTGTCGTAGAAGTAGAGGCCGGTGACCGCCCAGTGCGAACGCGGCTTCTCAGGCTTCTCCTCCAGCGAGACGGCGCGGCCGTCCTCGTCGAAATCGACCACGCCGTACCGTTCGGGATCGTTGACGTGATAGGCGAAGACCGTGGCCCCGACGCCCGAGGTCGACGCCCGGGCGAGCTCGTCCGACAGGCCGTGACCGAAATAGAGGTTGTCGCCCAGGATCAGGGCGCAGCGGTCCTCGCCGATGAAGTCCTTGCCGACGATGAAGGCGTCGGCGAGCCCGCGGGGCGTCTCCTGCACGGCGTACTCGAAGCGCACGCCCCAGGCCGAACCGTCGCCCAGGAGGTCCTTGAACAGCGGCGTGTCCTTCGGCGTCGAGATGATCAGGATCTCACGGATCCCGGCCAGCATCAGGGTGCTGATCGGGTAGTAGACCATCGGCTTGTCATAGATCGGCAGCAGCTGCTTGCAGACCGCTCGCGTCAGAGGGTGCAGCCGTGTGCCCGAACCACCGGCCAGAACGATGCCTTTCATGGGACGTCTAGAGCTCCATCTCGGTCATGCAGGCCGCCAGGCTTTCGCGCCACGGACGGGTGCGCCAGTTGAGCGCGGTCTCGAACTTTCCACAGTCGAGCCGCGAATTGGCCGGCCGGCGCGCGGGCGTCGGATAGTCGGCGGTCGTGATCGGCCGGACCCGGGCGGCGGGGCCGCCGCGCGCGGCCGAAACCTCGAAGACGGCCTGGGCCAGGTCCGCCCAGCTGGCGTCGCCCGCGCCCGACAGGTGATAGACCCCCGACAAGCTCGGCTTCGACGCCAGGGCGTCGGCCATCGCCAGGGCGGCCTCGGCGCAGTCGCGCGCCCAGGTCGGCCGGCCGATCTGGTCGGCGACGACGCCCAGCTCTTCGCGGCCGGCGGCCAGACGCAGCATGGTCTTCACGAAGTTGGCCCCGTGCCGGCTGTAGACCCACGAGGTGCGCAGGGTCGCGGCCGCGCCGCCGGCCTGCGCCACCTTGTGCTCGCCGGCCAGCTTGCTGGCGCCGTAGACGCCGGTCGGCCCGGTCGGGTCGGTCTCAAGATAGGGGCGATCCAGCGTCCCCTCGAACACGTAGTCGGTCGAGAAGTGCACGAACGGCAGGCCGCGCGCGGCGCAGGCCGCGGCCATCGCCCCGGGCGCCACGGCGTTCAGGGCGTAGGCGGCCTCGGCCTCGGTTTCCGCGCGGTCGACGGCGGTGTAGGCGGCCGCATTGATCACCGCGGACGGATCGACGTCGGCGATCAGGCCGGCGATCGCGTCGTGATCGGCGAGGTCGAGGGTCTCGCGACCGGCGAAGACCATCGGCCGCCCGGCCCGCTCGGCCAGCAGCGCGAGTTCCTGCGCGACCTGGCCGCTCCGGCCGAAAACCAGGATCGGACGGCTCATGTCGGGTCAGCCGGCCTTGGCCAGCAGGCCCAGGCGGCGGCCGTCATAGGCCTCGCGCAGCGGGCCCCACCAGTCGGCGCGCGCCAGGTACCATTCCACCGTCTTGCGAATGCCGGTCTCGAAGGTCTCGCGCGCCCGCCAGCCCAGCTCGGTTTCGAGCTTGGTCGCGTCGATGGCGTAGCGGCGGTCGTGACCCGGACGGTCGGCGACGAAGGTGATCAGGTCGCGGTGCGAACCGGCGGCGTTGGGAGCCAGTTCGTCCAGCAGGTCGCAGATCGTGTGCACGACCTGCAGGTTGGTGCGCTCGTTGCGGCCGCCGACATTGTACTTCTCGCCGGGACGGCCGGATTCCAGGATCGTGCGCAGGGCGCGGGCGTGGTCCTCGACGAACAGCCAGTCGCGGATGTTGGCGCCGTCGCCGTAGACCGGCAGCGCCTTGCGATCCAGGCCGTTGAGGATCATCAGCGGGATCAGCTTCTCGGGGAAGTGATAGGGCCCGTAGTTGTTGGAGCAGTTCGAGACCAGCACCGGCAGGCCATAGGTGTGGAACCAGGCCAGCGCCAGGTGGTCTGCGGCCGCCTTCGACGACGAGTAGGGCGAGGTCGGGGCGTAGGGCGTGGTCTCGTGGAACAGGCCGTCGGCGCCCAGGCTGCCATAGACCTCGTCGGTGGAGACGTGGACGAAGCGGAAGGCGTCCTTGGACTCGCCCGACAGGCCGCGCCAGTAGTCCAGCGCGCAGTCGAGCATCACGTACGTGCCGACGATGTTGGTCTCGATGAACGGCCCCGCACCGATGATCGAGCGGTCGACGTGGGACTCGGCGGCCAGGTGCAGCACGGCGTCGGGCTTGTGGGTCTCGAAGATCGACCGGATCGCCTCGCGATCGGCGATGTCGGCCTGCACGAAGACGTAGTCGGGAGAGTCCGAGACCTCGGTCACCGAGGTCAGCGTGCCGGCGTAGGTGAGCTTGTCGACGTTGACGACCTGATCGCCCGTCTCACCGACCAGAAGGCGGCAGACGGCCGAACCGATGAAGCCCGCACCACCCGTCACAAGTATCTTCACGACCTACTCCCCTGAGCCGCTCCGGCCTAGGAACAACCCAACATAAACAAGCACGAAGGCGCCCCGCGCGAGGTCATAACATCGGTTCGGGCGGCTCGATAGCCTAGATCGGCGCCGCCTGGAGCGCTCGCCCGCGGGTTGCTCAGAAGCGTTCCCCGTAGACGAAGACCGTGTCCAGTTCGGCCAGCAGCGGAGCGTTTCCGTCCCGCTCGTTGGTGCTGATCTGGTCGGCCGGCAGGCCCCAGTCGATGCCGACCGCCGGGTCGTTCCAGCGCAGCGCGCCCTCGGCCTGCGGCGCGTAGTAGTCGGTCACCTTGTAGAGCACCTCGCACTCCTCGGTGAGGGTGCAGTAGGCGTGGGCGAACCCCTTGGGCACCAGCAGCTGCTGGGCGTTCTCGGCCGACAGCTCGGCCCCGACCCAGCGGCCGTAGGTAGGCGAGCCGACGCGGATGTCCACCGCGACGTCCATGATGGCGCCCCGCGCGCAGCGCAGCAGCTTGTCCTGGGCGTGCGGCGACTTCTGGAAGTGCAGGCCGCGCAGGATGCCCTTGCGGGTCGAGCGCACGTGGTTGTCCTGCACGAACTGGCCGCCCGTGAAGCCGGCCTCCTCCAGCGCCGACTGACGGAACGTCTCGGAGAACCAGCCTCTCTCGTCGCCGTGGCGCGCCGGCGTGATAAGCAGCACTTCGGGAATCGCCGTCGGCGTGATCTTCATGGACGCTACCTTTTGAACGCGAGTTCGCCACGCATGGCCCGTCAAACCGTCGATGGCAAGAGTCCCCTCTTCAGCGTCGTCGTCGTCGCCTACCAGAGCGGGCCCACGCTCGCCCGCAGCCTGGCCGGGCTGACGGCCCAGAGTTTCCGCGACTTCGAGGTCCTGCTGGTCGACAACGCCTCGACCGACGGCGCCCCGCAGGCGGCCGCCAAGGCCGATCCGTCGATCCGCCTGATCGAGCCCGGCGCCAATCTCGGCTTCGCGGCCGGTAACAACCTGGCGGCGCGCCAGGCGCGGGGCCGCTGGCTGGTGCTGCTGAACCCCGACGCCTATCCGCATCCCGACTGGCTGGCCAATCTGGCCGCCGCCGCCGCGCGCCATCCCGACGTCAACAGCTTCGCCTCGCTGCAGCTGGTCGCCGACGAGCCCGGCCTGATGGACGGGGCGGGCGACGTCATGACCTCGGCCGGCATTCCGTTCCGCGGCGGCTATCGCCGCAAGGAGACGCCGAAGGTGTTCGAGGGCGAGGTGTTCTCGGCCTGCGGCGCGGCGATGATGCTGGACCGCGAGCTGTTCCTGGGCCTGGGCGGCTTCGACGAGCGCTACTTCTGCTACTGCGAGGACGTCGACCTGGGCTACCGCCTGCGGCTGTCCGGCGAACCGACCCTGCTGATCCCGGCGGCCAAGGTCGAGCACGTGGGCTCGGCGACCCTGGGAGTGCGCTCGGACTTCGCCCTGTTCCACGGCACGCGCAACCGCGTCTGGACCTTCCTGAAGAACACGCCGGCCCCGATGCTGTGGTGGAGCGCGCCGCTGCACTTCGCGGTCACCTCCGGCCTCTTCCTGCTGCACCTGCGCCGCAAGGACGCCGGACCGGTCTGGAAGGGCTTCAAGGCCGCCTTCGTCAAGAGCGACCTCGACAGCATCCTGGACTCGCGGCGCGAGATCCAGGCCGCCCGCAAGGCGCCGGCGGTCGACATCCTGCGGGCCATGGCCCTCGACCCGGTGGCCTTCTTCGGCCGCCGGATCATCATCAGGCAGTGGCGAGGTCGTCGATCAGACGCCGCATGAACTGGGCGCCGCGCTCCATCTGGGCGATCTCGACATATTCGTCGGGCTGGTGGGCCTGGTCGATCGAGCCCGGCCCGCAGATGACGGTCGAGAAGCCCGCGCCCTGGAACTGCCCGGCCTCGGCGGCGTAGGGCGCGACCCGCGCCGGACCGTTGTCGCCGGCCATCCGGCGGGCGAAGGCCTCGGCCACGCCATCCTTCTCCGGCGCGAACGACGGGGTGAGCGAGCGCACCTCGACCTTGACCCCGCCCTCGGGCGCCTTGGCCCTGACCTCGGCGTCCAGCCTCGCGGCCAGGGCGAAGAAGTCGGCGAGGATCGTCTGCGGATCCAGGCCGGGCGGCGTGCGCAGGTCGAAGACGAACAGGCACTGGCGCGCCAGGATGTTCACCGCCGTGCCGCCGTTGACCTGGCCGATGGTCAGGGTCGCGCCCTTGGGCAGGAACGGCGAGGCCGGGTCGGCCTGCCGCTCGAGCCGCTCGGACAGCTCGACCAGGTGGTTCATCAGCTTCACGGCGACCATGTTGGCCGACACGCCCAGGTGGGTGAGGCTGGAGTGGGCCTCGCGACCGGTGACCGTCACCCAGTAGCTGGCGATGCCCTTGTGGGCCTGGACGGCGACCATGTCGGTGGGCTCGCCGACCACCACCAGCGCGGGCCTGGGCAGGTCGCGGGCGATGACCTCGATCATGTCGGGCGCGCCCAGGCAGCCGACCTCCTCGTCATAGGAGAAGGCCAGGTGGACGGGCCGCTTCAGGTCGCCGGCGGCCAGGTCGGGGGCCGCCGCCAGGGCCAGGGCGAGAAAGCCCTTCATGTCGCAGGTTCCCCGGCCGTAGAGGCGACCGTCGCGCTCGGTCAGGGTCCACGGATCGCTCGACCAGGGCTGGCCGTCGACCGGCACCACGTCGGTGTGGCCCGAGAGGACAACCCCGCCCTCGACCGCCGGGCCGATGCTGGCCATCAGGTTGCTCTTGGTTCCGTCGGCGTTGGGCACGCGCCGCGAGGCCACGCCGAGGTTCGCGAGATAGGCCTCGACCCATTCGATCAGGGCGAGGTTCGAGCCGCGCGAGGTGGTGTCGAAGGAGACCAGCGTGGCCAGGATGTCGACCGCGCGGGCGGAAAGCGTTTCGGGAGAGGAAACCATGCGGCGAGCCTAGGCCGCGCCGCCCCCGCCCGCCAAGCCCGGCGCGCACGCACCGGGCAGGATCGTGCGACGACCTGAGAAAAGCTCACGCCGAGCGCAAGAAACGTGCTGCGCCATGGCTTTTCTTCGTGGGGGCCAAGCTTTAGAGGAAACGGACCATGATCCTGACCCTCTCCTGCCCCGACCAGCCCGGCATCGTCGCCAAGGTCTCGACCTTCCTGTTCGAGCGCGGCTGCAACATCCTCGACGCCCAGCAGTTCGACGATCAGGAGACGGGCGACTTCTTCATGCGCGTCGTCTTCGATCCGGACGGCGCCGACCGCGACGCCCTGCGCGCCGAGTTCGAGGCCCTGGCCAAGGGCTTCTCGATGCGCTGGACCCTGCGCGACCCGGCCGAGCGCTATCGCGTGATGATCCTGGCCAGCAAGTTCGACCACTGCCTGGCCGACCTGGTCTATCGCTGGCGCATCGGCGAACTGCCGATGGACGTCACCGCGATCGTCGCCAACCATCCCGCCGAGACCTACACCCACGTCGACCTGTCGGGCCTGCCCTTCCATCACCTGCCGGTGACCAAGGAGACCAAGTTCGAGCAGGAGGCCGCGCTCTGGAAGCTGATCCAGGAGACGCAGACCGACATCGTCGTGCTCGCCCGCTACATGCAGGTGCTGTCGGACGGGCTGGCGGCCAAGCTGAAGGGCCGCTGCATCAACATCCACCACTCGTTCCTGCCGGGCTTCAAGGGCGCCAAGCCCTACCACCAGGCCCATGCCCGCGGCGTGAAGGTGATCGGGGCTAGCGCCCACTACGTCACCGGCGACCTCGACGAGGGTCCGATCATCGAGCAGGACGTCGAGCGCATCAGCCACCGCGACACGCCCGAGGACCTGGTCCGCAAGGGCCGCGACATCGAACGCCGCGTGCTGGCCCGCGCCCTGCGCTGGCGCCTGGAGGACCGGGTGCTGCTGAACGGCCGCAAGACCGTGGTGTTCACCGATTAAGGTCGGCAGATCCGCTCCGCGGATCATGGCTCGACCGATCCAGTCATTCTAGATCGTCATCCCGGGCGGAGGACCGCGAAGCGGGCTGCAGACCCGGCAACTGTGTTTACTGCCGGAAGGGCTGCTGATCGCGCAGTACGGCGTTTGCGGTAACGAGAAGCCTGCGAGCGATGGCGATGAAGGCCAGCTTCGGGGGTTTCCGGCGTCGCGCAGAGCTTTG
>LNIY01000097.1 GCA_001449105.1 Caulobacter vibrioides | reverse complement strand
TAGGGGCCTCGGCGCGCATCCAGACCTGCTTGTCGCCCGACTTCTTGACCGGGGCGACAGGGTTCTGCGGATCGATCCAGCGCAGGTCGACAGCGCGCGGGCGATCTGGTGGACGTTGTAGGGCTTGCGCACGATCGGGGCGTCGAAGCCCATGGGGGCCGCCTTGTCGGCATAGCCGGTGGCGAAGACGAACGGCCGGCCTTCCTTGCGCAGCACCTCGGCGACCGGCGCCACGGATTGGCCGTTGAGGTCGGCGTCGAGCACGGCCGCGTCGAAGCTCAGCTCCAGCATCGACAACGCTTCGCCCAGCTCGGCCGCGCAGCCGACCACCTCGACGCCGCCGTCCTCCAGGCCCGCCTCCAGCTCCATGGCCAGCAGCAGCGAGTCCTCGACGATCAGCACCTTGAGGCCGGCGATGGCGCCGGCCCGGAAGTTCTCGTCGCCGCCGCCGATGGTCTCGACGATGCGCTCGGGCTCGGCCGGCGCCGGTTCGGGCTCGGGGCCGTCGGCCAGGGCCGAGGCGGCGGCGTGGATCATCGCCGTGACGCCGCTGCGGCGGTAGTCGATCTTGGCCTCGCCGCCCAGCTCGCGACCGACCACGTCCTCGACCAGGGTGGCGCCGAAGCCGCGCGTGGTCGGCTCGCTGGTCAGCGGGCCGCCGGTCTCCAGCCATTCCAGGCTGAAGCCACCTTCGGGCGAACGACGCCATACGATCTCGACGCGGCCCGCCTCGGTCGACAGCGAGCCGTACTTGACGGCGTTGACCGCCAGCTCGTGCAGGGCCAGCGACAGCGCGGCCGCCGCGCGGGGCGTCAGGAACAGCTCGGGACCGTCCCAGCGGGTCTGGTTGGGCGCCAGGCCGCCCAGCTCGGCGGCGGCGATGCGGCCCAGGGTGGCCCCGCGCCAGCGGGCGGCGCTGATCAGGTCGTGGGCCGAGCTCATCGACTTCAGCCGCGCGGCGAAGGTCTTGAGGAAGGCGTCCAGCGACGAGCTCTTGCGCGCCGACTGGGCGGCGACCGACTGCACCACCGCCAGCAGGTTCTTGATGCGGTGGTCGAGCTCGGCCACCAGGTTGTCGCGCCGCTCGTCGGCCTCGCGCTGGTCGGTGATGTCCTGCACCACGCCGATCAGCAGGTCCGGCTGGCCCTCGTCGTCCAGCACCATGACGCCGCAGCCGCGGCTCCACTGCTCGTGGCCGTCCACGCCCGGGGCGCGGCGGTACTCGACCTCGTAGCGTCCGGTCTCGCGGAGTTGAGCGCGCAGGTCGTCGCGGGTGATCTCGCGATCTTCGGGATGGACGTAGGGCCAGACGGCCTTGCCCTCCTGGGCCGGCATCTCGCCGGCGGGAATGCCGCTGATACGGGCCATCCGCTCGCTGACGCGAAGGCGGTCGGTCTTGACGTTCCACTCGAACTCGCCGAGCCGGGCCGCGCTCAGGGCCAGGGCCAGGCGCTCGCCGTCCAGCAGGCGCTCGGCCTCGGCCCGCGCCTGGTCGGCGCCGCGGATCAGCTCCTCGATGGCCAGGTCGGCCAGATCGGCCAGCGATTCCAGCAGGCCGGGCGCGATCCCGGCGCGCGGCCGGTCGTCCTCGACGGCCAGCACCCCGACCACCAGCCCGCGAGGGTCGCGCAGCGGCGCGCAGGCGAAGAAGGCGCGGCCCGAGACGTCGACATGCAGCGCCGAGCGGCTGCATTTGACGACCAGCTCGGCCAGAGGGGTGTCGCGGGCGATGGAGTCGGCCTCGTGCCCGATGCGCCCGGCCAGCCGGACCCGCTCCGGTTCGATCAGCATCAGGGCGGCGCGCGGCGCGTCGAACAGCTGCGCGGCCAGCCGCGTCAGGCGTGAAAGGCGCGGATCGTCGGCGTCCTTCCACGCTCCGGCCAGAGCCGTCGCCGCCCGCACCCTGCGGGCCTCCTGGTCCGATGCTCGTTCTGCATCCGCGTCCGCCATGATTCGAACATAGACCGGCTTCTCGCGGGGCGCGAGCGGGGATCGGATGCTCCAGCGCGATCTCCTGTGGTGAAGCTTTTCAGGTCGCGCTAAGGTGGGAACTGGCCGTGCGGGCTCCGCGTTGACGGGGCGCAGCTTCAGCTGCACTTCCCGTAAAAGCCCGCCGCGAACCGGAGACGACACATGCCCGCGAACGCCTTGAACACCGCTCAGAAGGAAGCCGACAAGGCGACGGCCGCCGCCGGTGCGGCCGCCGAGCACGCCGAACGCTCCTTCGCCGAGGCCGCCAGCGCCGCCAAGGCCAGCTTCGCCGACGCCGCCAAGCGCCTCGAAAAGAACCTGGTCGACAGCTTCGACACCCTGCGCGCCCAGAGCCGCACCTACACCGACACCGCCGGCCAGCAGCTGGAAGACGCCCAGAAGTACGTCTCCGAGCGCGTCCGCGAGCGTCCGATCACCGCCACCCTGGCCGGCCTCGGCGTCGGCGTCCTTCTGGGCCTCCTGCTCGCCGGCAGCCGCAGCCAGAACAAGTGATCTTCGAAAAGACCCTGATGACGCTGGCAGCGGCCGCGGCGATCGCCGCGGCCGCTGCCGTGAGCGTGTTCGCCGCCGCCTTCGCGCTGTACGCGGTGCTGGCCCCGCTGCTGACCTCGGCCGGCGCGGCCGCGGTGGTCGCCGCCGTGGCCGCCTTCGTCGTCGCGGTGGCCGGACTGATCGCCGCCAACCGGGCCGAGGCCAGCCGCGTGCGCCACACCCCGCCGCCCGAGGTCAACGGCTTCGCCGAGCGTATCGTCGACATGGTCAAGGACCGCCCGATCCTCTCGATCGGCGCGGCCCTGGCCGCCGGCGTCTTCGCGCTGAAGAACCCGACCTTTACGGCGGCTGTCGCCCAGGCCTTCATGGCTTCGAGGACCCCGCCCAAGCGCTGAGATTTTTTCGGCGCGAGCGTCTAGCTTTCAACCGCCCCCGGCCCATCTCCCGGGGGCGTTTCGCCATGGAGTGACCATGTTCAAGCTGCCCGACCTTCCCTACGCCTACGAGGCGCTCCAGCCGACCATCTCGGCCAACACCCTCCACTTCCACCACGACAAGCACCACGCCGCGTACGTCAACGCGCTGAACGGCCTGCTGCCGGAAGACGACAGCCGCTCGCTGGAAGCGGTCATCGCCGACGCCGGTCCGGGCAAGGTGTTCAACAACGCCGCCCAGGCCTGGAACCACGCCTTCTTCTGGGAATGCATGGCCCCCGCCAGCGCCGGTCCGGGCGAAGCCCTGGCCAAGGCCATCGACGCCACCTTCGGCGGCCTGGCCGGCCTGAAGGAAAAGTTCGTCGCCGAAGGCGTCGGCCACTTCGGTTCGGGCTGGGCCTGGCTGGTCGCCGAAGGCGACAAGCTGTCGATCATCTCGACCCACGACGCCGACGGCGCCATGACCAAGCCGGGCGTGACCCCGCTGCTGGTCTGCGACGTGTGGGAGCACGCCTACTACCTCGACCACCAGAACAACCGTAAGGGCTTCCTGGAAGCCTGGCTCGACGCCCTGCCCAACTGGGCGTTCGCCGACGCCCAGTACGCCGCGGCCCAGGGCCAGGGCGAAGCCTGGACCTATCCGGTCTGATCGACCGTTCGAGGGCCGACCTCGAGAAGGGCGGGATCGCAAGATCCCGCCCTTCTTGCATTCAGGGGAGATCAACACTCACCCGAGAGCTTCCCCAAAACCGTCTCTCCCCGCGAAGGCGGGGACCCAAGCTGGCTTTCAGAAGGTGGCGCGGCCGTGGATCATCTTCAGGTTCGGCTTGGATCCCCGCCTTCGCGGGGATGCTCCGATGAAAAATGGCCAGGATGCCGAGTATAGATCAGTCCTGGGAGACGATCTTGCAGTTGGGCCGTCGGTTCACCGCCCAGGTGCGCCAGACCACGAAGCCCGTGCGCTCGAAGGCCATGGCGGTGATCCGCATCTCGGCCTCGTCGGCCTCGATGATGTTGAAGCTGGGCGGCACGCCGCGCTCGCGCACCGACAGGGTGCCCGATCCCACCGCCTGGGTGCAGCCGCCGGCATAGGGATAGGCGTGCACGAACGGCGCGTGGATGTGGCCGGTCAGCACCAGATCGGCGCCGGCGTTGGCGAAGGCCAGGGCCGCGGCCTGCCCGCCCCGCACCTTGGCGGTCATCGGTCCGCCCATCATCTCGATCAGCGGGTGGTGGCAGACCACGACCTTCAGCCGCCCCGCAGGTTCGGCCGCCAGGCGCCTCGCCACCGCCCTGGTCTGGGAACGCGACACCGCCCCCTTCGACCAGTTCCAGCGGATCTGGGCGCCGCGCGCCGAGTTCAGCGTGAACACCGCCGCCCGCTCGTCGCGGAAACAAAGGCCATCGGGCTCGCCGAACCGCGCCTCGTAGCGACGCCAGGGCAGGAACAGCCGCTCGAACACCTCCACCGGCCCCTTGAACGGACTGTCGTGGTTACCCGGCGCCAGCAGTTGCGGGGTCGGCAGGCGCGCGAACCAGGCGCGGGCGGCGTCGAACTCCACCTGGGCGCCGTCCTTGGTCAGGTCGCCAGCGCCGATCACCAGGTCGGGCCTGGCCGCGTGGATGCACTCCACCGCCGCCTCGACCGCCTGCGGATGCTCGCCGCCGAAGTGGATGTCCGAGACCTGGACCATCTTGAAGACGGCTCCGGTCGAGGCGGGTGCGCTCATGGCGCGTCGTCCTTCAGGGCCAGGGCGCGGAAGGCCTTGGGGCGGAAGCGGATCGAGACATGGTCGTCCAGCCGCACGGGTTCGCCGTCGAGGATGGCCGGGATCCGCCCGCCGGCCCAGGCCCGGCCGATCCGGCAGCGCTGGACGCTGACCGCCTGATCGTTGCGCCAGTCGCCGGTGACCGTCTTCACGCCGAGCCTAAAGATGTCGAGGGCGTTGGTCGGGTCGAGGGCGGCGGCCTCCAGGGCCCGCTCGTCGGCGTCCATGCCGCTGGACACCAGGGGGCACATCAGGGTCAGGGCCTCGGCCTTCTCCTTGGGCCGACCGTCCAGCACGTAGCGCAGGCGACTGGAGAAGGCCCGGCGCAGCGCCCGTTGGGCCCGCATGATGGCCAGGTCCGCGCGACCCTGACGGGCGGCCTCGCGCGCCTCGGCCCACAGGGCCGGGCTGCCGAGGATGGCGGCGACGAAAAACAATCGGCCGGCCACTTCGCCGCCGGAGATCATCCGCTCCTCGCCGTGGGTCAGGCAGGCCTTCAGAGCTTCGGGCCAGGCCCGCTCGCCATAGAGGGCGCGGGGCAGCATGTTCATGGTGCCGCCGGGCAGAGGGGCGACCAGCGGCCCTTCCGGACCGGCCATCTCGGCCACCGCCCTGGCGGTGCCGTCGCCGGCCAGGACGAACAGCACGTCGGGCTTCCGCGACAGGGCCTGCGTCAGGCAAGGCTCCAGCTCGCCGCCGGCCGGCGTATGGACCATGGCCTCGCCGCCATGCTCGGCCAGGATCGCCTCGGCCTTGGCCGGACCGTCGCGCCCCACCGATCCCGAAGCGACGTTGGCGACCAGTTCGACGCGCATGCAAACTCCCTTCGGGCGGCCGAAAGCGGCCTACGTCCGGAGCAAACGGCGGCGCTTGGCGGGGGTTCCCCGGAGCGCCGGCCGGAACTTCCGTAGGCCATGCTCCGTTTGAGTGACCGGGACACGCTCGAACGGAGAGCCAAGATGAAGACCACAGTGATCGCCGTGGCGGCCGCCGGCCTGCTGGCCACCGCCTGCACGGCCACCGGCAACACCGAACGCAACGCCGCCGGCGGCGCCGCCCTGGGCGCCCTCGCCGGCGCCGTGATCGGCAACAACGTCGGCGCGGGCGACGCCGGTACGGGCGCGGCCATCGGCGCGGCCATCGGCGGCACCGCCGGCGCCATCAAGGGCTGCCGCGAGGACGGCGGCTGCGGCGCGACCAACGTCAATCGTCGTCAGTACTATGACGAGCGCGCTGGACGGTATTACTACTACGACTCGCGCAGCGGTCGTTATTTCTGGGAAGACGGCAGCCCCCGCTAAGGCGGCCTCGTCAAAACAGGATTTCGAAGGCGGTCGGCGCGCGTCGGCCGCCTTTGGCATGTCCGGAGGGGTCCAACAGTGGGTGCAACGAGAGGGCGACGAATGAGCAAGGCGGGCGTTTGGATCGCTATGGCGGCGATCGGTGTTGCGGCGGCCGGTTGCGCGAGCAGCCCCTGGCCGAAGTCCCGATCGCAGATCGAGGCCCTTCCGGCCGCCTGCGAGGACTTCACGGTGTCGATCTATTTCGATCGCGACTCCGCGGCGGTGACCCGCGAGGCGCGGCAGGTGCTGCGCGGCGCGGCCGACATGGCCAAGGGCTGCACCGCCAGGAACGTGCACGTAGTGGGGCTGGCCGACGCCGTTGGCGCGCCCGACGCCAACCTGGCCCTGTCGGAGAAGCGCGCGGCGGCCGTGACCGGCGCGCTGGCCAAGGTCGGTTTCCGCCAGGTGTCGTTCGAGGTGACCGCGGCCGGCGACGCCGGAGCGACCACCCGCGACGGCGAGGCCCGTCCGCTGCGCCGTCGCGCCGACGTGCGCATCGATCTGGAAGGTCCCGCCAAGCCCTAGCGGCGAGCCGGGCGCACAGAAAAGGCGGGTCGGTGATCCGATCCGCCTGAAGGCTCGACAGAAAAGGGGGTTGCGGAGACGGCAGGCCGGCTATCGCCAGCCTCAAGTCGGGGGGGCGTCGCCGCCTCCGCAGACATAGAACGACCTCCCGGGACCCGCGTTCCCGAAACTTCGAAATATTTTTCGCCTCCCTGGCGAAACGTTCCCGACGCTCGTCGACGAGCCGCTCGGAACGCGGCCGTGCGCGAAACGTTGTTCTCGTGATCCCGCGACATCGCGGGGCCAATGGGGAGCGACGCGATGATCCGCGCCTATCAAGCCGCGCATGGCGGACTGGTCTTCGAAACCCAGCGCCGCCGCAGGCAAGTCCGGAGTTCGCGCCTGCTCGCCGTGGCGACGGTTCTGGGCATGGCGCTGGCGGTGGGAACCGTACAGCACTTCGCCGCCGCCCAGTTCGACGCCGGCCGCTCGGCGCCGGCCGCGTGGACAGACGCGAAATAGGAGGCGCCCATGGCGACCGACATCAACACCGAACACTCGCCCACCCTGAAGGCCACCCGCGCCCGGCAGGGCCGTTGGGGCCGCCATGTCTTCTGGGTGCTGGTGATCTCGATCGTGCTGGCCGCCATCGCCCTGTTCGGCAGCTGGGGCATGCGCTCGGGCGAACTGGCCTCGGTGAACGGATCCACCAGCGCCAGCACCCCGGCCGAGGCCCAGCAGGGCACGACCGAGCTTACCGCTCCCAAGCAGACGCCGCAGGAACAGACCGCGCCGGCCCACTGAGGCCGCGCGGGACTGGGGAAGGGCTCGCCAGAAGCCCGTGACGGAAACGCACCAAAGAGAAGGCCCCGGCGATCGCTCGCCGGGGCCTTCGTCGTTCGGGATCCGAGCCGGCCGTCAGGCGGCCTGACGCGTCCGGCGCGGATGGAAGAACAGCGCCTGGCCGATCGCCGCCTTCACCGTTTCCGGCTGGAAGGGCTTGGTGATCAGGAAGGTCGGTTCCGGGCGCTCGCCGGTCAGCAGGCGCTCGGGGAAGGCCGTGATGAAGATCACCGGCACGTCGAGGCGGGCCAGGATGTCCTTCACCGCGTCGATGCCCGACGAACCGTCGGCCAGCTGGATGTCGGCCAGCACCAGGCCCGGGGTCTTGCGGGCGACCGCGTCGACCGCCTCGCCGCGGGTGGCGGCGATGTCGATGACGTCGTGGCCCAGTTCACGCACCAGGGCCTCGATGTCGGCGGCGATGACCGGCTCGTCCTCGATGATCAGCACCTCGGTGGCCAGTTCGGCGTCGATCTCGGCCTGGGCGTCGGCGATCAGCCGCTCGACCTCGCCGAAGTCGCAGCCGAGGATCTGGGCCGCCTCGGTCGGCGTGAAGCCTTCCAGGGCGGTCAGCAGGAACGCCTGGCGCGAACGCGGGGCGATGCGCAGCAGTCGCTGCGAGGCGTCGTCGGAGACGTCGTCGCGGCGGGCTTCCAGCTGGGCGCCCGAGGTCAGCCAGATGGCGTGGAAAACGCGATACAGCGCCACGCGCGGCGACAGGGCCGCGTCGAGCGAGCGTTCGCCGGCGGCCAACGCCTCAAGCGCAACCCGCACATAGTGGTCGCCGGTCGTCTGGTCCCCGGTCAGGGCGCGGGCGTAACGGCGAACGTAGGGCAGGTGCGGCGCCAGTCGGGCAAGAAGACTCATGACCCCTCCCGTAGAGTGTCTTCGAAACAAAAAAGGCCTTCTGTCACGGCAAAGCTATGCCGTTCAGTCGAGTGCATAACGTGCCCTGCGCGAGAGCGGTTCCGCACGCTTCCGAATTTTGGCACTCTATGCTCAAGCTTGTGGAACCCGATGCGGAATGTGGCGTTGACATCCAGCAATTACACATTCGGCCGCAGGGGGCGGACGCTGCGCACAACCGGCGTCGAGGACATGATCGAACACGTACCCATGGAAGATCAACGCAAGGGAGCCGCCTCGCTCGACGAGGCGCGGCTTCGTCAGCAGGCCATCGGCGTCAAGCTTCGTCAGATGTTCGACGAGGTCGTCAACGAGCCGGTCCCCGACGAATTCCTCGACATCCTGCGTAAGGCCGACAGGCCTTCGGGAGAGCGTTGAGCATGAGCGAAGCGCAAGTCGGCCGATCGCCCATCGATCCGGCCCGTGACGGGATCTTCAAGAAAGAGCTCGTCACCCTCATCCCGCACCTGCGGGCCTTCGCGCGCACCCTGACCGGTGACCCGACGGCCGCGGACGATCTGGCCCAGGACGCCATGATGAAGGCCTGGGACGCGCGCGCCAGCTTCCAGCTGGGCACGAACATGAAGGCCTGGACCTTCATGATCCTGCGCAACCAGTTCTATTCCGAGAAGCGTCGCTCCTGGCGCCAGAGCCAGCTCGACCAGGAAGCCGCCGAGCGGACCCTGGTGGCCGTGGACGATCCGGAGGCCCCCGTGGCCCTGGACGAGCTGCGCATGAGCCTGGCCATGCTGCCGCCGGAACAGCGCGAAGCGCTGATCCTGGTCGGGGCCGGCGGCTTCGCCTACGAGGAGGCGGCCGACATCTGCGGCTGCGCGGTCGGCACGGTGAAGAGCCGCGTCAGCCGGGCGCGCCGGGCGCTGCAGGCCATCCTCGAGTCGGGCGGCTATGAGCGTGACGGCGCCGCCGCGGGCGACGCCATGCACGCCATCCTGGCCGATGCGGAGCGCTTGAGCACCCAGCGGTGAAGCGCGTGTACGGCCGTGCGGCGGAGGTCGTCGGCACGATCCGGGTCAGGCTCGGTCTGGCCCTGACGGTCGCGCTGCTGCCCGTCCTCATGGTCGGGGTCCTGCAATCGTACCTAGCCTTCAGGACCGAAGGCGACGCGCGCCGGCAGAGCCTCGAGCTCGCCGCCGGCCACAGCGCCGCCACGGCCCGGGCCCGCATCGAGGCGGCCGGCGTGCTGCTCCAGACCCTGGGCCCCGGCTCGGTCGGCCTGGAGTGCGCCCGGCGGCTCGACGCGGTGAAATCGCGCCTGCCCGGCTACGCCAACCTGATCCGCTTCGACGCCTACGGCCGCGTGGCCTGCGCGGCGGGCACGACGCCCCGCGATCCCGAGCGCGCCCAGCGTCCATGGTTCCTCGACCTGGCGGCCGGCGCGCATCTGGCCGTCGCGCCGGCGCCCGGCGCGGTCTATGCCGGCGAGCCCTCGGTGCTGACCGCCGTCCGCGCCGAGGACGGCGCCGGCGTGTTCGACGGGGCGATGGCCGCGGTGCTGACCCTGTCGAGCCTGAAGCCGCAGACCGCCAACCGCTTCCTGCCCGACGGAGCCGAGATCGGCCTGGCGGACGCGCGTGGCAACGTGTTCTCGGCTACCGATCCCAAGGCCTTCGGCGCAACCAACGCGCATCTGCGCGACGAGACCGACGCCGGCCAAAAGACCATCCTGTGGTCGGGCAAGGACGCCCAGGGCCGCCGCCGCCTGTTCTCCGCCGCGCCGCTGGTCGAGGACGACGTCTTCGTCATGCTGTCGGCCCCCGCGCCGGGCATCATCTCGTGGGCGACCCTGACGCCGATCTCGCGCCTGCTGCTGCCTCTGCTGGCCTTCGCCCTGGCTCTGGCGGCGGTGTTCTGGGCCACCGAGCGCGAGGTGATCCGCTGGATCGTCTATCTGCGCCGGGTGGCCGCCATCTACGCCAAGGGCCGCTTCACGGTCCGCCCGCTGCAGGCCGAGCGCGCGCCGCCCGAGATCCGCGAGCTGGCCGAGACCCTCGACCAGATGGCCGCCGGCATCGTCACCCGCGACGCCTCGCTGCGCGACAGCCTGGCCGAGAAGGACTCGCTGATGCGCGAGATCCACCACCGGGTGAAGAACAACCTGCAGATCATCACCTCGCTGCTGAACATGCAGCAGCGCGCCCTGACCGATCCGGCGGCGCGCACGGCGATGAACGACACCCGCCAGCGGATCACCGCCCTGGCCCAGATCTACCGCGCCCTCTACCAGGGACCCGACCTCAAGCGTGTCGACCTGCGGCCGTTCCTGGAAGAGCTGACCGCCCTGCTGCTGGCCGGCGACGTCAACGGCCAGGGCTCGGTGCGCACCGAGGTCCACGCCGACCCGCTGGTCATCGATCCCGATCGCCTGGCGCCGCTGGCCCTGTTCGCGGTGGAAGCCATCACCAACGCCCAGAAGCACGCGCTGGCCGAGCGCGGCGGGGTGCTGACGGTGGACTTCTTCGTGCGCGGCGAGGAGGCGGAACTGGCCATCGGCGACGACGGCCCCGGCGCCCCCGCCGGCCCGGGCGAGGGGGTGGGCCGCACCCTGATGACCGCCTTCGCCCGCCAGCTGCGCGGCCAGGTGAAGTTCGACGCCAGCCCGATGGGCGGCCTCCTTGTGCGCCTTGTGTTTCCCACGCCCCAGGCCCTGCCGCCGCCCCAGCATCAGGCCGGAACCTAGGCCTCCCGGCCACGTTTGCTCTGGGCAATCTCAAGACGCCCCGTCAGGGCGAACACCGGAGAACTCTCATGCGCAAGCTCGTCATCCTGGCCGCCCTGGCCGCCAGCCTCAGCGTCGCCGCCTGCAACACCGTCGAAGGCGCCGGCAAGGACGTCTCCTCGGCCGGCAAGGCGGTCACCGACACCGCCCGCGACGCCAAGAACTAAGCCGGACCGCCAGATCCGAAACGAAGGACCCGCCCCTCCCCGGGGCGGGTCTTTTGCCGTTCCGAATCGTCCTGTTGCGCGCACGGCGCCGAACCGGCGCCGCCGCGTCTCGCCTGCGCATCAAGCGTTGCCGCGCTGAAAAGAACGGTCCGGTTTTGCTGTCCGCCGGGAGATAAGCCAGACAAGCTGGCCGCCGATCCTGTCGGCCATGACGGTCCCGGTCGCCACCTCCGATCCCGCCCTGCTCCCGGTCTTCGTGCATAGCGGCTGGCGCTGCTCCAGCACCTATGTCTGGAGCCGCTTTCGCGCCCTGCCCGGCGTGCGCGCCTATTACGAGCCCTGGCACGAGCAGCTGGCGATTCTGACCCCCGAGCGGATCGCGCGCGAGACGCCGCGCGCCAGCGGCCTGCGCCATCCGGGCGACGACCTTCCCTATCTCGCCGAGTTCGAAGGCCTGCTGAAACCCTCCGGCGGCGTGGCCGGCTACGAGCGGCGCTTCGCCCTCGACGACTACTTCCTGCCCGCCGGCCGCCAGGACGCGGCCCAGACGGCCTATGTCGCGGGCCTGCTGGCTCATGCCCAGGCCGCGGGCCGAACGCCGGTGCTGGCCTGCTGCCGGACGCTCGGCCGCATCGACTGGCTGCGTCGCCGGTTCGGCGGCTTTCACGTGGTGCTGATCCGCGATCCGCTGCAGCAGTGGCTGTCGTTCCACTCGCTGCGCAAGCGGCCGCGCCCGACCTATTTCGAGCTGTGCCAGTACGTCATGCTGTCGGAGACCGCAGGCGCCGAGCCGCTGGCCCGCCAGCTGGGCCTGCCCGCACCCCAGGGCGGCGACCTGTCGGCCCGCATCGCGGCCGTGCGCGGACGGCTCAAGCGCGCGCCGGCGCGAACCTCGTTCACGGCCTTCCTGGCGATCTACCTGCTGTCCTACCTGAAGGCCCTGCCGCAGGCCGACCTGGTCGTCGACGTCGACCGCCTGGGCCAGGATCCCGACTACGCCGCCCGCATCACCGAGGCCCTGCGCGCCGGCTGCGGCCTGGCGCCCGACTTCTCCGACTGCCGCACCCCTGCGGCCCACGCCGAGATTCCGGCCGCGCCCTATCGGCGGATCTCGCGGCAGGTGATCGACGCGCTGGAGGCGCGCACGGCGCTCGCCGCGCCGGGTCCCGCCGCCCTGCTGTTCGCCAAGCTGTCGAAGGCCATGGCCGACGCGCCCGAACCGCCGGCCTCAGTGCGGCGGCGGCTGGCCGGCCGGATCTCCGAAACGATCGGAAGCCTGGTTCCGCGCCGTCGGCGCCGGGCCCGGATCTAGGCCGCGGCGGCGCGGAACGCCGGGTCGCGGGCGAACAGGCCGGGACGTCCGGGCAGAGGGCGAAGGGCCTCGGTCACGCCGGCCAGGCTTTCGGTCTCGCCCACCACCAGCAGGCCGTCCTCGGTGAGGCGGGCGGCCATGCCCTCGATCACGCGGGCGCGCACCGACGGATCCAGGCCCGGCAGCACGTTGCGCAGCATGATCAGGTCAAAGACCCCCATGCCGGTCAGGTCGGACGTCAGGTTGATCCGCCGCCAGCGTACGGCCTGGCGGATGCGCGGCGAGATCGCCCAGGTCTCGTCCTGGTTCTCGAAATGCTTGATCAGCAACCGGATCGGCAGGCCGCGCTGGACCTCGAACTGGGTGTAGAGGCCGCTCTGGGCCTTCTCCAGGCAACGCTCCGACAGGTCGGAGGCGAAGAACTCGAAGCGCACGCCGGGCTCCAGATCGCGCGCCTCGGCGGCGGCGATGGCCAGGGAATAGATTTCCTGCCCGGTCGAGCAGGCCGCGCTCCAGATCCGCACCGCGCCGTCCTTGCGGCGGCGCGACAGCTCCGGCATCGCCACGTCGCGCAGGAAGGCGAAGGTGTCGCGGTCGCGGAAGAAGGCGGTTTCGTTGACGGTCAGGGCTTCGACCACCGCCCAGATCAGCCGCTCCTCGCGCTTGGCGCGCAGGGCCGCCACCAGGGCCTCGATCGACGGATAGCCCTCGCGCCGGGCCAGCGGCGCCAGGCGGCTCTCGACGACATAGTGCTTGTCGGTCTCGACCTTCAGGCCGGCGCGGGTGCGGCCCAGGGCCGCCAGGAGATCCATGTCCTCGGGGGTCATAGCAGGCCCGCCTCGGCGAACTTGGCGGCGATGATCTCGCCGTCGAAAGGCTTCATGATGTACTCGTCCGCGCCGCTGTCGAGCGCCAGGCGGATGTTGTCGACCCTGTTCTCGACCGTGCAGAACACCACCACCGGCGTGTCGCCGCCCGGCTCCTGGCGCAGGCGCTGCAGGAATTCCAGGCCGTTCATCACCGGCATGTTCCAGTCGAGAAGGACGGCGTCGGGCATGGCCGCGCGACACCAGGCCAGCGCCTCCATGCCGTCGGCGGCCTCGGCGATCTCGAAGCCGATGTCCTCCAACGCACGGCGGGCCACCTTGCGGATCACCCGGCTGTCGTCGACGACGAGGCAGGTCTTCACGGCGCGCTCCAAATCGGCGGGCGCATCAGGCGAAAGTTTTTGCGGTTTCGCCGGCTGATACGCTCCAAATCCCAGGCGAACAGGATTGCCCGGGACGGGTTAAGGAGCGGTGACGGCGCCGAAAAACGTACGGCTCAGTCGGCGGGGGTCCAGGCGGCGATGCTGACGCGCTCCTCGGCGATCTCGACGCCGATCTGGCCGCCGGCGGCGCGGACCACCGAGAACAGGTAGGCCGCCTGCACCCACGGACCGCCCAGGCCCTCGCCCAGCGGCTCGCCCTTGAGACCGGCCAGAACCTCAGGACGCAGGCGGGCGCGCGGGCCGACCGCATCGGCGGTGATCGCCGTGCGGCCGTCGGCGACGACGGCGCGCAGGGTGGCCGCGCCGCCGGCCGGCAAGGCGCTGGCGGCGATCTGGGCGATGTTGAGCAGGGCGCGCGAGGCGGCCTTGTTCAGCGGCTGCGGCGCGATGTCCCAGGTGAGGTTGGGCCGCACGTGGGCGAAGACGCCCTGCTGGGCCAGCCGTTCCAGCTCGCGGGAGTCGAAGGATTCGGCCGAGGCCGAGGCGCCGAAGGCCACGCGGGTGAACTGCAGGAGGTCGGCCAGCTTGCGGGCCGAGCTGCTGATCAGGCTCATGGCGTCGTCGCGCATGTCCTGGGCGCTGGGGTCTTCCAGCAGGTCCAGGCCCGAGACGATGGCGCTGGCGGGGCTGATGAAGTCGTGACACAGGCGCGCGGCCACCAGGGCGGCGAAATCCGGACCGTTGACGTCCAGCGAGGCGGAGGGCGCGGGCGAGGCGGGGGCGGCGGTGTCGGTCATGGGCGCGATCTTTGGCGTGATTTGGGGCTTTGGCAAACGTCGCCGCGAAATCGCTTTCAACCAGGCCGCGTACAAATCGACGCCGGCCGATACCGAAAACCGCTCACACTTTGCCTCGTCACGCTCTATCAGGGAGCCGTGATGGATCCGTTTCTCGAACCCGGCGTGCTCGTGCGCCATCCGGGCCAGCCCGACTGGGGCCTTGGCCAGGTGCAGTCCGTGACCGGCCATCGCGTCACCGTGAATTTCGAAGAGGCCGGCAAGCAGACGATCGACGCCCGCGTCGTGAGGCTGGTGTTCGTCGGCGACGACCCCCGAGGACAAGCATGAGCTCCGCCCCCCTTCCGGCCGACATCGGACGCGACCTGGCCCGTATCGTCGAGGCCGCCGCCGAGGTGATCCTGCCGTTCTGGCGGACCGAGCTCGACGTCGTGCGCAAGGCCGACGAGAGCCCGGTGACCGAGGCCGATCGGGCCGGCGAGAAGGTGATCCTGGCCCTGCTGGCCGAGCGCTATCCCGAGATCCCCGCCATCTCCGAAGAGCATGCCTGCGAGTACGGCACGCCCGACCAGATCGGTCCGCGCTTCTTCCTGGTCGACCCTGTGGACGGCACCAAGGCCTTCGTGCGCGGCGATCCCAACTTCACCGTCAACATCGGCCTGATCGACGACGGCGTCCCCGTGGCCGGCGCGGTCTGCGCTCCCGCCACCGGCGAGGTGTGGTTCACGGCCGATGGCGGCGTGGTCAAGCGCGAGGGCCCGAACGGCGCCGAGACCCCGGTGCGCGCCCGCGCCTGGCCCGAGGGCCAGGCCCTGGCCCTGGTCAGCCACACCATGAAGGAAGACAAGGCCACCGCCCTGGCCGACCAGTACGGCTTTTCCCTGCGCGCGCCGATGGACTCGTCGATCAAGCTGGCCCGCATCGCCGAGGGCGCGGCCGACATCTATCCGCGCCACGGACCGACCATGGAGTGGGACACCGCCGCCGGTCACGCCCTGATCGTCGCCGCCGGCGGCCGCTTCACCACCCCCGAAGGCGAGCCGTTCCTGTACGGCAAGGCCGACCAGGGCTTCCGCAACGGCTGGTTCGTCGCCCGCGGGGCCTGATACACGGTCGATACGTTGCATAATGGTCACGGTTGTCGCGCGCAGCGGCGGCCGTGCTCCTCCTGCGACTGATTATTATTGCACCCCGGCAATTGCGTACATAAGAACGCCTCGCAATTTCAGGACAGCGGCCGCGGATCCTCCCCCGCGACCCGAGCTGGGGTCTCTCGACATAATGCAAAAGCCTTCCTCGCCCGCCGCCGCCGGCGTTCGCAGCCAAGCCCGCCGCGCCCTGGGCGCCGCCGCCGTCGCCGGCGTCGCCGGCCTCGCCCTGGCGCCCGCCGCCTTCGCCGCAGACGCCGATGCGCCGGTCGCCACCGCGCCGGCTTCGGCTGACGTGCAGGAAGTCTCGGGCGTCGCCGTCGACGCCCGCAAGGCCACCGACATGCAGTCCGGCAAGTACACCGCCCCGCTGGTCGACACCCCGCGCTCGATCACGGTGATCTCCAGCCAGATCATCGAGCAGACCGCCGCCACCTCGCTGCAGGACATCCTGCGCACCTCGCCGGGCATCACCTTCGGCGCCGGCGAAGGCGGCCAGCCGCTGGCCGACCGTCCGTTCATCCGCGGCCAGTCGTCGGGCAACAACATCTTCGTCGACGGCATCCGCGACACCGGCGGCCAGACGCGCGAAGTCTTCAACCTGGAACAGGTCGAGGTCATCAAGGGTCCGGATTCGGTCTACAGCGGCCGCGGCTCGGGCGGCGGCAGCATCAACCTGTCGAGCAAGTCGCCGAAGGCCAACACCTTCCTGCGCGGCTCGGCCGCCATCGGCACCGACAACTACTATCGCGGCACGGCCGACGGTAACTACGCCTTCGGTGAGAACGCCGCATTCCGCCTGAACCTGATGGTCACCGAGGGCGACACGCCCGGGCGCGACAGCGTCGACTTCAAGCGCTGGGGCATCGCCCCATCGCTGGCCTTCGGCATCGACACCGCCACGCAACTGACCTTCAGCTACTACCACCTGGATACCGACCAGGATCCCGACTACGGCATCCCGCTGGCCAGCAAGCGCACCTGGGGCGTGGCCGGCACCGACAGCCGCACCCGTCCGACCAGCGGCATCCTCGACGTCTCGCGCGACGCCTATTACGGCCTCGATCGCGACTGGATGAAGACCAAGGCCGACATCGCCACGGTCGCCGTCCGTCACGAGATCAACGACAACTTCTCGGTCCGCCAGGCCTTCCGCTATGGCAAGACGCTGAACGACTACTTCGTCACCAACCCCGGCGACGGCGGCGCGGCCCAGTTCGTGGCCGGCGAGTGGTGGATGAAGCGCGGCACCAAGTCGCGCTGGAACGAGACCACGACCATCGCCTTCGTCAGCGACGTCAGCGGCAAGTTCAACCTGGGCTCGGTCGAGAACAGCTTCAACGCCGGCTTCGAGCTGGGCCGCGAGCAGAACGACAACGCCAGCTACACCTTCTACACCGCCAGCGGCTCGACCTGCCCGGTCGGCTTCACCGGCGCCGGCACCGGCGACTGCACGCGTCTCTACGCGCCGAACCCGAGCGACGCCTGGAGCGGCACGATCAACCGCGGCCCGGCTTCGCAATCGAAGACCAAGACCGCCGCGCTCTACGCCTTCGACACGCTCAAGCTCACCGAGAAGCTGCTGCTGAACGTCGGCGTCCGCTACGACGACTATTCGACCCAGGGCTACAACGCCGCCTCGACCAACACCAACGGCGTCATCACCTCGGTCACCTACACCAACGTGCCCAAGACCAGCTGGGACTTCGTCAACTACCAGATCGGCCTGAACTACAAGCCGACCGCGTCGAGCAGCATCTACGGCTCCTACGCCACCTCCTCGACCCCGCCGACCATCGCGGCCGGCGACCAGAACGGTTCGGGCGGCATCGGTTCGGGCAACCTCTCCACCACCGTCCTCGATCCGGAAGACACCACCAGCTACGAGCTGGGCGCGAAGTGGAACCTGTTCGGCGACCAGCTGGCCCTGTCGGGCGCGCTGTTCCGCACCGAGCGCAAGAACGCCCAGATCCTGGTCGGCCCCGGCGCCGCCGACTTCGCCCAGGTCGGCGAGACCCGCGTGCAGGGCGTCGAGCTCGGCGTGTCGGGCAAGATCACGCCGAAGTGGCAGGTGTTCGGCGGCTACACCTACATGGACAGCGAGCTGGTTCGCGGCGCGGTCACCATCACCAACGGCACGGTGACCCAGCACATCAACACCGGTGATCCGCTGGCCAACACGCCGAAGAACACCTTCAGCCTGTTCACGACCTACCGCGTGCTCCGCCCGCTGACGGTCGGCGGCGGCGCCTACTACGTGTCGAAGACCTTCGGCGGCAACCAGGGCGGCGCCGGCGGCGGCGCCAACGGGATCTACATCCCGTCCTACACCCGCTACGACGCCTTCGCCTCGTACCAGATCAACGACAAGGTCGACCTGCAGCTGAACGTCCAGAACCTGACGGACGAGCGCTACATCCTGCGCACCAACGGCGTGCACCACGCCGACCCGGCGCCGGCCCGCCAGACCATGCTGACCCTGAACGTCCGCTACTGATCCCTTCGCTCCGGCGAACGATCACCTGAAGACCCCGCCCGGAGCGATCCGGGCGGGGTTTTTGCTTTCCGGGCGAGGACGGCGTGATTTTTGTCCCGCCCGCCGCGACCCGTGTTCGATTTCTCGCCCTGAACGCGCTGACGCCAACCTTAAGTTTACCCTTGGTCGCGACAATCCGCCTCACCTTCCGCCGGGAGCTGGGATGTCCTCGCCGCGCTCGCCAGACACGCCGCTCGCGCCTCTGAGTCAGGCCGAGAGCGCGCAGTGGTTCTTCGAGAACGCACACGACCTGTTCGCGGTCGTGGTCGAGGGCCGTTTCGTCACCGTCAATCCCGCCTGGACCCGTCTGACCGGCTGGACCGCCGCCGACCTGATCGGCCAGTCGCCCCTGCGGTTCGTCGATCCCGAGGACCACCCGGGCCTGCTGGAGTCCGGCAAGGTCATCCGCGGCATGGGCGGGGCGGTGTTCCGCGTCCGCATGATCTGCAACGACGGCCGCCGCGTCTGGCTGGAGGCCCATGCGCGCCTTGGCCCCGCCGGCGAGCTGGTCGGCACCCTGCGCGACGTCTCGGCCGAGGTGGCCCGCAAGGCCGAGCAGGCCGTCTCGCGCCGCACGCGCGAGATGCTGGCCTCGGCCGCCGGGGTGGGCGTGTGGAGCTTCGATCCCGTCGCCCAGCGCATCGAATGGTCGAGCGACATCCTCAGCCTGACGGGCCTGCGCCCCGAGGAGGTGTCGACGCCGGAGGCCTTCTACGCCCGCCTGGACGAGCCCGAACGCGGCCGGGTGCGCGCCACCTTCTCCCGCGCCGTGCGCACCGGCCAGGGCGGCACGATCGAGCACCACATGCGCGGCGCCACGGGCCAGAAG
Source organism: Caulobacter vibrioides (assembly GCA_001449105.1). Classification (GTDB taxonomy): domain Bacteria; phylum Pseudomonadota; class Alphaproteobacteria; order Caulobacterales; family Caulobacteraceae; genus Caulobacter; species Caulobacter vibrioides_C. The sequence goes on along the minus strand of LNIY01000097.1, from coordinate 21,393 downwards.
TTCGCCTTCCGCGCCACCTTCCAGACCGAGCCGCGCCCCGGCGGCGTCTTCGCCCTGCGCGGCATCTCGCAGAACATCACCGACGTCGCCCGCGACCGCGACCTGGCCCGCTGGGGCGAGGAGAAGGCCCGCAAGCTGGTCGAGGGCGCGCCCTTCGCCGTGGCTCTCTACGACCGTGAACTGCGCCTGACCGTGGTCAGCCCCCGGTTCCTCGACATCTTCCAGGCCAGCGAGGCCGACGTCATCGGCAAGTCGCTGCACGACCTGACCTATGGGGCGCGAAAGCGCTTCGTGGCCGCCGTCGAGCGCGCCCTGACGGGCCAGACGGTCGTCCGCCGCGAAGACAGCCTGACCGACGGCCAGGGCCGCGAGCACCGCCTGCGCTGGGAGGCCCGCCCCTGGCGAGACGCCACCGGCGCCATCGCCGGCGTCATCACCTACATGGACGACGTCACGGCCCTGACCGAGGCGCGCCGCGAGGCCCGCGCCAACGCCCGGCGGCTGAAGACCGCCCTGGGCGCGGCCCAGGCCGGCGTCTACGAGATCGATCACGCCGAAAAGACCTTCTGGGGCTCTCCGGAATTCCACCGCATCCTGGGCCAGCGCATCACCTTCGACGACGTGCGCCAGGCCATCTGGCCGATGATCCGCTCGGAGGACGTAGCCGCCGTCTACGCCGCCGGCGCCGTGGGTCGCTGGGGCGAGCGGGCCTTCGACGCCCGCGTCGTGCGCCCGAACGGCGAGGAGCGCTGGATCCGCCTGTTCCACGAGATCCGCCGCGACGCCTCGGGCCGGGTCCGCAAGGCCTACGGCCTGGTGCTCGACATCGACGAGCAGAAGCGCGCCGAACTGGCCCTGGTCGAGGCCGAGCGCGCCGCCCAGGCGGCCAACGAGGCCAAGGCCCAGTTCCTGGCCAATATGAGCCACGAGATCCGCACCCCGATGAACGGGGTGCTGGGCGTCATCCATCTGCTCAAGCGCCAGGGCCTTTCGGCGGAAGCCGATCACCTGCTGGGCGAAGCCCTGGCCTGCGGCCGCATGCTGTCGACCCTGCTGGACGACATCATCGACTTCTCGCGCATCGAGGCCGGGCGCCTCGACGTCGCGCCCGAGCCGATCGACCCGGCCGACCTCGTGCACAGCGTCGCGCGCCTGTTGCGCGCCCAGGCCGAGCACAAGGGGCTGGCCCTGGTGGTGGACGCGCCGGACCAGGGGATCGTGCTGGCCGACCCCACCCGACTGCGCCAGGCGCTGTTCAACCTGGTCGGCAACGCCGTGAAGTTCACGCTGTCGGGCTCGGTGTCGCTGCGGCTGCGGCGCGTTGGTCCCGATCGGCTGGCGTTCGAGGTTTCCGACACCGGCGTCGGGATCGCCGCCGAGGCCCAGGCGCGGCTGTTCCAGCGCTTCCAGCAGGCCGACGCCAGCACCACCCGCCGGTTCGGCGGCTCGGGCCTGGGCCTGGCCATCACCCGGCGACTGGCCCAGATGATGGGCGGCGAGGTCGAGTTCAGCTCGGTCGAGGGCGAAGGCTCGACCTTCAGCCTGACGATCAGCGCCCCGCCGGTGCAGACCGCCCCCCGCGACGAGAGCGACGGCGACAAAATGCTGGAAGGCCTGAAGGTGCTGGTGGTCGAGGACAACGCCACCAACCGCATGGTGGCCCGCCGGATCCTGGAGATGCTGGGCGCCGACGTCGAGACCGCCGAGGACGGGCTGTCGGGCGTCGAGGCGGCGATGCGCGGCTTCGACCTCATCCTGATGGACGTGCAGATGCCCGGCGTCGATGGCCTGGAGGCCGCTCGCCGCATCCGCGCCCTACCCGGCCCTGTCGGCGCCACCCCGATCGTGGCCCTCACCGCCAACGTCCTGGCCCACCAGCGGGCCACCTACATGGCCGCCGGCATGAACGGCGTGGCGGCCAAGCCGATCTCGCCCACCGCCCTGCTGGCCGAGATCGTCCGCGTGGCCGAGGTCGCCGGCGGCGCCGAGACCGCCGCCGCCTGACGGCCCTCGCCGATCGGCGCCCTTTCCAGAGACCGGCGTTACGGGCTAATCCTCCTGATAATTAGGGGGATCCGCATGACGGACACGACTGTCGGCGCCGCTCAGAAGAAGGGCGCCTCGATGCGCACGGTGGTGGCGGCCTCGTCGGCCGGCACGGCTTTCGAGTGGTACGACTTCTTCATCTTCGGCAGCCTGGCCCAGGTCATCTCCAAGACCTTCTTCACGGGCCTGTCCGACACCGCCGGCTACGTGGCGGCCCTGGCCCTGTTCGGGGTGGGTTTCGCCTTCCGGCCTCTGGGCGCCCTGGTTTTCGGCAAGATCGGCGACCAGGCCGGCCGCAAGGGCGCGTTCCTGGCCACGGTGCTGCTGATGGGCGGCGCCACCTTCGCCATCGCCCTGCTGCCCACCTTCCAGCAGGCGGGGATCATCGCGCCGATCCTGCTGATCATCCTGCGCTGCGTGCAGGGCTTCGCCCTGGGCGGCGAGTACGGCGGGGCGGCGATCTACGTCGCCGAGCATTCCCCGCCGGGCCAGCGCGGCCGGGCGACCTCGTGGGTGCAGAGCTCGGCCTCCCTGGGGCTGTTCGCGGCGCTGCTCGTCATCCTGGCGACCCGCTGGCTGCTGGGCGCGCTCGTAGGCCCGGAGGCCTTCGACGCGTGGGGCTGGCGCATCCCGTTCGCCGTCTCGATCGGCCTGCTGGCGGTCTCGGTCTGGATGCGCCTGAAGCTCAGCGAAAGCCCCACCTTCGCCAAGATGAAGGAGGAGGGCGCAGCCTCCAAGGCCCCCTATGCCGAGGCCTTCGGCCAGTGGAAGAACCTCAAGCTGGTGCTGCTGGCCTTCTTCGCCGTCATGTCGGCCCAGGGGGCGGTCTGGTACACGACCTTCTTCTACATCCAGACCTTCATGGAGAAGTTCCTGAAGGTCTCGCCCGGCCTGATCAACGGCCTGATGATGGGCGCGGCGGCGGTCAGCGCGGTGCTCTACGTCGTGTTCGGCGCCCTGTCGGACAGGATCGGCCGCAAGCCGGTGATGCTGGGCGGGATGGCGCTGGCCCTGGCCTTCTACTTCCCCGGTTTCCACCTGCTGGAGCGCGCCGCCAACCCGGCCCTGGCCGAGGCCTCGGCCCGGGCGCCGGTCAGCGTCACGGCCGATCCTGCCGACTGCGCCCTGCAGTTCGACCCGATCGGCAAGGCCGCCTTCGTCTCGTCCTGCGACATCGCCAAGGGCGCCCTGGCCAACGCGGGCGTCTCCTACGCCAACCAGGCCGGCCCGGCCGGGTCGCAGGCGATCGTCCAGGTGGGCGAGACGCGGATCGTCTCCCAAAGCGCCAAGGGCCTGCCCGCCCAGGAAGCCAAGGCCGTGAAGGCCGCCGGCGAGGCCGCGATCAAGGCGGCGCTGGCCAAGGCCGGCTATCCGACCGCGGCCGACCCGGCCCGCATGAACCTCTGGGGCGTGTTCGGGGTGCTGCTGGTGTTCGTGATCGGCGCCACCGCCCTCTACGGCCCGCTGGCCGCCGCCCTGGTCGAGCTCTTCCCCACCCGGGTGCGCTACACCGCCCTGTCGCTGCCCTATCACATCGGCACGGGCTGGATCGGCGGCTTCGTGCCCTTCAGCGCCTTCGCCATCGTGGCGGCGGTGGGGGATATCTATGCGGGGCTCTGGTACCCGGTGATCTTCACCCTGATCAGCGTGCTGACGACGCTGTTCCTGCTGCCGGAGACGAAGGACAGGTCGCTGGATTGATCCTCCCCCTGAAGGGGGAGGTGTCGGCGAAGCCGACGGAGGGGGATGTGAATGCTGAGCCAGCAGCCCCCTCGACCTCAGCAGAAACTTCCCCCTCCGGCCCTGCGGGCCACCTCCCCCTTCTGGGGGAGGATCTGGGTCAGTGATCCGCCGCCCGAGCCAGCTTCCAGCGGATCTTGGCGCCCTTCTCGGCGCGGACCTGGCTCTTGAGCACGATCACCCCCGCTTGGCGGGCATGGCCGTGGTCGAAGTGCGGGGCGGCCAGGACGGCGACGTCGGGCGCGTCGTTGCGCAGCCACCAGCCGACATTGGACGGCCCCTTGATCAGCACGCTCTTGCCGTCGCGGGCCAGCGAGGCGCGAGCGTCTGGGTGCAGGTGGAAGCTGATCTTGAACGGGTGATAGCGGCGCGGGCCGTCGAGCTTGGCCTCGGCCATCGGGATCAGGCTGTCCTCGCCGCGCAGCTCGTCGGCGGCGAGATCCAGGAACAGGCGGCGGGCGTGCTTGAGGCCCAGGCGACGCCAGCCGTCGTGGACGATGTCGAGCCAGACGCCCTGCTCGCCGTCATGGCGGCGCGAGTCGACGCTGGCGGCGCCGTCGACCAGCCAGGGGCCCAGGGCGGCGGCCCGGAAGCCCGACAGCGGCCGGCCGGCCGAGCCGTCGCCCACCGACACCGTCGAGGCGGCGTCGGAGAGCCGGAAGGCCTGGGCGTTGGCCGCCTCGGGGCTCCAGCCGCTGGAGGTGATCAGCCGGTCCTTGCCGCAGATGATCTCCAGCGCCGCAGGCTGGGCGCAGGCCGAGCGGCTGAGCGCGCCCACGGGCGGGGCGCCGGCGTCGGCCAGCACCTGGATCGTCCCGCCCTGCATCTTCTGGAAGCCGGCGTGCGGCATGTCCATCGGCGGGCGCGGGCCGTGGTCGTCATGGGCCAGGGCGGCCGCGATGCGGGCCGGCTCGACCGTCTCGCCGCCATGGAAGGCCGCCAGCCTGCCGTCGGCCAGGGTGAAGAAGCGCGCGCCCGACGACAGGCGATCGATGGCCCGGCTGATCGCCTCGGGCGTCGGCCGGCCGCGCTGGCCCAGGGCGTCGTCCAGGGTCAGGAGGTCGAACAACAGCTCCAGCCCGGCCTCGGGCGAGCGCGAGGCGTGGCCGCCGTCGGGCAGCACGATCGCGTCGATCTCGCGGGCGACGCGGCGCAGGCCCTCGGCCATCAGCCGGTCGGCGGCCTTGCCGACCAGGGCCGTGCCGGCCACGGCGACCACCACGGCGCGCTCCAGGGCGCGATCGGGGGCGTCGGAGGCCTTCATCAGCTGCCGGGCGCCGCGGGCGACATCCAGAGCCAGGGCGGCGGCCTCGGCGTCCGAGGCGCCGGGCGACAGGGTCTTGGCCGCGCAGGCCAGGTGGAAGGTGCGGCGCTCCAGGCACTCGCCCGACCATGAGAAGGCGTTCCAGGTTCCGAACACCCGCCGCCAGTCCTGGATCAGCCGCAGGGCTCGGCGGGCGCCTTCCGGCCCCTGGGCCAGCAGGCCCGGCAGCCAGTCGAAGCGATGCAGGGCGACGGCGAAGGCCCGTGAGGGGCTGGGCGTGTCGAAGGGATCGCCCTCGGCGCCGACCTTGAGGCTCTCGTCGTGCAGGGTCAGCACGCCGTCCAGCAGCTGGCGGCCGCGGTGAAGGTCGACGGGGCGCGGATCGTGCGGCCGGGCCGACAGGCCGACGGGACGAGGGGCGGTGATCACCGCCCGGTGCGGCGGCGAGCCGAACCACTCGCGCTCGAAGGCGGCGCGGACCGAAGCCGAAACCGACCGCGCCAACACGGTTCCGCGCCGCAGGGCGCGCCCGGCGGGCTTGGATGCGGAGGGCGTAGCGGGCGCGCCGTTCATGCGGTGGCGTCAGTCCCCTTTGAGGGCGCGGATGTTGGCGGCGTAGGCGTCAGGACCGCCCTTGAACACCGCCGAGCCGGCCACCAGGGCCGTGGCGCCGGCCGCGACGCACTGGGGCGCGGTGACCGGGGTCACGCCGCCGTCCACTTCCAGGATGATGTCCAGGCCCTGGGCGTCGATCAGCTTGCGCAGGGCCTCAACCTTGCGCAGCTGGCCGGGGATGAAGCTCTGGCCGCCGAAGCCGGGGTTCACCGACATGACCAGCACCAGGTCGACGTCCTCGAGGATCCATTCGACGTGGTCGAGGCTGGTCGAGGGGTTGAACACCACGCCGGCCTTAGCGCCGAGCTGGCGGATGCGCTTGAGCGAGCGGTGCAGGTGCGGACCGGCTTCCGGATGGATGCTGATGATGTCGGCGCCGGCCTCGCGGAAGGCTTCCAGGTACGGATCGGCCGGGCTGATCATCAGGTGCACGTCGAACGGGATCTTGGCGTGCGGCCGGATGGCTTTGACGATGTCCGGGCCGAGCGTGATGTTCGGCACGAAGTGGCCGTCCATGACGTCGACATGCACCCAGTCGGCGCCGGCCGCCTCGATGGCGGCGACTTCGGCCCCCAACTTGGCGAAGTCGGAGGCGAGGATCGACGGGGCGATGATCGGCGCGGTCATGGTGTCCCTGGTATCGGTGTCTTTGAATTACCGGTCAAAAGCTCAAGCCACAAGCGAGTGAAGGCCATGTTCGGCTCCCGCGCTCTACTTGATCTTCTACTTGGCCTTTACGAAACGGGCCGCGAAGAAGCCGTCCTGGCCGCCTTCGCGATGGTGGGGCAGCAGGCGCAGCGTCCCGCGGGCCGTAAGGCTGGCCTCGGGCGCGCCGCCTTCGCCGGCCGTGATCGGGTCCAGCGAGAACTCCGGATGGCGGGTCAGGAAGGCCTCGACCTGGGCCTCGCCCTCTTCCGGCTCCAGCGAGCAGACGCAGTAGACCAGACGCCCGCCGGGGGCGGTGCGCTGGGCGGCGCTGTCCAGCAGGGCCGACTGCACGCCGGCCAGACTGGCCACGTCGCCCGGGCGCGCGGCCCACAGCACGTCGGGGTGGCGTCGGAAGGTGCCGGTGGCCGAGCACGGGGCGTCCAGCAGCACGGCGTCGAAGGTGCGCTCGTCGGTCCAGGTCGAGGCGTCGGCGGCCACGACCTCGGCCTCCAGGCCCATGCGGGCCAGGTTCTCGCCGACGCGCTTGAGGCGGGCGGCCGAGCGGTCGACGGCCACGACCTTGGCGCCGGCGGCGGCCAGCTGCAGGGTCTTGCCGCCCGGGGCGGCGCAGAGGTCGACGGCGGTGTCGCCGGGCTTCACGTCCAGCAGGCGGGTGGGAATGGCGGCGGCGGCGTCCTGCACCCACCAGCTCCCGACCTCGAACTCGGGCCAGCCGGCGACGTCGCCGCGACGGCGCGTGCGCAGCGTGTCGCCCGGCAGGATCTCGGCCTCCATGGCCTCGGCCAGGGCGGCTACGTCGGTTCCGGGCTTCACCGACAGGTCGGTGGCTGGCTCCTCGGCGACCACGGCGGCCAGGGCCAGGGCGTCGTCCTGCCCCCAGGCGCCGGCCCAGCGGGCGAACAGCCACGGCGGCACGAGCGTCGAGGGATCGTCGGCCGGGGCGCCGTCGCGCAGCAGGCCGCGCAGCACCGCGTTGACCAGGCCCTTGAACGGGCGGCTGGCCTTGTTGGCGCCGGCCAGCTCGACGCTGGTGGCGACGGCGGCGAAGGCCGGCACGTCGAGGAAGAAGGCCTGGGTGGCGCCCAGGCGCAGCAGGTTGCGCACGCGCGGCGGCGGCTCCTTGCTGAGCTTGGCGGCCAGGGCCCGGTCGACGGGTCCCAGGCGGCGCAGGGCGGCCATGGCCAAGGCGCGCGCGAAGGCGCGCTCACGCGGCTCCAAGGCGCGGAAAGCGTTGGTCGTCGCGGCCTCGTCGAGGCCGCCGCGGCGCGAAAGAGCCGCGTCGAGTAGGGCGAGGGCCGCTTCCCGGGCGGGAAGGCCGTCGTTAAGTTCCTGAGTCACCGCCCCGCCGTGCCCCGCAATGCGGCAAAGCGCAAGCCCCTTGGATGATCCATCGACGCTTGCGTGCTATGAAAGACCATGTCCGAAGACGTTTTCTCCCCCGAATCCGAAGCCCAGGACCCCGAACTGGTCCGTCTCGGCGCGGCGCCCGGCAAGGATTTGAGCCCCGCCGCCCGCCGCGCCCTGGAAGAGGCGGCCGCCCGCCGCGAGGCCGAAGCGGCCTTGGCCTTGGCCCCCGAGAAAGGCGGCCGCGACGGCCCCGAGCCCACGCGCTTCGGCGACTGGGAGCGCAAGGGCGTGGCGGTGGATTTCTAGAACAAGACCCTCCCCCTGAAGGGGGAGGGGTCGGCGAAGCCGACGGAGGGGGACGTGATTGCTCCCTCCGGCGGTTTCGATGAGTTCGGCAGGGACTTCCCCCTCCGGCCCTACGGGCCACCTCCCCCTTCAGGGGGAGGATCTGGAGCTTAGGCCTTCGGCTTGCGCGGGGCGGCGGGCTTCTTGGCCGGAGCCTTGGTCGCGGCCGGTTTCGGCGCGGCGGCGGCCTTGGGAGCGGGCGCGGGCTTTTCCGCGGCCGGGGCGACGGCGGCGACGGCCGGCGTGGCCAGCAGGTCGCGGATCTCGGTCAGCAGCTTTTCTTCGGGCGTCGGCGCGGCCGGGGCCTCGGGAGCCGGCTCGGCGGCGTCGGCGCGGCGGATCTGGTTGACCAGCTTGACCAGCAGGAACACCACCGCCGCGACGATGAAGAACTGGATCAGGGTGTTGATGAAGGCGCCGTACTGGATCGCGACCTTCTCGATCGCCTCGGTGGCCGGATCCTCGGCGCGCAGCACCCATTCCAGCTTGGAGAAGTCGAGCCCGCCGGTCAGCAGGCCGATCGGCGGCATGATCACCTGATCGACCAGGCTTTTCACGATGCCGTTGAAGGCCGCGCCGATGATGACGCCGACGGCCAGGTCGATGACGTTGCCGCGAGCGATGAACTCGCGGAATTCCTTGACGATGCCCATGCTGGGTCCCTCTCGACTGTCCCTTAAGGCTAACCGGAACGCCGAAAGGCTGAGCCGGTTCGCCTTTGGGGGCAAGAGAGTCGGCCCGCCGACTACTCGGCGTTCAGGCGGGCGCGCAGTTCCTTGCCGCTCTTGAAGAACGGCACGTGCTTGGCGCGGACATCGACGGTTTCCCCCGTGCGCGGATTGCGGCCGGCGCGGGCCGGGCGCGAACGCACCGACAGGGCCCCGAAGCCCCGCAGCTCGACGCGGCCGCCGGCTTCCAGGGCGTTGATCATCCGTTCGAGGATGACGCCCACCACGCGCTCGACATCCTTCTGCGTCAGGTGCGGGTTTTCGTTCGCGAGCCTGGCGATGAGTTCAGACTTGATCATCGATATCCCCTGCGCCGAGGGAGCGGCGCGCCGCGACCTTTGCCCAAGCAGGCGGCAATCTTCAAGGAAAAGGTTGCGGCCGTTATCTTAAAGACCCTTCGGCGCCCGGACGATACGGACGTCGTAGGAAGCCTTGCGGATGGCCGCGTTGGCGGCCTCGACCTGCGCGAACGGCAGCTCGCGGGCCTCGCTGCGGGTCACCGTCTCGAAGCGGGCGACCCCGTCGGCCACCTTGGCCGACTTGGCCACGCGATAGCCGGTGGCCGTGTCCTCGCCGTTGGCGCCCTTGACGGTGAAGCCCTCGCCCTTGCCCGGCAGCACGACCTCGACCGTCCCGCGGCTGAAGGACGGATAGCGCAGGGCGAAGGGCGCGGTGTCGTTGGGCCCCGGCTCGCGGCGCGGGAAGGTGCTCGCCCGGCCGTCGTCGTCGCCCAGCTTCAGCTCACGCACGCCCAGGTCGTCGTTCAGCCGCCATTCCGGCGTCGCCGTGCCCGTCATCACGACGCGGAGCTCGCCGTCCGAGGCCTTCGTCCAGTCGACGTTGTCCAGCGTGATCCAGCTCATCGACCGCGAGAGACTCTGCTTCAGGGCGCGCTCGACGTCGGCCTTGGGCGCGGTCTCCAGGGAGCGCGAGAAGCCGCGCGCCGCGTCGCCGCGCATCAGCATCTCGACCCGCACGGGGGCGGGCTTGTCGAGACCGGCCGAGGCGTCGATGTGCAGCCTGGTTTCGGTCAGGGCCTCGCTCAGCGGCGGCTGCTCGATCGGCTCCAGGCCCGCGCCCTTGGCGCGCACCGGCAGGGCCCAGCGGAAGCCCGGCGGACGCAGCTGGTCCAGGTTCCCCTTGTCGCCCGAGCGCGTGCCGTCCAGCCAGTAGCTCTTACCGTCGATGCGGGCGCGCACGATGATGTGGTTGAACTGGCCGGCGGCGGCGACCCGCTCGTCCATGCCGTCGCCACTGGTGGTCGAGACGATGGCCGGCTCGGCGTCGACGCCCAGCTCGCGCAGCAGGGCCAGCAGCAGCACCGTCTTGCCCTTGCAGTCGCCGAAGCGCCGCGCCCAGGTCTCGTCGGCCGGGGCCGGACGATAACCGCCGTCGCCCATGCTGAGGGCCAGATAGCGGGTCTTGTCCTCGACCAGCTGCAGGGCGGCGAAGGCGCGCTCCTTGGGGTCCTTGGTCTGGGCGGCGATGCGCGCGATCTCGGCCCGCACCGGCGAGTCCGGCGCCAGCTTCGAGGCCTCGGCGTAGAGGGGATGCATCCGCCGGGAGATCTCGGCCCAGTCGGCATAGGTCGAGGCCTGCAGCTCGCCCACCCGCAGGAAGCGCAGCGGCGCGCCGGCCGGGGCCTTGGGCGTCTCGACATCGGCGACGTCGACGCTCAGGCGGGTGAAGCCGTCCACCTTGGCGACCGCCGGCTGCGGGAAGCCCGTCGTGGTCTTCCAGATCACCGGATTGTCCTGCGGCCACTCCACGCGCACGCGGTAACGGCCGATCTTGCCGCCCCAGCCCATGCGCTCGAAGCTCTGGCCGCGGTTGTCGAGCAGCGGCTCGGTGCGATGCACGGTGTAGGCCCAGTCGATCACGTCGCCGACCTGCAGGTCCTTGATCTGAACGCTGGCGGTCAGGCGGCCGTCGAGCATGGCGCGCTCGAGATTGGTCTCGCGGCGGATGACCAGCACGTCCTTGCCGTCCTGCAGCAGGTCGATGACCTGGTCGCCGCGGCGGATGGCCAGGGTGTGCAGCGTCACCGTCTCGGCGGTGGGGTTCCACGACACCGAGCGCGAGCCCGAGCCCGACAGGCCTTCGGTCTTCACGATGCGGACGACGCGGCGATTGTAGAAGGTCCCGCCCGAGCGCTCCATCCGGGCCTGGCTGTCGTCGAGCAGCACCTGGGTGGCGGCGGTCTCCGGCCCGGCCTGCAGGGCGGGGATCGAGGCGACGTCCACCCACTTGGCCGGCGCGGCATAGGCCGGCTTGTCGGCGGCGGCGGCATGGCCCGCCCACATGGCGGCCACGGCGGCGGCCGGCAGAACCAGCGCGGAAGACTTGAACATGGGACGCCCCTGCCAACTACTCAGACAAGCGGGACCATACAATTCCAGGCAGTGCGGCCAAGAGTTCGCGCAAAAGAAAAACGGCGGTCGGATTGCTCCGACCGCCGCCTGTCTTCAGCTTAAGCCCTCGGAGCGTGGGGACCACGCTCCGAAACTTTGCAACGGAGCCCGCTCATCCACTTCCGATAAAATCGGAAGCGGGCAGGCTCCGCGGCGAAAGCTTATTCCTTCGGCGCAGCGCGCTCGCGCAGAGCGGCGCCCAGGATGTCGCCCAGCGAAGCGCCGGAGTCCGACGAGCCGAACTGCTCGATGGCTTCCTTTTCTTCGGCCATTTCCAGCGACTTGATCGACAGCGAGACGCGGCGAGCGGCCTTGTCCACGTTGGTGATCTGAGCGTCGACGCGGTCACCCACGGCGAAGCGCTCGGGGCGCTGTTCCTGACGATCGCGCGACAGGTCCGACTTGCGGATGAAGGCGGTCATCGGGGCGTCGTCTTCACCGAAGCGGACTTCGATGCCGCCCGAGGTGACTTCCGTCACGGTGACGGTGACGGTCTGGTTCTTGCGGAAGGTGTCGCCCGACATCGGGTCGCCGGCCAGCTGCTTGATGCCCAGCGAGATGCGTTCCTTCTCGATGTCGACATCGAGAACCTTCGCCTTGACCAGGTCGCCCTTCTTGTAGCGAGCCATGGCTTCTTCGCCGGCGACGCTCCAGTCGATGTCCGACAGGTGCACCATGCCGTCGATGTCGTTGTCGAGGCCGACGAACAGACCGAATTCGGTCGCGTTCTTGACTTCGCCTTCGACGGTCGAACCGATCGGGTGAGCCTCGACGAAGGCTTCCCACGGGTTGGCCAGGGCTTGCTTCAGGCCCAGCGAGACGCGGCGCTTGGACGGATCGACGTCCAGAACCACGACGTCGACTTCCTGCGAGGTCGACACGATCTTGCCGGGGTGGACGTTCTTCTTGGTCCACGACATTTCCGACACGTGCACCAGGCCTTCAACGCCGGCTTCCAGCTCCACGAAGGCGCCGTAGTCGGTGATGTTGGTGATGCGGCCGGTGAACTTGGCGCCGACCGGGTACTTGGCTTCGACGCCGTCCCACGGATCCGACTGCAGCTGCTTCATGCCGAGCGAGATGCGCTGGGTGTCCGGGTTGATCTTGACGATCTGGACCTTCACGGTGTCGCCCACGGCGAGCACCTGGCTCGGGTGGTTGACGCGCTTCCAGCTCATGTCGGTGACGTGCAGCAGGCCGTCGATGCCGCCCAGGTCGACGAACGCACCGTAGTCGGTGATGTTCTTGACGACGCCTTCGCGGATTTCACCCTCTTGCAGCTGCGACACCAGTTCGGTGCGCTGCTCGGCGCGGGCTTCTTCCAGGATGGCGCGACGCGAGACGACGATGTTGCCGCGCGGACGGTCCATCTTCAGGATGGCGAAGGGCTGTTCCTTGCCCATCAGCGGGCCGACGTCGCGCACCGGACGGATGTCGACTTGCGAGCCCGGCAGGAAGGCCGAGGCGCCGCCGAGGTCGACGGTGAAGCCGCCCTTCACGCGGCCGACGATGGCGCCCATCACCGGCTCGTTCTTGGCGTAGACGCCTTCCAGACGGGTCCAGGCTTCTTCGCGCTTGGCCTTTTCGCGGCTGATCACCGCTTCGCCCATGGCGTTCTCGAGGCGCTCGAGGAAGACTTCGACGGTGTCGCCGACCTTGATGGTCGCCTTGCCGGCTTCGTCGACGCCGAATTCCTTCAGCTGGACGCGGCCTTCGGTCTTCAGACCGACGTCGATGATCGCGAAGTCCTTCTCGATCCCAACGACCTTGCCCTTGACCACGGAGCCTTCCGCGAAGTCGCGGCCGCCCATGGAGTCGTTGAGGAGCGCTTCGAAATCGTCGCGCGTGGGGTTGAAGCTCATATCGTCAGCCATGCTGATCTTTGGTCTCTGGGTTGTGGGAAGCCCTGTGACGAGCGCCGTCGGGTGACGGTTCTCGGGATTCCGGATGATTGGATTTTCTGATGCGATCCGTCGCGTCCTGAGCGGCGGCGAGGCGGGCGTTAGATTAGCCCTTGGAGTTTCCTCACCGGGCGCGCGCCGTCTCGACGATGCGGAGAGCCGCATCGAAGGCCTGGGATATAGTCATTTCCGACGTATCAAGCAAGATAGCGTCCACAGCCTGGGTCATGGGCGCGTCCTTGCGGCCGCCGTCGCGCTCGTCGCGCTTTCTGATGTCGGCCAGGATCTCGTCGAAGGTGACGCTCTCGCCCTGCCCGGTCAGCTGCTTCCAGCGGCGGTCGGCGCGGACTTCGGCGCTGGCCGTGACGTAGAGCTTGGCCGGCGCCTCGGGAGCGATGACCGTGCCGATGTCGCGGCCGTCGAGCACCGCGCCGCCGTCCTGGGACGCGAAGCTCCGCTGCAGCTCGAACAGGGCCGAACGCACGCCCGGATGCACGGCCACGCGGCTGGCGGCCTCGCCGGCGGCGCGGGTGCGCACCTCGGGGCGTTCCAGTTCGGCGAGGTCCAGGCCCCGGGCGGAGGCCTCGGCCGCCGCCGGGTCGTCAAGGTCGCCGCCGGCGCCCAGCAGGCGCACGCCGACCGCGCGATAGAGCAGGCCGGTGTCGAGCATGGCCAGCCCGTAGTGGGCGGCCAGGCGCGAGGCGATGGTGCCCTTGCCCGAGGCGGCGGGGCCGTCGACGGCGATCACGAAGCCCACGGGTCAGGCCTCGACGATCGAGCCGCCCAGGCCCGTCATCAGCGACACGAAGCCTGGGAAGCTGGTGGCGATCATGCCCGGCTCGTCGATCTCGACCGGCTCCTGGGCGGCCAGGCCCAGGATCAGGTGGCTCATGGCGATGCGGTGATCGCCGTGGGTGATCACCTTGCCGCCGCCGCGCACCGGATGGTTGCCGCCGCGCGTGCCGACCACGGTCATGCCTTCGGGCTCTTCCTCGACGGTGACGCCGCAGGCCGCCAGACCGGCCGCGGTCAGGGCGATGCGGTCGCTTTCCTTGACCCGCATCTCGCCGATGCCCCGCATGACGGTCGGACCGTCGGCGAAGGCGGCCGCGACGGCCAGGATCGGATACTCGTCGATCATCGCCGGCGCGCGCTCGGGCGGCACGACGACGCCCTTGAGCTGGGAGTAGCGGGCGGTGATGTCGCCGACGTCCTCGCCGCTCTCGACTCGGACGTTCGAGATGGTCAGGTCCGCGCCCATCTCCTGCAGCGTCGTGAAGAGGCCGGTGCGCAGCTCGTTGAGCATCACGCCCTCGACGGTCACTTCCGAGCCCGGAACGATCAGGCCGGCGACCAGCGGGAAGGCGGCCGAGGACGGGTCGCCCGGCACCTGCACGTGGGTGCCCTTCAGCTTCTGGCCTTCCGGCAGGCGCACGTGGCGCACGCCGTTTTTATCCTCGACGATCACCTCGGCCCCGAAGGCGCGCAGCATGCGCTCGGTGTGGTCGCGGGTGGCTTCCGGCTCGATCACCTCGACGCCGCCCTCGGCGTGCAGGCCGGCCAGCAGCACCGCCGACTTCACCTGGGCCGAGGCCATCGGCAGGGTGTAGACGAGGCCGCGCAGGCCGCCGCCCTTCAGGGTCAGCGGCAGGCGGCCCTTGTCGCGGCCGAACCAGGTGGCGCCCATGCGGGCCAGCGGGTCGAGGACCCGGCCCATCGGGCGGCCGCGCAGGCTGGCGTCGCCGGTGAAGGTGGCGCACATGGAAAAGCCCGCGGCCGCGCCCATGATCAGGCGCACGCCGGTGCCGGCGTTGCCGCAATCGATGACGTCCGACGGCTCGGCGAAGCCGCCCTTGCCCTCGACGCGCCAGCGGCCGACGCCTTCCTTTTCGACACGCGCGCCGAAGGCCTGCATGGCCCGGGCGGTCGCCAGGACGTCGTCGCCCTCCAGCAGCCCCTCGATGGTGGTGGTGCCGCTCGCAAGCGCGCCCAGGATCATCGAACGGTGCGAAATGGACTTGTCGCCAGGCGCCCGAACCGTACCGCGAAGGGCTCCGCCCGGAGCGCTCTTCAATCCAGCCGTGGTCATGCCGAAACCGGCTCCTTGCAACATAGGTGTTTCGCGAAGGGGTTTGCTTTTGACAGCGGGCTCCCGTCATGGCAAGTCAGCCGCCGCTTTTCCCATCAGGATCAAAGGGTCGCCGCCTTGGCTAATCCCGACTTGGGCGCAAAACAAATCTGCCCCAACTGCCAGTCGAAGTTCTACGACCTCAACCGTCGTCCGGCCGTTTGCCCTAAATGCGGCGAACAGTTCGACCCGGAAGAGGCGCTGAAGTCGCGCCGCGTGCGCGCCCGCGCCGTAACCCCGGACTACGACGCCGAGGACGAGAAGGAAACCGTGGCTCCCAAGGAGCAGGACGGCTTCGAGGACGAGGTCGACGAGACTCCGGAAATCGACGAGGCCGCTGAGGCCGACGTCGTCGAGGCCGATGACGAGGACGGCGATCCGACCTCCGAACCGTCTCCGGCTGGCGACGACCTCGGCGTCGACTTCGCCGAGGACGAAGACCTGGCCGACGAGGACAGCGACGACGTCCCGTTCCTCGAGGACGAAGACGAAGACGACCTCGGCGACGAGATCGAAGGCCTGCCGGACGGCGAAGACGACGACCGGTAAGCCGTGAATTCCCGGGGTCGGAGCGATCCGACCCCGGATTTTCGGGTTCTCCACAAGGCTTTGGCCGAGCCCCGAAAAAAAGTTCGCCGAGGGGGGTTGATCCCGGAAAAACCTCGGCATAGGTTCCGCGCCTCTTCGGGGGACAGCCACTCGGAACCGCCGGAGAGACTAAGGAATTCGACGGAAAGTCTTCGTGATTTTCCAAGGCTCCTTGGGGCTATAGCTCAGCTGGTAGAGCGCTTGAATGGCATTCAAGAGGTCAGCGGTTCGACTCCGCTTAGCTCCACCAAGACGGCCGCTTCCCTAAAGGGAGCGGCCGTTTCCATTTTTGGAACCATCCGAAGACTTGCCGGAAAACTTGCACCTCGTCTGATCGAGGGGCTTGATCCCGGAAAGGCCTCGACATAGTTTCCGCGCCTTCCCGGGCGACCAACCGGGAGACCAAGGCCCTCGATCTTTCGGGAAGCCTCGGGGCTATAGCTCAGCTGGTAGAGCGCTTGAATGGCATTCAAGAGGTCAGCGGTTCGACTCCGCTTAGCTCCACCAAGGCGGCCGCTTCCCTAAAGGGAGCGGCCGTTTCCATTTCCGGATCAGACGTAGCCGAGCAGCGCCCGCAGGCCGGGCACGTGGAAGTCGACGACCCGCTTGTGGACGTCGGACAGCACCTTGGGCACCTCGGCCGTCACCTTCAGGTTCTCGCTGGCCGTACGGCTTTCCCGGCGATCGGCGCCGGCCTCCACGCGCTCGCGCCAGTCGGCGGGCAGGTCGAGGCCGCAGTCGGCCAGCAACCGGCCGAAGAAGGCCTCGGCGCGCCTGGAGCCCAGGTCCTTGAGATTCTCGACGATGTCCTCGTAGCGGACGATCACGGCGCTGGAGCCCATCCAGGCCACCGCGTTCATGCTGAAGACGTCGCGCAGGTCGGGCACGGCCCCGTGGGCCCCCAGGATCATCATCATGATGACGTCCTCGACCGCCGCCCCGCCGTCCTTGATGTGGTTCAGGCGGCCCTGGAACTCGTCGGAGAGGTAGAACCGGGTCCGGGCCAGCACCCAGTCGTAGGGATCGCGCACCAGCACGATGTGGCGCACGTCGCGCAGGGCCACGGCCGACTCGTCGGAGAACAGCATGTGGCCCCAGCTGATCATCGGCCGTTCGAGGTTGAAGGCCTCGCGACTGCGCGACAGCAGGGCGTGCTGGATGTACTCGCCGGGCCAGTGCTGATCGCGGGCGACGAACATCCGCAGGATGTTGCGGATCAGGTGGGTGCCGGCCTTGGGCACGCTGTTGAGGAACACCGGCCGCTCCAGCCGCGCCCGGTCGAAGCGCTCGCCGATGGCGTCGAGATTGTCGGGCTTGCCGCGGATGATGGCGTTCACGAAGGACCCCGGGCGGCCGCGCGGGCCGCTGCTTACAAAGGAACGGGCGGCGGATCGCTCCGCCGCCCGACGATAGACGAAACGTGGAGGGCCGCGAAACGCCTGTCGGCGTCCGCGGCCCGCCCCGCCTAGAACTTCGCCTGCATGCTCAGGAACACGCGGCGGCCGATGTAGTCGTATTGCGACGACAGCACCGAACGGCCGACCATGTTGTAGTTGCCGGCGCTCTGGGTCACCTGCGGGGGCTCCTCGTTGAAGAGGTTGGCCACGCCGCCCGTCACCGAGAAGTCCTCGAACTTCTTCTGCACCGAGATGTTGTGGTAGGCGGTGAACTCGGTGTGGATCTTGTAGAACGTGGTCTTGGCCGCGTTGCTGTCGGCATAGTCCTCGGCGTCCGAGGCCTTGCCGACCATGTCCACGCCCCAGAAGCCCGTCCAGTCGCCCTTCGAGAAGCGGACGTTCAGCTGGCCGGTCCAGTCCGGATCGCCCACGAAGCCGTTGCTGTCGACGACGGTGTCGGCGAACAGGGCCGTGGTGTCCTTCAGCTGCCAGGTCGACTGCAGCTCGACGCCCATCCGGACGTCCCACGGCAGCTCGACGCCGTAGTTCATCGTCAGGTCGATGCCGCGGTTCACCTGCGAGGCGATGTTCAGGTAGTTGTCGGTGACCGAGGTGATCAGGCCCGACGGCCCCCGTTCGAACAGCGAGCAGAGCTGGTCGGTCGGATAGCTGAGCGAGCGGTAGCAGCCGCTGACGATGCGGGCCGCGCCGAGCTGGGTGATCTCGTTGTTCACCTCGATGTCGAAGTAGTCGACCGCCACCTGCAGGTTGGCGAACTTCGGCGTCCAGATCACGCCGTAGGTCGTGGCCTTGGAGGTTTCGGCCTCCAGGGTCCCGGCGCCGCCGCCCGAGGTGATGACGGCCGTCGCACCGGCCCCCGTATAGGTCCCCGGGATGCCGTCGGCCGCGCAGTTGTCGGCGACGTACTGCGGCAGGGTGCCGGCCGTCAGCGCCGCCTGCCAGCGGATGCAGGGGTCGAGGTTGCGCTGCGACAGGAAGCTGGTCTCGGCGTTCTTGTAGAGCTCGAACAGCGCCGGGGCGCGGAACGAGGTGCCGTGGGTGGCGCGCAGGCGGATCGACGGGATGATCTGCCAGTTCAGGCCCAGCTTGTAGGTGGTGTCGCTGCCGTAGCTGTCGACGTCGGTATAGCGGCCCGACAGCGACAGGTTCACCGACTTGGCCAGGAACACGTCCTTCAGGATCGGCACGCTGAGTTCGCCGTAGACGTCCTTGGTGGTGTCCTTGCCGGCGGTGATGCCCGAGGTCGACGAGCCCCAGATGTTGCCGGCCAGGGTGATCGGGCCGGGGGTGTCGTTGATCTCGTCGCGACGGTAGGACGCGCCCAGGGCGACGCCGACCGGGCCGGCGGGCAGGGTGAACAGGTCGCCCGACACCGAACCTTCGACCGCGAACTGCTTGTAGATCGTCTTGCCGGTCTCGGTGTCGAACAGGAAGGCCTCTTCCTCGGGCGTGTACTTGCCGGCCAGGAAGTCGGCCGACATCCAGTTCACGTCCACGCAGTTGCGGTTCGAGACGGGGGTCTTGTAGCCCACGCACGAGGCGGTCGGGCGCGGGATCGAATTGGCCTGGCCCAGACCGAAGGTGCCGAAGTCGCTACGACCGTCGGCGCTGTTGACGGCGTCGGCCAGCAGCACGTCCTGCGAATAGAGGCCCTTGTTGTGGCTGTACTGGGCGAAGATGTCCCAGTCCCAGCCCTTCAGGAAGTCGATGCCGGTGAAGTCGCCGCGCAGGCCGCCGACATAGCGCTGGTAGTCGACCTTCTGGCCCGAGCGGGCGCGCGGGGTGACCGGGGTCGGGCTGAGCACGAAGTCGCCGGTGAAGCCGGCGCTGAAGGGGTCGCCCCAGTCCTCGGTGTAGAGGTAGGTCCAGAACTGGCGGTAGCCGTTGGTCTTGGTGGCGCGACGGTTCAGCAGCACCTCGGCATAGGCCTCGATATTGTTGGTCACGTCGAAGGTGGCCTGGGCGTAGACCGTGCTGCGCTCGGTGCGCGGGGTCAGCGAGCTGGCCAGGTTGTAGGGGCTGTTGTAGTCGAGCACGCCCATGTCCGGATTGGCCGGATCCAGGCTGTCGCCGACGATGAAGAAGCCCGGCGGCAGGCCCGGATAGGCCCCGCCGGCGTTCGAGCCGCCCGGATACTGCGGGATGAACTGGCCCAGGTTGCCGCCGTAGTCGTACTGGATCTTGCCGTTCGGCGCGTCGAAGTCCGGCAGGGTGTAGAGCCAGACCTGATCGTACAGCAGGTCGCGGCACTGGGTCTTTCCGGTGCGCGGATCGACGGTGTCCTTGCGCTTGCCGTCAGCGCCGAAGATGTATTGCTGGCCGCAGTTGGTGTAGCTGCGCTGGCCGTTGGTCTGCTCGGCCTTCTTCGAATAGTCGTAGGTGATGTTGAAGGTGCCGCGCTCGAAGGTCTTGCCCCAGCCGACGCTGGCGCGGAACTCCTCGCCGCCCTTCTTCTGCGGCTGGGTGGCGAAGGCGTCGATCGTGAAGCCGTCGGCGCCGCGCTTGGTGATGATGTTGACCACCCCGGCCACGGCGTCCGAGCCGTAGATCGACGAGGCGCCGTCCTTCAGGATCTCGACGCGGTCGATGGCGGTCATCGGCAGCACGTTGAGGTCGAAGGCCGAGACGCCGCCGCGCACGCCGGCGGGGCCGGCGCGACGGCCGTTCAGCAGCACCAGCGTGCGGTTGGCCCCCAGGCCCCGCAGCGAGATGGTTTCCGAACCGGGGCCGCCGTCGGTGACGAAGGCGCTCGAGATGGCCGAGGTGATCTGCGGCGAGCCGGACGCAATCGTCGACGATTGCAGCAGCTGCGCCGTGCTGCCCACGCCCTTCAGCAGGCCTTGCTCGGCGGTGATCACCTGGACGGGATCGGAACTGTTGAACTCGTTGCGCTTGATGCGCGAACCGGTGACGACGACGGCTTCGACTTCCGTCTGGTTCGAGGCCGACGTGGTCTCGTCCGTCGTCTGCGCCATGGCGGGCAGAGCCACGCCGGCCGCCAGCCCCGCGATGATCGTCGAGGCTAGAAGGTGTCTACGATGCATGAACATTGAGGATTTTCGCCCTTGATTGCGGACACAGCGGCACGTCCCCCTGCCAAGTCCCCCTTGGCGCGCGACGAACCTCCCGCGGGCGCTACTCAAACGCCTCAGTCATCGCTCTGCAATCTAAGCGACGCCAAACAGTCGCATTTTGGACAAACTGTGACCTGTAGCGCGCACTTCGTAACCAAGCTGAGCGGTTCCGGGCAAGCTGGACAGGAAGCGCTTCCAGGGCGTTCACCGCCCGCCAAGTCGTCACTTTTTCGCCTTGTTTGAGACTTGCTGACGGCTACCCCCTCCGGCCCTCCGGGCTGCGTCCCCCAGAGGGGGAGGATCTGGTCGGCGCGGCGCTCCTTGAAGATGCTCCCCCTCTGGGGAGCTGTCGCGGAGCGACTGAGGGGGCCAGCGCAGGCATGCGCTCTCGCACTCCCGTGAAAACTCACGAAAGCTGATGGGGAGGCGCGGAGCGGCCGGGCGGAGCCCGGAGACCGTGGGTTTGTTTAGCGTTTCGGCTTCGTCGACCGCTCCGCCGCATCGTTTTTCCCGGAGGGGCCGAGGGCGCGGGTGCTGTTTCAACCCAAGCGCCGACCTGTCCCCCGAACGGGCAGGATCAATAGCCCCGCGGTAATCCGGCGGCGCCTCGGCTGATCCTGTTAGGCCGGTTTACGATCCCGGCCCCGTCGACCCGCGCGTTGCGCCATGGACGGCTTGGCGGCCCAATCACGCCTTCTGAGCGATCCTGCAAACCCGCCTTTTCCCATGACGCTTCAAGCGGCCCCGCTCGATGCGGTCCTCGCCACGCTTGGGCCGGTACCAAGAGCCCTCCCCATGGCGGGGACGGTTTGATTATGACCCGGGGGTGGGCGCGTCTGATAAGTTCGGGTGAGAAAGTTGTAGGGCGTTGATTGGGTTCAGGAGTTTTCGGCAAGCGCCGGGGATCCACGCTGCTCTGTCCCCGTCCGCCGCCAGATGCTCCCCCTCTGGGGGAGCTGTCGCGGAGCGACTGAGGGGGTTCTTGGCGCCGGCGCTGGGCGGCAGCAGGCCCAGCGCCACCAGGGCCAGCTCCGATCCGCCGACCAGCAGCAGGATGGCCAGCGCCCGTCGGCCAGGCGGCGTCTCCGAAACGACCTTGACCCCGACCACCTTCGACAG
>LNIY01000096.1 GCA_001449105.1 Caulobacter vibrioides | reverse complement strand
AAGTTGTAGGGGGTTGGATTTGTTGGGGTCTGTTGGCGATGTACCGGGGATCCACGCTGCTCTGTCCCCGTCCGACCCACCTTCCGTGAAATCCCCGCGAAAGCGGGGACCCAGGCTTTTTCTGAAACGCGTGGCGCTCGACGATAAAACACCTGGGTCCCCGCTTTCGCGGGGATTTTACGGGAAGAGGGAGAGAGGCGCCGCGCCTGGGTCCCTCCCTCCCCACTGGAGAGGAGCCGGGCGATCAGACCACCCGTTCCACCTCTCCGGGCGCGGAGGTTCGCCTGTGCGCCAGGGCCTCGGCGATGTGGATGCGTTTGACGGAGGGGGCGCCTTCCAGGTCGGCGATGGTGCGGGCCAGGCGCAGGGTGCGGGTCCAGCCGCGGGCCGAGAGGCGGCCGGATTCGGCGGCGCGGGTCAGCAGGGCGCGGCCGGGCTCGTCGAGGGCGCAGATCCGGTCGAGCAGTTCGCCCTCGGCCCGGCCGTTCAGCGTTTCAAGCGTCTCCGGGGAGGCCCCCGGAATGAGATCCAGCACCCGCTCGCCCTGCAGGCGGCGGGCCGCCGCGACGCGGGCGGCGACTTCGGCCGAGCCTTCGCTGGAGGGCGGCAGGGCGAGGTCGGCGGCGGTGACGGCGGGCATGTCGACGGCCAGGTCGATGCGGTCCATCAGCGGGCCCGACACCCGGCCCTGGTAGTCGCGGATGCAGCGCGGGGCTTTTCCGCACGCGCCGCGCCCGGCGCCGCCGTGGCCGCAGCGGCAGGGGTTCATGGCCGCCACCAGCTGCACCCGCGCCGGATAGCGGATGTGGGCGTTGGCGCGGGCGACCATCACCTCGCCGGTCTCCAGCGGCGCGCGCAGGCTGTCGAGCGCCTGGACGCCGAACTCGGGCAGCTCGTCCAGGAACAGCACGCCGTTATGGGCCAGCGACACCTCGCCGGGCTTGGCGCGCAGGCCGCCGCCGGTGAGGGCGGCCATGCTGGCGCTGTGATGGGGCGACCTGAAAGGCCGGGCCCTGGTCAGCGCGCCCCTGGCGATCAGCCCGGCCACCGAATGGACCATCGAGGTCTCCAGCAGCTCGTGCGAGGTCAGCGGCGGCAACAGGCCCGGCAGGCGCTGGGCCAGCATCGACTTGCCCGAGCCCGGCGGGCCGACGAACAGCAGGTTGTGGCCGCCGGCCGCGGCGATCTCCAGCGCCCGCTTGCCCTGCTCCTGGCCCTTGACGTCGCGCAGGTCTTTCGCCCGCTCGCCTTCGATCACCGGGCCGGGGACGGGCGCGCCGAGCAGCTGGCTGCCGCGAAAGTGGTTGATCAGCGCGACCAGCGAGCGCGGGGCCAGGATCCGCGTGCCGCCGGCCCAGGCCGCTTCGGGCCCGCAGGCCTCGGGGCAGATGAGGCCCAGGTCCATGGCCCCGGCCGCCATGGCCGCGGGCAGGGCGCCGGCGCAGGCGACGATGCGGCCGTCGAGCGACAGCTCGCCGATGGCCGCCCAGCCGTCCAGCGCGTCGGGCGGGATCACCCCCATGACGCCGAGCAGCGCCAGGGCGATCGGCAGGTCGAAGTGGGCGCCGTCCTTGGGCAGGTCGGCGGGGGCCAGGTTGGCGACGATGCGCTTGCCCGGCATCGACAGGCCAAGGCCCGCGAAGGCCCCGCGCACCCGCTCGCGACTTTCCGCCACCGCCTTGTCGGGCAGGCCGACCACGGCGAAGGCCACGACGCCGCCGGTCAGCTGCACCTCGACGTCGACGCGGCGCGCCTCGACGCCCTCGAACGCCACCGTGACGACCTTGGCCGCCATGCCTTTCCCCCGAAAAACGTTCGACTTATCCACAAGCCAAGCATGGCTGTCGGCTCGGAGCAAGAACGAAAAACGAACGTTTCGGGAAAGTGTGACGATTCAGTATGCTAGCGCCGCTTCTTCACGCGGGGGTTGATCGGATGGTTTCGATCCGATCCCAGAGCACCGCGGCGGCGTCGATGCCGCTGAACCGCTTGAGCTGCTGGGCCCCGGTGGGCGAGGTGACGTTGATCTCGGTCAGGTAGTCGCCGATCACGTCGATGCCGACGAACAGCAGGCCGCGCTTCTTCAGTTCCGGGCCGATGATCGCGCACAGCTCCTTGTCGCGGGCGGTCAGCTCGACGGCCTCGGCGCGGCCGCCGACGCGCAGGTTCGAGCGCACCTGGCCGGCGGCCGGCACGCGGTTGATGGCGCCGACCGGCTCGCCGTCGACCAGCAGCACGCGCTTGTCGCCCTTGCTGACGGCGGGGACGAACTTCTGGGCGATGACCTGCTCGCGGCCGATCATGGCGTGCAGCTCCAGCAGCGCGTCGAGATTGGGATCGTCCGCCAACAGACGAGCCACGCCCGAGCCGCCGCCGCCGTAGAGGGGCTTGAGCACGATGTCGCCGTGACGGGCGCGGAAGTCGTAGATCGCCTCGTGGTCGGAGGTGATCAGGGTCGGCGGCTGCACGCCGGGGAAGTCGGTGACGAACAGCTTCTCGGGCGCGTTGCGCACTTCGGCCGGGTTGTTCACCACCAGGGTGTGGGGGTGCACCTTCTCCAGGAAGTGCGTGGCGGTGATGTAGGCCATGTCGAACGGCGGATCCTGGCGCATCAGCACCACGTCGACGTCGTCCTTCATGTCGAGGATCACGGTCTCGCCGAGCTTGGCGTGCGCGCCCTTCTCGGCGAACACCTCCAGCGGCTGGGCGCGGGCGAAGACGCGGCCGTCCTCGAGCGACAGCTTGTCGGGGGTGTAGAACCACAGCTTGTGGCCCCGGATCTTGGCTTCCATCATCATCAGGAAGGTGGTGTCGGTGTCGATGTTGATCCCCAGGACGGGATCCATCTGGACGGCGACTCTCAGCGACATGACGACTCCGGGTGTTGGTTCGCGCCGCACAGGTACACGGTTCTGCGGGCCTGGTGTCTAGTTAAGTCGAAGCGGGGAGATTGCGAGGGGGCAACCCAATCCTTCTCCCGCAAGGGGAGGGGGATCAGTTCAGCCGCAGCCGCACCCGCTCCCGCGCGGCCCTTTCCTAGTTGAGTCTGAGCCGCACCCGCTCCCGCGCCGCCCGGGCCGCGATCGTCGCGCCGCCGTCCAGGGTCTGGGCCCGCGACAGCGCCTGCAACGCCCCGGCCAGGGCGCCCTGGCCTTCGCGGGCGGCGGCGACGTCGAGCCAGGGGTGGTGGTCGGTGGGGTCGAGCAGGGCGCGGCGCAGGGCCGAGCGCTCGGCGCGGGCCCAGTCGCGGGCCTGCTGGGCGCGGGCGAAGATATTGTTCTGCAGGCGGATCAAGACGGCGCGATCGGAGATCGGGGCCATCAGCTGGTCCAGGCGCGCGGCGACGTCGGGCATCAGGCCGGTGCGCAGGGCGCGGCGCGACAGCTCGGACGGCAGCACCACCCGGCCCTCGCTGAACGGGTCGAGCGCCAGCGGGCCCTCGTCGGTCTCGATGCGCAGCAGGAAGTGGCCGGGGAAGTCGACGCCGTTGACGTCCAGCCCGGTCTCGCGGGCGGCGTGGATGTAGAACACCCCCAGCGCCACCGGCAGGCCCTTGCGGCGATCGGCGATGGCGATGACGTCGGCGTTGTCGGGGTGGTCGTAGGTCAGGAGGTCGCCGGTCAGGCGCAGGTCGCCGGCCATGGCCTCGGCGATGGCCTCCTCGGGCGACTCGCCCTGCAGGCGGGCCTTCAGGCGCTCGACGGCCGAGCGGGCCAGGTCCAGGGCCGGCTGCTCGTCGCGGTCGGGATCGTCGTGGACTGCGCAGGCCAGAGCCGCCTCGAACAGCGGGAAGCCGTCGTCGTCGTGCTCGCCGGCGCGGGTGAGGACGGCCTCGGCCTCTTCGCGGGTCATGCCCAGGCCCTCCCGTCGCCCCTGTCGTCACCCGGCCAGGCGTCGGGGACGTGGCGGGGCAGGCGGCCGGGCGTCATGGCCAGAAGGTCGAGGCGCACGGCCATGCCCTTGAGACCGGCGCGCGTCGCCGCGGCCAGCGCGCCCGCGCGACGCAGGCGCATCCGTTGTTCGAAGCTCACGGCTCCCAGCGCCGCCTCCAGGCTCGTCCGACTCTTGACCTCGACAACGATCAAGACGCGTCCGCGTTGCGCGAGGATGTCGA
The DNA here is from genome assembly GCA_001449105.1 of Caulobacter vibrioides. Taxonomy (GTDB): domain Bacteria; phylum Pseudomonadota; class Alphaproteobacteria; order Caulobacterales; family Caulobacteraceae; genus Caulobacter; species Caulobacter vibrioides_C. Next base: position 36,448 of record LNIY01000096.1, on the reverse strand, counting down.
TCTCGCCCGAACGGGTGGCCAAGCGGAAGCCCAGGACGCGGTAGCCCTTCAGCATCAGCCAGGCGGCCGCCCAGGCCTCGGCGCGCCGGCCCGAGCGCCGCGCGGCCGCGCCGCGGACCTTGCGGACCTCGCGCAGCGGCGGGGCCGTCATCCGGCCTCCTTCAGGGCCAGGGCCTGGCGGTAGAGATCCTTGCGCGACAGGCCCAGCGCCCTGGCGACCTCGGAGGCGGCCTCGCCCAGGGGCAGGCGGGCCATGGCCTCGCGGAGGGCGGCCTCGGCGTCGTCGGCGCTGGCCAGCTTCTCGGCGCCGGGGCCCACGAGGATGACGATCTCGCCCTTGGGGCTCTCGAAGCGGGGGTCGACGGCCAGCTCGCCCAGGGGGCCGCGCACGCAGGTCTCGTAGAGCTTGGTCAGCTCGCGGCAGACCGCGGCCGGACGGTCGGCCCCGAACACGGCGGCCATGTCGGCCAGCGTATCGTCCACCCGCGAGGCGCCCTCGAAGAAGATCAGGGTGGCGCGGACGGCGGCGAACTCTTCCAGGAAGGTGCGGCGCGCGGCGCTCTTGGGCGGCGGGAAGCCGGCGAACAGGAAGCGGTCGGTCGGCAGGCCCGCCAGGGTCAGGGCCGCCAGGGCCGCCGAGGCCCCGGGAATCGGAAACACCGGATGGCCGGCGGCGATGGCCTCGCGGGCCAGGCGGTAGCCGGGGTCGGAAACCATCGGCGTGCCGGCGTCCGACACCAGGGCCACGCGCTCGCCGGCCTCCAGCCGTTCGAGGATGGCCGGGATGGCGCGCTCGGCCACGTGCTCGTCGTGGCGCTCCAGCTTGGTCTTGATCGAATAGGCCGACAGCAGCTTGCCGGTGACGCGGGTGTCCTCGGCCAGCAGCAGGTCGCAGGCGGCCAGCACGTCGAGCGCCCGCAGGGTGATGTCGCGCAGGTTCCCGATCGGCGTGGCGACCAGGTAGAGGCCGGGCGCGAGCGGGGCGTCGGACAGGACGGGCGGGGGAAGCAGACGGCTCAAGCGGCGGTACTTTCCGTTGAGTGGGCCGGGCCAGGGCCCGTGAAACAAGAGGCTATCAGGTCGCGAGCACGCCTGTCAGCCGGTCGAGGATCAATCGGCCCTGGCGGGTGGCGCGCAACCGAACCGGGTCATCGGCCAGAAATCCCGCCTCGACCAGCGATTTCACCTTGGGCGTGTCCGGCGACAGGTCCAGAGCGGCCATCTCGGCGAAGGCGACGCCGTCGTCGATGCGCAGGCCTAGCAGAAGGCGCTCCTCGGCGGCCTCGACGGCGGTGAGGTCCTCGCGCTCGAAACCGGTCCCGTCGCGGGCCACGGCGGCGATGTAGTCGGCGATCCTGGCCCGGGCGGTGGTTGCGACCTTGCCCGTCTCCAGCGTCAGGCGGCCGTGGGCGCCGGGGCCGACGCCGACATAGTCGACGCCCCGCCAGTAGACGAGGTTGTGGCGCGAGCGGGCCGCCGGCCCCCGGGCGTGGTTCGACACCTCGTAGGCGTCGAAGCCGGCGGCCTCCAGCACCTCTTGGGTGGTCTCGAACAGCTGGGCGGCCAGGTCCTCGTCGGGCGGCACGATCTTTCCCCGGCCGACGGCGCGGTCGAAGGCGGTGCCGGTCTCGATGGTCAGCTGGTAGGGCGAGACGTGCTCGGGGCCGAAGGCCAGCATTTCCGCCAGCTCCTGGCGCCAGGCGGCGTCGGTCTGGCCGGGGCGGGCGTAGATCAAATCGACCGACAGGCGCGGGAACAGGCGCGCGGCCGTGGCGATGGCGCGGCGGGCCGAGCCGGCGTCGTGGTTGCGGCCCAGCATCTTCAAGGACTCGTCGTCCAGCGCCTGGACGCCCAGCGACAGCCGCGCCACGCCCGCGTCGGCCAGGGCGTCGAAGCGGCCGGCCTCGGCGTCGGTGGGATTGGCCTCGAGGCTGATCTCCAGGTCGCCCTCGGGCGTCCACAGGGACTTGGCGGTCTCGATGACGCGGGCGACGGCGGCCGGATCCATCAGCGAGGGCGTGCCGCCGCCGAAGAAGATCGACGAAAGGCGGCGCGGTCCGGTCAGGGTGCGCTGGGCGGTCATGTCGGCGACGATGGCGTCGGCCAGCGCCGCCTGCTCGTCCGTCCGGCCCCGGTCGCGCACGACGTTGAAGTCGCAATAGGGGCAGATGCGGGCGCAGTACGGCCAGTGGACGTAGAGGCCGAGAGGGGGGAGGGAGCTCATCCCCGACCCCCCTCCGTCGTCATCCCGGGCCCCCGGGTCGCGCGAAGCGCGCCCGAGGGTAAACTCAGCGGAGCGCAGACCCGGGACCCAGGGGCCGTGCGCGCCGCCCCTGGGTCCCGGCTCTCCGCGCTGCGCGCTGCGGCCGGGATGACGAGGGTGGTTATTCAAACAGCGCCGCCTTCAGCTTCTCGAAGGCCACGGCGCGGTGGCTCATGGCGTCCTTCTGGGCCGGCTCCATCTCGCCGAAGGTCTGGTCGTAGCCGTTGGGCACGAAGATCGGGTCGTAGCCGAAGCCCTTGTCGCCCCGGGGCGGGAAGACGAGCACGCCGTGCACCTCGCCCTGCACCACCACGGCCGGGCCGCCGTTGGGCCAGGCCACCGCCAGCGCGCAGGTGAACCAGGCCGAGCGGTCCTCCGAGCCGGTCTCCTCGATGCGCTCGGCCACCTTGTCCATGGCCATGGCGAAGTCCTTCTCCGGGCCGGCCCAGCGGGCCGAATAGATGCCCGGCGCGCCGTCCAGAACGGCGACCGACATGCCCGAGTCGTCGGCCAGCGACACCTCGCCCGACAGGTCGGCGGCGTGGCGGGCCTTGAGCAGGGCGTTGCCCTCGAAGGTGGTCTCGGTCTCGTCCGGCTCGGGCAGGCCGAGCGCGCCGGCGGCCAGCACCGTGAAGCGGCCGTCGAGCAGGGCGGCCAGCTCCTTGGCCTTGCCCGGATTGTGCGTGGCCGCGACGATCTTCTGGCCGTTGATCAGTTTCAGGGTCATCGCGCGGCTCCTGTCGACAAACTGAGGTGGTTAGACCCTCGCGGGCCTGCCGCCGCAAGGCCGATCATTGCGAAAGTTTAATATCGTTTATCGATAAGCGACATTGTTCGACGGGCAAGGAGCGGCGATCCTGGCGACATCGGGAAAGCTCCCGTCCGCCCCTGTCCGGAAACGCCCAATGTCGCTGCCCCGCCTGTTCAGCCTCCTGGAATCCTCGGCCGTCCGCCTGGCGACCCTGGTGCTGATCGCGGGCCTGCCGGTCTCGGCGGTGACGTTCCTGGCCCACTCGCTCTAGACTTCAATCCGACGACCGCCCGGGGAGGCGAGTCGCCACCGCGCGCCGGGCGCGCGGCAACTCTTTTTGGATCTTGGCGGGGGACACAGCTCATGCGCGCCTTGGGGCCGGGCTCGGTATCGAGCTTCCTGAAGATCATTCTCGACGTCAGCTACTATGCGCTGTGGGTCTGGGTCAGCTTCCTGGCCCTGGTGACGGTGCTGGTGCTGCTGCTCAGCTTCAATCCCGACCTGCTGGCCTCGATGCTGCCGGGCGAGGCGGCGGGCATGCTGCGCAAGTACGGGGCCGGCGCGGCCGTGGCCCTGGGCGGCTGGGCGCTGATGTCGGGCGGCTGGATGGCCATCGTCGAGCGCCTGCGCAAGATTTTCGCGACCATGATCCTGGGCGACCCGTTCCACCCCGACAACGTGCGCCGGCTGCGGGTGATGGGCATCGTGCTCGCCGCCCTGGAGGTCGGCCGCTACGTGCTGTCGGCCCTGACCCGCATCCTGGTGCCCAGCGACAAGTCGCCCGAGGGATCCTTCACCCTCACCGCCTGGTTTTCCGTCCTGGTCGTCTTCGTCCTGGCCGAGGTTTTCCGCGAGGGCGCCCGCCTTCGCCGCGAAGCCGAACTGACCATCTGACAGCGAGTTCGCATGTCCATCCGCGTAAACCTCGACCGCGTGCTGCTCGAACGCCGCATGTCGCTGACCGAACTGTCCGACCGCGTCGGCGTGACCCTGGCCAACCTGTCGATCCTGAAGACGGGCAAGGCGCGGGCCATCCGCTTCTCGACGCTGGACGCCCTGTGCCGGGAACTGGGCTGCCAGCCCGGCGACCTGATGACCTTCGAGCACGGTCCGGCCGACGGCGGCGAGGACGGCGAAGGCGACGGGGGCTGACGCCGGACTTGCCAAGGCGGCGGGCCGGCCACACCTGTGGCCCATGCAAATCGTCTGTCCATCCTGCGGGGCGGCCAATCGCCTTCCCGAAGACCGCGACCCCGCCGGCGCCAAGTGCGGCCGCTGCAAGAACGCCCTCTTCACCGGCCTGCCCATCGAAGTCGACGCCGCGGGCCTCGACCGCCATCGCCGCCTGACGCAAGGGCCGGCCGTGCTGCTCGACGTCTGGGCGCCGTGGTGCGGACCCTGCCGGGCGATGGCGCCCAACTACGCCGCCGCCGCGGGGAAGCTGGAGCCGCGCGTGCGCCTCTTGAAGCTGAACTCCGAGGCCCACCCGGCGCCGGCCTCGGCCCTGGGCGTCAGCGGCATCCCGGCCCTGATCCTGTTCCGCGACAACGCGGTGGTCGCCCGCTCGGCCGGCCTGATGAGCGCGCCGCAGATCGTCGACTGGACGAGCCGGGCGCTGGCTTGAGTTTTCCCTCCCCCTTGATGGGGGAGGGCAGGGGTGGGGGTGATCGCGGCTTTTGATGCCGCGCGGCGGCCGATGTCGTAGGTCACCCCCATCCCCGACCCTTCCCTCATCGAGGGGGAAGGGAGCTTTCTATCCGACTGGAGTGTCCGGACATGATCGAACGTATCGGCAAGGCCAAGCGCTGGAGCGACGCGGTGGCCTTCAACGGCGTGGTGTTCCTGTCGGGCCACGTGGCCGAGGCGACGCGCGGCCGGTCGGTGCTGGAGCAGACCAGGGAGGTTCTGGCCCAGATCGACGAGACCCTGGCCGAGTGCGGGTCGAGCAAGGACAGGCTGCTCAGCGCGACCATCTACCTGGCCGACATCGCCGGCTTCGACGAGATGAACCAGGCCTGGGACGCGTGGGTGGACAGCGACAACCCGCCGGCCCGCACGACGGTCGAAGCTCGTCTGGCCCGCGCCGACTACGCCGTGGAGGTGACGGTGGTCGCGGCCCGCTAGGAGGTCATGGGATGAAGGTCTTGAAGCAAAGCCTTCTGGTCGGTCTGGCCATCGCGGCCGCGGGCTCGCCGGCGCTGGCCTGCGTGATGGCGCCGCCGGCCACTCCCGAGGTCCAGCGTCAACGCACGCTCGATTTCCAGACGAGCCTGTGGGACCGTTCGGAAGGGGTGTTCGTGGCGCTGTTGAAGCATCCCGGACAGATCAGGCTCGAAGGCGCCGGCGGGGCGCCGGGGCGCGAGGCGTCGCTCAAGCCGATCCTTCAGTTGAAGGGACCGCCGACGACGACATCGATGACCATACGGCACACCAGCTTCACCTCATGTGGGCCGGCGCCGGCCCTTGATGCGCTGGATCCGACGGCCGGCGACATGTTCGTCGTGTACTCGTCGTCCGCTTCGCCGACGGGCGCCTCGATCATAGGGACGATCAGCCCGGAGAAACTGGTGGAGCCACGGACCCGGGCGGCATGGTCCCAGGCCTACGGGCGCAAGGCGAACCCCGCGCCGCGCTAGTCCTTGAAGGGCCGGAGGGCGTCAGGCGGCCAAGCCGCCCGACGCGCCTCGTCGTTACTTGCCGATCGCGGCGCGCTGGAAGGCGAACAGCTCGCCGACGCCCTTCTCGGCCAGGCCGAACAGGGTGTCGAACTCGCCGCGGGTGAAGCCGCGCTTTTCGCCGGTGGCTTGGATCTCGACGATGTCGCCGCCGCCGGTCAGCACGAAGTTGCCGTCGGCCTCGGCGTTGCTGTCTTCCTCGTAGTCGAGGTCGAGCACCGGGGTGTCCTTGAACACGCCGCAGGAGATGGCGGCCACCTGGCCCAGGATCGGGTCGGCCTTCAGCACGCCCTCTTCCAGCAGGTAGTTGGTGGCCAGGCGCAGGGCGACCCAGGCGCCGGTGATGGCGGCCGTGCGGGTGCCGCCGTCGGCCTGGATGACGTCGCAGTCGAGGCTGATCTGGCGCTCGCCCAGGGCCTTGAGGTCGACCACGGCGCGCAGGGAGCGGCCGATCAGGCGCTGGATCTCCTGGGTGCGGCCGGTCTGCTTGCCCGCGGCGGCCTCGCGGCGGCCGCGCGTGTGGGTGGCGCGGGGCAGCATGCCGTATTCGGCCGTGACCCAGCCGGCGCCCTTGTTGCGCATCCAGCCGGGGACGTTCTCCTCGACCGTGGCCGTCACCAGCACCTTGGTGTGGCCGAAGCCGATCAGGCACGAGCCCTCGGCGTAGCGGTTGACGCCGGTCTCCAGGGTGACGGCGCGAAGCTGGTCGGGGGCGCGTTCGGACGGACGCATGGGCAAACTCCGGTCTTTGGGGCCCCAGGGGAGCCGAAGGGTCTGGTCGTATCTGAAGGCGCCGCTTATCCTCCCCCGGACGGGAACCTCCAAGTCCCCGCTCGATTTTTTCGACATCAGTTCCTATCTCGAAGGGCCATGACGCAGCTTTTTCCGGGACCGATCGCTCGGACGCCCGGCCTGACCGAGCTGGACGCCCGCGCCCGCGACATCTTTCGCCGGGTGGTCGAAGGCTATCTGGAGACCGGCGAGCCCGTGGGCTCGCGCACCCTGTCGAAGGGCGGGGTGCAGCTGTCGCCGGCCTCGATCCGCAACACCATGCAGGACCTGGCGCAGCTGGGTTTGCTGGACGCCCCGCACACCAGCGCGGGCCGGATGCCCACGCATGCGGGCCTTAGGATGTTCGTCGACGGCTTTCTCGAGGTGGGCGACGTCGGCGAGGACGAGCGGCGCGAGATCGAGGCTCGCCTCTACGCCAAGGGGCGCACCTTCGAGGAGGCGCTGAACGAGGCCTCGGCCATACTGTCGGGCCTGGCCGGCGGGGCCGGCATCGTGGTGACGCCCGTCCGCGAGGGCGGGATCAAGCACGTCGAGTTCGTGGCGCTGGGCGGCGGCCAGACCCTGGCGGTGATGGTGTTCGAGGACGGCACGGTCGAGAATCGGCTGATGCGGGGCGGGGCGGGGCTGACGCCCTCGGCCTTCCAGGAGGCCTCGAACTTCCTCAACGCCCGCCTGCGCGGCCGCACCCTGACCGAGGCCAAGGACGAGATCCGCAGCGAGCTGGAGACGGCCCGCCGCCAGCTGGACGAGACCGCCGCGCGCCTGGTCGAGGACGGCCTGGCCGCCTGGGGCGGCGGGGAGGGGGCCGAGCGGGCCCTGATCGTGCGCGGCCGCGCCAACCTGCTGGCCGACGCCTCGGCTCGCGAGGACCTGGAGCGCGTGCGCCAGCTGTTCGACGACCTGGAGCAGAAGGGCCAGCTGATCGGCCTGCTCGACGACGTCCGCGACGCCGAGGGCGTTCGGATCTTCATCGGGGCCGAGACGCGACTCTTTTCGCTTTCGGGTTCCTCCGTGATCGCGGCGCCCTATATGACGGGGCGACAGAAGGTGCTGGGCGCGATCGGCGTGATCGGCCCCACGCGTTTGAATTATGCCCGGGTGATCCCGCTGGTGGACTATACCGCCCGCGTGCTCGGCCGGATGATCGATGGATGAGGACTGTTTGGAAATGACCGACGAGCAAACGCCGGCCGAAGACGTCGCTTTCGAAGCCGAGGACCTGGCGCAGGAAATCGAGGCCCTGAAGGCCGAGATCGCGGCGATGAAGGACCAGGCCCTGCGCTATGCGGCCGAGGCCGAGAACGTCAAGCGCCGCGCCGAGCGCGAGATGAACGACGCCCGCGCCTACGCCATCCAGAAGTTCGCCCGCGACCTGCTGGGCGCGGCCGACAACCTGTCGCGCGCCACCGCGGCCAGCCCGCGCGATTCGCAGGACGCGGCGGTGAAGAACTACATCGTCGGCGTCGAGATGACCGAGAAGGAGCTGCAGGCGGCCTTCGAGCGCAACGGCCTCAAGAAGGTCGACCCGACCAAGGGCGAGAAGTTCGATCCCCACCTGCACCAGGCGGTGATGGAGCAGCCTTCGGACGAAGTCGCCGCCGGCGGCGTCGTCGCGGTGCTGCAGGTCGGCTACGAGTTGCTGGGTCGCCTGGTGCGTCCGGCCATGGTCGCCGTCGCCGCCAAGGGCTCCACCGGCCCGGCCCCGGCCGAACCGGCGGCCGCCGCGGCCAACCCGTACGCGGCGTCCGGCGAGGAATCGGGCGGCTCGTTCGACACCAAGGCTTGATGAAAGGGCCCTCTCCGAAAGGAGGGGGCCTTTTTCTTTGGGGGGCTCCCCCACCCGTAAAATCCCCGCGAAAGCGGGGACCCAGGTGTTTTATCGTCGAGCGCCACGCGTTTCAGAGAAAGCCTAGGCCCCCGCTTTCGCGGGGGTTTTACGGTTTAGGGAGCAGCCCCTAGGTCGCCGCCTTCTCCTTCCCCACCTTGCTCCACACCCGCTCATGCAGGTTGAAGGCCACGGTCTGGACCATCGGTTCGACGATGCCGACGGCCAGGGCCACGCGCCAGTCGCGGGTCAGGGCGTAGGCGACCGCGATGGCGACGGTCAGGTGCATCGTGGCGTAGGTGGCGGTCTTCAAGGCGAGGCGCATGACTGCGAACTCTCAATTGATAATGATTCTCAATATAAGAAAAGCCGGCCCATGTGCAAGAGCGGGCGCCGGAAGAGCGGTTTTCGACAGTCCGCCCCCGACATCCACAGCCCTGCCATGCGTCAAAGGCCTTGCAGGCTCTTCCCTGTCGGCCCGATTACGGTAATGTCCGTGGTCCATTGACGACGGGGCCGTCGCGCAGGGGGATTCTCTTGATCTGCAACGGCCCGCGTCCAGCCTGGACCGAGAAATGAAGCTTACCATCGAGCGGGCGGCGCTGCTGAAGGCGCTGGGTCACGTGCAGAGCGTCGTCGAGCGCCGCAACACCATCCCGATCCTGTCGAACATCCTGCTGTCGGCGGACCGCGACACCCTCTCGTTCTCGGCCACAGACCTGGACATGGAGATCATCGACGAGGGCCTGGCCCAGATCGACGTGCCCGGCCAGATCACCGCGCCGGCCCACACCCTGTACGAGATCGTCCGCAAGCTGCCGGACGGTTCGGACGTGTCGCTGAACTTCAGCGGCGACGACCCGCGCCTGGTGATCCAGACGGGCCGTTCGCGCTTCAACCTGCCGGTGCTGCCGGCCGGCGACTTCCCGGTGATGAGCAACGAGGGCCTGTCGGGCCGCATCGCCGTCGACGTCAACGAGCTGATGCGCCTGATCGACAAGACGCGCTTCGCGATCTCGACCGAAGAGACCCGCTACTATCTGAACGGCCTGTACCTGCACACGGTCAACGAGGGCGGCGAGACCAAGCTGCGCGCCGTGGCCACCGACGGCCACCGCCTTGCCCTGGCCGAGATGCCGGCGCCGGAAGGCTCGGCCGGCCTGCCGGGCGTGATCGTGCCGCGCAAGACCATCGCCGAGGCCCGCCGCCTGCTGGAAGACGCCGGCGAGTCGATCGACCTGCAGGTCTCGCCCCAGAAGGTCCGCTTCGAGTTCGGCCGCGCCGCCCTGACCTCCAAGGTCATCGACGGCTCGTTCCCCGACTACATGCGCGTGATCCCCAAGGACAACGCCAAGATCCTGACGCTCGACAACGACCTGTTCGCCAAGGCCGTCGACCGCGTGGCCACCATCTCGGCCGAGAAGAGCCGCTCGGTGAAGCTGGCCATCGAGCCGGGCCGCATCACCCTGACCGTCCGCAACATGGAAGCCGGCCAGGCCGTGGAAGAGGTCGAGGTCGACTACGACGGCGAGCCCTTCGAAATCGGCTTCAACGCCCGCTACCTGCTGGACGTCTGCGGCCAGATCGGCGGCCCGCAGGCCGAGTTCCGCTTCGCCGACCCGGCCTCGCCCACCCTGGTGGTGGACCCGACCGACCCGGGCGTGAAGTACGTGCTGATGCCGCTGCGGGTCTGATCGAGAATTCTGGATTCGGTTTTTCACCGTAAAATCCCCGCGAAAGCGGGGACCCAGGCTTTTTCTGAAACCCACGGCGCTCGACGATAAAACACCTGGGTCCCCGCTTTCGCGGGGATTTTACGGAAGTGGAGAGCGTTCGGAGTGGGGGATGGCGTTCTACGTCTACATCGTCGCCAGCCGCCGCAATGGAACGCTCTACATCGGCCACACCGACGATCTCGCCCGCCGCATCTGGGAGCACCAGGAGAAGGTCCGGCCCGGCTTCACCCGCAAGTACGACGTCGGGATCCTGGTCTGGTACGAGGTCCACGACACCCGCGAGTCCGTGCTGATCCGCGAACGCCAGATGAAGAAATGGCGGCGGCTCTGGAAGCTCGAACTCATCGAACGCACCAACCCGGGCTGGCGCGATCTGGCCCAGGATCTGAACTGCTAGATCGACCGGAGACGCCCTCGTGAAATCCCGCCTGCTTGTCCTGACCGCCGCCCTGGCGCTGTCGACCTCGACGCTCGCTCTGGCCCAAACCGCCCCCGTCGAGCGCCGCGAGATCGGCAATCAGATCCTCGAGAACGTGCCGGCGGCCGATCCGGCGATCCGGGCCGGCCTGGCGCGCTACCAGAACGCCCGCAGCGCCAGCTTCCAGGACTGGGCGGCCGACGGCGGCATGCTGATCGTCACGCGGTTCGGCAACACCAACCAGATCCACAAGGTCGCCGCCCCGGGCGCCGACCGCAGCCAGCTGACCTTCCACGACGAGCCGGTCAGCGGCGTCCACACCCTGCCGGCCAATGGGGCGTCGACTGGCGAGGTGCTGTTTTCCAAGGACACCGGCGGCGACGAGTGGTTCCAGCTGTTCGTGCGCGACGCCTCGGGCAAGGAAGTCCAGCTGACCGAAGCCGGCACGCGCAACCAGTCGCCGGCCTGGTCGGGCGACGGCAAGGTGCTGGTCTGGAGCCGCGCCACCAAGGGCTCGGCCAACTACGACGTCGTCATGCGCGATCCGTCCGCGCCGGACGGCCGCCGGGTGATCTTCAAGGGCGAGGGCCAGGTCTCGCCGATCGACGTCTCGCCCGACGGCAAGACCGTGCTGCTGGGCCGCTATTTCTCGATCGGGGAGAGCAAGCGCTGGCTGCTGGACGTGGCCACCGGCAAGACCACCGAGCTGAACCCGGTCAAGGGCAAGGTCTCGTACGACGGCGGGGTCTTCACGCCCGGCGGCAAGTCGATCCTGATGCTGTCGGACGAGGGCTCGGACTTCATGCGCCTGGTCGAGTTCGATCTGGCCACCGGCAAGAAGGCCCTGGTCTCGGGCGAGCGTCCCTGGGACGTCGAGGACTTCAAGCTGTCGAAGGACGGCCGCGTGCTGGCCTATGTGGTCAACGAGGACGGCTATTCGAAGCTGGTGGTGCAGGACTTCCGCACCCGCCGCGCCCTGCCGCAGCCGACCCTGCCGGGCGGCGTGGTCTCCAACCTGGCCTTCTCGGAAGACGGCTCGAAGATCGGTTTCAGCCTGGCCACGCCGACGGCGGCCAGCGACGCCTGGAGCTTCGACATCGCCGGCGGCCAGGTGACCCGCTGGACGGCCTCTGAGCTGGGCGGCCTGGACGCCTCGGCCCTGGTCAGCCCGGAACTCGTGCGCTTCCCCTCGTTCGACAAGCGCTCGATCCCGGCCTTCGTCTACAAGCCCAAGCTGGCCGCCGGCCAGAAGGCGCCGGTGATCATCGACATCCACGGCGGCCCCGAAGGCCAGTCGCGGCCGGTCTTCAACCCGTTCCACCAGCACACCACGGCCGAGCTGGGCGCGGCGGTGATCGTCACCAATGTTCGCGGCTCGTCGGGCTACGGCAAGACCTTCCTCAACCTCGACAACGCCGAGAAGCGCGAGGACTCGGTCAAGGACATCGGCGCGCTGCTGGACTGGATCAAGACCCAGCCGGACCTGGATGCGAGCCGCGTCGTGGTCTACGGCCAGTCCTACGGCGGCTACATGTCGCTGGCGGTGATGACCCACTATTCCGACCGCCTGGCCGGCGGGGTCGAGCGCTACGGCATCTCCAACTTCGTTTCGTTCCTGCAGAACACCGAGGCCTATCGCCGGGATCTTCGCCGGGCCGAATACGGCGACGAGCGCGACCCGAAGATGCTGAAGGCGTTCGAGACGATCTCGCCGCTGAACAACGTTTCCAAGATCACCAAGCCGATGCTGGTCATGCAGGGCTGGAACGACCCGCGGGTGCCCAAGTCGGAGTCCGACCAGGTGGTGGCCAAGCTGCGCGAGAAGGGCGTGGAGACCTGGTACGTCCAGTTCAAGGACGAGGGTCACGGCTTCGCCAAGAAGATCAACAACGACCGCCGCCGCGAGGTCGAGACCCAGTTCCTGCAGAAGGTGCTGGGGACCGGCCAGGCCCAGTGAGCAATCGGGGCGGTCCCGCCGGCCTGCTGCGCGAGGACCGCTTCGACGACCTCTTCGAGCGGATGCTGACCCTGTGGTCGGCGATCGACTTCTCGGACTGCTCGACCTGGTTCGAGCGCTCCGAGGCGGTCGCGGCCGCCTTTTCCTCGCTGGAGCACGCGGTCGATCTGGCGGCGATGAACGTCGCGGTGCACCGGGCCGTCGCGGTGGACGCCCCGTTCGAGGCTCCGGTGCGCGACCTGGTCGATCGCGCCGTCGCCCGCGAGGTGTTCGAGGTCGAGATGCGCCGCGTGCTGCTTGGCGCGGCGGGCGTCTGGCGCCTGACCGAGGTCGAGGTGGCGCGGGGGTATTTCGGGTAGGGGGCTCGTGCTTCCCTATTTCGTCATCCCGGCCGGAGCGAAGCGGAGAGCCGGGACCCAGGGGCCGGTGCAGTGCGGTCGCCCCTGGGTCCCGGGTCTGCGGCGCTACGCGCCTTCGCCCGGGATGACGATGTTGAAGGTGCTGTGAAATCCGGTGGCGGAGTAGGGATTTACAGCGCTCTTGCCCCCCGCCGCCGGGCCATGCCAACGTCCGTTTCATAAGAAAACGGGAGGCGCCGCCATGGCCAAGATCAGCTACATGACCGTCGGTTCGAACCGGCTGGAGGAGGCCAAGGCCTTCTACGACGCCCTCCTGGGCTCCATCGGCATGCGGCCGCTGTTCGAGCATCCGTCGGGCGGGCGGCTCTATCGCGGCAAGGGCGTGGGCATGTTCGGGGTGCTGGGCCCCTATGACGGCAATCCGGCCTGCATCGGCAACGGCATGATGGGCGGCTTCGACTTCGACACCCGCGAGGAGGTCGACGCCTTCCACGCCAAGGCCATCGAACTGGGCGGCTCGTGCGAGGGCGCGCCGGGCGAGCGGATGCCCAAGGCGTACTTCGCCTATTTCCGCGATCTGGACGGCAACAAGCTGTGCGCCTACCGGCTGGGGGAGTGATTTCTCGACCCTCTCCCAGAGGGAGAGGGAGGGGCCCAGGCGATAGCCTGGGAGGGTGAGGGGGTAAGGCCTCGCCGATTTCGCTCCGGCTTCCAATGATGAGGTAGGGGATGGGACCGCCAACTGCGTCACCCCTCACCCTCCCACGCCTGCGGCGCGGGCCCCTCCCTCTCCCCTCCGGGAGAGGGGTGTTCCGGCCCCCTTTCCGCCCTGATCGGGGCGTAGCGCGGCGGTGTCGCATTCTGCTGGAGACACCCCATGCGCCTGGCCTGGGATCGTATCGCCGTCGTGCTGGTCAGCGCCGGGGCCTGGACCCTGGTGCTGCTGGCCGGACCGCATCTGATGCATGGCCTGCGGACCGCGCCGCGCCTGCTGGCCCATGCCGGGGCGGGGCGCCGCTTCCAGGGCTGATCGGCCGTGCATGATCCTCGCCCTTCGACAGGCTCAGGGTGAGGATCACAGGGACCGCGACGCATGAAAACCTCATCCTGAGCCTGTCGAAGGACGAGGTTTCGGCGAGGCGCCTGACGAACCAGCCAAGGCGTGACGCAGCGGGCGACGTGGCTTACAGAGACGCCCATGGCGTCCGCCACCATCGCCCGCCTGCGGCTCACCGACTTCCGATCCTACGAGCGCGCCGATCTGTCGACCGGCGGGCGCAGCGTCTACCTGTTCGGGCCCAACGGCTCGGGCAAGACCAACCTGCTGGAAGCCGTCAGCCTGCTCTCGCCCGGCAAGGGCCTGCGCGGGTCGAGCCTGGCGGAGGTGGGCCGCCGCATGCCGGGCGAGAGCGCTGGCCGGGCCTGGGCCGTGGCCGCTGAGATCGAGCAGGCCGACGGCGAGGCGCTGAAGGTCGGCACGGGCACGGAACTGGCCGGGGCCTCGCGCCGCATCGTCCGCATCGAGGGCGAGACCGTGCCGCCGGGACGCCTCGCCGACCATGTGCGGCCCATGTGGCTGACGCCGGCCCAGGACCGCCTGTTCCTCGAGGCCGCCTCGGAGCGGCGCAAGTTCTTCGACCGGCTGGTGTTCGCCGCCGAACCCGCCCACGCCAGCCACGCCAACGCCTACGACAAGGCCCAGCGCGAGCGCATGCGCCTGCTGAGCGACGCCGCCGACGGCGGGGCGAGCGCCGACCCGGCCTGGCTGACGGTGCTGGAAGCGCGGCTGGCCGCGGCCGGGGCGCTGATGGTCGAGGCCCGGGCGCGCACCTTGACGGCGCTTCAGGCCGAGATCGACGGGCGCGGCGACCGGCCATTCCCGCAGGCTCGCCTGACCCTGACCGGGGCCTGGGAGCTGATGGCCCTGGATGGGGTTTCGAGCGCCGAAATCGAGCTTCAGCTGGTCCAGGCGCTGGCCGCCGCGCGGCCGCGCGACGGAGCCGCGGGAAGGGCCTTGACGGGGCCGCACCGGGGCGATCTGGCGGTGTTCCACGTCGACAAGGACCGTCCGGCCTCGGAATGCTCCACCGGAGAGCAAAAAGCGCTGATTTTGAACCTGGTTTTGGCCCAGGCGGCGAGACTTTCGCGTGCGGAATCCGCGCCGAATCCTATAGTGTTGCTCGACGAAGTCGCCGCGCATCTCGACCTCACCCGGCGAGCCGCTCTGGCCGACGAACTCACGGCGCTCAAGCTCCAGGCCTTCCTCACCGGCACGGACGAGTCGCTGTTCGACCATCTCAAGGGTCGGGCGTTGGGCGTTCGCGTCAGCGAGGCCGGCCTGACCCCCATTGAGTCTACGGCTCTGGAAGACGAATGACCGAGAATACCGAAGGCCAAGTCCCCGAAGTTCCCGAAGAAGCCGTCGCCGGCGAATACGGCGCGGACTCGATCAAGGTCCTGAAGGGCCTGGACGCGGTGCGCAAGCGTCCGGGCATGTACATCGGCGACACCGATGACGGTTCGGGCCTGCACCACATGGTCTACGAGGTGGTCGACAACGCCATCGACGAAGCCCTGGCCGGCCACGCCACCAAGGTCCAGGTGATCCTCAACGCCGACGGCTCGGTGACGGTCACCGACGACGGGCGCGGCATCCCCACCGACATCCACGAGGGCGAAGGCGTCTCGGCGGCCGAGGTCATCATGACCCAGCTGCACGCCGGCGGTAAGTTCGACCAGAACAGCTACAAGGTCTCGGGCGGCCTGCACGGCGTGGGCGTCTCGGTCGTCAACGCGCTGTCGGACTGGCTGGAGCTGCTGATCCACCGCAACGGCAAGGTCCACCAGATGCGCTTCGAGCGCGGCGACGCGGTGACCTCGCTGAAGGAGACCGGCGTCTCCCCCGTGCGCGAGGACGGCCCCAAGGCCGGCGAGACCCTGACGGGCACGGAAGTGACCTTCTTCCCGTCGAAGGACACCTTCGCCTTCATCGAATTCGACCGGAAGACCCTGGAGCACCGCCTGCGCGAGCTGGCGTTCCTGAACTCGGGCGTGACGATCTATTTCAAGGATCACCGCGACGCCGAGCCTTGGGAAGAGAAGCTGTTCTTCGAGGGCGGCATCGAGGCCTTCGTGCGTCACCTCGACAAGGCCAAGACCCCGCTGCTCAAGGCGCCGATCACGGTGCGCGGGACCAAGGACAAGGTCGAGCTCGACCTGGCGATGTGGTGGAACGACAGCTACCACGAGCACATGCTGTGCTTCACCAACAACATCCCGCAGCGGGATGGCGGCACGCACCTTTCGGCCTTCCGCGGCGCCCTGACCCGGGTGATCAGCAACTACGCCGAAAGCTCGGGCATCCTGAAGAAGGAGAAGGTCAACCTGGGCGGCGAAGACAGCCGCGAAGGCCTGACCTGCGTGCTGTCGGTCAAGGTGCCCGACCCCAAGTTCAGCTCGCAGACCAAGGACAAGCTGGTCTCGTCCGAAGTGCGTCCGGCCGTCGAGAACCTCGTCGCCGAGGGCCTCTCGACCTGGTTCGAGGAGCACCCGAACGAAGCCAAGCAGATCGTCAGCAAGATCGCCGAGGCCGCCGCGGCCCGCGAAGCCGCCCGCAAGGCGCGCGAACTGACCCGCCGCAAGAGCGCGCTCGACATCACGTCGTTGCCGGGCAAGCTCGCCGACTGTTCCGAGCGCGACCCGGCCAAGTCCGAAATCTTCATCGTTGAGGGTGACTCGGCCGGCGGCTCGGCCAAGCAGGCCCGCAACCGCGACAACCAGGCCGTCCTGCCGCTGCGCGGCAAGATCCTGAACGTCGAGCGGGCGCGCTTCGACAAGATGCTTTCGTCCGACCAGATCGGCACGCTGATCACGGCGCTGGGCGCCGGCATCGGCCGCGACGACTTCAACCCGGACAAGGTGCGCTACCACAAGATCGTGCTGATGACCGACGCCGACGTCGACGGCGCCCACATCCGCACGCTGCTGCTGACCTTCTTCTACCGGCAGATGCCGCAGCTGATCGAGCGCGGCTACATCTACATCGCCCAGCCGCCGCTCTACAAAGCCGCCAAGGGCAAGTCGTCGCGCTACCTCAAGGACGACGCCGAGATGGACGCGTTCCTGGTGGACGAGGGCGTCGACGGCGCCGAACTGGACCTGTCGTCGGGCGAGCGCCTGATCGGCCAGGACCTGCTGGCCCTGGTGCAACTGGCCCGTTCGGCCAAGGGCAATATCGACCGTCTCGCCGCCCGCGCCCCGGCCTCGGCCATCGAGCAGGCGGCCCTGGCCGGCCTGCTGGGCGAGACCCCGGACGCCGCCGCCGCCGCCGGCCGCCTGAACCTCTACAACGAGGAGGGCGACGGTCCCTGGTCGGGCGAGCGCGGCGACACCGGCTTCGTGTTCAGCCGCGTGCGCCGCGGCGTGTCGGAACGCGTGGTGCTCGACGACGTGCTGCTGCACGCCGCCGACGCCCGCCGCCTGGCCGAACGCGCGGTCAAGCTGGCCGAGGTGTTCGTCAAGCCGGCCGTCTTCCGCCGCAAGGACAAGAGCACGACCGTCCGCGGTCCGCTCGACCTGGTGCAGGCCGTGCTCGACGCCGGTCGCAAGGGCCTGACCATCCAGCGCTACAAGGGCCTGGGCGAGATGAACCCCGACCAGCTGTGGGAGACCACGCTGGACGTCGACGCCCGCACCCTGCTGCAGGTCAAGGTCAACCACGCCGACGACGCCGACGACATGTTCAGCCGCCTGATGGGCGATCTGGTCGAGCCGCGTCGCGAGTTCATCCAGGAAAACGCCCTGGACGCCGAAGTCGACGTCTGACGACGCTTCGTCCTTGCGGGCGAACGCTGCTTTGTGAAACCCTCCCAGGTTGAGCGACCTGGGAGGGTTTTTCATGTCGGTTTCGCTGCTGGCGGCCGTGATGCTGGCGCTGTCGGTCCCGCAGGGCGCGGCGCCGCCGGCCGTGGAGGAGGTGGAGGTCTCGCCCAGAGGCGTGGATCCCTATCCGGCCTTCGTGCGGCGGGCCACGCCCCTGACGCCGGCGGGCAAGGTGATGAGCTGGGCAGGGCCGCTGTGCCCGTTCGTGGCCGGCGGGCGCACCGAGGAAAACCGCTATCTGCACGACCGCATCAGCCAGATGGCCCGCGATGCGGGGGTGAAGATGGCCGGCAAGGGCTGCCGGCCCAACCTGACCGTGGTGCTGGCCGACGAGCCGGAGGCGCTGGTGCGCAAGGCCCGGACGGCGGGCAAGTTCTGGGTCGACCGCGAGCGCCCCTTGAGTTTCGAGCGCTACGCCACCACCGACCGGCCGGTGCGGGTGTGGACCAACTATGCCGAGGTCGGGGTGATGCGCGGGTCGACGGCGGCCGGCGGCCTGGGCAATGACCTGCTGATGTACGCCACCGACGGGGCCGGCTCGCGGGTGCGGACCTCGGTGGTCGGGGTGATCCAGGATCAGTTCGTGGTCGTCGACCGCCGCCGGATGGGCGGTCGCAAGCTGGCCGGGCTGGCCGACTACGTCGCCATGGCCGGCGTGGCCTCGGCGCGGGCCGACCAGGACTATGCCGGTTTCAACACCGTG
This sequence comes from Caulobacter vibrioides, assembly GCA_001449105.1. Taxonomy (GTDB): domain Bacteria; phylum Pseudomonadota; class Alphaproteobacteria; order Caulobacterales; family Caulobacteraceae; genus Caulobacter; species Caulobacter vibrioides_C. The sequence goes on along the minus strand of LNIY01000096.1, from coordinate 18,088 downwards.
CTGAACCTCTTCACCGAGGACGGGCGGGCCGACGCCTCGCCGATGGACAAGGCCTATCTGCGCGGCCTGCGGGCGGTGAAGCCCGAAGCGCCCGGCGGCGTGCAACTGGGCCAGGTGGTCACGGCCATGCGCGCCGAGCGGGACGGGCGCTAGGGCGGAGCGACATTCAGTAATTTTGGCCGCTTCCCACCGAGTTTCCCCGCGAAAGCGGGGATCCAAGCTGCATTTCAGGAGGCGGCGCGTCCGCGAGCGACCCGCTGACTCCGCTTGGGTCCCCGCCTTCGCGGGGAAGACGGATTGAGGAAGCGACCGTCGATGAATGTCGGGACGGCCTTAGCCCGTCGGCGGGATGTCGGCCTTGGTGGGGCGGAACATCTCGAACATGGCGGCCGGGTCGACGGCGACATAGTCGCCGCGGCCGCCCCATCGCAGGATCGGCTCGCCGGCGGGGGCGTCGTAGACACGGTCCTCACGGAGCAGGCGGCGGTCGATGTGCACGGCCACGACCTCGCCGAAGGTCATCCAGGTCTCGACCGCCTCGCCGGCCGCCGTGGTCAGCTGGAACGACTGGGTGACGCGGCACTCGAAGTTCACGGGGCTTTCCAGCACGCGCGGCGCGGCGACCAGGCTGCCGTCGACAGGCGTCAGGCCTGCCAGTTCGAACTCGTCCTGGCCGGGCGCGGCGGGGGCGGAGGTGGTGTTCATCGCCCTGGCCAGCTCGCGCGTGGCCAGGTTCCAGCAGAAGACGCCGGTGGCCTGGACGTTGGCGATGGTGTCCTTCCAGCCGGTCGAGGCGAAGCCGACGATGGGCGGGGTGTAGTTGAAGGCGTTGAAGAAGCTGTAGGGCGCCAGGTTGCGGCGGCCTTGCGCGTCGACGCTGGAGATCCAGCCGATGGGACGCGGGCCGACGATGGCGTTGAACGGATCGTGGGCCAGGCCGTGGCCGTCGCGGGGGTGGTAGACGTAGGCGTCGGCGGCGGCCATGGGCGGGGGCTCCGGGTTGGAGCTGTGCAGGTAGGGACGGGGGAGGCGACCCGAAAGACCCTCTCCCTGTGGGAGAGGTGTCGGCGAAGCCGACGGAGAGGGGAGTGACCGCGAAATCGGCCGCCTCTACGGCAGCTGAAAACGGCCCCCCCCCCGCGCTGCGCGCCCCCTCCCCCAGAGGGGGAGGATCTTGTCAGCTCCACCCTCCGCCGAGCGCCTTGTAGATCGCCACCACGTCGGTGTTCACGCCGGTCTCGGCCACGGTCAGCGAGTCCTCGGCGGCCAGCAGGGTGCGTTCGGCGTCGAGCAGCACCAGGAAGTCGATGCCGCCTTCCTTGTACTGGATGCGGGCCAGCTCGGCGGCGCGGCGGGAGGCGGAGGCCTGGTCGGCGAGGCTCTTCAGCCGGGCCTGGCGCTGGGCGTAGGAGACCAGGGCGGTCTCTAGGTCCTCGATCGCCGCCAGCACCGTCTGGTCGTAGGCCGCGAGCGCACCGTCGTTGCGGGCCTGCGCCGCCTTCAGTCGCGCGCGGGCGCCGCCGAGGTCGAGCGCGGGCCAACTGACCGCCGGAGCGACCGACCAGGCCTGGCTGGCGCTGTTTCCGAAGCCCGACGACGCGCCCGACAGGAAGCCGACGAAGCCGGTAACCCGCACGCGCGGGAAGAGGTCGGCGGTGGCCACCCCGACCTTGGCGGTCTGGGCGGCCAGGCGCCGCTCGGCCGCCTGCACGTCGGGACGGCGGCGCAGGAAGTCGGAAGCCTCGCCGATCGGCAGGGCGGCGACCAGCGGGGCCGGCTCCTCGGCGCGCGGGGCCAGCTGGGCGTCCAGCGCCCCGGGGCGCTGTCCGGTCAGCACGGCCAGTCGGTAGTTGGCGCGGGTCTCGGCGGTGACGAGCTCGGGGATCGTGCCTTCGGTGGCGTTGAGGCGGGCCTCCGCGCTGGCGACGTCGATCGCCCCGCCGGCCCCGGCCTCGAACCGCACGCGGGTCAGGCGCAGGGTGTCGCGCTGGGTCTCGAGGTTGCGACGGGCCACGGCCAGGCGGGCCTGGGCGCCGCGCAGCTCCAGATAGTTGCGAGCCACCTCGGCGACGACGCTGACCTGCACGTCGCGCAGGTCGGCCTGGGCCGCGCCCGCCTCGGCGCCGGCGGCCTGCACGCCGCGTCGCACGCGGCCGAACAGGTCGATCTCCCAGGCCGCGTCGAGCCCGGCGCGATAGCTCTCGACCTCGACCCGCTGGTCGCTGAAGCCGGGCTGCTGCTGCTTGGTGTCGGTATAGCCGCCCGAGGCGGTGACGCGCGGGATCTGGTCCAGGCGCGCGTCCTTGAACAGGGCGCGGGCCTCGTCGACCCGGGCCACGGCGACCTTGAGGTCGAGATTGGCGGCCAGGGCCTGGGCGACCAGGGCGTCGAGCGTCGGGTCGCCGAACGCCTTCCACCACTGGGCCTCGGGATTGGCGGTCGTGGAGGCGACGGCGGGCGTCGCGTTCTGGAGGGCGACGGGGGCGGGCGTCGGGGCCTTGTAGGTCGGGCCGACGGCGCAGGCCGTGGCCAGCAGCGAGGCGCCGGCGATCAGGGCTGTGCGAAGGAGGGTCATGGGAGCCTCGGAAGGTCTCCCTTCCCCCTTTGATGAGGGAAGGGTCGGGGATGGGGGTGACAGCGTCTCAGGATGGGTGGCGGCCGACGCCGCTTCACCCCTGCCCCTCCCCCATCGAGGGGGAGGGGAGCGGTTAGGTCAGTGGGCCTGCGCCTCCACCGCCGGCGGGGCCGTCTTGACGGTCGCCAGCGACTTGCGGCCCGAGAGCCGGCGGATGACGTAGTAGAACACCGGCGTCAGGATCAGGCCGAAGACGGTCACGCCCAGCATGCCGGCGAACACCGCCACGCCCATGGCCCGGCGCATCTCGGCCCCGGCCCCGTGCGACACCACCAGCGGCCAGACGCCCATGATGAAGGCGATCGAGGTCATCAGGATGGGACGCAGGCGCAGGCGGCAGGCTTCGAGCACCGCCTGGAGCGGCGTGTCGCCCTCGATCTCGCGTTCGCGGGCGAACTCGACGATCAGGATGGCGTTCTTGCACGCCAGCCCCACCAGCACGATCAGGCCGATCTGGGTGAAGATGTTGTTGTCGCCGCCGGTGACCAGCACGCCGACCAGGGCCGACAGCAGGGTCATCGGAACGATCAGGATCACCACCAGCGGCAGGCTCCAGCTTTCGTACTGGGCGACCAGCACGAGGAAGGCCAGGAGCACGCACAGCGGGAAGATGTAGATCGCCGTGTTGCCGGCCAGGATCTGCTGGTAGGTCAGCTCGGTCCATTCGAAGCCGATGCCGTTCGGCAGTTCCTCGGCGGCGATCTTCTCCAGCGCCGCCTGGGCCTGGCCGGTCGAGAAGCCCGGCGCGGGGCCGCCGTTGATCTCGGCGGTCAGCATGCCGTTGTAGTGCATCTCGCGGTCGGGACCGGTGGCCTCCTTGAAGCTGACGAAGGCGCCCAGCGGGATCATCTGGCCGTCGCCGTTGCGGGTCTGCAGGCGCAGCATCTGCTCGGGCTGCAGGCGGAAGTCCTGGTCGGCCTGCACGTTGACCTCGTAGGTCCGCCCGAAGCGGTTGAAGTCGTTGACGTACAGCGAGCCCAGATAGACCTGCAGGGTCTCGAAGAGGTCGGTCAGCGACACGCCCTGGGCCCTGGCCTTCTCGCGGTCGATGTCGGCCTGGATCTTGGGCACGCTCACCTGGTAGCTGGAGAAGACGCCGGCCAGGGCCGGATCCTTCTGGGCCTTGGCGATTATCGCCTGGGTCTGCTTGTAGAGCTCGTCGGAGCCGAGGCCGGCCTTGTCGACGATCTGCATGCGGAACCCGCCGATGGTGCCCAGCCCCTGCACGGACGGCGGCGGGAAGACCGCGATCTGGGCGTCGGGGATGGCGGCGAACTTCTGGTTCAGCTGGCCCACGATGGCCCCGGCCGAGAGCTCCTTGCTCCGGCGGTCCTTGAAGTCGCTGAGCGGGAAGAACACCGCGCCGGAATTGGGGCTGTTGATGAAGCCGTTGGCCGACAGGCCCGGGAAGGCCACCGAGTGCTCGACGCCCGGGGTCTTCATGGCGATGTCGCCCATCTGCTTGATCACGGCCTCGGTGCGGTCCAGCGAGGCGGCGTCGGGCAGTTGCACGACGGCGACCACATAGGCCTTGTCCTGCTGCGGCACGAAGCCGGACGGGGTGCGGGCGAAGGCCAGCGCCGTCAGCAGCAGCAGGCCGCCATAGACGAACAGCGAGGCGGTCGAGCGGCCCAGGGTCGCCTTCACGCCGCGGACATAGCCGTTCGAGGCGCGGTGGAAGACCTTGTTGAAGGGCACGAACAGCCAGCCCAGCAGGCGGTCGATCAGCTTCTGGAAGCGGTCCTTGGGCGCGTGGTGCGACTTCAGGAGCACGGCGGCCAGGGCCGGCGACAGGGTCAGCGAGTTGACGGCCGAGATGATCGTCGAGATGGCGATCGTCAGGGCGAACTGGCGGTAGAACTGGCCCGACAGGCCGGTGATGAAGGCCGTGGGGATGAAGACGGCGCAGAGGACGAGCGCCACGGCGATGATCGGGCCGGTGACCTCGCTCATCGCCTTGCGGGTGGCCTCGGGCGGGCTGAGGCCGTTCTCGATGTGGCGCTCGACGTTCTCGACCACGACGATGGCGTCGTCGACGACGATGCCGATGGCCAGCACCAGGCCGAACAGGGTGAGCGCGTTGAGGCCGAAGCCCAGCAGCAGCATGATCGCGAAGGTGCCGATCAGCGACACCGGCACGGCCAGCAGCGGGATCACCGAGGCCCGCCAGCCCTGCAGGAAGATCACCACCACGATGACCACCAGGATGATGGCCTCGATCAGGGTGTGGACCACCGAGTCGATGCTTTCCTGCACGAAGGCGGTGGTGTCGTAGATGATCTCGTAGTCGACGCCTTCGGGGAAATCCTTCTTCAGCTCCTGCATGGTCTTCTTGACCTCGGACGCCATTTCCAGGGCGTTGGAGCCGGGGCGCTGGAAGATCGGCACGGCGACGGCCGACTTGTTGTCCAGCAGGGAGCGCAGGGCGTAGTTGTTGGCGCCCAGTTCCACGCGGGCCACGTCGCCCAGGCGGGTGATCTGGCCGTCGGCGCCCGAGCGGATGATGACGTCGCGGAACTGGTCCTCGTCGGTCAGGCGCCCGGGGGCGTTGATCGACAGCTGGAATTCGGCGCCCGAGCCGGCGTTGGGCGGCGCGCCCAGCTGGCCGGCGGCCACCTGCACGTTCTGCTCGCGCAAGGCCCGCACGACGTCGCCGGCGGTCATGCCGAGCGCCGCGACCTTCTCCGGATCCAGCCACACCCGCATGGAGTAGGCGCCGGCGCCGAAGATCTGCACGTCGCCCACGCCGTCGATGCGCTTGAGGCGATCGCGCACGTTCAGCTGCGCGTAGTTGCTCAGATAGAGCATGTCGTAGCGGTTGTTGGGCGAGATCATGTGCACGACCAGGGTCAGGTCGGGCGAGGCCTTGTTGGTGGTCACGCCGATGCGCTGCACCTCCTGGGGCAGTTTCGGCAGGGCCTGGGCGACGCGGTTCTGCACCTGCACCTGGGCCTTATCGAGGTCGGTGCCGAGCGCGAAGGTCACGGTCAGGATCATGGCCCCGTCCGAGGCCGACTGGGACGACTGGTAGATCATCCCCTCGACGCCGTTGATGGCCTGTTCCAGCGGCGAGGCCACGGTCTCGCCGATCACCGACGGGTTGGCGCCCGGATAGGCCGCGCGCACCACGACGGTCGGCGGCACCACTTCGGGGTACTCGCTGATCGGCAGGTTGGGCAGGGCCACGAGCCCCGCGATGAAGATGACGATGGACAGGACGGCGGCGAACCGCGGTCGTCCGACGAAGAATTTTGCGAAGTTCATGGGGAGCGTCCGGCGAGGGGAGGGACGTAAGGGGTCGTTCCCTCCCCCCTTGAAGGGGGAGGGGAGCGTTCAGAGGGGCCGCCCTCGTCCTTCGACAGGCTCAGGATGAGGGCTACTTTTGCGAGGGGCGGGTCAGTCGAAACCCTCATCCTGAGCTTGTCGAAGGACGAGGGTTTCACGCCGCTTGTCAGTTCTGCTGCACGGCGGTCGCGACCGAGGCCACCTTCCGGGGGCCGACCTCAAGCTGGCCCAGATCGGCGGCTTGCGTCTTCACCGCCACCGGGGCGACGGTGTCGCCCGGCTTGACCTTCTGCAGGCCGCCGACGATCACCCGGTCGCCGGGCTTGAGGCCCTGGCGGACGACCCGCAGGTTGCCGGCCAGCGGACCCACCTCGACGGGGCGGTACTGGGCCTTGTTGGCCTGGTCGACGACGATCACGTAGCGCTTGCCCAGATCCGTCGCGATGGCGCGGTCGGGGGCCAGGGCCACCGTCTGGGCGGCGGCGCTGACCAGGCGGATGCGGGCGAACAGGCCTGGCGTGAATTTGCCGTCGGCGTTGGCGAAGATCGCCCGGCCGCTGATCGTGCCGCTCTTGGCGTCCAGGGCGTTGTCGATGAACGACAGCTTGCCCTCGTGCGGATAGCCGTCCTCGGTCATCAGGCCCATGTAGACCGGGCTTTCCTTGCCGCGCTCGGCGGCGGCGTATTTCAGGAAGGTCTGCTCGTCGGCGCTGAAGGCCGCATAGATCGGCGCATCCGAAACCACGGTGGTCAGCATGTCGGCCTGGGTGACCAGGTTGCCGCGGGTGATGCGGGCCTTGGAGACGCGGCCGTCGATCGGCGAGACCACGCGGGTCCATTCCAGGTTCAGGCGGGCGGTCTGCAGGGCGGCCTGGGCGGCGGCGAGGTTGGCCTGGGCGGCCTTCTCTTCCGAGGCCAGGCGGTCGAATTCGCTGCGGGCCAGGGCGTTCTGGTCGATCAGCCGCTGACCGCGCTCGCGGTTGACGACGGCCAGGTCCAGCCCGGCCTTGGCGCGGGCCACCTCGGCGCTCGCGCGGGCGGCGTCGGCCTGGAACGGGCGCGGGTCGATCTCGAACAGCACCTGGCCCTTGCGGACATAGGCGCCTTCCGAGAACCGCACGCTGTTCACGTAGCCGCCGACGCGGGGGCGGATGTCGACGGTGTCGACCGCTTCCAGGCGGCCGGTGAAGTCGTCCCATTGCCGCAGCGACTTGAAGGCCACGTCGGCGACGGTGACCTGGACGGCGGGGGCGGGGCCCTGTTCGGGCTTGGCCTGGGCGCTGCAGGCGGAAAGGACCGCCAGCGCGGCGAGGCCGGCGAAGGTGTTGATGGCTTGGCGCATCGGAAGACCTGTCGAGAAAGACGCTCGGGGAGGAGCGGACGGGGAGGGGGACGCTCGGACTATTCCCAGGTGGGAGGACGGTACGGCCGGGAGGACCGGGAACGGGGCTTGGGGGCCGTGGCCCGGTCGAGCCAGCGCTGGATCGAACGGCCGTGGCAGGCGGCGGTGGCCAGCCACCCCGTGGAGAGGCAGGCCTGGGTCGCTTCGGGGGCGGCGGTGATGTCGCTCGCGTTCGGCATGGCTTGCGCTCCGTTCAAGGGGTAAGAGGGGGAGAAATGTCGCAGGGTCTGTTGCTTGACTTGGCTCGGCGGAATGACGATTTAGGATGTGACGATACCGTTCGGTATCACTCCATGGCGGAGAGATACTGACCGGTAACTCTCACGTCAAGGCGAGGTGCTGCGAAAATGGCTGCGAGAAAATCTGGGGAGGTCGGCTCGGGGGAGCTGGGAGCCGGGACGGCGTGCGCGCCGGACGGTCCGCCGGCGTCCAAGAGACCCGCCCGCGACCGGATCTTCGAGACGGCCCGCGAGCTCTTCTACCAACACGGCATCCGGGCCGTCGGCGTCGAGGCCATCGCGGCCGAGGCCGAGGCCACCAAGATGACCCTGTACCGGAACTTCCCGTCCAAGGACGAGCTGGTCGCCGAGGTGCTGCGCGAGCAGGAGCGCGAATACTGGGCCTGGTGGGACGGCGTCACGGCCATGTGCTGCAGCGACCCGCGCGGCCAGCTGGAGGCGATCTTCGACGCCTTCGAGACCAAGGCCTGCGACATGAACATCCATGGCTGCCCGCTGGCCAACGCCGCCATCGAGCTGCACGAGGAGAACCACCCGGCCCAGCAGGTGTCGGTGAACTACAAGCGCTCGCTGCACGGCCGGCTGATCGACCTGTGCCGCCGCGCCGGCGCCGCCGACGACGAGCTGGCCGACGCCCTGATGCTGCTGATGGAGGGCTCCTACACCGCCCGCGTCACCCTCGGCGCCGACGGCCCGGCCCGCTCGGTGGCCCGCGCCGCGCGCAGCCTGATCCGGGTGCATTTGGGGTAGGGGGACCCCCTCAGTCGCTCCGCGACAGCTCCCCCAGAGGGGCCTGGCTCGGCGCTGATAGATCCTCCCCCTCTGGGGGAGGTGGCCCGGAGGGCCGGAGGGGGGACGTTTTCAGCTTCCGCTGATCTGGACGTCCTTCTTCATGACGCTCAAGGCGCCTATCGCGCGATCTTCGCCGCCAGCCCGCGCGCCCCGGCCGCCGCGTCGGCCCAGGTGATCTCGAACCCGGCGTCGTCGCCATAGTAGGGATCGGCCACGGCCTCTCCTGCGCGGCCGTCCACATGGTCGAGCAGCAGGCTCAGCCGCGCCCGGCTCCCGGCCGGCGCCAAACGCTTGAGGTTGCGCAGATTGTCGAGATCCAGCGCCACCACGTGGTCGAAGCGCTCGAAGTCGGCGGTCGTCACCTGCCGCGCCGCATAGCCGCCGATCTCCACCCCGTGCCGCCGCGCGGTCGCCTGCGCCCGCCGGTCCGGCGGATCGCCCGCGTGCCAGCCGCCGGTGCCGGCCGAGTCCACGACCACGTCCAGCCCCAGCCGCTGCGCCTCCAGCCTGAACGCGGCCTCGGCCAGCGGCGAGCGACAGATGTTGCCCAGGCAGACGAAGAGTACGGAAACGGTCATGCCGCAGCGCTAAGGCCAAACCCGCCGCGCCGGCAACTCTGAATTTTCAGGAGGTTCTTCAAGGAGAAGAAGAATGGCGCGCCCGGAACGATTCGAACGTCCGACCCTCAGATTCGTAGTCTGATGCTCTATCCAGCTGAGCTACGGGCGCGCACTGCCTTGCGGCGAGGCGGGGGAGATACCCCGTACCCCTGGGGTGCGCAAGCGTCTTGTCGCAAGAAAGTCGCCAAGTTCGGTGGATAACTGCGCGATCCCTTGGCGCATAAGGGTTTCTGCCGGCGAAAAAGATGTCGCAGGGGCCTGCGAGGGCGATTTTTCGCGAGCGCGGTGGCGGCGTCGGGGGCATGGTTCGTCGAATCTCCGCCGTCCGAGTCGGATTTCCGACGCCCTGGCCGGCCCGTTTCGCGCCCCGACGCCCGGTCTTCCGAAGGATCCGCCCATGCGCCTGCCCGTTCTCGCCGCCCTCGCCGTCCTGACCGCTTGCGGAGGGATCGCCGGCTGCGCGACCACGGCGGCGGCGCCGGATGCGGTCAAGCCGGCCGTCTCGGCCCCGAAGACCGCTCCCAGGACGTCTGGCGCGACGGCCGCCTACAGCCCGCGCGGCATGGTGGCCTCGGCCAATCCGCTGGCCACCGAGGCGGGCCTGCGGGTGCTGCGCGAGGGCGGTTCGGCGATCGACGCGGCGGTGGCCGTGCAGGCCGTGCTGGGCCTTGTGGAGCCGCAGAGCTCGGGCCTGGGCGGTGGCTCGTTCATGGTCTTCTACGACGCCGGGACGGGGAAGGTGACGGCCTATGACGGTCGCGAGACCGCCCCGGCCGGCGCGACGCCGGCCCTGTTCCTGGGCGAGGACGGCAAGCCGGTGTCGTTCATCTCGGCGGTGCTGTCGGGCCGCTCGACCGGCGTGCCCGGCGCGGTGGCCATGCTGGCCCAGGCCCAGAAGGAGCACGGGTCGATCGGCTGGGACCGGCTGTTCCTCGACGCCGAGCAACTGGCCGACCAGGGCTTCGTGGTCAGCCCGCGCCTGGCCTCGATGATCAACGGCCGCTCGCCCCAGGGCCAGACCGCCGACGCGGCGGCCTATTTCACCAAGCCCGACGGCCGGCGCTACCAGGCCGGCGAGACGCTGAAGAACCCGGCCTACGCCGCCACCGTGCGCCGCCTGGCCGCCGAGGGCCCCTCGGCGCTCTATGAAGGCCCGCTGGCGCAGGCGATCGTCGCCAAGCTGCACGAGGGCGAGCGGCCCTCGGCCATGACCCTGGCCGACCTGAAAACCTACAAGCCGCGCTCGGCCGACGCCCTGTGCCGTCCGTGGAAGGTCTACACCGTCTGCGTGCCCAACCCGTCGTCGAGCGGGGTGTCGCTGCTGCAGGCGCTGCTGATGCTCGAGCACACCGACATCGCCAAGCGTAACGCCCAGGACCCGATCGCCTGGACCCAGATCGCCGAGGCCGAGCGGGTGATGTACGCCGACCGCGACCGCTATGTCGGCGACCCGGGCAAGGTGACCGTGCCGGTCGAGGGCCTGCTGGAGCCGGCCTATGTGAAGGCGCGCGCCAAGCTGATCGGCGAGACGGCGGGCCCGGCCCCGAGCTTCGGCCTGCCCAAGGGCGCGCCCAAGGTCGGCCCGGACTCGACCATCGAGCCGGGCGGCACCACCCACTTCGTCATCGTCGACGCGGCTGGCAACGTGGTGTCGATGACCACCACGGTCGAGAGCATCTTCGGCTCGGGCCGGATGGTCGGCGGCTTCTTCCTCAACAACCAGCTGACCGACTTCAACTTCGCGCCGACCGACAAGGACGGCCTGCCCGGCGCCAACGCCGTGGCCGGGGGCAAGCGCCCGCGCTCGTCGATGTCGCCGGTGGTGGTGCTGGACGGCAAGGGCAAGTTCCTGGCCGCCGTCGGCTCGCCCGGCGGCTCGGCCATCCTGTCCTATAATCTGAAGGCGATGGTCGGGGTGTTCGACTGGGGCCTGTCGATGCAGGAGGCCGTGGCCCTGCCGAACCTGGTGGCGCGCGGGGACACCTTCTCGGGTGAGGTGGGCCGCTTCGGCCCCGAGCTGACCGCCGCCCTGCAGGCGCGCGGCGTGATGGTCAAGGAAGGCCAGAACGAGAATTCGGGCCTGCACGGGGTGATCGTGCGGCCAAATAAAGCAGGTGGGGGCGGGGTGCTGGAAGGCGGCGCGGATCCGCGTCGCGAAGGCGTGGCCAAGGGGCTTTGAGTTAGATCCTCCCCCTCTGGGGGAGGTGGCCCGGAGGGCCGGCGGGGGTCAGCGCCGACCTAAGCCGCCTCCGCCTGCCCCCACCGCGCCACCATCTCCAGCAGCCGGCCGGGATTGATCGGCTTGCCCAGGTGGGCGTCCATGCCTGCCGCCATGCAGGTGGCCACCTGCTCGGGCAGGACGTTGGCGGTCATGGCGATGATGGGGGTGCGCCCCCCCATCGGCTCCAGCGCCCGAATACGGCGGGGGGCGGTCAGGCCGTCCATCACCGGCATCTGCACGTCCATCAGCACCAGGTCGTAGGCCTTTCCGGCCTTGAAGGCGTCGACCGCCGCCACGCCGTCGACGGCCATCTCCACCTCGACGTCGAACGGCGCCAGCAGCGCGCCGATCAGTTCGCGGTTGGCGGCGTTGTCCTCGACCAGCAGCATGCGCACCGAACGGCTGAGGGCCGGCGCGGGGGCCGGCGCGGGCAGGTCGTTGGCCACGCTCTCGGTGACCGGCAGCTCGACCTCGAACCAGAAGGTCGAGCCGCGCCCCGGCGCGCTCTCGACGCCGATCTCGCCGCCCATGGCCTCGATGATCCGCTTGCAGATCGCCAATCCCAGGCCCGTGCCGCCGAACCGTCGCGAAACGCCGGCGTCGGCCTGGATGAAGCGTTCGAACACCGCCTCGTGCATGTCGTCGGGAAGACCGATGCCGCTGTCGCGCACCGCCATCCGCAGGCGCTGGCCCAGGGCTGACGGCTCCTGGTTCACGCTGATGACGATCTGCCCCTCGCTGGTGAACTTCACCGCGTTGGACAGGAAGTTCAGCAGTACCTGGTTCACCCGCGCCGCGTCGCCCAGCAGGGGTTTCAGGCCCGGGCCGAACTCGATCAGCACCGGCAGGCCCTTGGCCTGGGCCTGGCTCTCGATCAGGGCCGCGGCCGAGCGGGCGATCTCGCACGGCTTGAACGGCTCGGCGTCGAGCTCCAGCCCCGCCTCCAGGCGCGAGAAGTCGAGCACGTCGTTGATCACGCCCAGCAGCGTATTGCTGGCCTCGTGGATCAGCCGCACCTGGCGGGCGTCGTTCTCCGCCAGGGCCGACGACTGCCGCAGCAGGCCCGAAAAGCCGATGATCGCCGTCAGAGGCGTGCGCAGCTCGTGGGTCATGTTGGCCAGGAAGTCGGCCTTGGCCGCGGCCGCCGCCTGGGCCTCGTGCGCCGCCGCCGCCAGCTCCTGCGCCAGGCGCTTGCGCTCGGTGATGTCGCGGCTGGTGGCGATGAAGCCGCCGCCCTCCTCCTTGGGCACCAGCGAATAGGTGCTCTCGATCCAGATCGCCTGTCCGTCCTTGCGCAGGAACTGGTACTCCAGCGTGCTGCTGTCGCTGGGGGTCTGCAGGGTGCGGATGGCCGCCACGGCCTTGGCGCCGTCCTCGTCGCTGACGCCCAGCAGGTTGGGTGCGACCAGGAACTCGGCGGGGGTGTAGCCCGTCAGCCGCTCGATGGCCGGCGAGTTGTAGCGCCGCCGGCCGTCCGGCCACCACATCGACAGGGCGTCGGTCAGGTTGTTGGCCAGGATGCGGTACAGCGACTCGTGCTCGCGCAGGCGCGACAGGGTCTGCTCGGCCTCGCGGCGGCGGCGTTCGGCCTCCTCGGCCGTCTGCCGCTGGATCTTCAGGCTGTGCGAGAGGTCCAGCTTGGCGGCCCGGAGGTTCAGGCGCTGGCTGTGCAGGAAGTAGAACAGCGGCCCGCCCACGATCACCACGATGGTCATCGTCATCCACGGCGTGAACACCTCGGCCCGTTTCAGGATCAGGATGTTGACGCAGTAGTCCGTCGTCACCGCCATAAGCGCGGCCAGCACGACAGTCGCAACGGTTCTTACGAACTTGGCTAGAAACATGGCCCCAGGGTCGACGTTACGCCGGATCGAACGGTTCGATCCCGTTCCTTGTCGCTCATCTAGGCGGCGAAGGTGCTAAAATCGACGCCTTCCGGCCCATCAAATCGGCTCACGCGACGCTAAGCCGCACTGTTGGGACACGGCGCGGGCTACCGCTTCCGGAACGGTTCGCCCGTCAGGTCCTCGCCCTCGATCCGCACCGGCGTGCGTGCGTCGGGATTTCCGCTCAGCGCCAGGCCCTCGATCGCCAGGCCCCGCACGTGCCGCGCCCACAGGCCCCAGGCCGGCGGATCGCCGAACATCCGCGGCTCGGGATAGGCGTCCTCCAGCTCCGGCGGCTCGACGCCCGCCTCCCCCGCCCCGCCCAGGAACGAGAGTGTCAGGTTCTCCAGCCGCACGTCCTCGATCGGATGCCCGGGCAGGCCCGCCAGGATCACCGGCAGGTCGGCGAAGGCGTCCTCGCCGCGCAGGTTCCGCACGCTCACCCGACGCAGGGCGCCGGGCCTGGTCCCCTCCGGTCCGCGCAGCCGCGCGCCCAGGCGCAGGAACAGCGGCGCGCTGGTCATCTCGACCAGGCGCACGTCCTCGATATCGACGTCCTCGATGGTCCCGCCGTCGACGGTCTCCAGGGCGAGCCCACGCGAGCGCTCCAGCACGCAGTCCCTGATGCTGATGCGGCGGAAGTCGCCGTTGCTCTCGGTGCCGATCTTGATGCGGCCGGTCACCCGGTCCTGGTCGGGCGAGATCCGCTGCTCGCGCCCCAGCGTGCCGTCCAGCACAGTGCCCGGATCGAAGCCCGAGACGTGGCAGCCGGTGATCTCGACGTCCTGCGTCGGCAGCGCCTCGCCAAGAGCCATCGAGGCCTTCAGCACGATGGCGTCGTCGTTTGGCGTGTTGACCCGGCAGCCGGCGATGCGCACGCGCGTGCAGCCGTCGATGTCCAGGCCGTCGCGGTTGGTGTCGACCAGCAGGTTCTCGATCAGCAGGTCCTCGCAGCCCGTCGCCAGCACCGCGAAGTGTCCGCCCTGGAACAGCGAAAAGCCCGACAGCCGCACGCGGCGGCAGCGCTTCAGGGCGATCGACTTGTTGCCCTGGCCGATCATCGCCGCTCGCTCGGGCACCAGCTCGGCCATGGCCTCAGCGGAAAGCCCGACCATGCTCAGCGGAAACTCGCCCGCCTGCCGGCGCCAGCGCGAGCCTGGCCCCTCGCGGGTCAGGCCCTCGCCGTCGATGCGGCCGGGGCCCTCGACGGCCACGTCCTCCAGGTCCTCGCCCCAGATCAGGCTGTTGCGCCAGTGACTGTGGCCGAAGTCCTGGTAGAGGTCGTGCGGGTTGTCCTCGGGCGGATCGTAGGTCCCGCCATGCCGCGCCGGATCGGCCGCGACCAGCACGCAGCCGTCCTCCAGCCGCAGCGTCACGCCGCCGGCCAGCCGGATCGAGAAGCTCAGATAGCGCCCCTCCGGCAGGCTCACGACCCCGCCGCCGGCCTTCTTCGCCGCCGAGATGGCGGCGTTGATCGCGTCGGTGTCCAGCGCCTGGCCGTCGCCCTTCGCGCCGAAGGCCGTGACGTCGAAGATCACGTGTAGAGGCCGTGACGGCGCAGGAACGGCGGCAGCAGCTGCGGCCAGCCCATGTCGATACCGCCCGGACCGGTGAGGCCAAAGCCGTGACCGCCCTTCTCGAACATGTGCAGCTCGCTGGGCACGCCCGCAGCGCGTAGGGCCGAATAGAGCAGCAGGGAATTGTCGGCCGGCACCACCCTGTCGTCGGCGGCGGTGGCGATGAAGGTCGGCGGCGTGTCGGCCGGCACGTCCAGCTCCAACGAGGCGGCCTTGCGGCGCGCGTCCGAGGCGTCGCCCGCCAGCAGCTCCTTCATCGAGGCGCCGTGCGCGAAGGGCGGCAGCATGGTAACCACCGGATAGAACAGCCCCGCCACAGACGGACGCGTCGACAGCGTGTCGATGGCGTCGATCGGGGCATAGGCATCCCGCTTGAACTGGGTCGACAGGCGTCCGGCCAGGTGTCCGCCGGCCGAGAAGCCCATTACGCCCACGCGCGCCGGATCCAGGCCCAGCTCGCCCGCTCGCGAGCGAATGATGCGGATGGCCCGCTGGGCGTCCTGCAGCGCCACGTCCGGCCCCGCCGCCCAGCCGTCGGCCGGCAGGCGGTAGGTCATGACGAAGGCGGTCACGCCCTGGTCGGCGATCCACTTGTCGATCGCCGCGCCGGCCTTGCTGACCGCCACGCGCTTGTAGCCGCCGCCGGGGATCATCAGGATCGCCGCGCCGTTGGGCTTTTCCGGCCGCCGCATCATCAGCACCGGGTCGGTGATGTTGAGGAAGGCCGTGTCGTTGGGATCCCCGCCCGGGGTGCGCAGGATGACCTGCTCCTTGACGGTTACCCTCTCGCCGCCCGGGGCCTTGCCCGGCCAGATCGGACGGATCTCCAGGGTCGAGGCGGCGGGCTTGGCGGCGGGCGCCTGGGCCATGGCCGGGCTGGCGGCGGTCGCGCCGGCCAGGGCCAGCAGGGAGCGACGGTCGATCATCGGAAAACCTCGCAAGAAGTCAGTTGCCGCGCAGGGCCGCGTTGCTGCGGGCCGCGCTGGGAGCCATGACGAAGCTGTCGGGCGGCGTCGGCTTGGCCGGATCGAACGTCCCGGCGTCGGTCGCCAGATGGCGCGCCAACTCGGGAACGCCGGCCTTGATCCCCTCCACGATGCAGCGGGCCAGCTCATAGGCGCCGTAGTTGTCGTGGTGGGTGATGTCCCTGCCGCCGTCGGCGAAGGCCTTGGGCGACTGCACGGGTCCCAGCGCCTCGTAGAAGGCCTTGCTCATCGCCGCCAGGTCGATGACCGGCACGCCGAGCTCCTGGCCCACGGCCAGCACCGCGGCCGGATAGTCGCCATGGGTGTTGATGATCCTGCCCGCCTCGTCGAACCGCCGGCGGTGCATCGAGGTCACCAGCACGGGCGTGGCCTTCCGCCGCCGGAACTCGCCCACATAGGCCCTGAGGTAATCGCGATAGGTGCTGTCGGCCGCCACATAGGTCTGGGGCCAGTTTTCCTTCTGGTCGTTGTGGCCGAACTGGATCAGCGCGAAGTCGCCGGCCCGCGTCTGGCTCAGCACCTTGTCCAGCCGGTGCTCCATCAGGAACGACTTCATCGTCTCGCCGGACTCGGCGTGGCTGGCCACCGACACGGTCGGGGCGAAGAACCTGGGCAGCATCTGGCCCCAGCCGGCGGCCGGCTCGAAGGGCTGGTCGGTGACGGTGGAATCGCCCAGCAGGAAGACGCGCGGCACGTCGGCCGGCTCGATCGTAATCCGCGCCACCTTCGGGGCCGGGCCGCAGAACTCGACGGTCAGCTTGTCGTCCCAGTTGGGCGTGCCCTTCTCGCGCGGATTGAGGATCACCTCGGTCCCGCCCGGGGCGTTCTTCGGCGGCGGCGGCAGGGCGGCCGTGCGGGTGTTGACCACGAACGCCACCTCGCGGCGCTCCCTGGCCTTGGTGCGGATCTGTTCGGCCATCAGCCGGCGGGATTCGGCCTTCACGGTGAGATCCGCGCCGCCCTCGATCTCCAGCGTCACGCGCCAGTCGCCCTCGGGCACGGCGACCGAGAACGACCGCCCCTGCCCCGGCTCGAAGCCGTAGCCAGCGGTCGCGTCATAGAGACGATCGGCGGCGACGGGCGTGAAGCCCTCGCGCGGCTTGGCGGTGAAGTCGAACCTGCGAGCGGTCATCTGCGCCTCCAGCGCCGCGGCGGCGGTCGCGGGCGCCAGCAGCAGGCCGGCCAGAACACTGCGTCGCCCAGGCTGCATCCTCGTCCGCCTCCCCCTTGGCCGCGCGATCCGCGACCGTCATTCTGGGCCGGACCATCCCGAAGAACGGGCGGGGACGCAAGATATTTCACATATCGCCACATCAACTCACGATATGGGATCAATTGCCCATCCCATCCACAGGCTACCGCTAAACCCGGCTTGCGACGCAGGCGACGCCCGACTATGTTCCGCGCCGCTTCTCACGGCCTTCCGTGTCGACAGCGGGCCGGTAGCTCAGTGGTAGAGCATTCGACTTTTAATCGAATGGTCCTGGGTTCGAATCCCAGCCGGCCTACCAAACTCTTTTCGAAAACCTGAACGAAATCAGCCCCGATCTGGATATCCAGCGGGGGTCGGCGGCGCTCGGTTCATCTCGCCGCCCAATCTAGGCCGTAGTCGGACCGCAACTTCCGCGACCTCTTCGGGGAGCCGTTCGATTCGTGCGCGACACAGCGGATGACGACACGGCTCGTCGCGCGTTAGGGTCACGTCATGCGAAGCCTGCTCCTCCTCGCCGCCACGCTGCCGCTCCTGGCCGCCTGCGCCACCACGCACCAGCCCGAGCCCCAAGCCGCACAGGGCCAGGCGCCCGTTTCGCAGGCCGAGGTCGAGAACCTCGACAAGATCCAGACCACCTCCGAGGCCAACAAGGACGGCCTCTCCGGCGCGGTCACCGCCCCGCTGCGCGACGTCAACCTGATGCGCACCAAGATCCCGCCCGTGCTGCTCGAAGCCATGCAGGACCCCTACGCCCGACCCCAGCCCTCCAGTTGCGGCCAGCTGACGGCCCTGGTGAAGCCGCTCGACGCCGCCCTCGGCATCGACCTCGACCAGGTGCCGCCCGGCGAGGACGAGGACCTGATGGACCGGGGCCGCAAGGCCGCCGGCGACGCAGCCCTCGGAGCCATGGCCAGCGCCGCCCAGGACCTGATCCCCATGCGCGGCTGGGTCCGCAAGCTGTCGGGCGCCGAGAAGCACGATCGCCTCGTGCAGTCGGCCATGGCCGCCGGCGCCGTGCGGCGCGCCTATCTGAAGGGCCTGGGCGAGGCGCGCGGCTGCATGCCGCCGGCCACGCCCCAGCACCGCGGCGAGCCCCAGCCCGAGCAGGAGGCCAAGAAGCGCCGCTTCCCGTTCATGGGCGGCAAGGATGCGCCGCCCCCGCCGCCGCCCAAGCCCAAACCCTCGGTCGTCGGCCCCACCGTCGAACCCATCCCTGTCTCTTATACACATCT
>LNIY01000095.1 GCA_001449105.1 Caulobacter vibrioides | reverse complement strand
CGCGTTTCAGAAAAAGCCTGGGTCCCCGCTTTCGCGGGGATTTTACGGGTGGGGTGGGCTTACCCCCTCCCCCCTCCCCCCTCCCTCCGGGAGAGGTCGTCGAAGGCTCTTAAGCCGCGATCCTGGTCGGCGCCGCCACGCGGTTCAGGACGGCGGCGGCGGCTGCGAGGCCGGTGCGGATCGACTGGTCGTCGGCGCTGTCGCCGTGGGCGCCGGCGCGGCCGGCCAGGTGCAGGCCGGCGAAATGCAGGCGCAGGTCCAGGCCGATCATCTTCAGGTGCTCGTCGCAGGCCTCGTCGTGGATCGGATGGACCTTGCGCTGGCGCACCACCTGGGCGTCGCGGACGGCGCCGGGAGCGATGAGGCCCAGGCGGCGGGCTTCGGCGGCGGCCTGGGCGACCAGGGTCTCGTCGTCGGCGGTCCAGAGGGCGTCGCCTTCGAAGCAGTAGTAGTCGAGGGCCAGGGCCTCGCCTTCCAGCGCGCGGGCGCGCGCGGCCTTGATCGAGGCGCCGTGGATCTCGGCCAGGGCAGGCGCGCGACGGCGGCCGGGCGTGGCGGCGAAGGCGACGGTGACCTGGTCGCGGTACATGAGCTCACAGGCGTGGAACAGGCTGATCGGCGTCGGCGTCAGCGTGCTCATCAGCTCGCGCAGCGGCATGCTGGAGATCAGCTGGTCGGCGGTGAAGGTCTCCTCGCGGCCGTCGGGCGCGAGGGCCGAAACCGTCCAGACGCCGCTGCTCCGGTCGCGCCGCAGGCCGGTGACGCAGCGTTCGAGGCGGATATCGCCGCCGGCCTGGGCGATCGCCTCCGCGCAGGCCTTCCACAGCTGGCCCGTCCCTTGGCGCGGCCTGACGCCGTCCTCGGACCGAAAGCTGGGGCACGCCGGCTGGGCCGGGGTCTCTTCGGGGCGCAGGGCCCAGAGCTTTTCGGCATAGGCGCCGAGACGGCGGGCGACGCGACGGCCGAACCGGCGGGTGAGCCATTCGCCGAGCGTCTTGGAATTGGCGATCGGGCGCAGACGCGCGCTGATCAGCGCGCCGAGCGCCGCGCCGTGCTGGCCGCGGGCGGGCGTCTTCTCGCCTTCGAGGCGAAGGGCCCCGGGCGCGATCTCGAGATCGTCGGGCAGCAGGGCCGTCCAGAAGGCGCGGATGGCCGGATCGGCCGAGGACAGGCGGCGTCCCGAGACGTCCAGCCGGAAGTCGCCGAACGACAGGGTGCGGGCGGCGCCGCCGACACAGCCTTGCGCCTCAAGCACCGTGACCGTCCGGCCGGCGCGAGCCAGGGCGTGAGCGGCCGACAGCCCGGCGGGCCCCGCCCCGATCACCAGCGTCTCGACGTGTTCGCCCATGGTCCCGCTCCCCGAATTCAGGCTTCGAGGATCGGCCGACAAGGTTAAGAACATCGTTTAGAAACGACGCTCCCAAGGCCAAAGCAGGGCCTTGGGACGCTATGTCGCGGGCCTGTTTTCCTTGAGGCTGATCGACATTCAAATCTGAGACGAAAACCTCGTCCTTCGACAGGCTCAGGATGAGGTTTTTCTACGATCTGGGCCTGTAAATGGTCCTCATCCTGAGCTCGTCGAAGGACGAGGACCAAGCTCGAATCTTGAATGTCGACCCGCCCTTAAGCCAGCTGGTCGCCGACCGGCAGGCTGCGGATGCGCTTTCCGGTGGCGGCGAAGATGGCGTTGCACAGGGCGGCCGGGGCCGGCGGCAGGACTGGCTCGCCCAGGCCGGTGGGGCGGTTGTCGCTGAGCAGGTAGTGGACCTCGATCGGCGGCGTCTGGCTCATCCGCAGCAGCGGGAAGTCGCCGAAGTTGCTCTCCACGGCCGCGCCGTTCTCGAAGGTGACTTTCTGATAGAGCGTGCTGCCGATGGCGTCGAGGATCGAGCCCTGCACCTGGTGGTCGGCGCCGGTGGGATTGATGATCTGGCGGCCGACGTCGGCGGCGACCCACACCTTGTGGACCTTGACCTCGCCCTTGGCGACCGAAACCTCCATGACCACGGCCACATAGCCCAGATGGCTGAAGTGGCAGGCCACGCCCAGCCCCCGGCCCTTGGGCGGCTTGCGGCCCCAGCCGGACTTCTCGGCCACGAGGTCGAGCACCCCGCGCATGCGGCCGGTGTGGAAGCTGTCGTTCTGGTCCGGCGGACCGATCAGGCGCGGCTCACCCAGCAGCTTGCGGCGGAACTCCACGGGGTCGGTCTTGGCGGCCAGGGCCACCTCGTCGGTGAAGCTCTGGATGACGAAGCCGAAGGCGTTGTTGCCGGGCGCGCGCAGCGGTCCGGTCGGGATGCCCAGCGGCATCACCGAGACGTCGTGCTGGTAGTTGGCCACGGCCCCGGCCGGGAACTGGCTGGAGTTCATGCCGCCTGAGCGGACGAAGGTCTCGCCCTCGCCGAAGCTGACGAAGTGGTCGCGCCAGGCGACGAGGTCGCCCTTGGCGTCGAGGCCGGCGGTGAAGTTGTGCCAGCCGCCGGGGCGGTAGAAGTCGTGCTGGATGTCGTCCTCGCGGGTCCAGATCAGCTGGACCGGGGCGTCGACCTTGCTGGCGATGAAGGCGGCCTCGACCATGTAGTCGTTGATCAGCCGCCGGCCAAACCCGCCGCCGCAGCGGATCAGGTGGATCGTGACGTTCTCGGGCGGGACGTTCAGGGTCTTGGCGACCAGGGCGCGACCGGGCTCGGGGTTCTGGGTCGGGGCCCATATCTCGACCTTGCCGTCCTTGACGCGGGCGGTGCAGTTCTGCGGCTCCAGCGGCGCGTGGGCGATGAAGGGGTAGTTGTAGGACGCGCTGACGACCTTGGCCGCGCCCTTCAGGGCGGCGGCGACGTCGCCGTCGGCGCGGGCCGTGCGCTGGGGCGGGCCCTTGGCGAACTCGGCGGCCTTGGCGGCCAATGAGGCGGTGCTCTGGCCGCTGGTGGGATGCTCGGCCCAGGTCGCGTCCAGGGCGTTGCGGCCCCGGCGGGCGGCCCACCAGCTGTCGGCGACCACGGCGACGCCCGGCAGGAGGCCGTCCAGCGCCGTCCCGCCCTCGACCACGAAAGCGTCGCGCACGCCTTTCACGGCCTTGGCGGCGGCCAGGTCGGCCGTGGCCACCTTGGCGGCGTAGGTCGGGGCCTTGAGGAAGGTCGCGTAGACCATCCCTGGCAGGCGTATGTCGATGCCGAACAGCGGCTTGCCGGTGACGATGGCGTCGCTGTCGGTCTGGACGTGGCTCTTGCCGATGATGCGGAAGGCCTTGGGATCCTTCAGCGCCAGAGTCTTGGGATCGGGCGGGGCGATGGCGGAGGCGGCCTGGGCCAGCTCGCCATAGGAAAGCTCGCGGCCGCTGACGGCGTGGACGACGCGGCCGGGCTTGGTGGAAAGCTCCGAGAACGGAACGTTCAGCCGGGCGGCCGCGGCCTGGATCAGCATCCAGCGACCGGCGGCGCCGACGCGGCGCATGCCGTCCCATTCCAGCGTCGTGGCCATAGAGCCGCCGGCGACCTGGCGGCCATAGACCTTGGTGTCGGCCAGGGCCTGCTCGACGATCACGTCCTCCCAGGCGACGTCCAGCTCCTCGGCGATGATCATCGGCAAGGCCGTGCGCATCCCCTGCCCCACCTCCGGGATCTTGGAGGCGATGCTCGCCTTGCCGTCGGGCGAGAGCTTGAGATAGGCGCTGAGCGTGGTCGGGCCGGCGGCCTTGGCCTGCGTCTCCAGGCTGAACGACAGCAGAAGGCCGCCGCCGGCGGCGGTGGACGCGGCCAGGAACAGGCGGCGCGAGAGGACCGGGGCGTTCATGGCGCTTACGCCTCCGCCTGGCCGGAGGCCGACTTGATGGCCTTGCGGATCCGCGGATAGGTGGCGCAGCGGCAGAGATTGCCGTCCATGGCCGCGTCGATCTGCGCGTCGGTGGGCTTGGGCGTGGCGGCCAGCAGCGCCGTGGCCGACATGATCTGGCCGGCCTGGCAATAGCCGCACTGGGGCACGTCTAGGCTTTTCCAGGCTTCCTGCACCTTGGCGCCGACCGGATTGGCGGCGATCCCCTCGATGGTGGTCACCGCCCTGGTCCCGATCCGCGAGACGGGCGTGACGCAGGCGCGCACGGGAACGCCGTCCAGATGCACCGTGCAGGCGCCGCATTGGGCGACGCCGCAGCCGTACTTGGTTCCGACCAGGTCGAGCAGGTCGCGCAGCACCCACAGCAGGGGCGTGCTGGGTTCGGCATCGACCGTGTGGGGCGATCCGTTGACCGTCAGGGTGTAGGCCATGCGCGCGACTCCGAAGGGCGTGGGGCCATCTTGCCGCAACCTTCGCAACCTGCCGAGCGCCATGCGCCGTGGTCCCCGCCCGAGCAGCGATTTGTCACAAAAGTTTCACGCAGGGCTTGAAAGCCCGCCGCTTCCGTGGTTCCGGTCCGCCCAATGCGCGGATGCTCCCGATACGGACGTCCGCGTTTTTCGTTCGCGCTTCGAACAGAGGATGAAGCGACATGCTGGGTTTGTTCCGGGCGATCATGCCCAAGGAAGACCGGTTCTTCGATCTTTTCGCCCAGCACGCCGCGACGCTGGTGGCCGGCTCCAAGGCGCTCAGCGACCTGATGAGCGGCGCCGACAGCATCGAGGCGGCCACCGCGCGGGTGAACCTGCACGAGGAAGAGGCCGACGAGGTCACGCGCCAGGTGATGCAGGCCGTGCGCCGCAGCTTCATCACGCCCTTCGACCGTAGCGACATCCAGGACCTGACGACGTCGCTGGATGACGCCATCGACCAGATGCGCAAGACCGCCAAGGTGGTCAGCCTGTTTGAGGTCACCACCTTCGAGCCGCAGATGAAGGCGATGGCGCAGATCATCGTCCAGGCCGCCGACCTGACGGCCGAGGCCGTGTCGCTGCTGCCGAAGATGCGCCACAACGCCCAGCGCCTGTCCGACCTGGCCGTGAAGATTACGCACATCGAGGAACAGGCCGACCAGATGTACGACATCGGCCGCAAGGAGCTGTTCCTGGCCCACCGCGAGAAGGACCCGATGGCCTTCATCGTCGGCATCGACATCTACAGCCACCTGGAAAAGGTGGTCGACCGTTTCGAGGATGTGGCCAACCGCATCAGCGGCATCGTGGTCGAGCAGGTCTAAAGAGCCCGCGCCGTGGATCCCACGCTCCTCATCCTGGTGTTCCTGGTGGTCGTCGCCCTGGCGTTCGACTTCCTGAACGGGCTGCACGACGCGGCCAACTCGATCGCCACCATCGTCTCCACCCGCGTGCTCTCGGCCAAGTGGGCGGTGATCTGGGCGGCCTTCTTCAACTTCATCGCCTTCATGTTCGTCGGGCTCGGCGTGGCCAAGACCGTCGGCTCGGGCATCATCGATCCGCACATCATCAGCGACCGCCTGATCTTCGCCGCCCTGATGGGCGCGATCAGCTGGAACCTGATCACCTGGTGGGCGGCGATCCCCTCCTCCAGCTCGCACGCCCTCATCGGCGCCCTGGTCGGCGCCTCAGTGGCCAAGGTCGGCGGCCTGGGCGCGGTGCAGTGGGCGGGCCTTGGCAAGACCGCCGCCGGCATCATCGTCTCGCCGACGATCGGCTTCGCCCTGGCGCTGCTGCTGGTGCTGATCGTCTCGTGGACCTTCCTGAAGAGCTCGCCGTTCTGGGCCGACCGGGTGTTCCGCAAGCTGCAGTTCGTCTCGGCCGCCTTCTACTCGCTGGGCCACGGCGGCAACGACGCGCAGAAGACCATGGGCATCATCGCCGCCCTGCTGTTCGCCCACGGCGCGACGCACCAGCCGGGCCACATCCCGTTCTGGGTGGTGATCACCTGCCAGGCGGCCATGGGCCTGGGCACGCTGTTCGGCGGCTGGCGGATCGTCCACACCATGGGCAGCAAGATCACCCGCCTGACGCCGATGCAGGGCTTCTGCGCCGAGACCGGCGGGGCGATCACCTTGTTCATTGCGACCCACCTGGGCGTTCCGGTATCGACGACTCACACGATCACTGGCGCTATTGTCGGCGTGGGCGCGTCGCGGCGCGTTTCGGCCGTGCGCTGGGGTATCGCCAAGAACATCGTGACGGCCTGGATCGTCACGCTCCCTGCGGCCGGGCTGATGGCCGTGGCGTTCTACTATCTCGGGTTCTGGATGCAGTGACGAACGGGACGGTCAAGCAGACCGGCGGGGCCAAGGGCGGCGGCAAGCGTCGCCAGGTCGCCGCCCTGCCCTGGCGCGGCGAAGGGGCCGCGCTCGAGGTCCTGCTCGTCTCGTCGCGCGAGACCCGTCGCTGGGTGATCCCCAAGGGCTGGCCGATGAAGGACAGGCTGGATCACCAGGCGGCCGCCCAGGAAGCCTATGAGGAGGCCGGGCTCGACGGCGTGATCGTCGAGACCCCCTTCGGCGAATACGAGTACCTCAAGCGGCTGAAGAGCGGCGCCGGACGGCTCGTGAAGGTCGACGTCTATCCCATGCGGATCACCGGCGAGCACGCGATCTGGCCCGAGAAGGGCCAGCGGACCCTGAAGTGGATGACGCCGGTCGAGGCGGCGCTCGCCGTGCAGGAGCCGCAGCTGCGCGATCTGATCGCGCGGTTCGCCGGCGTGGGTCTGCCCGAAGAGGAACGCCCCGAGACGGTCCCTGCCCCTACACCTGTCCGCGTGGCGCTGCAGCGGCTGCGCCGTCGCGTCACCGTGCTTTGGGCGCGCGCCCGCCGCCGCGGCTGAGCCCTCTCGACAAACGCCCGCCCGGACCGTAATGTTCTCATTATGTTCACGCGAGGCGAGCGCATGCAGCTGTCCCTCTGTCTGGCCCGGTCGCCGCTCGAAGACGTGCGCGACGTCCTGCTCGCCGCCTTCGGCCCCCAGCGGCCCAAGGCCCGGATGGACCCGATCTCGCAGCTGGTGAAGTCGTCGATCAGCCACCGGACGCTGGACGCGGTCTCCTGGGCGGCGTTCCTGCGGCTGCAGGGCGCCTTCCGCACCTGGGAGGACCTGGCCGGGGCCGAGCCGGACCAGGTGCTGGCCCTGATCGACGACGTCACCCATGCGCCGGACAAGGCCCGCCGGCTGCCCATCGCCCTGCGGATGATCCAGGACCGCATCGGCTGGCTGTCGCTGAGCCACCTGCGCAACCTCACCGTCGAGCAGGCCCGGCACGAGCTGCGCGCCCTGCCCGGCGTCGGCCAGAAGGTGGCCGCCAGCGTGCTCAACTTCAGCAGCCTGGCCATGCGCGACCTGGTGGTCGACAGCCATGTGCACCGCACGGCCCAGCGGCTGGGTCTGGTCGGGCCCGGCGATCCGACCCACAGCTATCACGCCCTGATGGCCCTGGCGCCCGACGCCTGGACCGCCGACGACCTCTTCGAACTGCACTGCCTGATGAAGCATGGCCTGGGCCAGATGCTGTGCCCGCACGACGCGCCCAAGTGCGGCGCCTGCCCGCTGAAGGCCCAGTGCCGCCGCGTGGGCCTCGAGGGGGCGACGGTGCTGCCCTGGCGGCCGCGCGATGGGTGAGTCTAGGCACTGAACCGAACGCCGCGCCGCGCGCTGGCCCAGGATGGACATTCGCATCGGCACGGCTGGCTGGAGCTTTCCACGCGCCCTGGAGGCGTTTCCAGTCGCGGGGACCAGTCTGGAGCGCTACGCGGCCGTGTTCGGCTGCGTGGAGATCAACTCGTCCTTCTATCGGCCGCATCAGCGCAAGACCTATGAGCGCTGGGCGGCCAGCACGCCCAAGGATTTCCGGTTGGCGGTGAAGGCGCCCAGGACGATCACGCACGAACGACGTTTGGCCGATACCGGCGACCTGATGGCGCGGTTCCTCGACGAGACCGACGGCCTGGGCGACAAGCGCGGCCCGCTCCTGATCCAGCTGCCGCCCAGCCTGAAGTTCGACGCCGGCCTGGCCGAGCGGTTCCTGGTCGACTGGCGCCTGCGCACCAACGCAGCGACCGTGCTTGAGCCTCGTCATGTCACCTGGTTTACGGCAGAGGCCGAGGTCCTGCTGTCCTCGTTCGGCGTGGCGCGCGTCGCGGCCGATCCCGCGATCGTTCCGGAGGCAGCGAAGCCCGGCGGCGCGTCCAGCCTGGTCTATCGACGCTGGCACGGCTCGCCAGACATCTACGAAAGCGCCTATCCGCCGGAGACCCTCGACCGGCTGGCGGCGCGGCTGCGCTCGGAAGCTGACTCGGCGGAGACATGGTGCGTCTTCGACAACACCAAGCTCGGCGCGGCGACGACCGACGCCCTGGGGCTGCGAGACCGCCTTGGGACGACAAGACCCAAGCATACCCTGCTCTAAAGACCGCTGGAGCGCTGCTCAGGCCGTGATGGCGCTCAGGAATCGCGCTGGGCTGGCGCTGGCCGCAAGGAGACGAAGTCGATGAGCGAGAGCGCGACGATTGAAACGCCGGACACAGCCATGATGGCCGCTCCCGAAGCCTTGGCCCGCTTCCTGGAAACGGTCGACGACCGCTTGCTTGCCGGCGTGTTCTCGACCGGCGAGGTGACGATCCTGGAGAACTTTCCGCCGCATGTGTTCCTGGGTCAGGCCGGGCTCGCCCGATGGCGCGCGATCATGACCGGGCACGCGGGCGGAATCGGCGAGCTGAAGCATGTGTTCGGCGCGGCGCAGGATTTCGTGACGACCGACGAGACCGTGCACTTCACCCTGCCGACCGAGTGGAGCGGCGTGCGCGACGGCCGGCGGTTCGTCGAGCACGGTGGCTGGAGCTTCGTGCAGGGGCGCGAGGACGGCGGCTGGCGGATTCGCGCCTACGGCTGGGCGGTCGTCAGCTTCGAGTGGCTGGATTAGGCGGGCCCTACCCCGCCAGCTGCGTGAAGGTCTTCGTGCCGATCGGGTAGCGGCGCCAGGCGCCGAAGTCGAAGTGCCACCACTCCTCGGGATAGACCTCGAAGCCCTCGGCGACCATGGCTTCGCGCAGGACCTTGCGCAGCGTCCGCTGGCGGGCCGCGCCGCCGGCGAAGTCGGCGTAGGAGCGGGTCGACATCTCGTCGTAGCGGCTGGGCATGTCGACGACCGCGCCGGTCGCAAGGTCGTGCAGCGTCAGATCCACCGCGCAGCCGCGATTGTGACGAGAGCCCTTGGCGGGGTCGGCGACGAAGGCGCGGCTGGCCGGCGGGGTCGCCTCCCAGAACATCCAGGTGACGAACCAGGGGCGGTAGGCGTCGTGGATGGTCAGGCCGTAACCCTGGGCGGCCAGGACCGTGGCGGCGCGGCCGACGGCTTGCGCGGCCGGTCGTTGCAGCCAGGCCGCGGGCCGCTCGTAGAGCTTCAGCCCCATGAAGTTGTCGCGGCCGGCATAGCGGATGTCGAAACGGATGCCTGGGTCGATCGTCGCCAGATCGACGAGGTCGGCCGGCAGGAAGTCGCCGGTTTCCCTCGGCGGGCTCGCCGCCAGGGCGCGGGCCCGCAGGGCCTTGGGATCGGCGCGGACGGTGCGGCGGATGCCCGCCTGAACCTCGGCGCCGAAATCCCGCCGGGGCAGGAAGGCGCCGTCCAGGCGGACGCCCCGCGCGGTCGCCAGCAGCTCGCCGCCGCCCTCGACGGCGTAGCGGCCCGGAGCGACCAGCGAGAGCCGCCTGGGCGGCCGGCCATGGGCGAAGACGGCCAGGCCGCCGTCGTCGGTTTCGAAGACCGTGACCGGAGCCTCCGGCGCGCCGTACTGGGCGACCAGCGCCAGGTCGGCGGCCGCCAGGGCCGCGCCGGGCGCGAGGCCGGAAGCCAGGACGCCGGCGGCGACGGTTCGACGGGTCTGCCGCATCGTCGCCGCCCTGCCGCTACTTCATCGTCGGGATGACGAAGGCGCTGTCCTCGACGTCGCCCTCCGGCCAGCGGGCCGTGACCGTCTTGACCTTGGTGTAGAACTTCACGCCCTCGACGCCGTGCTGGTTGGTGTCGCCGAAGGCGCTGCGCTTCCAGCCGCCGAAGGTGTGATAGGCCACCGGCACCGGGATCGGCACGTTGATGCCCACCATGCCGACGTTGACGCGAGCGGCGAATTCGCGGGCGGCGCGGCCGTTGCGGGTGAAGATGGCCACGCCGTTGCCGTACTGGTGCTCGGACGGCAGGGCAATGGCTTCCTCGAAGCTTTCGGCGCGCGCCATCTGCAGCACCGGGCCGAAGATCTCTTCCTGGTAGGTCTTCATACCCTTCTTGACGCCGTCGAACAGCGACGGGCCGATGAAGAAGCCCTTCTCGAAGCCCTGCAGGTGGAAGTCGCGGCCGTCGACCACCAGTTCGGCGCCCTCGTCGACGCCGATCTGGATGTAGTCGGCGATCTTGGCGCGGTGCTGGGCGCTGACCACGGGGCCGTAGTGTGCGGCCGTGTCGGTGGAGACGCCGACCTTCAGGGTGTCGATCTCGGCCACCAGGCGCTCGCGCAGCTCGTCGGCGGTCTTCTTGCCGACCGGAACGACGACCGGCAGGGCCATGCAGCGCTCGCCAGCGGATCCGAAAGCCGCGCCCGACAGGTCCTTGACCACCTGGTCGAGGTCGGCGTCGGGCAGAACGATGCCGTGGTTCTTGGCGCCGCCCATGGCCTGGACGCGCTTGCCGTGCGCCGTGCCGGTCTGATAGACGTAGTGGGCGATGTCGGAGCTGCCAACGAAGCTGACCGCCCGGATCAGCGGATGGGTCAGGATGGCGTCGACGGCGCTCTTGTCGCCGTGGATCACGTTGAGCACGCCTTCGGGCGCGCCGGCCTCCATCATCAGCTCGGCCAGCTTGACCGGAACCGTCGGATCCTTCTCCGACGGCTTGAGGATGAAGGTGTTGCCGACCGCGATGGCGATGCCGAACATCCACATCGGGATCATGGCGGGGAAGTTGAACGGGGTGATGCCGGCGCAGACGCCCAGCGGCTGGCGCATCGAATAGACGTCGATGCCGGGGCCTGCGCCCTCGGTGTATTCGCCCTTGAGGATGTGCGGGATTCCGCAGGCGAATTCAATGACTTCCAGGCCGCGCTGAATGTCGCCCTTGCTATCGGCGATGACCTTGCCGTGCTCGGACGACAGGATCTCGGCCAGGCTGTTCATGTCGCGCTCGATCAGGCGCTTGAACTCGAACATCACCCGGGCGCGGCGCTGCGGGTTGACAGCCCCCCATCCGACTTGTGCTTTCGCGGCGGCCTGGACGGCGGCGTCGATCTCGCCGTCGGTGGCGAACTGGACGCGGGCCTGGACCTCGCCGGTGTTGGGATTGAAGACGTCGCCGTAGCGCCCCGAGGCGCCGTTGAAGGCTTGGCCGTTCACGAAATGGGCGATGTCTCGCATGATGCGCTCCCTAACGCTGTTTTTCGGCGTCATTAGCATCCGAGAAACGGCGCGTATCGTGGAAAATATCTCCCCGGATCCCTTCGGGCTCCAGGTTCAGACATTTGGCGCGCGCCCGGGCGGGTCAGCCGCCTACACCTAACCCTGGCGCGCTTTGGCTCACTCCGCGTCCACGTGCACCCGGCGGAACCGGCCCTGCAGGTAGACAAGCGGCTCGTGGTCGGGGTCGTAGCGCAGCTTGACCACTCGCCCGACATAGACCCGGTGGTCGCCGGCGTCGAAGACGTGGTGGGTCTCGCATTCGAAATTGGCCATGCAGCCGGGCAGGATCGGCACGCCGGTGCGCCAGGTCTCGGTGTCGACGCCGGCGAAGCGGTCGGTGTCCTTCTGGACGAACTGGCGAGCCAGGGCCTGATGGTCGGCGTGCAGCACGTTGACGGCGAAGCGGCCGGCGGCGTCCAGCGCCGGCAGGCTGGACGACTTCAGGTCGACGCAGACCAGGGCCAGCGGCGGGTCCAGCGACACCGAGGTGAAGGAGTTGGCCGTCAGCCCGACGCGGCGGCCGTCCTCGCCCAGCGTCGTGACGACGGTGACCCCCGTGGTGAAGCACCCGAAAGCGTTGCGCAGGGCGCGGGCGTCGTGCGCGCCGCCCTCCCCCAGTTCGATCGTGACAGCCTGACTCATCTTGCCCTAGCAGTGCGACAAAGCCGGGCGACGGGCAAGGCGGGATGGCGCGCGACGGGGCTGGAGGAACGAGGATGGGAGTCGTAATGAAGTTTTTGCTTACTTAGTGATCATTGGCGACAGGGGCGCTACGCGGTCTTCGGGTCGCCGAGATCGATGGCTAGAGACGCGCCCGCGACGCCGCCGGCTCCATATGCCTCCGGCGCCACCATGCGGGCTGGCCGGAGCACCGTCCTCAGTTTCAGATCGAGCTTGTCGAGTTCTGCATCAACGACGGCCGACTTGAGAACGACGAGATCACGCCCGGCGTCGCTGTTCACCCGGTCGCGCCCGGCCTTCATCGCGGTCAGCTTGTCTGCGATGGACGCGACCATGCCCAGAGTGAACGAGGCGTTGGCCACATGTCGATCCTTGTGCCGAAATCGCTGATAGTCGGCAGAGGTCTTGTAGCGGCCAAGCTCGAACCGAACAGCACCGTCGATCAGTTCGGTCAGGTAGTGCGCGACTTCGATATCCGAAGCGAGCCCAAAGAATACGTACCGAGACTCTCCGGTCGGGTCCTTCTCGCGCCAAACTCGGCAATCACAAAAACTGGCGATGGCGACGATGCAATCGCCCAGCGGTATCCGCTTATTGCGGTGCGTCTCGTATTCGCGCCGCTCACACAGCGTATCGCGGAGTTCAACGTCAGTGAGGGAAAGGTCGTATCGATCGAGCAGTTCGGCGACCTTCGCGGCGGCCGACATGGCTTCGGCTTCCGTGCAGCCATTGTCCGTGGTCTTGGCTCGGAGCCCTGCGATGCGCGCCCTGAGCTTTTCAAGGTCCGCCAGATGTTCGTTCACGGCTGCGCCCCGAAAGTGTCTCAGCGCCAACCCGCCAAGTTCGCCTGCACCGCCTTCTAGGCGAAGCCTAAGGCTGATCCCAGCACATCGAAGGGTCCGAGATCGAGCACCCTCTTGTATCAGGCGCCGGATACGCGCCCTTGAGCCCCCTCGACCAGAACCCCCGGCCGGGCCGCATCCAGGCCGAAGGTCACCGGCAGATGGCGCACGTGCGGGGTCTGGAGGTTCAGGGCCTTGGCGCCGCGGGCGATGGCCAGCTTGCCCAGCGCCGTGGGGCCGAAGCCCGCCTGGACCTTGGGACTGGCGCCCAGGCGCCGGCGCAGCACGCCGTTGGCGTAGATGACGTTGGCGCGCATCAGGGCCGGCGGGGTCATGAATTCGATCGAGATCGAGACGTTCAGCATCGGGCCGTTCTCGATCCGGTGCGGGGCGTTCTGCTTCCAGGTCACCATGGTCCCGGGCGTCATCTCGACGGCCTGGGCGCCGGCGTCCCAGGAGGGCTCGAAGGCGAACTGCTCGGCGGTCTCGCGCAGCACGATCTTCTCCAGAGCCAGGTCGCCCACATAGGGGTCGGCCACCGGATAGACCCAGACCTTCTTGACGCCGCGAACCTGCCACAGCGACACGAGCGGCACGTCGAGGTGGTAGAAGACCTGGGCGTTGGCGCTGCTGATCAGCATGCCCAGATCGCGCTTGAAGGTCTTCAGGCCCGGAACCTGCGCCTCCTTCTCGGCGAAAATCTCGTCGCACAGGGCGGCGTATTCGGGGACGTGGTCGTTGGTGTGGCGCAGGTTCAGCCAGATGCGGCCGGCCTTGGCGGCGTCGAGCAACTGGTCGCCCGACAGATTGCCGGCCGAGCCCTTGCGCCAGGTGGTCCAGGCCTTGGGGTCCTCGCCCATGGTGAAGACGCCCAGCAGCTCGCGCGGATAGCGGTCGAGCAGGCGCGCCAGGCCTTCGTCGTCGAACATCGGCCGCTCGTGCAGGCCGTGCTTGAAGACGAGGTTCTCGCGGCCGAAGGCCTTGGCCTTCTCGGGGGTCCAGTCGTGGATGATGGTCATGACGCCAGCCTCACGCCGTGTGTCCGTAGAAATGGATCTTGAAGGGGCCCCACCAGAGGGTCTTGCCCAGGCCCCGGGCGGCGCGGTCGAGCCATTCGGCCCGGTCGCCGGCGCGGGTCAGCCACTTGAAGCCGGCCACGGCCCCGAACAGGGCGGCCTGGACGATTCCGACGGCCATCCAGCGGGCCACCCCTACCCGGTCGGGCGGCACGGCGGCGGCGCAGTGGGCCGAGGGACCCTGGCCGTAGGCGAAGGCCCGGCGGATCGTGTAGTCGAGGGTCAGGCGGTCGGGCACGGGGTCTTCCCAGACGAAGGCGGCCGGCTCCCAGGCGAAGACCGCGCCGGCGGCCCGCATGTGGCCGAACAGCATGTCGTCCTCGCCGCCGATGTGGTTGCGCTCGGCCGCGAAGGGGGCGACCGGATCGGGCAGGCTCGAGCGCTTCAGCAGGCTGTCGCCGCAGCCGTAGTAGTGGTCGATCACGCCGGCCTCGGCGGGGCCGACGCGCGAGAAGAACCGCTCCAGATAGTCGCGGTGCTCGGTGACGCTGTCGGGCGCGCGGGCGCGAACGGGACCGAAGACCACGTCCGCGGCGTAGCGCTCCTGGGCGGCCAGCAGCGCGGCCAGCCAGCCGGCCGGGGCCTCCTCGTCGTCGTCGAGGAAGGCGATGAACTGCCCTGAAGCCTTGGCCATGCCGGCGTTGCGGGCGTTGGCCACCCCGGCGCGGGGCTCGTGCACGTAGTGGACGGGAAACGGGGCCTCGGCCGCCAGGGTCTGGGCCACGTCGCGAGCGGACGGGACCTGGTCGTTGTCGACGATCACGAGTTCCAGCTCGGAATGATCCACCCCGGCCTGGGCCAGGACCGAGCGGGCCGCGACGGCCAGGCCGCCGAGCCGACGCTGGGTCGGGATCATGATCGTCACGCGGGCCATCAGACCTCCATCGTCGCGTTTCGGCGCTTGCCCTGGGCGGCGACGGCGTCGACCAGCCCCTTCACCACGCCGCCCATGGTCAGCTCGGTGCTGGCGATGATGTCCATGCGGCGGCGCAGGCGGGCGACCGGACCCGCGCCGTTGGCGCCGGCCAGGGCCCAGACGCCCTCGACCGAGCCGGCCACGCGGCCGGCCATGCTGGCGGCCGTGGCAGCGCCGTCGGCGATCAGGGTCTGGGTCAGGCCGTAGGAGTGCTTGTAGTGGTCGGCGCCGGGGCCCAGGTCGTAGCGGGTCAGGCCCAGCCCCGGCATGGCGGCGATGGCGCGCAGGAAGAATATCTGGCCCGGCGACCAGGCCCCGAAGGCCGGATTGGTCGAGGCGATCCACGGGTGATAGATCGCGCCCTGCCGGATCCCGAAATGCCCCGCCACCAGCTGGTCGCCGGCATAGAGGTTGATCATCAGGCCGCTGAAGTCGCCCTCGCGCTGCTCGAACAGCGTCTGGAAGAGGTCGCGGGTCCATCGCGGGCGCAGGAAGTCGTGCACGCCGGTGCGCTCGATCTGCTCGCGCTTCCAGGCGATCAGCTGGTCGAAGGCGTCCTGGCTGTCGTCGCCGGCCTTCAGCACCACCTGGCCCATCTCGCGGCCTAGCTTGTTGTCGAGGCGGCGGTAGTTCTTGATCTTCTTGGGGCTGCCGGCGCGGACGGCCTCCAGATAGGCCTCGGCGTCGCCCTGCGTGTCGATGACATAGGCCGGCGTGGCCGGCTGGGCCTGGAAGGCGTTCGCGGGGTCGACCAGGCCGGTATAGCGAAACAGCGCCAGGTCGGCGGCGCGCAGCACCTGGGCCGCGTCGATCTCGGCGCCCGGCTTGGCGACCAGGCCGTGATAGTCCGAAAGCGGGGCGCCGATGGGACGGGCGACGCCGCCGGGACGACGATGGTGGGCGAGGAAGCCGACCGTCTCGCCGCCACGACGAATCACCGCGACCCGCGCGTCCTCCCGCACCTTGCCGACGGCCAGGGCGAAGTCCGGGCCAAGCAACGGGCTGGCCAGGATAGGATCGGCCTTCGCGAAGGCGCGCCACAGGGCGACGTCCGCGGGGGCCAGTTCGGCAGGGTGCAGGGTCTCGACGTCCAACATGTCCACCTCTGTCCTAAACCGGCTCGGTTAGGGAATGATGGAAATGTCACTGCAATCCAGAGGCCACGCTCAGGCGCGGAATGTCGCACCCAGAATGCGTTCCAGCCAGGCCTGGTCGATCTCGTCGAAGGCCGCCGGACGGTCTGAATCCACGTCGAAAACGGCCAGCAGGCGGCCGGCCGCGTCGAACACCGGCACCACGACCTCGCTGGCCGAGCGGCTGTCGCAGGCGATGTGGCCGGGGAAGGCGTGCACATCCGGCACAAGCTGGGTCTGGCCGGTGGCCGCCGCCGCGCCGCAGACGCCGCGTCCGAACGGGATGCGCAGGCAGCCCAGCGTGCCCTGATACGGGCCGACGACCAGTTCGCGCTCCTTGGCGGGATCGACGACGTAGAAGCCGGTCCAGAAGTAGTGGTCGAAGCTGTTGGCCAGCATCGAGGCCACGGTCGCCATGCGGGCGGTCACATTGGCCTCGCCGTCGAGGACGGAGGCGATCTCCTCGGCGACCTCGGCGTAGCGGGCGGCCTTGTCGGCGGAGAGGGTCTTGTCGTTGAAAGCTTCGGCCATGAGCGCGGATATAGCGTGGCGGAGCGCATAAGCGAGCCCCTTCGCCCGTTTTATCTCGGCGGCCCGAGCCGTAGCAGTCCTCGTCCTTCGACAAGCTCAGGATGAGGACCGTGGCTGCCGTTCGGGGTCGAAAGTAAACCTCACCCCGAGCGTGTCGAAGGGCGAGGTTTTCGCCTCAGAATTCCTCCCAGTCGCCGGGACGCGACTGCGGGGCGATCTTCAGGGCGTTGCTCCCCTGGACGTAGCGCTCGCGGAAGGCCTCGCGGCGCGGGGCGGCCGGCGCGCGCGGGGCCTGGCGGGGACGCAGGTCGCGAACCTCGGCGCCGACCTGGAAGCGGCCGATCAGGCGTTCCAGCTCGCCCGCTTCGGTCGAGAGCGCATGGGCGGCGGCGGTCGACTGCTCGACCATGGCCGCGTTCTGCTGGGTCACCTGGTCCATCTGGTTGACGGCGGTGTTGACCTCGGCGAGGCCGACCGACTGTTCCTTGGCCGAGGACGCGATCTCGCCGACCAGGGCGTTGATCTCGGAGACCTGCTCCATGATCTGCTGCAGGGTCTCGCCGGTCTCGCCGACCAGGCGCACGCCCTTGCCGACCTCGTCGGTGGAGGCGCGGATCAGGCCCTTGATCTCCTTGGCGGCGTCGGCGCTGCGCTGGGCCAGGGCCCGCACTTCCTGGGCGACGACCGCGAAGCCCCTGCCCGCGTCTCCGGCCCGAGCGGCCTCGACGCCAGCGTTGAGGGCCAGGAGGTTGGTCTGGAAGGCGATCTCGTCGATGACGCCGATGATCTGGGTGATCGACTGCGACGACTTCTCGATGCCGCCCATGGCCTGGACGGCCTCGGTGACGACCTTGCCGCTCTTTTCGGCGTTAGCCTTGGCGCTTTCGGTCAGCAGCCGGGCGCGCTCGGCGCCTTCCGAGCTCTTCTTCACCGTGGCGGTGATCTGGTCGAGCGCGGCGGCGGTCTGCTCCAGGCCCGCGGCCTGGCGCTCGGTGCGCTGGGCCAGGTCGTCGGAGGCGTGGCTGATCTCGGCGCAGCCGGCGCGGATGCTCTGGGCGGCCGACAGGATGCCGGCCATGGTCTGCTGCAGGCTCTCGACGGCGGCGTTGAAGTCGCGCGGCATCTTGCGGGCCTCGCCCGAGAAACCGTCCTCGCGCATGCGCCAGATCAGATCGCCGTCGGCCAGCTTCTCCATGCCTTGGCCAAGCGTGGCGACGGCGGCGGCCTGGGCCTTGGCGAAGGCCTCGGCCTCTTCGGCGTGGCGCTGGCGCTCGATCTCGGCGGCGGCGCGTTCGGCCTCCTGTTCGGCGCGGCGGCGCTGGCCGTCGGCCAGGTCGTGGCGGAAGCCGTCCAGCGCGCGGGCGATGGCGCCGATCTCGTCGCCGCCGGTCACGCCGGGCACCGGCTGGTCGTAGCGGCCCGCGCTCAGCGCGTCGACCGACTGGGTCAGGCCCGACAGCGGGCGACGCACCAGGCTGGCGCTGGCCAGGAACAGGGCCAGCAGCACAGCGCCAGTGATCGCCATGCCGCCGATGAACAGGATCATGGCCAGGCGGTCGGCCGGACCGGTGATGGCCGAGCGCGGCACGTCCATGACCAGCGCCCAGGTGGTGTTCAGCTCGGGCATGGCGATGGGACGGACCATGCGCTCCATCTCTTCGTCGCCGACCTTGACGCCCTCGAAGATGGCGGGCTGGCCGCCGCTCAGCACTGCCTTGACCTTATCGGCGCCGGCGTCGGCATAGGCCGTGGTGCGCAGGTCGGCGTTGGGGTGAGCCACCCACTTGCCGGTCGAGGACAGCAGCATCACGCGGCCGCCGCCCAGCGGCTGCATCTTCTCCAGCCGCTGCGAGACGCCGTCCAGCGACAGGTCGACGCCCTCGGCGCCGAGGAACTGGCCGTTGACGAGCACCGGATAGACGACCGAGGTCATCAGCTGGGTCTTGCCGGCGACGGTGTAGGGATAGGGCTCGAGGATCGCCGCCTTACGGGTGTCGCGCGGGACCGTGTAGTAGGGCTGGCTGTATTCGTTGCCTTCGCTCAGCGGCTCGAAGATCACCTTGCCGTCGCTGTGCACCCAGTACGGGGTGAAGTTGCCCTGGGCGGTGGAGCCCATGGCGGTCTGGCCGGCGAACTCGGCGTCCTTGCCGTCCAGCGCATTGGGGGCGGCCATGAACCAGGCGCCCATGACGATCGGGGTGGCGTCGGCCTGCGGCCGCAGCATCTCGATATAGGCGCGGCGATCGCGGACGCCGGCGGTATGGGCCGCGGCGATCGAGCCGGCGGTGGATCGCGAAGTCGCCTCGACCTTGCCGATCTCGGTGCGGATCTGCTCGATGGCGTCGTCGGCCACCGCGTCGGCGTAGTTGTGCGTTAGGCCCGCGACGATGCTGGAGGTGTGCATCGACACCGCCACGGCGGCGGCGATCAGCAGAAGGCCGATGGCCAGGCCCGCCACCGTCACCAGCTTCCACGCGATGGTCAGCCGACCGAACGCCTTCATAAGAGAATCTCCGCAGCCCGAGCCGTTAACCTCGTTGTGGCTGGCGATTCCTAATCAGCTGTTAACCGTAGTTAAGCTGCGACAATCTGGCGCCCCGCGCGCGCCTTCGGCGCTCCCCCTCAGTCGCTTCGCGACAGCTTCCCCAGAGGGGGAGCATCTGCGCCGCGATAGATCCTCCCCCTCTGGGGGAGGTGGCCCGGAGGGCCGGAGGGGGGTCACCCCTTCGCCAGCTTGACCAGCTGGGTCAGGATCTTCTCGGCCGCGTCAAGGCGCTGGGCGGGCGTGTCCCATTCGCCCTTCACCACCACCTTCTGGTCGGGACGGGCCTTCCAGATCAGGCTGTTCTTGCCGATGAACTGCATCAGCGGCAGCGGGTTGGCGAACTCGTCGTTGCGGAAGCTGAGCACCGCGCCCTTGGGGCCGACGTCGATCTTGGCGACATTGGCCTCGCGGCACATGCCCTTGATGCCGACGACCTTGAGCAAGGAGTCGGTTTCGGGCGGCAGCGGCCCGAAGCGGTCGATCATCTCGGCGGCCAGGGCCTCGCGGTCGGCGGCCTTCTCGGCGTCGGACAGGCGGCGATAGAGCGACAGGCGCACGTTGAGGTCGGGCACGTAGTCGTCGGGGATCATCACGGCCGCGCCGGTGTTGATCTGCGGCGACCAGGCGCGGTCTTCCAGGAGAGCCTCGGCGCCCTGGCGCTCGCGCAGGGCCGCCACGGCGTCCTCCAGCATCTGCTGATACAGCTCGACGCCGATCTCCTTGATGTGGCCGCTCTGCTCGTCGCCGAGCAGGTTGCCGCCGCCGCGGATGTCGAGGTCGTGGCTAGCCAGCTGGAAGCCGGCGCCCAGGCTGTCGAGCGACTGCAGCACCTTCAGGCGCTTCTCGGCCGACTGGGTGATCTGCTTCTCGGCGGGCGTGGTCAGATAGGCGTAGGCGCGGGCCTTGGAGCGGCCGACGCGTCCGCGGATCTGGTAGAGCTGGGCCAGGCCGAACATGTCGGCGCGGTGGACCACCAGGGTGTTGGCCGAGGGGATATCCAGCCCGCTTTCCACGATAGTCGTCGCGAGAAGCACGTCGTACTGCCCCTCGTAGAAGGCGGTCATCACCTCCTCGAGCTGGGTGGCGCTCATCTGGCCGTGGCCGACGACGTACTTGATCTCCGGCACCTGGGTGCGGAGGAACTTCTCGATGTCCTCCAGGTCCTTCAGGCGCGGCACCACGTAGTAGGCCTGGCCGCCGCGATACTTCTCGCGCAGCAGGGCCTCGCGCACGGTGACGGCGTCGAAGGGCGTGATGTAGGTGCGCACCGCCAGGCGATCGACCGGCGGGGTGGCGATGATCGACATCTCCCGGATGCCCGACAGCGCCATCTGCAGCGTGCGCGGGATGGGCGTGGCGGTCAGGGTCAGCATGTGCACGTCGGCGCGAAGCTCTTTCAGCTTCTCCTTGTGCTTGACCCCGAAGTGCTGCTCCTCGTCGACGATGACGAGGCCCAGGTCCTTGAAGGCCACCTGCTTGGACAGCACCGCGTGGGTGCCGACCACGATCTCCAGCTGGCCGTTGGCCAGGCCCTCGCGGGTGTCGGCGGCTTCCTTGCCGGTGACCAGGCGCGACAGGCGGGTGACCTTCACCGGCCAGCCCTGGAAGCGTTCCTTGAAGGTCTTGTAGTGCTGGCGGGCCAGCAGCGTGGTCGGGCAGACGATGGCCACCTGCTTGCCGCTCATGGCCACCACGAAGGCCGCGCGCAGGGCCACTTCCGTCTTGCCGAAGCCGACGTCGCCGCAGATCAGGCGGTCCATCGGCTTGCCGGACGACAGGTCTTCCAGCACGTCGTGGATGGCGTTGAGCTGGTCGTCCGTCTCTTCATACGGGAAGCGGGCGCAGAACTCGTCGAACACGCCCGAGGGCGGATCGGTCTCTTCCACCGACTTCAGCGAACGAGCGGCGGCGATCTGGATCAGGCCCTCGGCCATGACCCGCAGGCGCTCCTTGGCCTTGGCCTTGCGGCCCTGCCAGGCAGCCCCGCCCAGCTTGTCGAGCTGGACGTTCTCGCCGTCGGCGCCGTAGCGGGTCAGCAGGTCGATGTTCTCGACCGGCAGGTAGAGCTTGGCCTCGCCGCCGTACATCAGGTCGAGGCAGTCGTGCGGCGCGCCTTGCACGTCGAGGGTCTTGAGGCCCTCGTAGCGGCCGATGCCGTGGTCGATGTGGACGACGAGGTCGCCGGGCGTCAGGGCCGAAGCCTCGGCCAGGAAGTTGGCGGCGCGGCGCTTCTTGCGCGGACGGGCCAGGCGGTCGCCCAGGATGTCGGTCTCGGAGATGACGGCCAGGCTGTCGGTCTCGAAGCCGGCGTCCAGCGGCAGGACGACGCGCTGGGGAACCTTGGGGTCGTTGGCCTTGGCCGCCTGCCAGTAGCCGGCGAACGGAACCTTCTTCAGGCCGTGGTCGGCCAGCATCGTGCCCAGGCGCTCGGACGAGCCCTCGGACCACGAGGCGAAGAGGACGCGTTTCCCCTCCCCCGCCAGCTTCTTGGCGTGGTCGGCGGCGGCCTCGAACAGGTTGACGCTGTCCTGGGCGCGCTCGGCGGCGAAGGTGCGGCCGTGCTTGGCGCCGAGGTCGACGACGTCCAGGCCCTGGGGCTGGAACGGCGTGAACTGGCGGTGCGGACGGTCGGCGAGCGCCTCGTCCCATTCCTTGGCGGTCAGGTAGAGGGCGTGCGGCTCCAGCGGGCGGTAGGCCGACTTGCGGTCGGCGGCGGCGCGGGCGTCGTAGGCGTCGGCGATCATCGCCAGGCGCTCGTCGCGGGCCTCGGAGGCCTGGTGGTCGACGCCGACCAGCGATCCGGCCGGCAGGTAGTCGAAGATGGTCGCCATCCGCTCGTAGAACAGCGGCAGCCAGTGTTCCATGCCGGCGCGGCGGCCGCCGTCGCTGACCGCGGCGTAGAGCGCATCGTCGCCCGGCGCGCCGAACAGGCGCACATACGAGCCCCGGAAGCGCGACACGGCGTCGGCGTCCAGCAGGGCCTCGCTGACCGGCAGCAGTTCGATCGACTTCAACTGCTTGGTCGAGCGCTGGGTTTCGGGATCGAAGGCGCGGATGCTTTCCAGCGTGTCGCCGAACAGGTCGAGGCGCACAGGCTCTTCGGCGGCCGGCGGATAGACGTCGATGACGCCGCCGCGAATGGCGAACTCGCCGCGCTCGGAGACGGTGGAGGCGCGGACATAGCCGTTGACGGCGAAGTAGCGCTCCAGGTCCTTGATATCGACGCTCTGGCCGACCTTGGCGCCGTAGCTGGCGCGCAGCAGGACTTCCTTCGTCGGCACCCGCTGCAGCAGGGCCGGCGCGGCGACGACCAGCATGGCCGCCTTGCCCTGCCCTAGGCCGCCCGCCAGCCGGTGCAGGGTGCACATGCGGGTGGCGGCCACCCCGGCCGAGGGGCCGATGCGGTCGTAGGGCAGGCAGTCCCACGAGGGCAGCAGCACCGCCTCGATCTCGGGCGCGAAGAACTTCAGGGCGTCGATGAAGGCGCTGGCCCGGGCGGTGTCGCGGGCCACGAAGGCGGTCAGGCCGCCCCGGGCGCGCGCGACGTCGGCCATCACCAGGGCGTCGAAGCCCTCGGGCGCGCCGGCCAGGGTCAGGCCGCCGGCGGCCTTGGCGATCTGTTTGGCGTCGTAGGCCATGCTGCTCTTCGGATGCTTGGCGACCGATAAGCCGCCGGGACGCTATTGGTTCAGACTCTTGGGATCGAAACCTCGCCCTTCGACAGGCTCAGGGTGAGGTTTCTTCTGCACGGGCCCTGCCCTGGTCCTCATGCTGAGCTTGTCGAAGCACGAGGACCACGCACGACCTATGCGCCGTCGCCAGGCGGCCGAGAAAGATGCGCTTCGAAGCGGAACTTGCGGATCATCGCCATGATCTCGGTCTCGAAGGCCTCGGGCGTGACCTCCTGGCCGACGATCCAGGCGTAGATCTCGCGATCGGACTGTTCGAGCAGGGTTTCCAGCACGTCGAGTTGGTCAGGGGTCAGGCTCGGGCCATGCGTTTCCGCGAACGGCCCCAGAATGAGGTCCGCTTCACGAAAGCCGCGGTGCCAGGCCCGAAACTTCAGCCGCCGGAGGCGGGCGTCGTGATCGATGGTCATGCGGCCGCCGATATAGAGCGCGCCGAGGCCTCGCGCCAGCGTCGCGGCGCGATTGACCCCGCCTGCTGACAGCTTTAGGCGCGAGAACATGGCTTCCTTGATGATCCAGGGCTGCGGCTCCGACGTCGGCAAATCGACCCTGGTCGCGGGGCTGTGCCGCCTGTTTTCCAATCAAGGCCTGGTGGTCAGGCCCTTCAAGCCGCAGAACATGTCCAACAACGCGGCCGTCACCGCCGACGGCGGCGAGATCGGGCGGGCCCAGGCGTTGCAGGCGATAGCGTGCCGCACGCCGGCCAGCGTGCACATGAACCCGGTGCTGCTCAAACCCCAGAGCGACGTCGGCGCCCAGGTGGTGGTCCAGGGCCGGGTGGTGGGCAACTACAAGGCCCGCGCCTTCCAGGGGCTGAAGCCGGACCTGCTTGCCACGACGCTGGACAGCTATCGCCGCCTGGCCGCCGAGGCCGATCTGGTGCTGGTCGAAGGCGCGGGCAGTCCGGCCGAGACCAACCTGCGGGCCGGCGACATCGCCAACATGGGCTTCGCCCACGCCGCCGACGTGCCGGTGGCCCTGGTCGGCGACATCGATCGGGGCCACGTGATCGCCGCCCTGGCCGGGGCTCACCTGGTGCTCGACGAAGCCGACCGCGCGCGGATCAAGGGCTTCATCATCAACAAGTTCCGGGGCGATCCGGCGCTGTTCGACGACGGCCGGGCCGAGGTGGTGCGACGCACCGGCTGGCCGGACCTCGGCATGGTCCCGTGGCTGCCGCCGGTGCGCTTCCTGCCGGCCGAGGACGCCGTGGTGCTGGAGCGGCCGCCGGCGGCCTCGCAAGGCCGGCGAGCCAGGGTGGTCGTGCCGATGCTGTCGCGGATCGCCAATTTCGACGACTTCGATCCCCTGCGGGCCGATCCGGCGATCGATCTCCAGTTCCTGCCGCCCGGCGCGGTGCTGCCCGCCGATGCGGACCTGGTGATCCTGCCCGGCACCAAGGCGACATTGGCGGACCTGGCCTTCCTGCGCGCCCAGGGCTGGGACGTCGACATCCTGGCTCATGCCCGGCGCGGCGGGCGGGTGCTGGGCGTCTGCGGCGGCTACCAGATGCTGGGGCGGAGCGTCAGCGACCCGGAAGGCGTCGAGGGCGCGCCGGGCTCGTCGCCGGGCCTTGGCCTGCTGGACGTCGAGACCGTGCTTGCCGGCGACAAGACGGTTCGCCCGGTCACCGGACGGCTGGCCGACGGCGCGGCCTTCGACGGCTACGAGATCCATGTCGGCCGCACGGCCGGCCCCGGAACCGCGCGGCCTCTGCTCAGCATCGACGGCCACGGACCCGACGGCGCGGTCTCCGCCGACGGGCGGATCGCCGGCGCCTATGTCCACGGGCTGTTCGACAGGGCGAGCGCACGGGCCGCCCTCCTCGCCCCGCTCGGCGTCGCGACCGACGGCCAGGACCAGTCCGTGCGGGTCGACGCGGCGCTGGACGAGATCGCGCAGATCCTGGAGCGCTCGCTCGACATCGCCGCCATCGCCCGCATTGCCGGGCTTTCCTGGAGCGCTTGAGGGCATAGTCCGGTTTTCCTGGCCGGAGGCGTCGCCGGCGGCCAAAATCGGCGCCTGACGAATCCGAGTTGGGAGCCTTCATGCCGGCACGCGCCGTATCCGCCTTGCGCGCCTTCCTGCGCAGCGAGTCCGCCGGCGGCGTGCTGCTGATGATCGCGGCGGCCGCCGCGCTGGTCGTGGCCAATTCCCCGCTGGCGGCCGGCTATTTCCATGCCCTGCACGCCTATCTCGGCCCGCTGTCGGTCGAGCACTGGATCAATGACGGCCTGATGGCGGTGTTCTTCCTGCTGGTGGGCCTGGAGATCAAGCGCGAGGTCGTCGACGGCGAGCTGTCGACCTGGCCGCGCCGCGCCCTGCCCGGCTTCGCGGCGCTGGGCGGCATGATCGCCCCGGCGCTGGTCTATCTGCTGGTCGCCCGCGACGCGCCGCAGGTCCGGGCCGGCTGGGCCATTCCGGCCGCCACCGACATCGCCTTTGCGCTCGGCGTGCTTTCGCTGCTGGGACCGCGCGTGCCGGGCGCGCTGAAAATCTTCCTGGCTGCCCTGGCGATCATCGACGACCTGGGCGCGATCCTGATCATCGCCTTCTTCTACACCGACCACCTCACCCTGTGGGCGCTGGGCGGCGCGGCCGGCG
This sequence comes from Caulobacter vibrioides, assembly GCA_001449105.1. Taxonomy (GTDB): domain Bacteria; phylum Pseudomonadota; class Alphaproteobacteria; order Caulobacterales; family Caulobacteraceae; genus Caulobacter; species Caulobacter vibrioides_C. Next base: position 164,061 of record LNIY01000095.1, on the reverse strand, counting down.
TGCTGGCGGTGCTCGTCGCCCTTAACCGCCTGAAGGTCGCCGTGCTGTGGCCCTTTCTGCTGCTGGGCGCGCTGCTGTGGTTCCTGTTCCTGAAGTCGGGCGTGCACGCGACGCTGGCCGGAGTGCTGCTGGCCATGACCATTCCGCTGAAGTCGTCGCGCGGCGAGCATTCGCCGCTGCACCGGCTGGAGCACGGGCTCAATCCGTGGGTCGCCTACCTGATCGTGCCGGTGTTCGGCTTCGCCAACGCCGGCGTGGCGCTGGGCGGCCTTGACGCCTCGGCCCTGACGGCGCCGGCCACGCTGGGCGCGGCCCTGGGCCTGTTCATCGGCAAGCAGGCGGGGGTGATGGCGTTCAGCGCCGCCGCGATCCGTCTGGGCCTGGCGCGCCGCCCCACCGGGGTGAGTTGGGGCCAGCTCTACGGCGTCGCGATCCTGTGCGGCGTCGGCTTCACCATGAGCCTGTTCATCAACAACCTGGCCTTCCAGGACGCCCTGCTGCGGGAAGAGACCAAGATCGGCGTGCTCGCCGGGTCGCTGGCCTCGGCCCTGTTGGCCTGGCTGATCTTCGCCATGCCCCGTCGCCGCACTGGCGCGACGGGCGGCGCGGGTTCAAACTAGAACCGTCAGTTCAACGAGGAGCGTCGGCCATGCTGCGTTTCGTCCTCATCGCCGCCGTCGCGGCGTCCCTCCTGCCGGCCGGGGCGGCCCTGGCCAACACCCCGGCCGTGTCGCAGGTCGAGGTGGTGATCGGCCCCGATCTCGCCGCCAAGGCCGACAAGCTGGGGGCGCGGGAGTTCGACTACCTGACGCGAGACCTGAAGCGCACGGTCGAGCGCCGCCTCGAGCGCGCAGGCGGCCTGACCGCCTCGGGCGGCCGCCTGCGCCTGGTCATCGACGACGCCGTGCCCAACCGCCCGACGCCCGCCCAGCTGACCGGCAAGCCCGGCCTGTCGATGGAAAGCTTCGGCAACGGCGGCGCGCGGATCTCCGGCGAGTATGTGACGGCCGAAGGCGTCAGCACGCCGATCCGCTATCGCTGGTACGAGAACGACATCTGGCAGGCCCAGTACCGCGCCACCTGGACCGACGCCGGCATCGCCTTCGACCAGTTGGCCCGCCGCATCGAGGACGGCCAGTTCGTGAAGGACTGAACGGCGGTCGCTTGCCAGAACTCTCGACGCAGCGTCTGATCGCCGTTCAGTAAAAGGAGCGGCAGACGCTCCCCGGGGAGTGGAACATGACCGCCGAGCCGCGACGATCGAACGCCGTCCTGGCGGCCTACGCCTCGCCGACCCTGCCGCTGGCCGGCCTTGGCCTGCCGCTCGTAGTCTATCTGCCTGAATACTATGTCAGCGAGCTTGGACTGTCGCTGTCGGTCGTCGGCATGGCCTTCCTGCTGGTGCGACTGGCCGACATCATCCTGGACCCGATCCTGGGCGGTCTGATGGACCGCACCCGCAGCAAGTGGGGCCGGTTCCGGCCCTGGCTGGCGGCCAGCGTACCGCTGCTGATGGCCGCCTCCTACGCGCTGTTCATGGCCAAGCCCGGCGTCGGCCCGGTGTTTCTCTGGGCGTGGCTGATCGTCGTCTACATCGGCTTCTCCATGGCGGTGCTGGCCCAGACGGCCTGGGGCGCGGTGCTGTCGCCGGACTACCAGCAGCGATCGCGCATCTACGGCTTCTGGAGCGCCGGCAACGTGATCGGCATGATCCTGGTGCTGCTGCTGCCGCCCCTGGTGGCCTTCGCCTTCAAGGGCGACCACGCCGCGGGCGTACAGGCCATGGGCTGGTTCATCATCGTGCTGATGCCGCTGACCGCCCTGCTGGCCGGCGTCGTCGTCGGCGAGCCGGCCGCGCCGGCCCAGCGCCACGAGGCGGGCCTGAAGCAGTATCTGGGCCTGCTCAAGAGCTCGACGGTGCAGAAGCTGCTGGCGGCCGACCTCTTGATGGGCCTGGCGCCCGGCATCGGCGGGGCGCTGTTCTTCTTCTTCTTCGAGCGCATCAAGGGCATCCCCAAGGATCAGGCCGGCATCCTGCTGCTGGTCTATTTCGTGGCCGCCCTGGCCGGCGCGCCGCTGTGGCCGTGGATCGCCAAGACCATGGGCAAGCACACCTCGCTGGCGATCGCCGGGATCATGTACGCGGTGTTCCAAGTGGCAGCGGTGATCACGCCCAACGGCGTCAACGCCTTCGCCGTGATCGTGCTGGTGCTGGCCGGCCTGCCCTACTCGGCCGCGCCGCTGCTGGTGCGCTCGATGATGGCCGACATCGGCGACGAGGAGCGCCTGAACACCGGCGTCGACCGCACCGGCCTGCTCTACGCCATCGTCAACGGCACGGTGAAGCTGGGCTTCGCCCTGGCCATCGGCGTCTTCCTGGTTCTGGAAAAGCTGGGCTTCGACCCGAAGATCCCCAGCGCCCAGGGCGATACCGCCCTGATCGTGCTCTACACCGTGGTTCCGGCGGTGCTGGGCGTGCTGGTCTCGATCATCATCGTGCGCTATCCGCTGGACGCCAAGCGCCACGCCGAGATCCGCGCCCAGCTGGATGCGCGCGACGCGGCGCAAGCCAATGCCGAAGCGAGCCCGAATGACCGCCTCCCCGACACCAGTCCCGCGCCCTCTTCAGCCCAGTGAGGAGCATCCGCTCTTCACGCTTGTCGAGATCATGGCCCGCCTGCGCGATCCGCGAGACGGCTGCCCGTGGGACATCGAGCAGACCTTCGCGACGATCGCCCCCTACACGATCGAGGAGGCCTACGAGGTCGCCGACGCCATCGAGCGGGGCGACCTGTCGGACCTGAAGGAGGAACTGGGCGACCTCTTGCTGCAGGTGGTGTTCCATTCGCGCATGGCGCAGGAACAGGGCGCGTTCAGCCTGGAGGACGTGGCCCGGTCGATCTCCGACAAGATGATCCGCCGGCATCCGCACGTCTTCGGCGACCACGCCTATGACGACCTGGCCGACCAGAAGGCGGGCTGGGAAGAGCTGAAGGCCCAGGAACGCAAGGCCAAGAAGAAGGGCGGCGTGCTGGACGACGTGCCCGCCGGCCTGCCCGCCCTGACCCGCGCCGTGAAGCTGACCAAGCGCGCCGCGCGCGTCGGCTTCGACTGGCCCTCGACCGACAAGGTGCTGGAAAAGCTGGCCGAGGAAGTGGCCGAGCTGCAGGTCGAGATCGACGCCGGCGACCAGGCCAAGGCCCGCGAGGAGTTGGGCGACATCCTGTTCGTCTGCGCCAATCTGGCCCGCAAGCTCGACGTCGAGCCCGAGGACGCCCTGCGCGCCACCAACGCCAAGTTCGCCCGGCGGTTCGCGTTCATCGAGGCCGAGCTGGCCAAGGACGGCCGCACGCCCGACCAGTCGGACCTGGCGGAGATGGATGCGCTGTGGGATGCGGCCAAGGCGGCGGAGAAGAAGTAGTCCTTCTCCCTGAGGAAGAAGGTGGCGGCCGAAGGCCGTCGGATGAGGGGTTACGCCGTGAGCCGGCGTGCCGGCACGACGTCAGGCTCCTCCACCCCTCACCCTCCCATTGCTTTGCAATGGGCCCCTCCCTCTCCCCTCAGGGAGAGGGAAAGATTCTATTCCCCGATCGGCATCACCCACACCGTCGGGAACTGCCGCTCGAAGCGGCCCAGCGCCTGCGGGTCCATGCGGGCGACGAGGCGAACCTCGCCGTCCTCCTTGTCCTCGCGTTCGACCACGCGTCCGTTGCGATAGATCCAGGCCAGGGCCTCGCCGTCGGCGGGGCTCAGGCGCAGGGCCATCGGCGGCGTGTCGTCGATCAGGCCGCCGACGCGCCTGAGCAGTTCGACGCAGCCTTCGCCCGTGACGGCGGACACCGGCGAGGCGTCCACGCGGCGGGCGCGGCCTTCGAGAATCTCGCGTTCCTCGCCGTCGACCAGATCGATCTTGTTCCACACCTCAACGACGGTCTTGCCGTCGTCGGCGGTGACCTTCAGCTCGGCCAGAACCGCCTGGACGTCGCGCGCCTGGGCGTCGGTGTCCGGGTTGGCGACGTCGCGAACGTGCAGCACCACGTCGGCTTCCTGCACCTCCTCGAGGGTGGCGCGGAAGGCCTCGACCAGTTCGTGCGGCAGGTCGGAGATGAAGCCCACGGTGTCCGACAGGATGGCCGGGCGACCGTCCGGCAGCTTCACCGTCCGCAGGGTCGGATCGAGCGTGGCGAACAGCATGTCCTGGGCCACGACTTCGGCGTTGGTCAGGCGGTTGAACAGCGTCGACTTGCCGGCGTTGGTGTAGCCCACCAGCGCCACGGTCGGGTACGGGACCTTCTTGCGGGCGCTGCGGTGCAGGGTGCGGGTGCGCCGCACTTCTTCCAGCTCGCGCTTGAGCTTGCCGATCGTGCCGGCGATCAGACGCCGGTCGAGTTCGATCTGGGTTTCGCCGGGGCCGCCGGTGTTGCCGGTGCCGCCGCGCTGGCGTTCCAGGTGGGTCCAGGTGCGTACGAGGCGCGAGCGCTCGTAGTCGAGTCGTGCGAGCTCGACCTGCAGCTTGCCTTCGCGGGTGCGGGCGCGCCGGGCGAAGATCTCGAGGATCAGGCCCGTGCGGTCGACCACCTTGACGCCCAGGCCGCGCTCGAGATTGCGCTGTTGCACGGGCGTGAGCTGGTCGTCGAACACGGCGACGTCGATTTCCTCGACCTCGCAGACGGCCTTGAACTCCTGGACCTTGCCGCTGCCGAACAGGGTGGCGGGCGTGACGGCGCGAAGCGGCGCGATGGCCGTTTCGACGACGTCGAGATCGAGGGCGATGGCGAGGCCGACGGCCTCTTCGAGACGCGCCTTGGGATCGCGCGCCTCCAGAGCGGCCTGCCCGCGAGCAGGCCGCACCGGATGGATCACGAAGGCCCGAAGGATCGGGTCGGCGTGATCGATAAGTCCATCGGGGGACTTAGAGGTAGATTTTGACAAAAGAGCCTTGGACTTAGTCGTCTTGATCGGCGCTCGGCTCGTACAGCTGAACAGGCTGAGCCGGCATGATCGTCGAGATGGCGTGCTTGTAGACCAGTTGCGACTGGCCGTCGCGGCGCAGCAGGACGCAGAAGTTGTCGAACCAGCTGACCACGCCCTGCAGCTTGACGCCGTTGACCAGGAAGATGGTGAGCGGCGTCTTGGACTTGCGCACGCTGTTCAGGAAGGTGTCCTGAAGATTCTGTTTCTTGTCGGCGGACATTGGGGATTCCCCTCTCGTTGAAATCGGAGAGCAGAACGCCCTCCACACAAACAAGCTCATGCTAGAGCATTTTTCGCCGTTTGATATGACTTTCCGGCGAGAAAATGCACGCAGGGCGGTGAACGATCCTAGATCGCTCCCGCGCGCGCCCTCTCGATATAGAGAGCCCGCAGGCGGCTCGCCACCGGCCCCACCGTTCCGTCGCCGATCTTGACGCCGTCGACGCTGGTGATGGGCGTTACAAGGCTGCCGGCGCCCGTGATGAAGGCTTCCCGGGCGTTCTTGGCTTCTTCCACCGTGAACGGCTGCTCGGCGACCGGCAGGCCGGCCTGGGCGATGACGTCGAGCAGGGTCAGGCGAGTGACGCCGCGCAGGATGTTGGCCTGGGTGTCGCGGGTGCGCAGGCGGCCTTCGGCGTCGACGATCCAGGCGTTGGACGAGGCGCCTTCGGTGACCAGGCCCAGGTCGTCGACGAACCAGGCCTCGATCGCGCCGCGCTCGCGGGCGGCCTGCTTGGCCAGGGCGTTGGGCAGAAGGCCGATGGTTTTGATGTCGCAGCGGCCCCAGCGGTTCTCCGGCACGGTGATCACGGCCGAGCCCTTGGCGGCCTTGGCCTCAATGGCGGCGCGGTCGACCGAGCGGGCGGTGATCACGACGGCAGGCGGCACGGCCGGGTTCGGGAACGCGTGGTCGCGCTTGGCCACCCCGCGCGTGACCTGCAGGTAGACGAGCCCTTCGCGCACGTGGTTGCGGCGGATGGCCTCGCGCAGCACGATCGTCAGCGCCGCCTCGCTCATCGGATGGGCGATGCGCAGTTCGTCGAGGCTGCGCCACAGGCGGGCGAAGTGGCCCTCCGCGTCGGCCAGCTTGCCGTCGAACACGGCCCAGACCTCGTAGACCCCGTCGGCCAGCTGGTAGCCGCGGTCCTCGATGTGCACGGCGGCGGCGCCGTGACGGACGAAGCGGCCGTTGACGTAAGCGAAACGCGACATCGGGATCCTTACTCTTCTTCCTCGCCGCGGCCGCCGGCCACGCCCAGGGACTTCAGCTTGCGGTGCAGGGCCGAGCGCTCCATGCCGATGAAGTTGGCCGTGCGCGAGATGTTGCCGCCGAACCGCAGGATCTGGGCGTTGAGGTATTCACGCTCGAACAGCTCGCGCGCCTCGCGCAGCGGCAGGGCGATGATCCGCTCGGCGCCGATCGCGCCCGAACCGCCGCTGGCCGGCTGTTCGGAGGCGTTAAGCATCTCGGCGGTGATCAGGTCGCCCGGCTCGCCGGCGGCCAGGATCAGCATCCGCTCGACGTTGTTGCGCAGCTGGCGGACGTTGCCCGGCCAGGCCTGGACCTGCAGGGTGGCCAGGGCGTCCTCGCCTAGGCGGCGGCGCTGCATGCCGGTGGCCTCGCAGATCCGGTCGATGAAGTAGGAGATCAGCTCGGGGATGTCCTCGCGGCGTTCGGACAGGCCCGGCACGCGCACCGGCACCACGTTGAGGCGGTGGAACAGGTCCTCGCGGAAGCGCCCGGCGGCGATCTCCTCGCGCAGGTCGCGCGAGGTGGACGAGATCACCCGCACGTCGACCTGCACGTCGCTGTCGCCGCCGACGCGGCGGAAACGCTGCTCGACCAGCACCCGCAGGATGCGGCTCTGGGTCTCGCGCGGCATGTCGGCAACTTCGTCGAGATAGAGCGTGCCGCCGTGGGCGCGCTCGAACACGCCGATCTTGCGCGGGCGACCACCCTCGCCTTCCTCGCCGAACAGCTCGACGTCGAGGCGCTCGGGGGCCATGCCGGCCGAGCTGACGGCCACGAACTCGGCCTTGGTGCGGGCGCTGGCGCTGTGGATCAGGCGGGCGACCAGTTCCTTGCCCGACCCGGGCGGGCCGGCGACCAGCACGCGGCTGTTGGCCGGGGCGACCTTGGCGATCATCTGGCGCAGGGCCTGGGCGGCCTGCGACTTGCCCATCAGGCCGTCGGAGGCGAAGCTCTGGGCTCGCAGGCGGCGGTTCTCGCGCTTGAGATTGGCCGCCTCCAGCGCGCGCTCGACCACCAGCAGCAGCCGGTCGGACTTGAACGGCTTCTCCAGGAACTCGTAGGCGCCGCGCTTGATGGCGCTTACGGCCGTCTCGATGTTGCCGTGGCCCGAGATCATGATCACCGGCAGGTCGGCGTCGAGCGTCTTGACCATGTCGAGCAGCTCCAGCCCGTCCATGCCGCCGCCCTGCATCCAGATATCGAGGACCAGCAGGGCCGGCTTGCGGGCGCGCAGCGCGGCCAGGGCCTGGTCGGAGTCGGCGGCCGTACGCACGGCGTAGCCTTCGTCCTCCAGGATCCCGGCCACCAGATCGCGGATGTCGACCTCGTCGTCGACCACCAGCACGTCGGCGCTCATGTCATCTCCTCTACGCCGTGGGTTGTCGGCGCCGCGGCGAGCCGCGCCGACACCGGGAACTTCAGGACGACGCGCGCGCCGGCATGGCCGTGCGCGTCGGTAAGGACCAGCTCGCCGCCGTGGTCCTCCATGATCCGCTTGACGATGGCCAGGCCCAGGCCCGTGCCCTTCTCGCGGGTGGTCACATAGGGCTCGGCCAGGCGGTCGCGATCCTTCGCGGGCAGGCCGACGCCGTTGTCCTCGACGATGAGGCACAGCGCGTCGTCGTCGGCGACCAGGGTCGCGTCGATGCGGCCGCGCGGCTCAGGCGTCACGTGGCGCCGCGCGCTCACCGCCTCGCCGGCGTTCTTCAGGATGTTGGTCAGGGCCTGGCCGACCATCCGGACGTCGCAGTTGACCCAGATCGCGCCGCCGGGCTCGTCGCTGACCACGTCGGTGTCGGCGTCGACCACGCGCTGGGCGAACACCCCGGCCCGCAGCAGCTCGGCCAGATCGGCCGGCGCGAAGCGCGGCGCGGGCATGCGGGCGAAGGCCGAGAACTCGTCGACCATCCGGCCGATGTCGCCGACCTGGCGTATGATGGTGTCGGTGCAGCGGTCGAAGGTCTCGAGGTCGCCGGTGATGTCCTTGCGGTACTTGCGGCGGATCCGCTCGGCCGACAGCTGGATCGGGGTCAGCGGGTTCTTGATCTCGTGGGCGATGCGGCGGGCGACATCCTTCCAGGCGGCGTTGCGCTGGGCCGCCATCAGGCGGGTGACGTCGTCGAAGGTCAGCACCTGACCTTCGGCCGCGTGGCCGGCGGCGCGGACGCGCAGGCGCAGCGTCTCGCCGCCACGCACCACGTCGATCTCGACCTCGGCGTTGGGGCGGCCCTGGCTCATCTCTTCCAGGACCTGGGCGAACTCCGGCGCGGCCTCGACGAGGTCCTGGCCCTCGGCGGTCTCGTCCAGGGCCAGCAGTTCGCCGGCGCGACGATTGAGGGCCGAGATTCGGCCGGCGCCGTCGAGGCTGATGACGCCCGCGCTGACGCCCGACAGCACGGTCTCGATGAACTGGCGGCGGGATTCGGCGTCCAGGCTGGCGGTCCGCAGCGCCGCCTGCTGGGTCTGAAGATCCGCCGTCATCATGTTGAAGGCGTTCGACAAGGCGCGGATTTCCTCGGGTCCGGCCTCGGCGTCGACCCGGGCGTCGAGATCGCCCGCCGACACCCGGCCGGCGGCCTGGACCAGCCCCGAAACCGGGGCGGCGATCGAGTTGGCGGCGGCGATGCCGACCCAGACGGCCGCGACCAGCACCAGGAGCGCGGTCTCGACGTAGCTGAGGCCGAAGATCGCCTGGATGCGGGCCCGGTTCACGGCGGCGTCGCGGTAGGAGATCAGCGACTCCTCGGACTCGATCAGGTGGGCCAGGATGCCCTTGTCGATCGGCCGGGCGATATAGAGATAGCCGTCCGGGAAGCCTTTCAGCTTGTAGAGGGCCCGGAACAGGTCCTCCGACACGAAGCGCTGCGAGGTGATCTCGCCGGTGTCGGTCCAGCGGAAGCTGGACGGCGGCGGGGCCAGGAACGGCGGGGCGTCTTCAAGTTCGGCCCGGGCCAGGATGCGGCCGTCGCGATCGAGGATGTAGGCCGACGAGAAGCCGTTGTCCTCGGCCAGGGTGCGCAGGAAGTGGCCGAAGGCGACCGGCGATTCGGCCATGGCCGGGGCGGCGCTGTTCAGCGTCGCGGCCATCGGGCCCATGTGCTGGCTGATGTAGCTGGTCTGCTCGGACACGTAGGAGCGCGCCACGGTGGCCGAGTTCTCGACCACGGTCGTCACCCGCTTGCTGAACCAGCCGTCGACGCCGCGATTGACCAGCACGCCGAAGAACAGCGCCACGATCACCGCCGGCGCCACGGCCGCGACCGAGAACAGGCCGACGAAGCGAAGGTGAAGGCGGGCGCCGGCGTCGCTGGAGCGGGCGTCGATCAGGTCGAGCAGGCGCCAGCCGACGATGGCGGCGACGCAGAGGATCAGGGCGAGGTTGAAGCCGAGGACCACCAGGATGGCGGTGCTGGCGGGGCCGATCGGGCCCGTGGTCGGCGGCGACGAGGCCAGGCCGACGCCCGTCGCCGTCAGGATGGCGGCCAGAACATAGCCGCCGCCCAGCACGTAGCGTGATCTCAAGAGTTCGCGCCACCACGACCGACTGAAGCGGCGCGGGCGGTCTTCCGATTCCGAAACTGACGGGACCGAACTCATCGATGCGAGTTTAGGGCGGGGTGTGCCCTAAACTCAACACCGATGTGCTGAAAAAGCGTCAGCAATGGAACGCGCTGGCCGCCTAGCGACGGCCGCGGCTCATCTCGACGCCCAGATCCTGGATCTTCTTGCGCAGCGTGTTGCGGTTCAGGCCCAGGATTTCGGCGGCCCTGACTTGGTTGCCGCGCGTGGCCGACAGGGTCAGCTGGATCAGCGGACGTTCGACCTCCTGAAGCACGCGGTCGTAGAGACCGGCGGCCGGCACGCCGTCGGGCTGTTCGGCGAAATGCGAGGCTAGGTGGCGCTCGACCAGGGCCGCCAGGGTCACCGGGCCTTCGTCGGCGCGCGGCGCCGGTGCGTGGTCTTGCAGCTCGCGATCGACGATGCGGGCGGTGATCAGCTCCTCGGCATAGAGGGCGCACATCCGCCGGATCAGGTTCTCCAGCTCGCGCACGTTGCCCGGCCAGGAGTGGCTCTTCATGCGGTCGAGCGCGCTCTGGTCGATGGTCTTGGCCGGCAGGCCCTCGCGGTTGGCGCGCAGCAGGAAGGTGCGGGCCAGATCCGGAATGTCCTCGGCGCGGTCGCGCAGCGGCGGCAGGCGCACGGGGGCGACGTTCAGGCGGAAGAACAGGTCCTCCCGGAACAGCCCCTGCTGGATCAGGCCGCGCAGGTCGCGGTTGGTGGCGGCGATGATCCGCACGTTGGGACGGCGGCCGGTCTTGGGATTGATCACCGGCTCGGTGCCGTCGATCACGCGCAACAGGCGGGTCTGGGCGTCGAGCGGCATGTCGCCGATCTCGTCGAGGAACAGCGTGCCGCCGTCGGCCTCGACGAGGCGGCCGTTGTCGCCCTCCCCGCGCCCGAACAGCTCGGCCTCGACCCGCTCGCGCGGCACGGCGGCCAGGTTGATGACCACGAACTTGCCGTCGCGGCGGCGACCCAGGTCGTGCAGGGCCCGGGCGACAAGCTCCTTGCCCGTGCCGCTTTCGCCGAGGATCAGCACCGTGAGGTCAGCGCCGACCAGGCGGGCGATGGTGCGATAGACCTCCTGCATCGGCGCCGAGCGGCCGATCAGCGGCAGGCGCTCGTCGCGCATGGCGCGGGCCTGGGCCTTGGAGGCCTCGGCGTCGGCCGGACGCGACAGGGCCCGGCGAGCGGCGGCCGTGACGTCGTCGAGGTCGAAGGGCTTGGAGACGTACTCGAAGGCCCCGGCGTCGGCGGCGTTGACCGCGGTCAGCAGGGTGTTCTGCGCGCTCATGACGATGATCGGCAGCTTGGGGCGCTCCTTGCGGATGCGCGGCAGCACGTCGAACACGTTCTCGTCGGGCATCATCACGTCGGTGACGACCAGATCGCCCTCCCCGTCGCTGACCCACTTCAACAGCGTCGTGGCGTTACCCGTGGCCCTGACCTGATAGCCGAGACGGGTGAAGGCCTGGCTGAGCACCAGACGGACCGAGGAGTCGTCGTCGGCGATCAGAATCTTCTTGTTTGCGGCGTTCATGTACTCACGCGTCTCCCAAGGAAGGCTCAGGCGCCACAGGCAGCAGCACGCGGAATACGGTGCGGCCGGGCTCGGATTCGAAATCGATCAGGCCCCCGTGGGCCGTCACGAGCTTGGTGACCAGGGCCAGACCCAAACCGGTGCCGTTGGCCTTGGTGGTCACGAAGGGCTGGAACAGGTGCTCGCGCAGGCTCTGCGGAACGCCCGGACCGTTGTCCTGCACGCGGATCTCGATCGGCGCGCTGGAGGCCGACTTGCCGTCGGCGCCGCGCACCCGAACGCCGGGGCGCCAGGCGGTGTGGATCGTCAGTTCGCCCTGGCCGTCGCCGCGCATGTGGGCGGCCTCCGAAGCGTTCTTCACCAGGTTCAAGAATATCTGGATCAGCTGGTCCTCGTCGCCCCAGACCGGCGGCAGCGAGGGGTCGTAGTGGTCGCGCAGGCGCAGGCCGTCGGCGACGCCGTTGGCGACCAGGGCGCGCACGCGGTCGAGCACCTGGTGGATGTTGACCGCCTCGCGCGGGGTCGGAGCCTGGTCGGAGAAGGCCTCCATGCGGTCGACGAGGCGACGGATGCGGTCGGTCTCGTCGACGATCAACTGGGCCAGCGGCTGGTCGGCGGCGCTGGCGCCGGTCTTGAGCAACTGGGCCGCGCCGCGGATGCCGGCCAGGGGGTTCTTGATCTCGTGGGCCAGCATGCGGCCAAGGCCGACGACAGAGCGCAGGCCGGCCTGGTCGGCGGCGCGCTCGACGCCCAGGGCGCCCTTGACGTGCAGGGTCAGCAGCACCGAACCGTCGCCCAGGGGCACGGCGGCGCCGTCGGCCTCGAACGGCGGCTGGCCGAACAGATTGACCTCGACGCCGTGCTCGCGGACCAGCGCACCTTCGAAGATGGCGCGGTCCATCAGCGAGACGAGCACAGAACCGGGCGGCAGGGCGGCGCGGAAGCGGCCCCGGGCCAGCAGCGACAGGCCATGGCCGAACAGGGCCTCGGCGGCCTCGTTGACCGCCACCAGGCCGCCCTCGCGGTCGACCACCAGGGCTGGTTCGGGGCTGAGCTCGAAGGCGGCGGCCTTCAGGGCGTCCAGCGCGGGGCCGGACAGGACTCGGGCGCGGTCGGTCATGCAGCGATCCTCCCGCCGGCGAGCCACAGATCGGCCAGGGCGATTTCCAGGGCGGCCGGATCCTCGATCCGGCACAGGGCGGCGCGGGCGGCGCGGCGCGCCTCGGCGGTCTCGGGCCACGGCGCGGCCTCGATGTACGAGGCCAGGTGCTTGCGGAACATCTTCAGCCCCAGGCGCTCGCCATAGAAGGCCAGGCTGCGGCGGAAATGGGTGAGCGCGATGGCCAGGCGCTCCTCGGCCTGCGGCTCGACGAAGTCGCGGCCATCCAGCGCGGCCTCGATGGCCTGGGCGATCCACGGGCGGCCGTAGACGCCGCGGCCGATCATGACGCCGTCGGCGCCGGACTGCTCCAGCGCCCTGCGAGCGCTGTCGGCGTCGACGATGTCGCCGTTGACCAGCACCGGCACCGACACGGCCCGCTTGACCGGCGCGACGGCGGCCCAGTCGGCCTCGCCCTTGTAGAACTGGCAGCGCGTGCGGCCGTGGACGGTGATGGCGCGGGCCCCGGCGGCCTCGGCGCGAACGGCGATCTCGGGCGCGTTGCGGCTGGCGTCGTCCCAGCCCAGACGCATCTTGACGGTGACGGGCACGTCGACGGCCTGGACGGCGGCGGCGACCAGGGCCTCGGCCAGGTCGGGCTCGCGCATCAGGGCCGAACCGGAAGCGGCGCCGGCCGTGACTTCCTTGGCGGGGCAGCCAAAGTTCAGGTCGATGATCTCGGCCCCGGCTTCGGCCGCCAGGCGGGCGCCGTGCGCCATGAACTCCGGATCGCGGCCGACGAGCTGTACGACCATAAGCGGCAGGCCTTCGCCGACGGCCGCGCGGCGGACGACGTCGGGCCGGCCCTTCGCGAATTCCGCGCAGGCGACCATTTCGGTGGCCACGTATGATGCGCCGAGGCGCGTGGCCGTTTCTCTGAACGGAAGGTCGGATACGCCGGTCATAGGCGCAATCCATACCCGTCCGGGCACCGTGACGGCGCCGACTGCGAGCTGCTTGCTCATTTTATGATCATCCCCACCGCTGTGTTTTTAGGCACATTGTGCAGCGCAGTAAAGCCCTCCGTTCACTGGACATGCGCGACGACAACGTTAGACACGGGCCATGACCTTTTCAGCCGTCGTCGTCGCCGCGGGCAGCGGTACCAGGGCCGGACCCGGCCAGGCCAAGCAGTGGCGGGATCTGGCGGGCAAACCCATCCTCCGCTGGTCGGTCGAGGCCTTGCTGGCGGCCGGCGCCGCCGATCTCGCAATCGTGACCGACCCGAGCATGCAGGACATGCTGGGCGAAACCTTGGCCGGCCTCGACGGCTGGCGGTTCGCGCCCGGCGGCGCCACCCGCGCCCTGTCGGTGCGATCTGGCCTGGCCGCCCTCGCCCATCGCCCGACCAACGAGCCGGTGCTGGTGCACGACGCCGCCCGCCCCTTCCTGACCAAGGCCGTCGTCGACGGCGTGCTCAAGGCCCTGGAGACCGCCGACGGCGTGGTCCCGGCCCTGCCGGTGGCCGACACCCTCAAGCGCGCCGGCGAGTCGGGCGCGACCACGACGTCTCGCGACGGCCTCTGGCGCGCCCAGACCCCGCAGGCGTTCCGCCGCGACCGCCTTCTGGCCGCTTACGCGGCCTGGACCGGAGAGAGCGAACCGACCGACGACGCCCAGGTGGTCGAGGCCGACGGCGGCAAGGTCGCCATCTCGGCCGGGGACCCGCTGCTGACCAAACTGACCTATCCGGAGGACTTCGCCATGGCCGAACGGCTGGCGGGCGGCGCCCGCATCACCCGCATCGGCCAGGGTTTCGACGCCCACCGCTGGGGACCCGGCGAGTCGGTCTGGCTGTGCGGCGTCGAGATCGCCCACGACGAGACCCTGATCGGCCATTCCGACGCCGATGCGGGCCTGCACGCCCTGACCGACGCGGTGCTGGGCGCCATCGGGGATGGCGACATCGGCGACCACTTCCCGCCGACCGACCCGCAATGGAAGGGCGCGGCCTCCGACAAGTTCCTGATCCATGCCGTCGACCTGGTTCGCCGGCGCGGGGGGCGACTGGTCAATGTCGACGTGACGCTGATCTGCGAGCGCCCCAAGATCAAGCCGCACCGCGAGGCGATGCGGGCTCGCTTGGCCGAGATTCTCGACCTGCCGCTCGACCGCGTCAGCGTGAAGGCGACGACGACCGAGAAGATGGGCTTCACGGGCCGCGGCGAAGGCCTGGCCGCCCAGGCGGTGGCGACGGTGGAGACGCCGCTCTAGTCTCACGGCAAAGGAGTCGCGGCATGTTTCCCATCGAGATCGAAACCCTGGCCCGGCTGCTGATCGACGAGGCGCGCGAGAAGAAGCTGCGCCTGGCGACGGTGGAAAGCTGCACGGGCGGGCTGGTGGCCGGTTCGATCTGCGCGATCTCCCGCGCCTCCGACGTCTTCGAGCGCGGCTTCGTCACCTACACCAACCGGGCCAAGTCCGAACAGGTGGGCGTGCCGGGCGACCTGATCGCCGACCATGGCGCGGTGTCCGAGCCCGTGGCGCGGATGATGGCCGAAGGCGGCCTGGCCAACAGCAACGCCCACGTGGCGGTGGCGATCACCGGCATCGCCGGCCCTGGAGGCGGCACCCCGATGAAGCCCGTGGGCACCGTCCACTTCGCCGTGGCGCGGGCCAACCACTCGGTCGTCCATCGGCATGAACATTTCGAGGGACTGGGGCGCGAGGCCGTGCAGCTTGCGGCGATCCGGACGGCGCTGGAGATGCTGCGCGCGGTCGTGGCCGCCTGATGCCCGACAGCGCGCCTTCCGACTGGCGGCGGTTCGTCGGCGCGGGCTTCTCGCGCTCGGCCCTGGCCGCGGCGGCCCGGCGACAGAGCGAGCTGCGGCACGCCGTGCGGGTCTCGGCCGCGGTCGTGGCCGCCTATGCCCTGGCGACCCTGCTGAGGCTGCCGCAGGGCTACTGGGCGGTGTTCACCGCCGTCATCGTCGTGCAGTCGAGCCTGGGTGCCACCATCACCGCCTCGATCGAGCGGTTCATGGGCACGGTGGTCGGGGCGGCGGTCGGGGCCGGCGCGGCCTGGCTGCACATGCGCCATCCCGAATGGGGCGGCCTGATCCTGGCCGTCTGCGCGGCGTCCCTGGCGTTCCTGGCGGCCGTGCGGCCCGCGTTCAAGGTGGCGCCGGTCACCGCCGTGATCATGCTGATCGGCACGACGACGCACATGGACCCGCTGACGGCGGCGTTCCTGCGGGTGGCCGAGATCACCGTCGGCAGCCTGGTCGGCGTGGCCGCCACCCTGCTGATCTTCCCGGCGAGAGCCCACGAATCGGTGGTGCAGAGCAGCCAGAAGGCGGCCGGCCTCCTGGCCGACCTGCTTTCGCACTACGCCGCCAAGCTGGAGGCCAAGCCCAGCGAGCTCGACCCGCGCGAGCACTACGACGAGACCCTGAAGGCCCTGGCCAAGCTGCAGACGGCCATGACCGAGGCCGACCGCGAGACGGCCAGCAAGCTTTCCGACCGCTCGGTGTCGGACGCCCTGCCCCGCACGCTGTGGAGGCTGCGCAACGACTGCGTGATGATCGGCCGGGCGCTGCGCGAGCCCCTGCCCGCCCCGGCGCTTGGACCCCCGACGGCGGCGATGCTGGCGGCTTCGTCGGCCTATCTGCGCGCCGTCGCCCAAAGTCTCTCGGGATCGGCCAAGCCGGATCGCCTGGCCTTCGCCGAGGGCCACAAGGCGTTCCAGGACGCCATCGAGGGCATGCGCGACGTTGGCGCGACGCGCGAACTGGCCTTCGACGACGCCGCGCGGACCTTCGGTCTGGTGTTCGCGGTGGAGAACCTGTTCGCCAACCTTGGCGACTTCGCCGATCGGGCCGAGGAAACCGCCGGCAAGCGGGACTAGGCCTTGACCCCGTAGAGCTGGGCCGCGCGAGCCTCGAAGCAGGCGATCAGCTTGTCGACGGCGCGGTCCATGTTGGCCGCCAGCATGGTGTCGAGCAGCTTGGCCTTGAAGGCGAAGTCGATGACGAAGTCGATGGTCGCGCCATCCGGATGCGGCGAGAACCGCCACTGGTTCGAAAGCCGCTTGAACGGCCCGTAGAGCAGGCTGACGGTCACGCTCAGGTCGGAACGGTCGCGGCGCACGCGGGTGGCGAACTTCTCGCGCAGGAACGAGAAACCGACCTGGGCCTCGGCGTCGAGGCTGCTGACCTCGCCGCTCTCGTGGGCGTTCCAGGTGCGCATGCCGGTGATCCACGGCACGAACGAAGGATAGGCCTCGACGTCGCCGACGAGCGTGAAGAGCTGCTCGGGCGCGTAGGGCAGCACCCGGGTGACGACGTGGCGGTGCAAGGGATCAGCCGGCCCCGATGTCTTGGTTTCGGGCGTCCAGGGCCCGACGCGCCGCTTGCAGCTTGGCGAAGTCCTCGCCCGCGTGGTGCGACGAGCGGGTCAGCGGGCTGGACGAGACCATCAGGAAGCCCTTGGCCCGGGCGATCGCCTCGTAGGCCTTGAACTCTTCCGGCGTAACGAAGCGGTCGATGGCCGCGTGCTTGCGGGTCGGCTGCAGGTACTGGCCGATGGTGATGAAGTCGACGCCGGCCGAACGCATGTCGTCCATGACCTGCATGACCTCTTCCTTGGTCTCGCCCAGGCCGACCATCAGGCCGGACTTGGTGAACTGGGAAGGATCGCGCTCCTTGACCCGCTCCAGCAGGCGCAGCGAGTTGTAGTAGCGGGCGCCGGGGCGAATCTTCAGATAGAGCCGCGGCACGGTCTCGAGGTTGTGGTTGAAGACGTCCGGACGGGCGTCGATGACCACGTTCTCGGCCCGGTCCTTGCGCAGGAAGTCCGGGGTCAGGATCTCGATGGTGGTCTTGGGCGCGGCCGCGCGGATGGCCGTGACCACCTCGGCGAAGTGGCGGGCGCCGCCGTCGATCAGGTCGTCGCGGTCCACCGAGGTGATGACCACGTGGTTCAGGCCCATCTTGGCGACGGCTTCGGCCACGCGGCGCGGCTCGTCGGGGTCCAGCTGGGTCGGCAGGCCGGTGGTGACGTTGCAGAAGGCGCAGGCGCGGGTGCAGATCTCGCCCATGATCATCATGGTCGCGTGCTTCTGGCTCCAGCACTCGCCGATGTTCGGGCAGGCGGCCTCTTCGCAGACCGTGGTCAGCTTGTGCTCGCGCACGATGCCCTTGGTCTCGTTGTACTGACCCGAACCGGGGGCGCGAACGCGCAGCCACTCGGGTTTGCGCAGGACCGGCGTATCCGGGCGATTCTGCTTTTCGGGGTGGCGGACGGCGCGTTCCTCGGGACCGCGGGCCTTCAGCGTGTCGATCAACGTGACCATGTGGGCCTAGATCGGCCTTCTTGGCCTCCGGATCAAGCTCTCGATCTTGCATGCGGCGCAAAGGCGCGAAATGAGTGGCCTATATGCGTCGTTCCGCTCTCGCTCTGCTGCTCGCCCTGCCCCTTTTCGCCTGCGGCGAGCAAGGCGGACGCGCGCCTTTCGCCGACAGCCGCACGCCGCCGGGCCTGGAGCGCAGGTTCCTGCCTCCGGCCGGCTGGGCCTGGGGCTATGTCCAGGTCGGCGAGGACGCGGTGCAGCGCTACGGCGTCTCGGCCCCTCACGGCGCGGCGACCAGTCAGGTCCTGATCCTCACCGACTACGGCGAGGGCGCCGAGACCTGGTTCGAGACCGCTCGCGATCTCAACGCCAAGGGCGTGGTGGTCTGGATCCTGGAGCGCCAGGGCCAGGGCGGCTCCGAGCGGCTGGCGGGCAAGCGCGATCGCGGCCATGTCGACAGCTACGCGCCGGACGTCACGGCGACCAAGGCCATGGTCAGGGTGGTCGTCCGTCCCGACGGTCGCCTGCCGCTGACGGTGCTCGGCCAGGGGCAAGGCGGGCTCGTGGCCCTGCGCGCGCTTGAGGAGGGCCTGATGGTCGACGCCGTGGTGCTGTCGGCCCCGACCTTCGAGCTCTCGGCCCTGCCCCGCCCCAAGGGCGAGCTGATCGAGGCGGCGCGCTGGGCGCGGCGACTGCGGTTGTCGTCCCAGCCTTGGCCCGGCGCCACTGACTGGCGGCGCGAGGGACCCGACGACCGCGCCCTGGGCCTGACCGGCGACACGGTGCGCGGCGCGGTCAACCACGCCTGGCAGACGGCCAATCCGGACCTGCGCATGGGCGCGCCGAGCCTTGGCCAGTACGCGGCGTTCTACGACGTGCTGGACGTGACGGCCCGCGACCTCTCCCGCGTGAAGACGCCAGTGGCGCTGCTGGCCGGCGACGCGGACACGGTCACCCCGGGCTTCGCCCAGGAATCGGTCTGCAAGGCCCTGGCCGACTGCCGCGAGACTCGCCTGGCCGGCGGCCGCCACGCGCTGCACCTGGAGCGGGATTCGGTGCGCGGTCCCTGGTTGGAGGCGGTGCTGACGGCCGTGCGCGGCGCAGGTCGTCCAAAGCCCGCCGCCCCTTGAGCGGCAAGGCCTGGCTCGCCACGTGAAGAACACGGTTCGCTCACGAAACGTGACCGATCTTTGCAAACCCCGCCGGGGCCGCTAGGCTCCCGTCTCAATCGAACGAGGGCGGAACCACCGTCTTTGTGGGAGGTTTCGCCGGCATGCCGGTTGTTTACAAAGCGGAAGACGGCCAGAAGGCGCTCTTCGACGCCCTTATCGACGCCAAAGACAAGTTCGGAGCGAAGAAGCCGATCCTGGAGGACCAGGACCGCAACCCGCTCAGCTATACCGACCTGATCCGGGCGAGCTTCGCCCTGGGCCGCAAGATCGCGGCCATGACCAAGCCCGGCGAGCATGTCGGCGTGCTGCTGCCCTCGGGCGTCGGCGCGGTCGTGGTGTTCTTCGCCCTGCACGCCTTCGGCCGCGTGCCGACCATGCTGAACTTCACGGCGGGCCTGCGGAACATCAAGGCCGCGGTGAAGCTGGCCAACGTCAAGCACGTGTTGACCGCCCACAAGTTCATCGAGCTGGGCAAGCTGCACGACGTGGTCGACGCGATCGACGACCTGGCCAAGGTCGTCTACCTGGAGGACGTGCGAAAGACGATCGGCCTGGCCGACAAGCTGTTCGCCGC
Organism: Caulobacter vibrioides; assembly: GCA_001449105.1. Taxonomy (GTDB): domain Bacteria; phylum Pseudomonadota; class Alphaproteobacteria; order Caulobacterales; family Caulobacteraceae; genus Caulobacter; species Caulobacter vibrioides_C. The sequence goes on along the minus strand of LNIY01000095.1, from coordinate 144,539 downwards.
CGCCGCCGGGGCCTTCCCGCGCCAGTTCCGTAGCCCCGCCAAGCCGTCGGACAAAGGCGTGGTGCTGTTCACCTCGGGCAGCTTCGGCGCGCCGCGCGGCGTGGTGCTCTCCCAGGCCAACCTCGTCTCCAACGCCGCCCAGATCGCCGCGCACATCCCGCTCGATCCCAACTGGGTGATGTTCAATCCGCTGCCGGTGTTCCACTGCTTCGGCCTGACCGGCGGGGTCATCCTGCCTCTGCTTCAGGGCATGAAGGCGTTCGAGTATCCCTCGCCGCTGCACACCAAGCAGATCCCCCCGCTGATCAAGGACGCCAAGGCCTCGCTGCTGCTGGCCACCGACACCTTCGTTAACCAGTACGCCCGCGCCTCGGAGACCGACGAACTGGGCGGCCTGCAGTTCATCGTCTGCGGCGCCGAGAAGGTTCGCGACGAGACCCACGCCCTGATCAGGGAACGCTTCGGCGACGTGCCGGTGCTTGAAGGCTACGGCGCCACCGAGGCCTCGCCCGTAATCGCGGTCAACAAGCCAACCGACAACCGCCCCGGCACCGTGGGCGGCCTGCTGCCGGGCATGGAAACCCGTATCGAGCCCGTCGAGGGCATCGCCGAGGGCGGTCGCTTCTTCGTGCGCGGCCCCAACATCATGGCGGGCTACCTGCGCGAGGACGGCGGCGTCGAAGCCCCGGAAGGCGGCTGGCACGACACCGGCGACGTGGTGACCATGACCGACGATCAGTGGATCACCATCAAGGGCCGGGTGAAGCGCTTCGCCAAGATCGGCGGCGAGATGGTGTCGCTGACCGCCGCCGAGGATCTGGCCGTGGCCGTGTGGCCGACCGCCCGTCACGCCGTGATCTCGATGCCCGACAAGAAGAAGGGCGAGCGCCTGGTCCTGGTCACCGACTGCCAGAGCGCCGACGCCACGCCGCTGGTGGCTCACGCCCAGGCGATCGGCGCGCCGGAACTGGCCGTGCCGCGCAAGATCCTAAAGGTCACCCAGGTGCCCGTGCTGGGCAGCGGCAAGACCGACTACGTCGCCATCCAGCGCATGGTGGAAGCCGCCGGCTGACGAACTTCCACCCAGGCGCCGCGTTTCAGTAGAGCTTACGGTCGTCGCCTTCCCGGCGGCGACCGACCGCCAACCTCTGCGAACGGGAGATACGCTTGGAACGACTGGTCGTTTGGACGCCGCGGGTGCTGAGCCTGCTGCGGGTGATCGCCGCCCTGCTCTTCATGGAGCACGGCCTGATGAAGCTGTTCCAGTTTCCCGGTCCGCAGCCCGGCGCGCCCGATCCGCTGCCGCCGATGCTGCTGGCGGCGGCCTGGCTGGAGGTGGTCGGCGGCGGCTTGCTGGTGCTGGGCCTCTTCACCCGGCCGGTGGCCTTCATCCTGTCGGGCCAGATGGCCGTGGCCTATTTTCTGGCCCACGCCAGCCAGGGCTTCTGGCCGGCGCTGAACGGCGGCGAGGCCGCGATCCTGTTCTGCTTCGTGTTCCTGTACCTGGTGTTCGCCGGGCCGGGGGAATGGAGCGTGGATGCGCAGGTTCGGAAGAGGCCGTAGCAAGCTCCCTTCTCCCTGGAGGGAGAAGGTGGCGCGAAGCGCCGGATGAGGGGTTCGGTCGACGGCGTGCCGGCACTCCGTCAAACGGCGTAACCCCTCACCCTCCCAGGCTTCGCCTGGGCCCCTCCCTCTCCCTCTGGGAGAGGGTCTAAAAGTCCAGCTCCATGCGCGCGCCGGTCACGTGCACGCCGTAGTCGCGGTCGCCGCCGGCCAGGGGCGTGGCGTCCTGGTAGAGCAGGTAGGCATAGTTGACGTTGAAGCGCAGGTACTCGACCGGCTGCCAGATCAGGGCGGCGATCCAGGCGTCCTGGCGGCCGCCGACGATCGCGCCGTCATTGAGGTCGAGATAGTCGTAGCGGGCGTTGACCTGCACCGCGCCAAGACCCCCGCCGCCCAGCGGCTTCTTCGGCTTGGCGCGATCGAAGATGCCGCCCTTGTAGCCGCGGGTGTCGTCGGTCAGGAACCAGCCCAGTTCGGCATAGCCGCCGAAGAACTCGGCGTCCGGGCCGGCGGCGATGTCGCTGTGCAGCCAGTGGGTCTCGGCCGCGCCGTGCAGGCGGCCGCGCACGAAGGCGGCTTCCAGGCCGTAGTGGGCCTCGTCCTTGACGTCGAGGGTCGAGGTTCCGATCAGGCGGGTGTTACTGGTGTGGACGAAAGGCCGCTGGCGGTAGCGCGTGCCGGCGTCGCCGACGCGCTTGAGGTCGCGCCAATGGGCCGAACCGCCGAAGTGCAGCTGGGTGTGGCCGAGCTTGGGCGCATAGACCAGACGCCCGTCGAGGCCGTAGCTGTTGTTCTCGTCGCCGCCGGTCTCGCCGTCGCTGTCGTTGGAAAGAGCGGTGATGTCGTCGGCGAACAGGCCCGCCTGCAGCAGCCAGGCGGCCTTCTCGTACTGGGCGGCGACGCCGAGGCGGCGCTCGAAGTTGAAGGCGTCGGTGAAGGCCGCGCGCTCCATCACCGAGCCGGAGGTGTCGCCGGTCAGTTCGTCCAGCGACTGGAACTGGTTCTGATTGCCGATCGACAGCAGCAGGCCGCCGTTCTTGTAGGTGACGAAGGTGTCGACCAGATCGACGCCGTTGTCGGAGAGTTCGAGTTCAAGCTTGTAGCCGATGCCGGCGCCAAGCCCCCCTTCCCCGCCCAGGCGGATGCGGCGCATCTCGGCGGCGTAGCCCAGCCCCCGGTCCGACAGACCGTCGGGGCGCGCCACATAGCCGACGTCGGTCTGGATGCGGCCCTTGGCCTTGAAGCTGCGGCCGCCGCTGCTGGTGAACTGAGGCGAGCCCTTCCAGGCGATCTCGGTGGGCGGCGGGGCCTTGGTCGAGCTCGGCGTGGCGATCGTCGCCGGCGGCGAGGTCGGCGGAGCCGTGCGCTGCGGCGCGCCGGTGGCCGCGTCCAGCTTCTGCTCCATCAGCTGGATCTGGGCTTTCAGGGCCGATATCTGGGCCCGCATGGCGGCGGCTTCGTCGGCGCTGATGGCGTCCTGGGCGAAGGCCGGCGTCGCGAGGCCGAGGGCGCTGGCAGCCAGCAGGGGCAGGACGGATCGGCGCACGGCGTTGCTCCGGACAAGAAAAAGCCCGTCCGGATGCTGATCCGAACGGGCCTTCCTAATGCGACACTTCGACGACAGTTTCGCGACAATCGCCGCGAAAATCGTTCGATGACGGATTAAATGTGCAGGACGCGGCCGTAGGCGTCGAGCGAGGCTTCGTGCATGGCTTCCGACATGGTCGGGTGCGCGTAGACGATGCCGTGCAGGTCTTCCTCGGTCGCCTCGAGGGTGATGGCGGTGACGAAGCCCTGGATCATCTCGGTCACTTCGTGGCCGATCATGTGGGCGCCGATCAGGGCGCCGGTCTTGCCGTCGAACACCGTCTTGACGAAGCCTTCGGTCTCGCCCGCAGCCACGGCCTTGCCGTTGACCTTGAACGGGAAGCGGCCGGCCTTGACCTCGATGCCGGCCGCCTTGGCGGCGGCTTCGGTGTAGCCCACCGAGGCGACCTGCGGGTTGGCGTAGGTGCAGCCCGGGATCGGCGAGTGGACGTTCGGGGTCTTGTAGCCGGCGATGTGCTCGGCGGCGTGGATGCCTTCGTGGCTGGCCTTGTGGGCGAGCCACGGGGCGCCGGCGACGTCGCCGATGGCGTAGAGGCCCGGGACGTTGGTCTTGCAGTGCTTGTCGGTGACGACGTGGCCGCGGTCGAGCGTCAGGCCGACCGACTCGACGCCTTCCGTGTTCGGAACGATGCCGATGGCGACGATGCACTTCTCGGCCGTCAGCTGCTCGGCCTTGCCGCCGACCTCGACCGAGACCGACACGCCCGTGGCGGTCTTGTCGATCTTGGTGACCTTGGCGCCGATGCGGAACTTGATGCCGCGCTTCTCGAAGGCCTTCTGGGCGGCCTTCGACACTTCGGCGTCTTCGACCGGCATGATGCGGTCGACGGCCTCGACGACGGTCACTTCGGCACCGAGGGCGCGGTAGAAGCTGGCGAACTCGATGCCGATGGCGCCCGAGCCGATGACGACCAGCGACTTGGGCATGGACTTCGGCGCCAGGGCGTCACGGTAGGTCCAGACCTTGTCGCCGTCGGAAACGGCGCCGATGGCCGGGATGTTGCGGGCGCGGGCGCCGCTGGCCAGGATGACGTTCTTGGCCTGGACCGTGCGGCTGCCGCCGGCCTTCAGCGCGATCACGACCTTCGGAGCGGGGGCGCCCTTCTCGAGCTTGGCCTCGCCCTCGATGACCTCGATCTTGTGCTTCTTCATCAGGAAGGCGATGCCACCCGACATGGTCTTGGCGACGCCGCGTGAGCGCTCGATGATCTTGTTGAAGTCGAACGAGGGCTTTTCGACCGCCAGGCCGTAGGCGTCGAGGTGCGACAGCTGTTCGAAGATCTCGCCGGACTTCAGCAGCGCCTTGGTGGGGATGCAGCCCCAGTTCAGGCAGATGCCGCCCAGGTTCTCACGCTCGACGATCGCCGTCTTCAGGCCCAGCTGGCTGGCGCGGATGGCGGCGACGTAGCCGCCCGGACCGGCGCCGATGACGACGACATCGAATTCCGTGGACATAGTGTCTTACCCTAGCTTGGACGCGCGCCGGGGGAGCGGCGGCGTCGAACGACCGGCGCGGGCCGGCCTGGGAAATTCTATAACAGCGCCTCGACGGCGGCCTGGAGCTCTTCAGGCTTGGTGGTCGGGGCGAAACGCTCGACGACCTTGCCGTCGCGATCGATCAGGAACTTGGTGAAGTTCCACTTGATTCCCTCGGTGCCCAGCACGCCCTTCTGCTGCTTCTTCAGGTAGGCGTAGAGCGGATGGGCCGAGGGGCCGTTGACGTCGATCTTGGCCATCATCGGGAAGGTCACGTCGTAGGTCAGCGAGCAGAAGCTGCCGATCTCTTCGGCCGTCCCCGGCTCCTGCGATCCGAACTGGTTGCAGGGAAAGCCCAGGATGGTCAGGCCGCGGTCCTTGTTCGCCTTGTAGAGCGCTTCGAGACCTTCGTACTGCGGGGTCAGGCCGCACTTGCTGGCGGTGTTGACGATCAGCAGCACCTGGCCGCGATAGTCCGCCAGGCTGGCGTCCTTGCCTTCGAGCGTCTTGGCAGAGAAATCGTAGACCGACATCGCGTGTTCTCCTCGGGGCCGTCCCCGTCCTGAAAGGTCCAGGATGGGGCCTCGCCGAGCCGCTTCCGAAATCCCCGTCCCTCGATCTGGTCGAAGGACGAGGATTTCGATAGCGCCCTTAGACGATCAGGGTCAGCGGCTCTTCGATCAGCGGCTTGAAGGCCGCCAGGAACTTGGCGCCGACCGCTCCGTCGACCACGCGGTGATCGCAGGTCAGGGTGACGGTCATGACCGTGGCCACGGCCAGCTGGCCGTTCTTGACCACCGGACGCTGCTCGCCGGCCCCGACGCTCATGATCGCGCCCTGCGGCTCGTTGATGATCGACGAGAAGGCCTTGATGCCGAACATGCCGAGGTTCGAGACCGAGAAGGTGCCGCCCTGGAATTCCTCGGGCTTCAGCTTCTTGGCCTTGGCGCGGGCGGCCAGGTCCTTCATCTCGGCCGAAATCTGGGCCAGGCCCTTGGTCTCGGCGGCGCGGATGATCGGGGTGATCAGGCCGCCGTCGATGGCCACGGCCACGGCGATGTCGGCATGCTTGTGCATGGCGATGCCTTCCGGCGTGTAGGAGGCGTTGGCCTCCGGCACGCGCTTCAGCGCCACGGCGGCGGCCTTGATGACGATGTCGTTGACCGACACCTTCACGCCCTGGCCTTCCAGCAGGCTGTTGATCTTCGAACGGGCGGCCAGCAGGCCGTCCAGCTCGATGTCGATCGTCAGCGGGAAGTGCGGCACGTCGCGGAAGCTTTCCGTCAGGCGGCGCGCGATGGTCTTGCGCATGCCGTCCAGCGGGACGAGGTCATAGGAGCCGGCGGGGATGCCCATCTGCTCCAGCGACTGCACCTTGCGCGGCTCGGCGGCCGCAGCCGAAGCGGCGGCGGGAGCCGGCGCGGCCTTGGCGGCCGGGGCGCCGCCCGACTTGCCGGAACCTTGGGCGGCTTCGACGTCCGACTTGACGACGCGGCCGTGCGGGCCCGAGCCCTTGATGGCCTTCAGGTCGAGATTGGCGGCGGCGGCCAGGCGGCGAGCCAGCGGCGAGGCGAAGACGCGCGAGCCGTCGGCGGCCACGGGAGCAGCCGGAGCCGGAGCGGCCGGCGCGGGCGCGGCGGCGGGAGCCGGGGCGGCGGCGGCCTTCGGGGCTTCGGCAGCGGCGGGCGCGGCGGCCGGAGCCGGCGCGGGAGCCTCGCCCTCGCCCGCCAGCTTGGCGATGGGGGTGTTGACCTTGACGTTCTCGGCGCCGGCGTCGATCAGGATCGCTTCGATGACGCCTTCATCGACGGCTTCGACTTCCATGGTCGCCTTGTCGGTCTCGATCTCGGCGATGACGTCGCCGGCCTTGACGGTGTCGCCGACCTTGACGTGCCACTTGGCGAGGGTGCCCTCTTCCATGGTGGGCGACAGGGCGGGCATCAGGATGTCGATCGACATTTGAGCTCTTTCCTCAAGCGTTCGGGACGGTGCGAGCCCCGATGATGTGCCGGGCCGTCGTCCTCGATACCCCGCCCTGAGGCGGGATGAATTCGTTGACCGAGACGATGCGGCCCCCGCCCGTCAGGAGCAGGGGCCGCGCCGGTCTCAGCGGTAGCAGACCGCCTTGGCCGCCTTGACGATCTTGTCGACCGAAGGCAGCGACAGGGCTTCCAGGTTGGCCGCATAGGGCAGCGGCACGTCTTCCTGGTGGACCCGCAGCGGCGGGGCGTCCAGGTAGTCGAAGCCGAACTCCGTGATGCGGGCGACGATCTCGGAGCCGACGCCCATCGGGCCCCAGCCTTCCTCGACCGTGACCAGGCGGTTGGTCTTCTTGACGCTTTCCAGGATCGTCGCGTGGTCCATCGGACGGATGGTCCGCAGGTCGACGACCTCGGCCGAGATGCCCTCGGCGGCCAGCGCTTCAGCGGCCTGCAGGGCGAAGCCCACCATGCGGCTGTAGGCGACCAGGGTCACGTCCGTGCCCTGACGACGAACCTTAGCCTTGCCGATCGGCACGACGTAGTCCTCGACGTCCGGGATGTCGAACTCGTGCCCGTACATCATCTCGTGTTCGAGGAACACGATCGGGTTCGGGTCGCGGATGGCGGCCTTCAGCAGGCCCTTGGCGTCGGCCGCGTCGTACGGCGCGATGACCTTCAGGCCCGGGATGTTGCCGTACCAGGCCGCGTAGTCCTGGCTGTGCTGGGCGCCGACGCGGCTGGCCGCGCCGTTCGGACCGCGGAACACGATCGACGACTTGATCTGACCGCCCGACATGTAGAGCGTCTTGGCGGCCGAGTTGATGATGTGGTCGATCGCCTGCATGGCGAAGTTCCAGGTCATGAACTCGACGATCGGCTTCAGGCCGGCCATCGCCGCACCGACGCCCATGCCGGCGAAGCCGTGCTCGGTGATCGGGGTGTCGATGACGCGCTTGTCGCCGAACTCCTGCAGGAGCTCGCGGCTGACCTTGTAGGCGCCCTGGTACTGGGCGACTTCCTCGCCCATCAGGAACACGCGGTCGTCGCGACGCATCTCTTCGGCCATGGCGTCGCGCAGGGCGTCGCGCACGGTGATCTTCTTGGTCGGCGTGCCTTCCGGCAGTTCCGGATCCGCGAAGTTCGAGGCGGCGGCGATCGGGGCCGGAGCCGCGGCGACCGGAGCCGCCGGAGCGGCTTCGGCGACGACCGGGGCGGCGGCCGGAGCCGACGCCGAGGCGCCGTCTTCACCGGCCAGCTTGGCGATGATCGTGTTGACCTTGACGTTTTCCGAGCCGGCCGCAACCAGGATGGCCTCGACCACGCCCTCGTCCACGGCTTCGACTTCCATCGTCGCCTTGTCGGTCTCGATTTCGGCGATCACGTCGCCGGCCTTGATGGTGTCGCCTTCCTTGACCAGCCACTTGGCCAGGGTGCCTTCCTCCATGGTCGGAGAAAGGGCGGGCATCAGGATGTCCGTCACTCGGCGGCCTCCAGGTATACGTCGGTGTAGAGTTCGGAGGGATCCGGCTCGGGGCTGGTGCGGGCGAATTCGGCCGCCTCGGCCACGATGCGCTTCACTTCGGCGTCGACCGTCTTCAGATCGTCCTCGGTGACGCCGGCCGCGGCCAGGCGTTCCTTGATGTGGTCGATCGGATCGCGGGTCGTCTTGACCTCGTCCACTTCTTCCTTGGTGCGGTACTTGGCCGGGTCCGACATCGAGTGGCCGCGGTAACGGTAGGTCTTCATCTCGAGGATGTAGGGACCCTGGCCGCTGCGGGCGTGCTCGCTGGCGCGGGCGCCGGCTTCACGCACGGCCACCACGTCCATGCCGTCGACTTCCTCGCCCGGGATCCGGAACGAGACGCCGCGCTTGTGGAAGGCGGTTTCCGACGCCGAACGCTCGACGCTGGTGCCCATGGCGTACTGGTTGTTCTCGATCACGTACACGACCGGCAGCTTCCAGAGCTGGGCCATGTTGAAGCTCTCGTAGACCTGGCCCTGGTTGGCCGCGCCGTCGCCGAAGTAGGCGTACGAGACGTTGCCGTTGCCCTGGTAGTGGTTGGCCAGCGCCAGGCCGGTGCCGAGCGCCACCTGGGCGCCGACGATGCCGTGGCCGCCGTAGAAGCCGGTCTCGATGTCGAACATGTGCATCGAGCCGCCCTTGCCGCGCGACGAACCGCCAGCGCGACCGGTGAGCTCGGCCATGACTTCCTTGGGGTCCATGCCGGCGGCCAGCATGTGGCCGTGGTCACGGTAACCGGTGATGATCTGGTCGCCCTTGTGCGAGATCGACTGCATGCCGACCGCAATGGCTTCCTGACCGATGTAGAGGTGGCAGAACCCGCCGATCAGGCCCATGCCGTAAAGCTGGCCAGCACGCTCCTCGAAGCGGCGGATCAGCAGCATGTCCTGATAGAATTTGAGAAGCTCTTCCTTGCCGACGAAGGCGTTGACACCGGTGTCGGTAGCCTTCTCCGCCGGGGCTTCACCCTTGCGCGTTCGCGCCATTAAACTCTCCCTGGCCAATCGTCATAACGGCCTTCATCTCAGAGGCTTCCATTGCCCGCCGCGAAGCGGCTTTCGGCGCAGGAATGCGCTCGTGTTGACGCCGAGACCGCCCTTCGGGCTGCAACCCGAAGCGTGGTCTACAAGGCAGCTTAGGACCGGCGAGAACCGACCCAGCTCAGCGCTTGGTGCGGATCACGTAGTCCTTGGGATCGGCGTATCCAAGGAGCGAACGCGCACGTTCCTCCAGAAGATCGGCCGACAAGCTGCCGCTGCGTAATAGACGAGCCCGGGCCTCCAGGTCCATCCTCTCAGCGCGGATCTTCTTAAGTTCCATCGTCTTGGCGGCCAAGTCCGCGTTGCGTTGAGACGAGGAAAGCAGGCCTCTTTCGCCCGTCAGGGCGTGAAAGACGAAGTACGTGATCAGGAGAAGAAGCGCCGCGGTCGGCAGGTAGGGTTGCAGTCGAGCGAACATCGGCGAATCCCGGACAGGGAGCTACAGGCTGCCAGAACGTGCTTAACACGGTCTAAATCCCCAACGCCGCAAAGGGCTTGCAAGTCGCTCGCGATCAGCTGGAAAATACTTTCAAGTGAGACCGTTTCAGGGGCATCGAGATACCGCATCGCGGCATTTCCTTCGCACTCGCGAGAGCACTGGAAACCTCTGTTTTTCTAAGTGCGGCCACGCTTATAGAAAAAATGTGGTCCAACTTTTTTGATCGAAGACCGGACAAGCCTGTTTCGGAGGCGCCGCCGCCTCAGAATCGCCGCCGTCGAAGCAGTCGAATGATCCGCAAGGGTTGATTGAACGGCGACATGCGCGCTCAGCATGTCGAAAATCGAGCCGCCTCGGGGGAGGAACCACATGCTTCGAAGACAGATCCTGGCCGGATTGACGGGCTCCGCCATCGCCCTGCCCGCGGCCGCGCGGCAACGCAGCGAGGATGGCGTCGTCAAAGGCCGTCGCGGCGGCCCGAACATGATCAAGGGCGACCCGCCCAGGCTCGATTTCGGCGGCGGACTGATCATTCCGATGAACGCCTCCATCTTCCGTACGCTGTGGGAAGGCGAGGATCGCTGGGTCACCTACGGCCGGGCGGTCTCGCGCCTCGAAGTGAAGGCCATGCAGCAGGCCGAGATCGCCGCCACGGGCACGATGAAGCTGATGCTGCTGACCCAGGCCTTCGCGCCCGAACGGCTGGTGCGCTTCGAGACCTGCGGCTGGCGCAACCGGACCAGCGACGCCAACGACCTGGTGCTGGGCGACATCGCCCTGCCCGGCAAGCCCGTCATGCCGACCACGGATCGCGTCACGGGCTCGGTGACCGACGGCGACACCGGCGGCGTCGGCGAGGACGGCTGGCACGCCGTGACCGGCTACATGGTCATGAAGAAGGACATCACCCTGGCCGACGTGAAGGCTCGGGCGCAATTGCTGAAGGGCTGACCACGGGCGCGAGATCGGGGGAGAGCGCGAGATGGAATCCAACTGGAACAGACGGCGACTGCTGGCCGTCGGCGGCGGACTGGCGCTGGCCGGAGCGACGTCGGCGCGGGCCGACGCCGGGGCCGAGTTTGTCGAGCTGTGGCCGGGCGGCCCGCCAGGCGGCGAGCGGGTCCGGGTCGAGGAGCGGCGCGTGGCCTACAATTGGCCCGACGGACGGGTGGACTACGCCGTCGAGGGCGTCACGCGCCCTACGCTGTCGCTCTATCCGCCGGCGTCACGCGCTGCGCCCAAGGCCGCGGTGCTGGTCGTGCCGGGCGGCGGCTTCAGCAAGGTGGTGATCGACAAGGAAGGTCACGACGTCGCCTGCTGGCTGGCGGCCAACGGCGTCCTTGCGGGCGTGCTGCTCTATCGCCTGCCCCGCGATGGCTGGACCGCCGGCGCGGACGCCCCTCTGCAGGACGCTCAGAGGGCCCTGAGGTTGTTGCGGGCGAAGGCCGGCGGAGCCAAGACCGGCGCCCTGGGGTTCTCGGCCGGCGGCACGATCGCGGCGGCCCTGGCCGCGCGCGGCGAGGCGGCGCTCTATCCGCCCGTCGACGGGCTGGACGCCCGCCCTTCCCTGCCCGACTTCGTGAGCCTGGGCTATGCTTGGCTGAACCGACCGCAGGCTCCCGCGCAAGCAACGCCGTTCCACGGCTTCACCGCGCCGACCAAGGCCTTCCTGTTCCATGCCGAGGACGATCCGAAGGTCGACGTCCGCAACAGCCGCGAGGCGGCGGAGGCGATCGTCGCGGCCGGAGGCCAGGCCGAGTTGCGGATCTTCCCCACCGGCGGCCACGGCTTCGCCCTGCGCTCGCGCCCGCCGGCGCCCGAGGCCGCCTGGAGCGGTGACTTCCTGCGCTGGCTGGAGCGCCTGGAGAGCTGAGGCCAAAGAAAAAGCGCGCCGGGCGAACCCGACGCGCTCTTGATCTCGATCCCGGGGATCTAACCGATCAGCGGCCCTTGAGGGCGGCGCGACCGGCGTAGACGCCCTGGTCTTCCAGCTGCTGCTCGATGCGCAGCAGCTGGTTGTACTTGGCCAGCCGGTCCGAACGGGCCAGCGAGCCGGTCTTGATCTGACCGCAGTTCAGGGCCACGGCGAGGTCGGCGATGGTGCTGTCCTCGGTTTCGCCCGAGCGGTGGCTCATGACGCTGGTGTAGCCGTGGCGGTGGGCCAGTTCGACGGCGTCGATGGTTTCCGACAGCGTGCCGATCTGGTTGACCTTCACCAGGATCGAGTTGGCCAGGCCCTGGTCGAGGCCGATCTGCAGGCGGGCCGGGTTGGTCACGAACAGGTCGTCGCCGACCAGCTGGACCTTCTTGCCCAGGGTGTCGGTCAGCAGCTTCCAGCCGGCGAAGTCGTCTTCGGCCATGCCGTCCTCGATCGAGGCGATCGGGAACTTGGAGACGAGGTCGGCCAGGTAGTCGACCATCTGGGCCGGGTCGAGCGACTTGCCTTCGCCTTCCAGCTCGTACTTGCCGTTCTTGAAGAACTCGGTCGAGGCCACGTCGAGGCCGAGCAGGAAGTCGTCGCCGGCCTTGTAGCCCGCGGCTTCACCGGCCTTGACGATGAAGTCGAGCGCGGCTTCGGCGCTGGCGAGGTTCGGGGCGAAGCCGCCTTCGTCACCGACGTTGGTGTTGTGGCCGGCGTCCTTCAGGGCCTTCTTCAGGCCGTGGAAGATTTCGGCGCCCATGCGCAGGGCTTCGGAGAAGCTGGCCGCGCCGGTCGGCAGGATCATGAATTCCTGGATGTCGATCGGGTTGTCGGCGTGGGCGCCGCCGTTGATGATGTTCATCATCGGGGTCGGCAGGACGCGGGCGTTCACGCCGCCGATGTAGCGGTGCAGCGGCAGGCCGGCCGACTCGGCGGCGGCCTTCGCCACGGCCAGCGACACGCCGAGGATGGCGTTGGCGCCCAGGCGCGACTTGTTCGGCGTGCCGTCGAGGCCGATCAGCAGGCTGTCGATGCGGCGCTGGTCTTCGGCGTCGACGCCCGACAGGGCGTCGAAGATCTCGGTGTTGACGGCGTCGACGGCCTGGCGGACGCCCTTGCCCAGGTAGCGCGACTTGTCGCCGTCACGCTTTTCGACGGCCTCGTGGGCGCCGGTCGAGGCGCCCGACGGCACCGCGGCGCGACCAAAGGCGCCGTCCTCGAGGACGACGTCGACCTCGACCGTCGGATTGCCGCGGCTATCGAGGATTTCGCGGGCGATGATGTCGACGATCTCGGTCATGGGAGCTCCCGAAAGAAAAGGCGCTTCCCCTTAGCCGCGCCGCCGCGTCGCCGCAACCGCGACCGACGTTCGGCGAGGTCTAAGTTCCGTGGCGTCAGGCCTGGAGCGTGGGCCGCTCCGCGCCCAGCCGGAACCGCAACTGGTCGGAACCGAAGTCCAGCTCGACCCGGGCGAACAGCTTGAGGACATCGACGCCGAGCAGGATCGCGGGTTTGTCGCTGATCTTCCAGTGATCGAAGATGTGCAGGTCGGCGAAGATCACGGCCAGGTTGGTCATCCGCACGTCGCCCATGCTCATCGACTTGAGGATCCGGTACTCGCCGATGGTCTCGCCGCCGGCGACGCCCAGCAGGCGTACGGCCAGGGCCGGATCGGCGTTCTTGCGGGCCCGGGCCTGGATGGCGCGCGACAGGGCCATGTTGCCGATCGACGAGCCCGCCCCGGAATCGATGAAGGCCAGGGTGCGGATGCCGTTGATCCGGCAATTGACGATGGTCAGGCGCCCGAACTTCTGGTCGGCGACGACCTGGACTTCCTGCGGCCGCCGGAAGCCCCGGTACTCGGGCGTGCTCTGGCGGACCTCCAGTCGCCTTTGCTTGAAGTCCATGACGACCGCGCGGTTCTGCAGGATGTCGACGCCCAGCAGGCCGTCGCCGCCGACGCGGCCAGGCGGCAGGATCGGCAGCTCCACGCCGGACAGCCTGGCCTCGCCGGTGACCAGCTGGTCGATATGCGCGGTGGGCGTCACGGCCGAGCCGCCGATGCCGTGGACCATGACGTCGCGACCGCGCGGCAGGGTCAGTTCGGCGGCCAGGGTCTCGGAGACCACCGAGCGGTCGGCGCCCGAATCGACGACGAAGCGATAGGGCCCGCGGCCGTTGATCGTGGTCTCGACGGTCATCCGTTCCGAATCGTCGATCGCCGTGTCGATGACGTAGAGCGGCAGGGGCGGCGCCGGGGCCGGCTCGACCGGCGTCGTCGGCGGAACCTGGCCGGGCGAGAAGGCGTGGGCGGAGATCGGCGCGGCGCCGAGGGCCAGAGACGCGCCCAGGCCGGACGCGAGCACGCGACGCGTGAACATGGCGAACCTCCCAGTCCGCCGGAGGTCGACAGCGCCTTCTGGGCGCTGATCGCGCTCCTGGCTTTATTGGGATCGTCCCAGTGGCGATCCGGAGGCCATCGTAGCACCGCTTTGGTCCGCACACGACGAAAAGCGCCGCCCGGGCCAGCCGGGCGGCGCTTTCGAAGCGTCAGGCGCGAAATCCTGGCGCGACGCCCTCGGAAGGGGCCGGGCGAGGAAGGAAGACCTTAGTCTTCCTTCGGGGTCAGGATCTGCTTGCCGTTGTACAGGCCGGTCTTCAGATCGACGTGGTGCGGACGACGCAGCTCGCCCGAGTCCTTGTCCTCGACGAACGAGTTAGCGCCCAGGGCGTGGTGCGACCGGCGCATGTTCCGGCGAGAAGGCGAAGTTTTTCTTTTAGGAACGGCCATCGGAGTGACTCTGCTCGCTGAGCGTGAAAATCGAAAGCGGCGACTCGGGTTCGACCCTAGCCGCCGCGTGAGGGCGCGCTTATGCCTGAATCTCTCCAGACATGCAACTCGCCAGTTCAGACCAGTCGACCGTGCTCCTTGGCCGCCGCGATGAAGCTGGCGAACAGGGGGTGCGGAGCGAACGGACGGCTCTTCAGTTCCGGGTGGAACTGAACGCCGATGAACCACGGATGGTCGTCGCGCTCGACGATCTCGGGCAGCACGCCGTCCGGAGAACGACCGGTCAACTTGAGACCCGCCTCCTCCATCTTGTGGCTGTAGCCGATGTTGACCTCGTAGCGGTGACGGTGGCGCTCGACGATCTCGGTCCCGCCGTAGATCTCGGCGACCTTGGAGCCCTGCTGCAGCACGGCGTCGTAGGCGCCCAGGCGCATGGTGCCGCCCAGGTCGTCGCCGGCCTTGCGGGAGACCATCTCGTTGCCCTTGATCCACTCGGTCATCAGGCCGACGACCGGACGGTCGGTGGGCCCGAACTCGCTGGACGAGGCGTCGGTGATTCCCGCGACGTTGCGCAGGGTCTCGATGACGGCCATCTGCATGCCGAAGCAGATGCCGAAGTACGGCACCTTGCGCTCGCGGGCGAACTGGGCCGCGCGGATCTTGCCTTCCGCGCCGCGCTCGCCGAAGCCGCCCGGCACCATGATGGCGTGGGCGTTCTCGAGACGGGCCGCGGCCGCGCCCTCGTCGCCCTCGAAGGTCTCGCTCTCGACCCAGTCCAGGTTGACCTTGACCTTGTTGGCCAGGCCGCCGTGGTGCAGGGCCTCGATCAGGGACTTATAGGCGTCCTTGAGCACGGTGTACTTGCCGACGACCGCGATCGTGACCTCGCCGTCCGGATGCTGGACGGTGTTGTCGATGGCTTCCCAGCGCGACAGGTCGGGCTTGGGGGCGTCGCCCATGCCGAAGACGTCGAGCACTTCGGCGTCGAGGCCTTCCTTGTGGTAGTCGATCGGCACCGCGTAGATCGACGAGCTGTCCAGCGCCTGGATCACGGCGCTCGGGCGCACGTTGCAGAACTGGGCGATCTTGCGCTTTTCCTCGACCGGGATCTCCTGCTCGCAGCGGCAGAGCAGGATGTCCGGCTGGATGCCGATGGAGCGCAGCTCCTTGACCGAGTGCTGAGTCGGCTTGGTCTTCATCTCGCCGGCCGTCTTGATGAACGGCAGCAAGGTGAGGTGCACGTAGCAGCTCTGGCCGCGCGGCAGGTCCTGGCGCAGCTGGCGGATGGCCTCGAAGAACGGCAGGCCCTCGATGTCGCCGACGGTGCCGCCGATCTCGACCAGCACGAAATCGACCGGCTTCTGGCCCGTCTCGTCCATGGCGGGCGAGAGGACGAAGTCCTTGATCTCGTTGGTCACGTGCGGAATCACCTGGACGGTCGCGCCCAGATAGTCGCCGCGGCGTTCCTTCTCGATGATCGTCTTGTAGATCTGGCCGGTCGTGATGTTGTCGGCCTTCTTGGCCGACACGCCGGTGAAGCGCTCGTAGTGCCCCAGATCCAGGTCGGTTTCGGCCCCGTCGTCGGTGACGAACACCTCGCCGTGCTGATACGGGCTCATGGTGCCCGGATCGACGTTGAGATAGGGGTCGAGCTTACGCAGGCGCACCGTGTAGCCACGAGCCTGCAGGAGAGCGCCCAGCGCTGCGGAGGCGAGGCCTTTTCCCAAGGAGGAAACCACGCCGCCGGTGATGAAAATGTACCGCGTCATGGGCGCTCAGATTACCCGCGATTCGGCGATCGCGGCGAAAAGACCGACGTTCATAAACAAGTTTCGATCCCCCGCCCTTACTGGGCGGGGGTCTGGGCCGGAGCCGCCGGCGCCGGAGCGGCCGGAGCCGGGACGCTGAGCTGCGGAGCCGGAACGGCGCTCGGCGCGACCGAGCCGGGGGCCGGAACGGCCGAGCCCGGAGCCGGGACGGTCGGCGCGGCGGGCGCGTTCAGGGTCTTGGTGTCGAGATTGTCGATCTTCAGCTTGTCGACCACCGAGTCGGCGCCGCCGAGGCGGCCGGTCAGGACCGTCAGCACCAGGCTGATGACCAGGAACACCGAGAACAGGATCCAGGTCATGCGGGTCATGAAGTCGCCCGCGCCGCGCGCGGTCATGAAGCTGCCGGCGCCGCCGCCGCCCATGCCGAGGGCGCCGCCCTCCGAGCGCTGGAGCAGCACGAAGCCGATCAGCGCGATACAGACGATGATGTTGATGGCCAGCAGGATGCCGATGAGCATGACGAAACAGTTCTCGATCCGGGCAGCCGGCGAACCGACTGTGAAAAACGAAGCGGCCCCTCTACCACTACCGGCGCGCGCACGCCATAGCTGGGGACACGGCCGACCAACTCAAGTCCCCCAATTCACTCCAGTCCCAGGGCGCGCATGATTCTCGAGACCGAACGCCTGACGCTCAAGCCCCTGGTCGCCGAAGACGCCCCGCTGATCTATCCGTTTCTCAGCGATCCGGAGCTGATGGCCCATTGGGACCGGGCCCCGCTGGAGGATCCGGACGAGGTGGCCGCCTGCGTCGTCGGCCAGGTCGAGGACATGCAGGCCGGAACGGCGCTGTACTGGACCGTCCGGCTGACAGCGACGGGCGAGTTCGTCGGGGCCTGCGAGTTCGTCGAGATCGACGAGCGCCGCCACCGGGCCGAACTGCGGTTCATCGTGGCCCGCGAAAGCTGGGGCCGCGGCTACGCCCACGAGGCGGTGACCGCCCTCCTCGCCCACGCCGCCGCCAGCGACCTCAAGCACGTCATCGCCCGCACCCAGGTCGGCGACGCCCGCGCCGAGAAGCTGCTGGAACGCCTGGGCTTCAAGGGCGCGGCCTACCTGAAAGGCCAGGTCGACCGCGACGGCGAGCGCCGGGACGGAAGGTTGTTCGACCTGGAGCTTTAAGACCCTCTCCCTGAAGGGGGAGGTGTCGGCGAAGCCGACGGAGGGGGATGTGATTGCTCCCGTCGGCGGTTGTTGCTGAGTCATCAGGAACTTCCCCCTCCGGCCCTTCGGGCCACCTCCCCCTTCAGGGGGAGGGTCTTGGGCGCACGGCTTTCCCGCCTCACGCGGCTTGCCGCTGAGCTGATGGAGAGGGCGCGGGGCGTCCGGGCCTCGCCCGGATGTGTGTGACTAAGTACCGTTTCGACGAAGCAGAACGCCCCGCGCGATCGTTTGTCCTCAGGCCGGGGCGCGCAGGCCTCTTCCGCCTTTAACCCCTTCCCCATGCAGTGCGCCCCGTTTCTTGGCGGCCAGGCGTGCATGGCGGCGCGGACCCTTGGGCGGGCGGGAGCCTAATCAGGCAAGCTCCCGATGGATGGGTTTACGTCCCCCATCCTCATTCAAGCCTTCAGGCCCGGCTCACGCCGCTCCTTCAGCCCCGCTCGATCGCATCCACGTCGCCGCTTCGGGCCGGATCCTTGCGCCCTCTCCCTGCGACGGGACCAGATGATTATGGCTCGGGTTTGAGCGCGTCTGATTGGCGAGGCTGAGAAAGTTGCAAGCGGTTGATCGGGTTCAGGACTTTTCGCGGAACGCCGGGGATGGACGCTGCTCTATCCCCGTCTGAGCCTCAAGATGCTCCCCCTCTGGGGGAGCTGTCGCGGAGCGACTGAGGGGGTTCTTGGCGCCGGCGCTGGCCCCCTCCGGCCCTCCGGGCCACCTCCCCCAGAGGGGGAGGATCTTTATGAGCGCTCCCACCTTCCGCCCAATCCCCGCGAAAGCGGGGACCCAGGCTTTTTCTGAAACCCACGGCGCTCGAAGATAAAACACCTGGGTCCCCGCTTTCGCGGGGATTTTACGGGTGGGGGTAGCTTCCGCCGGCGTCAGCCCCCTCAGGCCGCCGCGATGATGGCCAGGAAGTCCTTGGCCTTCAGCGAGGCACCGCCGACCAGGGCGCCGCCCACTTCGGGGATGGCCAGGATCTCGGCGGCGTTCTCGGGCTTCACCGAGCCGCCGTAGAGAATCGGAACGGTCGCGCCGTGGTCGCCGAAGCGCTCGACCAGCACCGCGCGGATCGCCGCATGGATGGCCTGGATGTCGGCCAGGGTCGGGGTCAGGCCCGTGCCGATGGCCCAGACAGGTTCATAGGCGACGGCGAAGGCCTGGCCGGCCAGTTCCTCCGGCAGGGAGTTGCGGGCCTGGCCGGTGACGATCGGCTCGGCCTGGCCGGCTTCGCGCTGGGCCAGGGTCTCGCCCAGGCAGATCACCGGCTCGAGGCCGGCGTCGAGCGCGGCCAGAACCTTGGCCGACACCTCCTCGCAGGTCTCGTCGTAGCTGCCGCGGCGCTCGGAGTGGCCGAGAATCACCAGGGCGGCGCCGGCGTCGACCAGCATCGGGGCCGAAATGTCGCCGGTGTAGGCCCCCTGGGGCGCGGCGTGGCAGTCCTGGCCGCCGACGATGACCGACTCGCCCGACAGGGCCTCGGACATCCGGTGCAGCAAGGTGGCGGGCGGACAGATGGCGACACGCGCCGCGGGCGGGGTTTGCGCCACCGCGGCGGCCACGGCTCTGGCCTCGTCCAGCGAGGCCTCAAGGCCGAACATCTTCCAGTTCCCGGCGATCAACGGCCGGGGCGTCGTAAGAGAAACGGTCATGAGGTTGGCTTTGGGGACGCGCTCCCTTGGTAAGTCAAGTCCGCTTCGGCTTGCTCACTCACCTTGGCCTCTACTATACCCGCTTGCTCGCACTGGATGCGTCGCCCGCGGGCGGTCGTCCAGGCGCACGCAATTGGGCGGAATCGAAGAAGGTAGTTTCAAACGTCATGCTCGCCGGCTTTCGCTCTTTCGCCAAATCGCCCTTCGCGGTCGTCCTGTTCGGCCTGCTGATCGTCAGCTTCGCCATTTTCGGCATCAGCGACGTCTTCAGGCAGCCCAGCGGCAGCAAGGTCATCGTCGTCGGCTCGCGGTCGGTGACGCCCGACGATTTCAAGGCGCGCTTCGACAATTACCGCAACCAGCTGCAGCAGCAGGGCCAGACCCTGACGCCGGACGAGGCCGTGGCCCGCGGCGTCGACCGCGGCCTGCTGCAGGAACTGGCCCTGCAGGAATCGATGGCCGAGCTGATCAACAAGATGGGCGTGCGCCCGTCGGAAGCCCTGGTCGGCGAAGTGCTGCACAAGCAGATGAGCCAGCTGCCGGCCGGCACCCGTCCGTTCGACCCGGTCACCGGCAAGTTCGACAAGCAGATGTACCAGGCCCTGCTGGCCCAGAACAATCTGACCCCGGCCACCTATGAGGCCTCGCTGCGCGACGAGATCGCCCAGTCGCAGTTCTACGCCAGCGTCGCCAACGGCCTGCGCACGCCGCGCATCTATTCGGCCCTGCAGGCGGTGTACGCCCTGGAGAGCCGCGACCTGACGGCCTTCGCCATCAATCCCACGAGCGTGGCCCAGCCGGCGCCGCCGACCGACGCCCAGCTGCAGGCGTTCATGACCGAGAACGCCGCCCGCCTGACCCTGCCCGAGACCCGCGTCCTGTCGGTCGTGCGCTTCAGCGCCAAGGCCCTGGAGCCGTCGGTGACCGTCGATCCGGCCGAGGTGCAGAAGACCTTCGACTTCCGCAAGGACACCCTGGCCCAGCCGGAAACGCGCTCGCTGGTGCAGATCGTCGCCCCGGACGCCAAGGCCGCCGCCGCCATCGCCGAGCGCCTGCGCAAGGGCGACGCCCCGGCCGACGTCGCCAAGGCTTACGGCAAGCAGCCGGTGATGATCCTCGACAAGCCCAAGACCGCCCTGCCCGACCGCAAGGTGGCCGACGCCGCCTTCACCCTCGGCGAAGGCCAGGTCAGCGCGCCGATCGCCGGCGAGCTGGGCCAGTCGGTGATCAAGGTGCTGAAGATCACCGCCGCCAAGGCCGCCTCGCTGGAAGCCGCCCGTCCGCAGATCGAAGCCGACCTGCGCGTCCAGGCCGCCCAGTCGAAGGCCTATGACCAGACCCAGGCCTTCCAGGACGCCCGCGACGCCGGCGCCAGCGTCGTCGACGCCGCCGGCAAGGCCGGCGCCCTGGTGGTCACGACCGCCCCGATCACCGCCGAAGGCGCCGACCTCGGCGGCCAGCCCGCCGCGGGCCTGACGCCGGACGTGCTGAAGGCCGCCTTCGCCCTGCCGGCCGGCGGCGAGAGCGACCTGATCGAAGCGGGCAAGGGCGAGTACTTCGCCATCCGCGTCGAGAAGGTGAACAAGGCCGCCCTGCCGCCGCTGGCCGAGGTCAAGCAGCCGCTGACCCAGCAGTGGATGATCAACGAACTGGTCAAGCGCCTGAAGGCCAAGGCCGACGAGCTGGCAGCCCGCGTCCGCAAGGGCGAGTCGATGGAAGCCGTCGCCGCCTCGGCCAACGCCAAGGTCATGAAGATCCCGGGCCTGTCGCGCGAGAACGCCCAGCAGCATCAGACCCTCGGCCGCGACCTGCTGATCGCCTCGTTCGACGCCAAGCCCGGCGCGGTCTTCGCCGCCCGCGCTCCGCAGGTCGGCTACGTGGTCGGCCGGATCGACAACATCCGCGCCGGCGACGCCGCCGAGGTGGCCCGCGCCGCCGAGGGCATGCGCCCGCAGACCAGCATGGCCTACATGCGCGACGTCGGTCAGGCCGGCCGCGCCGCCGCCCGTGACAAGCTGAAGCCGAAGCTGAACCTGAACCTGGCCCGCCAGGCGATCGGCGTCGACACCGAGGCCCTGGCCAAGGCGGAGAAGGACGGCGCGGCCAAGGGCGGCGCCAAGAAGGCCGCGGCTCAATGAGCCTCGAGCCGGGCTTCGACGCCTTCTCGGCCGGCTACGACGCCGGCCTTCCGCAGCTGGTCTGGACGCGCCTGATCGACG
Source organism: Caulobacter vibrioides (assembly GCA_001449105.1). GTDB lineage: Bacteria > Pseudomonadota > Alphaproteobacteria > Caulobacterales > Caulobacteraceae > Caulobacter > Caulobacter vibrioides_C. Next base: position 123,337 of record LNIY01000095.1, on the reverse strand, counting down.
ACCTGGAGACCCCGGTCTCGGCCTATCTGAAGATCGGCCACGGTCGTCCCTACGCCTTCCTGTTCGAGAGCGTCGAGGGCGGCGCCTGGCGCGGCCGCTATTCGATCGTGGCCATGAAGCCCGACGTCGTCTGGCGCTGCCGCGGCGACAAGGCCGAGATCGCGCGCGGCGACGACATCGCCGCCGGCAAGTTCGCGGCCCTGGAGGGCGGCGCCCTGGACAGCCTGCGCGACCTGATCGCCCAGTCGAAGATGGAGCTGCCGGCCGGCCTGCCGCCGATGGCGGCCGGGATCTTCGGCGCGCTCGGCTACGACACCGTGCGCCTGGTCGAGAAGCTGCCGGACATCAATCCGGACCCGCTGGGCCTGCCCGACGGCATCATGACCCGCCCGTCGATCGTGGCGGTGTTCGACGCCATCGCCCAGGAGATCATCCTGACCACGACGGCGCGCCCGGCGCCCGGCGTGTCGGCCAAGGAAGCCTATGGCACCGCCCGCGAGCGCATCGAGAGCGTGATGGCCGACCTGCGCCGTCCGCTGGCCCATGACGCCCCGCGCGCGCCCCAGGGCCCGATGGAGTTCACCACCCCGGTCAGCCGCGAGGACTATCGGCAGGTGGTCGAGAAGGCCAAGGAGTACATCCGGGCCGGCGACATCTTCCAGGTGGTGCCCAGCCACCGCTTCCGCAGTCCCTTCGGCCTGGACGCGTTCGCGCTGTACCGCTCGCTGCGCCGGACCAACCCGTCGCCGTTCCTGTTCTTCCTCGACCTGGACGGCTTCAACCTGGTCGGTTCCAGCCCCGAGATCCTGGTGCGGCTGCGCGACGGCAAGATCACCATCCGCCCGATCGCCGGCACCCGCCCCCGCGGCGCGACGCCGGAAGAGGACCTGGCGCTGGAGAAGGAGCTGCTGGCCGATCCGAAGGAACGGTCCGAGCACCTGATGCTGCTGGACCTGGGCCGCAACGACGTGGGCCGCGTGGCCATGCTGGGCCAGTCGGGTTCGAACGAGAAGCCCAAGGCCGGCAAGCACGCCAACGTCCGCGTCACCGACAGCTTCACGATCGAGCGCTACAGCCACGTGATGCACATCGTCTCGAACGTCGAGGGCGACGCGCCCACCAACGTCGATCCGGTCGACGTGCTGATGGCCGCCCTGCCCGCCGGCACGCTGTCGGGCGCGCCCAAGGTGCGGGCGATGGAGATCATCGACGAGCTGGAAGTCGAAAAGCGCGGCATCGGCTATGCCGGCGCGGTGGGCTATATCGGCGCCGACGGCTCGGTGGACACCTGCATCGTGCTGCGCACGGCCCTGGTCAAGGACGGCATGATGTACGTCCAGGCCGGCGGCGGCGTGGTCGCCGACAGCGACCCGGACGCCGAGTACGACGAGACCCTGCACAAGTCCCGCGCCCTCAAGCGCGCCGCCGAGGAAGCCTGGCGCTTCGCCTGATCGGACGATGAAGAAGAAGGAAGGGGCGGCCCATCGGCCGCCCCTTCCGCGTTTCAGTGACCCGTGTGCGGGCGGGCCGCGCCTTCGGGGCCGGTCTCGTCGGTGAGGCCATGGCCGAGAGCCATCGGCTTGCCGTCGGGACCGCGGTCGGCGATGCGGACCATCTCCATCATGCCGGCGTCCTCGTGGTTGAGGATGTGGCAGTGCAGGACGAAGTCGCCGATGTAGCGCGCGTAGTGGCTGCGCACGTTCACCTTCACGCCCGCCTCGACGAAGACGGTGTCCTTGAAGACGCCCTTCATGCCGAAATACTGCGAGCCGGCCTGCTGGGTGAGATCGGCGCCGTCCTTGTCGATCACCGACTCCACCTCGAACGGATTGACGTGGATGTGGAACGGGTGGCCGACGTCGTCGGTCTCCAGCGTCCAGCGATCGGTGTCGCCCAGCACCAGGGTGCGCGAGAAGTCGTTGGGATCGAAGCGGCGGATGGTGTCGACCGTGCGGCCCACGCCCGGACCCGCCTTGCCGTCGGGCTTGGCCGGCTTGCCCTTGCTGAGCGAGAAGATCAGCGGCTGGTCGTGGTCGATCTTGGCCTGCAGGAGGCTGGCGTGCGGCTTGAAGGCGGCCAGCGACAGGTCGCGCTCCAGGCCGGCGACGACGCTCGCCGCAAGGTCAGGATCGGTGATCGGCAGCGCCTTGGCGGCCTCGACCAGCAGAGCCTTGACCTGGTCGCGCGGCGTGGCGGCCGTGGGCGAGCCGGCGGCGACCTCGACGAGGAACAGCAGCTGGCGACGGTCGGAGCTCCCCTCGATGGCGTCCTTCTTCACGTCGACCTGCTCGTCGATCACGCAGTAGGAGCCGGCCTCGGGGAAGCTGACCAGGATGTCGCTGCGATAGCCGGGCTGCAGCACCGTCGAGGCCCGCTCCATCACCGCCTCGCGGGTCAGGCCGTCGGCGGCGATCTCGAATTGGGCGATCGCCTGGCTGGACGGCGCGCATTCCTTGGCGATCAGGGCGTCCTGCGAGATGGCGCCGGCCTTGGCGATGGCCTCCAGCGACTTCTTGCCGGTGCGCTTGCGGATCGAGACCTTCACGGTGTCGGCGACGCCCCCGTGGATGAAGCGCCAGCGCTCGGGCGCGCCGGCGACGGCCTTCTGCTCCAGCACGTCGACGGTGGCGCCGTTGACCGTGGTGAAGCGGCCCGAGTTCTTCCAGCGCGGACCGCCGAACAGGTCGTAGCCGTCGAGCTTGCCGACGTCGCCCTTGTCGCAGCGCCAGGTGCCGTCGGCGTTGACCTTCACCTTCCCGGCCGCGTCGCGGCAGGCGTACTGGATCTGCTGCAGCACGAAGACGTGGTCGGGCGCCTTGCGCAGCAGCAGGTCGACGTCGCCGGGGATCACGGCCTTGGTCTCGGCGTCGACGCGCGGCGGGCGGTCGCCCTTGATGACCAGCGCGCCGGCCAGGCCGCTGGCCACCTGGATCGCCGTCGAGCCATGGACGTGCGGGTGGTACCAGAAGGTGCCGGCCGGGTGGTCGCCGGGGATGTTGTATTCGTACTCGTAGGTGAAGTCCGGATTGGGCGGCAGTTGGCGCAGCACGTTGTCGCTGATGCCGGCCGGGCTGACCCACAGGCCGTGACTGTGCAGGTTGGTGGTGTTGAAGCAGTGCGGGACGTTGATGTCTTCCGGATGGCCCGGGCAGTTGGCCTCGGCCGGCAGCAGGTTGCGGATCTTGACCCGCACCGTCTGGCCCGGGCGCGACACCAGGGTCGGCGCCACATAGGGCCGGCCCGGCTCGGCCGGATGCAGGGCGTCGCGATAGGCCCGCAGCTCGACATGGTCGGTCATGCCGCTGTTGGCGTTCCAGATCGTCGAGGGCAGCAGCACGACGTCGAGCCTGGCCACGACCTCGTCGCCCGAGGGCGGCGGCGCGGGCAGCTCGCCGAACGCCTCCAACCGCTTGTCGGGCGCGGCCTCGCCCGGCGCCACGGTGGTCAGGACCGGCGGATCCGAGAACGGCGCGTCCTGGGCGGCGGCCGCGCCCGCCATGAAGCCGAGGGCGACGGCCGCGCCGCCCAGCAATCCGAGTTTCCGCATGAAGCACCCCCTGCGTTCGAAAATCGCCGGAGGGTGAGAGCGTCGCCAGAGTCGTTCAAGTTGAATTCACAACCTTAGGAACTCATTTTGGGGCGAGGCCGCAAATCAGTCGCCCAGGCGCTCCTTGGGCAGATGCTGGGTGGTCAGCGGCGGGGCCAGGACCATGACCGTGGCGAAGCTGACGGCGGCGAAGGCTGCAAAGGCGGCGGCCAGCAGCACCGGCAGCATCTTCTGGCGCCGACGCGGCGTGCGCAGCAGCGCCCGGGCGTAGGCGATGGCGGCGGTGTCGAGCGAGGAATCAGCGACGGACATGAGGGAAATTTCGCCTCTTCGCGCCACGGTGGCAACGGATCGGCGGCGCGGCGCTTCGACGCTGGGCGCTTTCCCAGAAAAACTCTTTCCGTAAAGGGATGACGCGCCGCCCCCGACCGGACTAGAAGCGAGGCCTGAAAGGCGGCGTCATGATCCTGGTCATCGATAACTACGACAGCTTCACCTACAACCTCGTTCATTACCTGAACGAGCTGGGGGCCGAGACGGTCGTCCATCGCAACGACGACCTGACGGTGCAGGAGGCCCTGGGCCTGAAGCCGCAGGCGGTCCTGCTGTCGCCGGGCCCCAAGGCGCCCGACCAGGCCGGCATCTGCCTGCCGCTGCTGCGCGGCGCGCCCGACGACCTGGCGATCCTGGGCGTGTGCCTGGGCCACCAGGCCATCGGGCAGGCCTACGGCGGCGAGGTGATCCGCGCGAAAGAGGTCATGCACGGCAAGACCAGCCCGATCCGCCATGCCAATACGGGCATCTTCAAAGACCTGCCGGACCCGTTCACGGCCACGCGCTATCACAGCCTGGCGGTGCGCCGCGAGAACCTGCCGGCCGAGCTGGAAGTCACCGCCTGGACCGCCGACGGCGAGATCATGGGCGTGCAGCACAAGACCCGCCCCGTGCACGGCGTGCAGTTCCACCCCGAATCCATCGCCACCGAGGGCGGCCACCAGCTGCTGGCCAACTTCCTCGACCTGGCCGGCGTGCGCCGCGACGCCCAGATCTGGGTCTAGGCGGAGCCACCACCATGTCCGACGCTTTCAAGCCCCTGCTGGCCAAGCTGGCCGACGGCCAGACTCTTTCGGAAGACGACGCCGAGGTCTTCTTCAGCGCCTGCCTGCGCGGCGAACCGACCCCGGCCCAGGTGGCCGCGGCGGTGACCGCCATGCGCCTGCGCGGCGAGACCGTGGGCGAGATCGCCGCCTGCGCTCGCGCCATGCGCCGCGCGGCCGTGCACCTGGAACACCCCTATGACGTCGTCGACGTCTGCGGCACCGGGGGCGACGGCCTTCACACCCTGAACATCTCCACCGCCGTGGGCTTCGTCGCCGCCGGCGGCGGGCTGAAGGTGGCCAAGCACGGCAACCGCGCGGTGACCTCCAAGTCGGGCACCGCCGACGTGCTGGCGGCCCTGGGCGTCAACATCGATGCGACCCTGACCCAGCAGCGCGCCGCGCTGGACAGCGCCGGCATCTGCTTCCTGTTCGCCCAGTCGCACCACGGGGCGATGAAGCACGTGGCGCCGATCCGTCAGCAGCTGGGCTTCCGCACCATCTTCAACCTGCTGGGCCCGCTGACCAATCCGGCCGGCGCCAAGCGCCAGGTGGTCGGGGTCTCGGCCCCGCGCTTCGTCGAGCCGATCGCTCGTGCATTGGGCGCTTTGGGCGCCGAGCGCGCCTGGTCGGTGCATGGCGGCGGCATGGACGAGCTGACCATCACCGGCGAGACCGAGGTGGCCGAGTGGCGCGAAGGGGCGATCCGCCTCTTCACCATCACGCCCGAGGCCGTGGGCCTGCAGCGCGCCTCGCTGGCCGAGATCACCGGCGGCGACCCGGCCTTCAACGCCGCGGCCCTGACCCGCCTGCTCGACGGCGAGACCGGCGCCTATCGCGACATCGTGCTGCTCAACGCCGCCGCCGCCTTCCTGGTGGCCGACAAGGTCGAGACCCTGCGTGAGGGCGTGGAGCTGGCGAGCGCCGTGCTCGACGACGGCCGCGCCAAGGCCGCCCTCGCCGGCCTCGTGGCCGCCACCAACGCCGAAGTTCAGCCCGCATGACCGACATTCTCGCCAAGATCGCCGACTACAAGCGCGACGACGTCGCCGGTCGGAAAGCCGTGCGTTCTCAAGCCGAGGTCGAGGCCGCCGCCAAGACCGCTTCGGCGCCGCGCGGCTTCAAGGCGGCGCTGGAGGCCAAGCACGCGCCCGGCAAGCTGTCGCTGATCGCCGAGATCAAGAAGGCCTCGCCGTCCAAGGGCCTGATCCGCGCCGATTTCGATCCGCCGGCGCTGGCGAAGGCCTATGAGGACGGCGGCGCGGCCTGCCTTTCGGTGCTGACGGACGGCCCGAGCTTCCAGGGCGCCGACGACTACCTCGTGGCCGCCCGGGCGGCGACCGCCCTGCCCTGCATCCGCAAGGATTTCCTGGTCGATCCCTGGCAGGTGGCCGAGAGCCGCGCCCTGGGCGCCGACGCCATCCTGGTGATCCTGGCGATGATCGACGACCATCTGGCCGCCGAGCTGATGGCCGAGGCCGAGCGCCTTGGCATGGACGCCCTGGTCGAGGTCCACGACGAGGCCGAGACCGAGCGCGCCGGCAAGCTGGGCGCCACGCTGTTCGGCGTCAACAACCGCGACCTGAAGAGCTTCGTGGTCGACCTGGCCGTCACCGAACGCCTGTCGAAGCTGGCGCCGGAAGGCTCGCTGCTGGTCACCGAAAGCGGCCTCTTCACCCACGCCGACGTGGTGCGGATGGAGGCCACGGGCGCCAAGGCCATGCTGGTGGGCGAAAGCCTGATGCGCCAGGCCGACGTCACGGCCGCCACCCGCGACCTGATCGGCTGAGGCCGCGCCTCAGTACCCGACCGGGTGGCGCACGACGCTCCACGCCTTATCGTAGGCCAGCCTGACGTCGCCGCGATCCCGCCCCGACGCCTCCGTGGTCGGGGCGATCAGGGCCGAGAAATCGGCGACGCGATGAGCGGTGGGGCGCCCGGTGAACAACAGGGTCATGTCGTCGCCGTCGCGCCGGGCCTCCGCCACGAACTTGCCGAAGGCTTCCGAGGGCCGGTGCTTGTCGTCGGTGGCGTGCGACAGCAGCAGGTACGACGCCGCCTTCTGCTCGGGATAGTCGGCGTCGAGCAGCACCCGATAGAAGTGGCTGTTGTGGCCGCCGTGGTGGGCGACCTGGATCACGTGCAGCGGCTGCAACGCCTTCAGCAGCGCCGAGAAATAGGGCTGCGAGGTTCCCAGCGGCCTGAAGTCGTCGAAGCCGGTGTCGCCCGAGATCAGCAGCCGCTGCTTGTCGCTCTCGGCCACGATCACGTAGCTCAGCTGGTTGCTCGGCGTGATGCCCTTGATCGGGATCAGCGCCTTGGAGGCCAGGTGCATGTAGTTGCCGACGGGAAGGATGTCGCGATGCTTGTCGATCAGCTGTCGCGACGGCCCCAGAAGGGTCAGGGTCGGGCCGGACGAGGCCAGGGTCTGGCCCGGTGAGAAGCGCCGGCTCGCGGCGTCCCAGACGAACCTCAGGGGCGCGCCGTCCTCGATGAAGCGGCATCGGATCGGTATCCGGCGCGCCTTCAGCGCGGCCACCAGGGCCGCCAGCGCCTTGGCGTTGATCGCCTTCTCGGCTTCGGCGGCGCGGATATAGGCCAGCGAAGCGGTGTTGACCGCGCCCCGGCCGCCCTCCGCATCCCAATCGCGCCTGATGAAGTACTCCGCCTTGGCGACGCTCAGGCCGCCCTTCTCGTCGTCGTAGTAGGACCTGAAGCGCCGGGAATCGCGCCAGTCGAAGCGGCTATGGTCGGCACCTTCGAACAGATCGCCATGCCCGTGGCAGCGCTCGACGGGACGGTCGAGCGATCGCCAAGCGTCCTTGAGATGGTAGTCGAAGAAGGCAAGATCATAATCGATATCGGGCGCGGCGCTCTTCTCCGCCTCCGTGGAAGCCGCCGCCCCGGCGGTCGCATCGTCGCCCTCCAGAAGGGCCTTGAAGCGCAGTTTCGGCGCACGGATGATCTGCGGATAGCGTATCGCCTCGGGATTCTCCCGCTCCACCAGCCCGAACCGGTCCTCCAGCCGCTCCAGGGCGTCGCAGATCTCGCGCTTGGCCTTCAGATAGCGGGCCAGTACTTCCTCGCCGTCCTCGGCCGCGAACCGTATCGGCAGGAACTGGTCGGAGCGCACGGACTGGCCCCGCGTCGGCGGCGAGGCGTCGTCGACGACCGGCGGAAGCCAGGCCTCGCCGATATCGATGCTCGCATCCTGGACCACCGAGACCAGGCCCTTCAGGTGATCGGAATCGTAGTGGGTGCCCACGATCAGGTCGATTCGGCGCGAGCTTCCGTCGAAAGCCCCGAACGCCTCGTCGAGCAGGCCCGCCACCCGCTCCGGCGGATAGCTGGCGGCGTTCTCGTGGGGCGAGCCGGCGTCGGCCAGCACGCGCACCGTCGCGCCCGCGGCGTCCTTGAACTGCAGCAGCAGGGCCGCGCCGAGCTGGACGTCGAAGGCGTCGACCTGGATCTTCGGCATCTGGATGTAACCCCCGATTGTGCTTCGCCAACCTGCGCGGCGGCCCGCGGCGCGTCAACTTGACATTAACGAAGAACACCTAGAGAACATCGAGAAGAGTTCGCGGTGTGTTCCGCGAACAGATTCGGCGGCGAGGTTCTCGGCCATGCTCACCCGCAAGCAGCACGAGCTGCTGATGTTCATCCATGAACGGATCAAGGAGACCGGCGTCTCCCCCTCTTTCGACGAGATGAAGGAGGCCCTGGACCTGGCGTCGAAGTCGGGCATCCACCGGCTGATCACGGCCTTGGAGGAACGCGGTTTCATCCGTCGCCTGGCTCACCGGGCCCGCGCCCTGGAGGTGGTGAAGCTGCCGCAGCAGGCGACCACGGCCGCTCCGCCCAAGGGCCGCGGCGCGTTCCGCCCGCAGGTGCTGGAAGGCGGCGGACCCGCTCCGTCGGCCCCCGCTCCCGTTGCGCCCATCGCCAACGACAGCCGCGAGCTGCCGATCCTGGGCCGCATCGCCGCCGGTACGCCCATCGACGCCATCCAGCATGAGCGCGACCGCCTGCCGGTGCCCGAGACCATGCTGGGCGGCGGCGAGCACTACGTTCTCGAGGTGCAGGGCGACTCGATGATCGAGGCCGGCATCCTCGACGGCGACTACGTCATCATCCGCAAGGGCGACACGGCCAACAGCGGCGAGATCGTCGTGGCCCTGGTCGGCGAGGAAGCCACGCTCAAGCGCCTGCGCAAGAAGGGCGGCTCGATCGCCCTGGAAGCGGCCAACCCCAAGTACGAGACCCGCATCTTCGGCCCCGACCAGGTCGAGGTGCAGGGCAAGCTGGTGGGCCTGATCCGCCGCTATCACTGACGGCCCGACGATCCGGGGACGACAGCTAGAGCAAGACGCGCGAGGCGCGGGTGTCGAAAGGCGCCCGCGCCTCGTTTGCGTTCGGTCGGCGGCGCGTGGAGGGAGCGACTTCGCCCCCCCAATTGTCTGAGTTAATTCGGAATGGTACGTCCTTGCCAGGGCCGCGAAAGGCCCGCCGGAGGAAGCCCATGTCTCACGCTCCTGTCGCGGCCCTTGGCCTGGCGCTTTTCCTCGCCTTCGGATCGACGGCGCTCTCCCAGCCGATCACCCAGCGGTTCAGCGCCGATCCGTCGCCGCACGTGTTCGGCGACCGGGTCTATGTCTACGCCACCGACGATGCGTCCAACTCGGGCAAGTACTGGGACTCGACCTCCTGGCGGCTCTACAGCTCGGCCGACATGAAGACCTGGCGCGACGACGGCGCGTTCCTCGACGTGACGGTGTTCAAATGGGCCAGGCCCGACGCCAAGGCCTGGGCGCCGGGAGCCGTCGAGCGCGGCGGCAAGTACTACTTCTACGCCCCGGTGGGCGGCGACAAGATCGGCGTCGCCGTGGCCGAGCGACCAGAAGGTCCGTTCCGGGACGCGATCGGCGCGCCGCTGATCGACAAGGCCCGCGACGCCAACGCCGGCGACGAGCCGATCGACCCGCAGGTGCTGATCGACGGCGACGGCCAGGCCTACATGCTGTTCGGCACGCGGGTTCCCAAGATCGTCAGGCTGGGCGCGGACATGGCATCGACGGTCGGGCCGATCGAGAACCTGACGGTCACCGGCTATCCGGCGAGCGACCCGAAGAAGAAGTACGGCGAGGCGCCGTTCCTGCATAAGCGCGGCGACCTCTACTATTTCAGCTTCTCGACCGGCTGGCCGGGCCAGATCGTCTATGCGACCGCGAAATCGCCCATGGGGCCGTACGCCTATCGCGGCGTGATCCTCGACTACCTGCCGATCTCGACCAACCACCAGGCCATCATCGAACGCGACGGCCGGTGGTGGTTCTTCTATCACGACAAGCTGCTGCCGGGCGGCGGCGACCATCGCCGCTCGATCACCCTGGCGCCGCTGGATTACGACGCAGACGGCGCGATCAAGCAGATCGCCCGGCCGCCCGTTCCCTAGGCCGTATCGACGTTCAAGGTTCGAACGTGGTCCTCGTCCTTCGACAAGCTCAGGATGAGGACCGTTTGCAGGCCCAGATCGTAGAAAAACCTCATCCTGAGCCTGTCGAAGGACGAGGTTTTCGTCTCAGATTTTGAATGTCGATCCAACCTAGAGCGGAGCGGCCTCAACGGATCGCTCACTGCCGCGCCTTCTTCCGAAAGACGGCTTGGATCCCCGCCTTCGCGGGGATGCTCGGTGAAGAGGTCGGAGTTTACGAGTGTCGATCTAGCCTAGAGCACCAGCGCCTTGGCCGCCGCCTCGAACCCGGCCCAGGCGGCCGCGGCCAGCGCCGCGCCGGTGCTGGCGCGACGCACGCCCAGGCCCGGCAGGTCGGCGAGCTTCATGTCCGGTCCCCACAGCAGCACGTTGACCGGCTTGGGGGCCACGGCCGCGACGATGGCGGCGATGTCGTCGTACCTCGTCACGCCCGGCGCGTAGAGGCAGTCCGCGCCGGCTTGCGAATAGGCGACCAGGCGCTCGATGGTCGGGGCGAGATCGTCGCGGCCGATCAGGAAGCCCTCGGTGCGGCCCACCAGCACGACGTCCTGGCCCGACGCATCGATGGCCGCGCGAGCCGCGGCGATGCGCTCGACGGCGGTGTCGAGGGCGTAGAGGTCGCCGCCGATCCGGTCCTCGATGGACAGGCCCGCCACGCCCGCCTCGACCGCGCGGGCGACATTGGCCGCCAAGCCCTCGGCCGTGTCGGCGAAACCGGCCTCGAAGTCGGCGTTGACCGGAAGGTCGGTGGCGGCCACCAGCAGGCCCAGGTGCTCGATCACGTCGTCGACCGTGACCTCGCCGTCGGCGCGCCCCCAGGACCAGGCCATGCCGGCGCTGGTCGAGGCCAGGGCCGCAAAACCCAGCTTCTGCAGGCGGACCGCGCCGCCGGCGTCCCATGGGTTGGGCAGCACGAAGAAGCCGTCCTGGTGCAGGGCCCGGAAGGCGGCGCGGCGGGCGGCGAAGGGCGTGGTGTCGGTCATGGATGGCTCTCCAAACGGGTCGTCGCCGGGACTTAGCAGCGGCGGCACGCGATCATCCGCCCGGTTCTTGCGCATTCGTGTCAGCAGCCTGCGTCCAGGGACGGACGCCGCGGCCGGGCGTGGTCCAGACGATCCACCAGCCGTCGCGCTTGCGCCAGAGCTCGGCCGCTCCGCCGACGGCGAAATCCTCGCCCGCCAGCACGACGGCCTCGTGACAGGCGGCCGGCAGGACGGCGGGCCTTGGGCCGCGCAGGATCACCACCTCGGCGCCGGCGCACAGGCCTTGCAACGCCTCGAAGGGCGGCGCGCGGCGGGTCCAGGACAGGCTGACGGCCATCGGCGCGGAAGACGTGGGGCGGCACGAGGCGCGGTCGCAAGCGAAACCCTCGCCATCGACAGGCGCCAGACCCCGGCGGCGGGCCCACAGCTCGGCGCCGAAGCGGCGGGCGTCGGGACGCAGCAGCACGGCCTGCCCGCCCCGTCGCGCCACGGCCGTCGTTCCGTCGGCGGCGATCCAGAGATCGGGCGGCGTCGGGCGGGGCCACAGGCTGACGGCCAGGAACAGCGGCACGCCCAGCCAGCGCAGGCGGCCCTTCCAGAGGCACAGCAGCATGACCCCGAGGAACGATAGGACGAGCGTGAAGCCCGGCCCGCTGGCCACCGTCTGCTGGGCGCCGTGGGCGCCGGCGAACCAGCGGGCGACGGCGGTCATCGCGTCGATGCCCCAGCCGGCGATCGCCAGGAACGGCGCGCCCAGGCCCAGCGGCTCCAGCGCCGCCCCGACCGCCAGGAACGGCATGATCACGAAGGACGACAGCGGCGAGACCACCAGATTGGCCGGCAGGCCCCAGATGGCCACGCGGTTGAAGTGCTGCATGGCGAAGGGGCCGGTGGCCAGGCCCGCCACGAAGCTGGCCCCGACGCTGATGGCGAGCCAGGCCATGGCGGCCTGGGTGAAGCGGATCGGCCAGGGCACCGAGATTTCGCGCGGCTGGCGCGGCCAGGCCTCGGCCAGCGCCACCAGGGCCGCGGTGGCGGCGAACGACATCTGGAAACCCGCCGCGCCCGCCTGCTCGGGCTGGGCGACGAGGATGATCAGGGCCGCCAGGGCCAGGCCGTGCAGGCTGACTGCCTGCCGGTCGGCGAGGATGGCCAGGAACGCCACGCCCGCCGTGATCGCCGCGCGCAGGGCCGGCGGCGGCGCGCCGGAGACGATCAGATAGGCCCCGACGGCCGCCAGCCCCGCCAGGGCGGCGATCTTCTTGCCCGGAAGCCGCAGCGCGAGCCACGGCAAGGCGGCGACCAGCAGCCGCACGGCCGCGAACACGAAGCCGCCGACGATGGCCATGTGCAGGCCGGAGATCGAGAGAATGTGCGCCAGTCCCGAGGCGCGCATGGCCTCGGTCTGCTCAGGACTGACCCAGGCTTCGTGGCCGGTGACCATGGCCGCGGCGATGCCGCCGCTGTCGGGACCCAGCCGCCCGACGATGCGGGAAGCCAGGCTCCAGCGCATGGCGTTGATCGCCATGGCCAGCCGCAGCCGCCAGGGCGGCGGATCGAGGGCGGCGTCCTCGATCTCGCCGACCGTGAAGCCGACGCCCCCTATGCCGTTGAACCAGGCGTCGCGGGCGAAGTCGTGTGATCCGGGCGCGGCCGGCGACGGCGGGGCCGACAGCATGGCCTTCAGGCGCAGTTGCGCCCCCGGCGACGGGGCCGCCGCGCCCTCGGGCAGGCTGACGCGAATGCGAGTCGGGGTGGCGGCCGGCGAAAGGCGCGAGATCGACACCGGGGCGATCAGCAGGCGCGGCCCGGCCGCGCCGGGCGAGACCACGTCGACGACAAATCCGTCGACCACCCGCACGCCCCGCTCGACCGGCATCACCGGCGCGGCGACGCGGTCGCAGCGGACCTTGCCCGCCAGCGCGCCGCAGGCCGCGAAGGCCGCCAGGGTCAGCGGGACGGCCAGGTCGCTCCAGCGGCGCCAGCCGCGGCTCCACACCGCCAGGACGCCCAGAGCCAGGGCCGCCAGCGCCAGCAGCGACCAGCTGGGCTCGACCTTCAGTTCCAGATAGCCGACCGCCCCCAGGGCGAAGGCCACCGGGCTCCACAACATCCATCGGGCGGCGTTGAGCCGCGCCTCGTCGATCAGTTGTGTGACAAAAGTCGCGGGACTAGGACACCTTCGAACGGCCGTGCTAAGACGCGCCGCCCAACGGCCGGCGCGTGCGTCGCGCGCCGTCGGGCCTCCCGCCGCCCCCGCGGCCTCCAGACCGTCAGCTTCGAAGCCTATGTCCAGTTCCTCCCCCGCCCCCAGCGGCGTCGTCACCCGCTTCGCCCCGTCGCCGACCGGCTTCCTGCATATCGGCGGCGCCCGCACGGCGCTGTTCAACTGGTTATATGCACGTCATACGGGAGGGAAGTTCCTTATTCGCGTTGAGGACACCGACCGCGAGCGCTCGACCGAAGCCGCCGTGGCCGCGATCTTCGAGGGCCTCGACTGGCTGGGCCTGAAGTCGGACGAGGAGCCGATCTTCCAGTACAGTCGCGCCGACCGTCACCGCGAGGTGGTGCAGGAGCTGCTGGCCAAGGGCCGCGCCTATCGCTGCTGGATGACCGTGGAAGAGCTGGAAGCCGCCCGCGAGAAGGCCCGCGCCGAAGGCCGCGCCATCCGCTCGCCGTGGCGCGACGCCCCGCCGCCGGCCGATCCGAGCGCGCCGCACGTCATCCGCTTCAAGGGCCCGCCGGACGGCGAGACCCTGGTCGACGACATGGTCAAGGGCCCGGTGACCTTCCGCAACATCGAGCTGGACGACCTCGTTCTGCTGCGCAACGACGGCGCGCCGACCTACAACCTCGCCGTGGTGGTCGACGACCACGACATGGGCGTGACCCACGTCATCCGCGGCGACGACCACCTGAACAACGCCGCCCGCCAGAGCCTGATCTACCAGGCGATGGAATGGGACGTGCCGGCCTTCGCCCACATCCCGCTGATTCACGGCCCGGACGGCGCCAAGCTGAGCAAGCGCCACGGCGCGCAAGCCGTCGGCGAGTTCGCCGACATGGGCTACATCCCCGAGGGCCTGCGCAACTACCTGGCCCGCCTGGGCTGGGGCCACGGCGACGACGAGGTGTTCAACGACGAGCAGGCGATCAGCTGGTTCGACGTCAAGGACGTGGTGAAGGCCCCTGCCCGCCTGGACTGGGCCAAGCTGAACTTCATCAACAGCCAGCACCTGCGCCAGGCCGACGACGCGCGCCTGACCGCGCTGACGCTGAAGGCCCTGACCGCCGCCGGAACCGATCTGCCGGCCGACGCCGAGGCGCGCATCGCTTCGACCGTTCCGCAGGTCAAGGAAGGCGCCAAGACCATCCTTGAGTTGGGCGAGCACGTGGCGTTCGCGCTGAAGGTGCGTCCGCTTACGCTCGAGGAAAAAACCGCCAAGCAGCTTTCCGAGGAAACTGTCGCGCGCCTCGCACGACTTCGTGAACAGTTGGCCGCCGCCCCGGTGTGGGGTGTCGCGGAACTCGAGGCGCTGTTGAAATCGTTTGCTGAATCCGAGGCCGTCGGCTTCGGAAAGTTCGGCCCGCCGCTGCGTGGAATCCTCACCGGCGGGGCCCAGGCGCCTGACCTGAACAAGATCATGGCGGCCCTGGGACGGGATGAGTCTCTCGGGCGGCTTGACGATGCGCTGGCGTCGCGCGCATGAGGCGCTATAACGCACCCGCGAAATGCAAAACTGGACTGATCGTACCACTATTGAAAGGGTCTCTCGCATGACCGACAAAGCCACGCTGACGATCGGCGAAAAGAGCTACGACCTGCCGATCCTCAAGGGCAGCACGGGTCCGGACGTCCTGGACATCCGAAAGGTCTACGGCGAAAGCGACCATTTCACCTTCGATCCGGGCTTCACCTCGACCGCCTCGTGCGAGAGCAAGATCACCTATATCGACGGCGACGCCGGCGTTTTGCTGCACCGCGGTTATCCCATCGACCAACTGGCCGAGAAGTCGTCGTTCCTCGAAGTTTGCCACCTGCTGCTGAACGGCGAACTGCCGACGGCCGCCGAACTGGCCAAGTTCGAGAACAACATCACCTACCACACGATGCTGCACGCGCAGTTCGACCGGTTCTTCGAAGGCTTCCGTCGCGACGCCCACCCGATGGCCGTCATGACCGGCGCCGTGGGCGCCCTGTCGGCCTTCTACGCCGACAGCATGAACGTCGACGACGCCCGCGAGCGTGAGATCAGCGCCCATCGCCTGATCGCCAAGATGCCGACGATCGCCGCCCGCGCCTACAAGTACACGATCGGCCAGCCGTTCGTGTCGCCGCGCAACGACCTGTCGTATTCGGAAAACTTCCTGCGGATGTGCTTCTCGGTCCCGGCCGAGGACTGGAAGCCGAACCCGGTGCTGACCCGCGCCATGGACCGCATCTTCATCCTGCACGCCGACCACGAGCAGAACGCCTCGACCTCGACCGTCCGTCTGGCCGGTTCGTCGGGCGCTCACCCGTTCGCCTGCATCGCCGCCGGCATCGCCTGCCTGTGGGGCCCGTCGCACGGCGGCGCCAACCAGGAAGCCCTGGAGATGCTCGAGCAGATCGGCACGGTCGACAAGATCCCCGAGTTCATCGAGGGCGTGAAGGCGCGCAAGCACAAGCTGATGGGCTTCGGCCACCGCGTGTACAAGAACTTCGACCCGCGCGCGAAGGTCATGCAGAAGACCTGCCACGAGGTCCTCGGCCAGCTGGGCATCAACGACCCGCTGCTCGAAGTGGCCATGGAGCTGGAAAAGATCGCGCTGAGCGATCCGTTCTTCATCGAGCGCAAGCTGTACCCGAACATCGACTTCTACTCGGGCATCACGCTGCGCGCGATGGGCTTCCCGACCAACATGTTCACCGTGCTGTTCGCCCTGGCCCGCACCGTCGGCTGGATCAGCCAGTGGAAGGAAATGTTCGAGGATCCGACCCGCAAGATCGGTCGTCCGCGTCAGCTGTACACGGGCGCCACCCAGCGCGACTACATCGACGTCGAAAAGCGCGGCTAAGCGCTTCTCCGGCTTCGGAAATGAAAAGGCCCCGGGAAACCGGGGCCTTTTTGTTTGCGGGGTGTTGGCCCGCCAAGCTCCTCTCTCGCGTAGCGGGGGAGGTGGCGCGCTGCGGATACGCAGCGTAACGGTGGGGGCGAGTGACAAAGCTCGGCGCCCAGCCTCGCCCCCTCCACCGCTTCGCGGTCCCCCTCCCCCGTTACACGGGAGAGGAAAGAAGAAAGCCTCGCCCTTGGCGAAGGGCGAGGCTTTCGTCGTCAGCTATGCGTTTGAAGCAGACTCCTAGAACCGCAGTCCCACGATCAGCCCGGCGTAGGTCTGGTCGTCGGCCATGCCGGTCTGCTTGAGGAACGTGCCCGAGGTCGTGTGGTTGACGATGCCGGTCACGGTGACGAACGGTGAAACGGCGTAGCTGGCGAAGGCCGCCTGGCGCCAGCCGACGTAGTGGGCCGCGCCCTCCAGGCCGCCGCGCAGCACCTGGCCGCCCAAGCCGTAGATCCCGTCCTCGTCGCTCTGGCGCCAAAGCCCAGCCACCTGCAGGCCCGCGGTCAGCTTGGGCGCGGGCTTGAAGGTCAGCTGCGGCTGGATGGCCACCAGGTTGGTGATCCCGAAATCGGTGCGCAGGGAGATCGGCTGGGGGAACATCTGGGCGTAGGACCCCAGCTTGCCGTCGCCCCGGTCCTTGTCGCCGGAGGCGGCCTCCAGGCGCAGACCCAGGCGCGGCGACCAGGGCGCCTTGAAGGTGTAGCCGCCCATGGCAGAGACGTACCAGGCCGAGACGTCGAGGTCGCGATACGTGCCGTCCTGATAGACGCCTTCCAGGTCGTAGTCCCAGGGGCCGTAGCGGCCGGCCAGGCGCGCCGAGTAAGAGCCGCGCCGATCGCGGCCGCCGGTGACGCTGTCATAGGTCGCGCCGCGCTTGTCGCTGTTGACGTAAAGCAGTTCCAGCTTCGGCGCGGTCGGCCCCTGCCCCAGCGTGCGCGAGGCGTTCACGCCGGCCAGGCGATAGTCGAAATTGGTGGCGTCGTCCCACGAGGTCTTGGCCTCGCGCAGGGCGTAGCCGAAGAACGCGCCGCCGCTCCAGCCGGTCTTTCGATCGACCAGCACGCGGGCCATGTCGAACGAGGTGCGGCTGTTGGCGCCCTCGCGCATGTCGAAGATGCGATAAGCGCCCAGGCCCAGTTCCTGCCGGCCCACGCGCAGGCGGACCTTGGCGTCGCCGACCTCGGCGTTGGTTTCGAGGAAGGCCTGATGCAGGTCCCAGCGGCTGACCTCGATCGGCGGCTCGCCGCTCTCCAGGTCGATGCTGCGAGCGTCCTGGACGTCGACGAAGGCGCGCAACCGAGACCCAAGATGCAGGTCGCCCCACAGGCGGGCGCGGGTCTGGACGTTGCCGTCCTCGTCCTGCAGGCCGCGCCCGAAGCGCTCGTTGCCGCGGTCCTCCAGGCGCAGGCGGAACTCGCCGCCAAGGCTGAGATAGCTGGTCTCGCCGACCGGGATGTATTTCAGCCTGGACCAGGGCGTGGTGCGCTTGGCCGGATCGGCCAGGTAGCTCCAGTCCTCGTCGTGGTTGATCAGCTTGAAGGCCGGCGCCTTGGTCACGGCCGGCGGCGGCACGTTGCCGGGCGACGGGGCGTTCTGGGCGGGAATGGGGACGACGCGATCTTGTGCGGTGGCTGGCGCCTGGGTGGCGATCGGCGCGTCGGGTACGGGCGCGAGCAAGGCCGCCGCGGCCGCGGCTTCGATGAGCATGGGTTTCCTCCAAGGAGGCGCGGTTGGCTCCGCGCTCTTGGTTTCTGTTTCAGTGGACGGGGTTTATTCGGCGTCGGGCTGGGCCGAGGGCGCGGCCGACTTGAAGGCGGGCAGTTCCAGGCAGGCGGCCTCGATGTCGGTCAGCCGCGACCAGCGCAGGTCGACGCCGAAGCGGCGGGCGTTGCCCAGCTGCGGCACGAGCACGAGGTCGGCCAGGCCGGGCGCGTCACCGAAGGCGAAGCGGCCCGAGTGATCGGCCAGAAGGGTGTCGACCGCATCGAGCCCCTCCTCGATCACCGTGGCCGCCCACCCTTGAACGGCGGGCTCCTCGAGGCCCAGCTCGCGCAGGCGGGCCAGGATCTTGAGGTTCTGCACCGGATGGATATCGCAGGCGATGGCCTGGGCCACGGCCCGGACCTGGGCGCGGGCCACCGGGTCCGACGGCAGCAGCGGCGGCTCGGGATGGGTCTCGTCGAGATACTCGCAGATGGCCAGCGACTGGGTCAGCACCCGACCGTCGTCGAGGGCCAGGGCGGGCAGCAGGCCTTGCGGGTTGATCAGCAGGTAGTCAGGCGCCCGCTGCTCGCCGCGGCGCAGGTGGTGGAACACCTGGTCGGCGGCGAGGCCCTTGAGCCCCAGGGCGATCCGCACGCGCCAGGACGCGGTCGAACGGAAATAACCGTGCAGGACCATGATCTTACTAAACTCCAGACTTCTTACGCACGCCGCCAAGGATGAAGACGGCGATCGAGGCGATGAGAGCGGGAACCACGGCCGTCAGGATGATCGAACCGGGAGCCCACTTGTTGGCGAGAAGAGCGCCGCCCACGAGCGGGCCGACGATGGCGCCGACCCGTCCGACGCCCAGGGCCCAGCCCACGCCGGTGGCGCGGATGGCGGTGGGGTAGACGGAAGCCGCCAGGGCGTTGCAGCCGATCTGGGCCCCGACCACGCCGAAGCCCGAGAGCGCCGCCCCGACCAGCAGAGTGGTCAGGTGCGTGCCGCCCACGGCGATCACGGCGATGAAGGCGGCCGAGGCGGCGTAGGCGGCGCCGAGCACGACATAGGGGCTGAAGCGGTCGATGAGGCGGCCCAGGACGATGGCGCCGACGACGCCGCCGAGGTTCAGGGTGGCGGTCGACAGGATGGCCATGGAGAGCGGCAGGCCAGCGCCCTTCAGCAGCGTCGGCAGCCAGTTCACCAGGAAGTACATCACCAGCAGGTTCATGAAGAACGCCACCCACAGCAGGCCCGTGACCGGCGCGCGGCCTTGGGTGAACAGCTGGGCGACCGAGAAGCCCTTGGGGGCCTCGGCCTGCTCGTTGTGCAGGTGGGCGACGAACTCGGCCGTCGAGGCCTGCGGATCGATGCGGCGGACGATCGGGGCGATCTTGCTCTCGGGCGCGCCCTTGGCGACCAGGAAGCGCACCGACTCCGGCAGCATGACCATCAGCACGGGCACCAGCAGCAGCGGCAGGACGCCGCCGAGCACGAACACCGAGTGCCAGCCGAACTGGTCGATCAGGCCGGTCGACAGCACCCCGCCGAGGGTCGAGCCCAGCGGGAAGCCGCAGAACATCACCGTCACCAGCGTCGCGCGCAGCCGCTCGGGGGCGTACTCGCTGGTCAGGGCGATGATGTTGGGCATGGCCGCGCCCAGGCCGATGCCCGTGAGGAAGCGGTACATCAGAAGCTCGTTCATCGTTCCGGCGGTCGCCGTCAGCAGGGCGAACAGGCCGAAGATCACGGTCGAGATCAGGATGATGGTCTTGCGGCCGAACTTGTCGGCGGCGGGGCTGAGCAGGAAGGCGCCGACGGTCAGGCCCAAGAGGCCCACGGCGAAGATCGGGCCGAAGGCGGCCGGGGTCAGGCCCCAGTCCTCGGCGATGCGCGGGGCGACGTAGGCGATGGCCTGCGTATCGAACCCGTCGAGCATGGCGATGATCGCGCACAGCGCGGTGACGCCGAACTGCAGCGAGCCGAACCTCGCCCGGTCGACCACGGCGTTGCCCGCCGTCGCTTCAAGAGTAGCCATTGTCGTTTCCTCTAAGAGGGGGCGGCTCTGTTGGCCGCTCCCCTCGTCCCTAGTCTTGGTGTGCGCGGATCAGGCCGCGGGCGGCCCGACCGTGATGTTCAGCGGGGCCAGGCCCTCGATGGTGACGACCATCGCGTCGCCCTCGACCACGGCGCCGACGCCGGCCGGGGTGCCCGTGTAGATCAGGTCGCCCGGCTCGATGCGGTAGAGGCCCGACAGGTAGGCGACGATGTCGGCCACCGGCCAGATCAGGTCGGCCAGGTCGGCCTGTTGCTTGGTCTGCCCGTTGACGGTGAGCTTGATCTCGCCCTTGGTCGGGTCGAAGCCTTCGCCCGCCTTCTGGATCAGGCCCAGCGGCGAGGACTGCTCGACGTTCTTTCCGGTATCCCACGGACGGCCCTGGGCGCGGGCTTCCAGCTGCAGGTCGCGGCGGGTCATGTCGAGGCCGACGGCGTAGCCCCAGACGTGGTCCAGGGCGTCCTCGACGGCGATGTCGCGGCCGGTCTTGCCGACGGCGACGACCAGTTCGGCCTCGTAGTGGAAGTCCTTGGTCTTCTGCGGATAGGCGATCGTCGCGCCGTCGGGCACGACCGTCTCGGCCCAGGCAGTGAAGAAGAACGGCGGCTCGCGGTCGGGATCGCGGCCCATCTCGCGGGCGTGGGCGGCGTAGTTGCGGCCGACGCAGAAGATGCGGCGGACCGGGAACTGGTCGCCGGTGGAGGTGGCGGCCAGGACCGGCGCCTGGGGTTCGAAGATCAGGCTCACAGGTTTTCTTCCTTGTAGAGGTTCAGCTTTTCCTGGCAGGCCTTGTCGGAGTAGCCGAACAGGACGAGCTGGTTTTGGGCCTTGAAACGGACCGTCTTCCACGACGGGACGACGAGGATCTCGCGGGGCGACAGGGCGATGGTCTCGCCCTCGACGACGGCCTGCCCCTCGCCTTCCACGACCACGAAGATCGTGCCGTCGGTCGAGCGGCGGTCGCGGGTCTCGAACCCCGCCGGCATCAGCCGCACATGCGCCGAGATGGTCGACATGATCGGCCCGCCGTTGACGGGGTTGAGGAACTCCAGCGCGTGGCCCAGGTGCGGATCGATCTGCGCGCCCTTGGCCATCGCGTCCAGCGCGGGCCGCCACTCCGAATAGGGATAGTGGAACAGCGGCTGGTGGGCCGGACGGCGGTCGGCGACGTGGCCCTTCAGCGGACGCATGTTGCGGCCGTAGCGGTTGAGGCTGTCGCCGGCCGGGACCTGCTCGGGGAACTGGTCCTCGCTGTAGCCCTCGGCGAAGCTGGCGTCGAAATGGCGGACGGTCGGGATGTCCAGACCGTCGAGCCAGATCATCGGCTTGGCTGTCGGGTTGCCGTGGTCGTGCCACTGGCCGCCCGGGGTGAGCACCAGATCGAAGGGCCGCATCACCGCCTTCTCTCCGTCCACCGAGGTGTAGGCGTCCTCACCTTCCAGCACGAAGCGCAGCGCGCACTGGGCGTGGCGGTGGGCGGGCGCGATCTCGCCCGGCAGGATCAGCTGCAGGCCGGCGTAGAGGCTCGGCGTGATGCTCGACAATCCGCCGAGCCCCGGGTTTTCCAGGATCAGCACACGCCTTTCGGCCTGCTTAGCGCTGATCAGGTCGCCGGCCCGCATCAGGTAGTCCCGGGCGCTGTCATAGGACCACTTGTGGACCTTGGCCGGCGAGTCCGGCTGGGGCAGCACCAGGGCGCTCAACTTTTCCCAGAGCGGATAGAGGCCTTCCGGCTCCATCTGCTCGTACAGCGCCTCCAGCTGGCTGCGCTGGTCGTTGCGAAGCACCGTCTCCATCAGGCGGCTCCCGGCAGGCCGACGTGCAGCAGGCCGCCTTCCAGCTTCACCGGGAAGGTGCGCACGGCCACCGAGCACGGCGCGCCGACGGCAGCGCCGGTCTTCACGTTGAAGGTGCCCTGGTGCAGCGGGCACTCGATGAGCTCGCCGTCCAGGAAACCGTCGGCGAGGCTGGCCTGGCCGTGGGTGCAGAGGTCGGCGGTGGCGTAATACTCGCCGTCGACGGCGTAGAGGGCCACCTTCAGGCCGCCCACCATGGCGGCGGCGACGCCGAACTCTTCGAGGTCGGACGGCGGAACGGCGGGCGCCCAGGTCAGGCCCGAGTTTTCGATGACGTCGGTCATACGGGGTACACCAAGCTGTTGGGGAGCATTTCGGAGTCGAAGACCACCACGCGCTCGGCAAAGCGCAGGCGGCCCTCGTCGGCCACGATCAGGTCGTGGCAGACCGCCGAGAGGACGATCTCCGAAGGCTTGTCGATCAAGGTCTGGACGAGCAGCAGGTTGTGGCGCGTGCGCACCCCGCCATTCTCTTCGACCCCAAGACCGGAAACGATCCGGGGAGCGGTCGGGAAGCGGCGGTAGTAGCGCGGCGCATACATCTGGGTGCGGGTCAGGCCCGTCACCCGGTCCTTCAGCATGCCGCGGCTTTCGGCCTGCATGGTGCTGAGGGTGTAGCCGGCCTCGAAGTTCTCGCGCGGGATCACCCGATAGAGGCAGTCCTGGGTGAAGAACTCGGGCCAGTCGTGCAGGCGCACCTCGTCCAGGGTTGCGTAGTAGTCGTCGTAGAGGTCGCGGATCGCATCGCGCGTGATCGCGGCCGGACGGTCGGTCAGGGTCGTGCTCACAGGCCCATCACCTTTCGCCAGTAGCGGTACATGCCGCGCACGGCCGTTTCTGTGACCTGGTGGTCGGTGCTCTCGATGGCCCGCCCGCCCATCTGCAGGATCATGTGCGCGTCGGGAGACGGCGTGGCGCCCTGCTGGGTCATCTCCAGCACCTCGCCGTCGTCGGCCGAGACGAAGCCGGCGGGGCCGAAGAGGTTGGCCTGGCGCGTGCGGCGCAGGCGCATCTCCGGCGTGTCGTCGGCGTAGCACCAGTGGGTCCAGTGGAAGTCGAAGCCGCCCGGGCCCTTGGGCACGATCTGGCGGGTGGTCAGCGAGTTGACCTGCTGCTGCAGGATCACGCTGGGGAAGATGGTGATCATGCCCACCGTCTCCTCGCCCGGGAATTCCTGCACCACGTCCATGACGCGCGGATCCTCAAGCACCAGGTCGCCCTGGAAGTTGCGGATGTCGGCCATGGCCTCGGTCTTCTCCTGCTCGCCCTTGCGGGAGATCAGGATGCCGTGGCGGCCCTCGTCGTCGATATCGACCGCCGACTTCTGGTCGGCGCGGAACAGGCCGAAGGTGGCGAAGAACACGTGCAGCAGGCCCGCGTGGTACGGGTCCTTGATGTTCTCCTGCATCTGCTTCCAGTTGGCCGGAATGTGCTGGCGGTTGTAGCCCAGCACTTCCAGCTTCCGGCCGTCGTAGACGCGCGTGTAGTGCTTCCAGAACTTCTCGCCGAGATAGTCGCGGAAGCTCGGGGTCTCGTCCGAGAAGGTGGCCCAGACGACGCCGTTGACTTCCTCGACGCGCAGCTTGGTCAGGCCGTTCTGCTTCAGGTCGAAGTCGGCCGGCATGCCGCCCTGGCGCTTGACGCCCCGGCGGAACGGCACGCCCTGCAGGTCGCCGTTCAGGGCGTAGGACCACTGGTGATACGGGCAGATCAGCTCTTCCGAGTGGCCGAAGCGCGCCTGGCAGAACTTCACGCCCTTGTGGGCGCAGCGGTTCTCGACGACCGAGACCTCGTTCTGCGCGCTGCGCACCATGACGACCGGACGCTCGCCGAGGGTGGCGGTCTTCCAGTCGCCGACATTGGGGATTTCGCACTCCAGGCCGACGTACAGCCAGTGCGGGCCGTACCAGATCTTGCGCATCTCCTCGGCGTAGATCTCGGGGTCTGAATAGACCCAGTACGGAACGGCGGCGTCCGCATCGGCGGGCCATAGGCGGCCTTCCGGGGGACGAACGGGGATGGTCATGGGCAGCTCCCAGACGGTGGTCGAAGCGGCGATCTCACGTCGCCATTGACCCTCACCCTGTCGTGGGTTTTGATCCATGTCAAATGCATTGCATAATATGCAACGCGAGAGGAAGCACACGCCATGGAACAACGCATCGTCGTAATCGGCGCCGGACATGCCGGCGGCGCGGCCGCCATCAACTTGAGGGAATTGGGTTTTTCGGGATCGATCACGCTGGTCGGCGAGGAAGCCGAGCGTCCTTACGAGCGCCCGAGCCTGTCCAAGGAGTACCTGTCGGGCAAGGATACGGCCCCCGTCTACCTCGCCGAGGAATCCCGTTGGGCCGAGTTGGGCGTCGACCTGCGGCTAGGAGTCGCGGCGGCGTCGATCGACCGTGAAAGCCGAACGGTGACGCTCTCGGACGGAAGCGCCCTGCCCTATGACCAGTTGATCCTGGCCACTGGCGGAGCCCCGCGGCAGCTGCCCTTCTCGGCCCATCCGAAAATCTTCCCGCTGCGCACGACGGGCGACGCCAAGGCCATCGCGGCGGCGGCCAGGCCGGGCGGCAAGGCCGTGGTGATCGGCGGCGGGGTGATCGGGCTGGAAACGGCCTCGACCCTGCACGAGCTGGGCCTGACCGCCATCGTCGTCGAAGCCGGCCAGCGCCTTCTGGGCCGCAACGTGCCGGGCGACGCCGCCGGCTGGCTGGCCGCCGCCCACGCGCGGGTCGGGGTGGAGATTCGCCTGGGCCGCTCGGTCGCCGCCATCGAGGCCGGCGGCCAGATCCTGAGCCTGAAGCTCGACGACGGCGCGAGCCTGGAGGCCGACCTCGTGGTCGTGGGCATCGGCATCGTGCCGCGCACGGGGCTGGCCGAGGCCGCCGGCCTGCCGGTGGGCGCCGGGGTGCTGGTCGACGAGACCTATCGCTCGATCGGCGACGCCAACGTCTACGCCATCGGGGACCTGGCCCTGCGCCGGTTCGGCGATGCGGCCGCCCCGCAGCGGATGGAGACCTGGGCCCACGCCCAGAGCTCGGCCCGCGCCGCGGCCCTGGCGATCCTCGACCAGCCTCCCGAGCCCGAGCCCGCCCCGTGGTTCTGGACCGCCCAGTGCGGCCACAACCTGCAGATCCTCGGCGATCCGGCGGCCGGAGACACGGTGGTGGCGCGCGGCGAGGCCGTGCGGCTGTACCTGCGCGACGGCATCCTGGTGGGCGCGGCCTGCCTGGATCAGCCCCGCGACTTCGCCTCGGCCCGCCGCCTGATCGGCAAGCCGCTGAAGGCGGAGCTGGCCGGTGATCCGGGCACGGACCTGCGCAAGGCGGCGGCTTAGCCTCCCTCTCCCCGTCATCCCGGCCGAAGCTCCGCGTAGCGGGGCGTAGAGCCGGGACCCAGAGGCGGCCGGCAATGCGTCAGCCGCCGCGGTGAGTTCAGGCGTCGCGCCCAGTCGCCTGGGTCCCGGATAAGCGCTTCGCGCTTTCCGGGATGACGAAGAAGATTGGACGTACGCTCAAACCGCCGGGCGGCGGCCGCCGATGGTGGTGGTCACCTGGTCGCAGACGGCGGCCAGGGCCTGGCGAACCTCTTCGTCCCGGTCGGGGACGAAGGCGTCGGTGGCCAGGACCGTGGCGGTGACCACGGCCTCGCCCTGCAGGTCGAAGATCGGCAGGGCCGTGGCGCGCAGGCCCGGGATCAGCGAGCCGCTGATGGCCGAATAGCCAGTCTGGCGCACCCTTTGACGCAAGGCCTCGACGTCGACGGGCGCGAGGCCCCGCTCGGCCTGGGTCTCGCGCTCGACCATGTGGCGGGTGTGGCTGTCGGGCCGGAAGGCCAGGAACACGTGGCCCGTCGCCGAGCGCAGCAGCGGCAGGGACGAGCCGACCATCAGCGAGGTCGCCACCGGCGGCGAGCCCATGGCCCAGCGCACCACGATCGGGCCGCTCGGCCCCAGGGCGGCGATCTGCACCGTGCGACCGGTCTCGCGCGAGAAGGCGGTGATGGCTTCGTCGGCCTCGCGGAAGGCGTCGACGCGCGCCAGGGCGCCCAGACCCAGGCGCAGGGCGCCGGGACCCAGGTCGTAGCGGCCGGTCGCCGCATCCTGCTTGGCCATGCCCGAGGCGACCAGGCTGGCCAGATAGCGGTGGGCCTGCGAGGCCGACAGGTCAGAGGCCTGGGCGATCACGCCCAGCGCGGCCGGGCCGTCGAGCGTGGCCAAGACGTCAAGCACCCGCAGGCCGATGCCGACCGACTGGATGCCCGAACGCTGCTTGGAATCCGACTCGGTCACTGGCTTGGCCCCGCGCTGAAAAGCGATAACGGCCGATGATGAAACGCCAGAGCCCCGACTCGCAAGGCGTCGGGGCTCCTTAGGTGTTCACAGATGCGAATAACTCGCAGAAAACCGAGGCGCTACTTCGCCGGCAGGACCCGCATGGCCAGGACCTCGCGGCTGCGGCGGGTGATGCCGTAGAGCATGCCCCTGTCGCTTTCGTCCCAGTCGATGGCCTGGCCCTCGGCCTCCATGCCGATGGTGTCGAGGTGGTCGAGCACCCCGCCGCCCATGGGCAGTTGCATGACGTAGAGCTCGGGCAGGTCGTGGCCGCTGAGATAGAGCTTGCCGTCCGGGCCCCAGCCGCCGCCGGAGATGCTCATCGGCTTGATCTTCTCCAGCACGCTGGCCGGCAGGCCCCAGGCTTCCGTGCGCCGCCACTGGTCGTCGAACTTGACCAGGGTGGTGTGCCGGTGGTCGCGCGGGGCCTCGCCGCCCTTGGCGTCGTAGTTGGCGAACATCGCCCACCAGGCGCCGTCGTGGCGATCGACCCAGGTGACCGAGCCCGTACCCAGGCCCAGCGAGATGCTGCGCTTGTGGGCCAGGGTCATGGGGTCGAAGACCTCGACCGTGCTGACGTGCGGCACGGCGGGGAAGTTGGAGCTGGCGCAGACCAGCTCCCTGGCGATCACCGCGCACGAGTTGATGTGCGGGAAGCGCGCCTTGTCGCCGGTCCATTCAGCGCGCTTCTCGCCGGTCTTCTTGTCGAAGCGGACGATGCGCCAGTTGCTGACGGAATAGACGTCGCTGGGGCCGGCGGCCGCGCCCTGGCTGGCGCCGGCGTCGTAGCGGCGGACGGTTTCGGCCTTGCGGGCCGGAGCCGCCGTCGCGCTCTGCGCCGCCGGAGCCTCGGCCTGCAGCGACAGGGCCGCGATGAGTTCCAGGATCATGATCGGTCTCCCTTTGCCCTATCCTAGAAGCTGACCGCCGCGCCGACCCAGTAGGTGCGGCCGTAGTTGGCCCATTCCTGCAGGTAGCCGCGCCCCGGGCCGGTGACTTCCTGACGGCCGGTGTTGGACAGGTTCTGGCCCTCGACGAACACGGTGTAATGGTCGGCGAAGCGCCAGGACAGGCTGGCGTCGAACACGTGGCGGCCCTTCCAGTACTGGTCGGAATTGGGGTTGGCGTCGTTGATCGTCTCCAGTTGGCCGCCGATGTAGTTGTGCGACACCCGGGCCTCGAACGGACCGCGCTGGTAGTAGATCGACTCGTTGGTGGTGATTTCCGGCTGCTGGAACAGGCCGGTGACGCGCGGACCGGCCGAGGTCAGGAAGGTGAACTCGGTGTCCAGCCAGGTCACGTTGCCGTTGAAGCCGAAGCCGTCGAACGGCGCGGGCAGGAAGGTGAAGGCCTGCTGCACGGCGAACTCGACGCCGTTGATCTTGGCCGTCTCGGCGTTGCGCGGCGTCGAGACCAGCACGGTCTCGGGGCCGCGGCCGACGTCCAGCGTCTCGGTCGAGCTGAGCGTGAAGATCTCGTTCTTGATGTCCTTGCTGAACACCGCCAGCGAGACCATGCCGTCGGTCGGATAGAATTCGACCGACAGGTCCAGGCCCTTGCTCTCGCGGGCCTTCAGGCCCGGATTGCCGCGCGACAGGGTCGGCTGGCTGCCGTCGAAGTTCAGGGTCTCGGTGGCGGCCAGCGAGCCGTAGTCGGGACGGCCGATGGTGTTGGTCCAGGCGGCGCGGACGATCCAGTTATCCGCCGGCTTCCACTGCACGTGAACGCTGGGCAGCCAGTTGTCGTAGGAGCCGTCGTTGCTGGTCGGGGTCAGGACGCCGCCGGTGTTGCGGATGGCGCTCGAAGAGACCTTGGTATGCTCGTAGCGCAGGCCGCCCAGCAGAGTGACGTCGCCGAACTGGTAGCTGGCCTGGGCGTAGCCGGCGTAGATGTCCTCGTCGACGCCGTAGTTGCCCGTCGGCGCCGTGACTGTGGTGGTGAAGCGGTCGCGGTTGGCCTTGAAGAAGGCCATGGCCTCGGCCGCGCCGATGCGCGGGTTCAGGCGATAGCGGCCGGCGATCAGCTGGTCGGGACCGGCCACGTCGACCTCGGCCAGGGTGTAGGTGAAGCCCGTGCCGGCGCGGTAGTTGACCTGGCTGTTGGTGAAGTCGCGCTTGGTCGAGCGCAGCACGCCGCCGACCTTGGCCTTCCAGGCGCCGTCATCGTCGAAGGCCAGGTTGAAGCGCGCCTGGCTGGTCTTCTCGTCGGTCTTGGTCAGGGCGTCGCGGTGCTGCTGCAGCACGTAGTTGGCCGGGTTGCGCATCGCCGCCTCGTTGGTCGAGGTGAAGATCGGGAACAGCGGGTTCGAGGTGTCATAGGTGAAGCCGTAGTTGGCGCCCTGGGCGTCGACGGTGCGGAACTCGACCGAATGGTTGGGCACCTCCAGGCCGGCCTGCGAGTAGACGAGGTCGCCGTCCAGCTTCCATTGCGGGGCGAAGGACCAGGCAAAGCCCGTGCGGGCCATGCCGATCTCGCGCTTGGTGATCGGCTGGTTCAGCTGGATGATGCCGCGACCGCGGGCGAAGCTGCCGCTGGTCTGGGTCTGGTTGGCGACGTTGCCGAGCGGCTCGATGCGATATTCGATGCGCTCCTCGTCGTCCTCCATGCGCGAGAACAGGGCCGAGGCCTCCCAGCGGAAGTCGTCGCTGGGGCGATACTCGACCTTGCCGTTCACGCCGCTGCGCTGCTTGGTGTTGTTGTACCAGAACAGGCGCAGCTGGGTCGGCACCTGGATGCCGTTGCCATTGGCGGCGCCCGACAGAACCGGGGCGCCGGCGGCGGTGTATTCGCGCACGCTGGGATCGGCGGCCTCGACCTGCGGGATGTCGTAGTCGAGCTGCTCGTGCGAGGCGCCGATCACGACGCCCCACTGGTCTTCGGCGCCGAAGGTGCGGCCGGCGGCGAAGGCCAGGCGGTAGGACGGCTTGTCGTTGCGCACGTCGCCGTGGCGCTCGTAGCTGCCGTACGAGGCCATGCCGTTGAAGAACGGCCGGCCCGCGTCGAAGGCGCTGCGGGTGGTGACGTTGATGACGCCGCCGATGGCGTTGCCGTCGTTCTCGGGCGTCACGGTCTTGATGACTTCCAGGCGGCCGGCCATCACCGAGGGCACGATGTCCATCGGCACGGTGCGGCCGCTCTCGTCGACCGAGGCCACCAGGGCGCCGTCGATGGTGGTGCGGTTGTAGGTCGAGCGCAGGCCGCGGATGACCGGGAAGCGCGGCTCGCCCTGGTCTTCCATCACGGAGATGCCGGGAATGCGGCGCAGGGCCGCGGCGGTGTTGTGGTCGGGCAGCTTGCCGATGTCGTCGGCCGAGACGACGTCGGACACCACGAAGGCGTCGCGCTTGACGGCGATGGCCGCGCGCTGGGCCTCGCGCTGGCCGGTGACGATGACCTCCTCGACGGCGTTGGGCGCCTCGTCCTCGGCGGCGTGGGCGAGCAGCGGCGCCGACAGGGCGCTGGTGGCGAGCAGGCCGGCGATCAGGCGGCTGGCGGCGAACGGCTTGGACATCGGAACCCCTCTTGGAAACGCGAGGGGCGCTTAGGGCTGCGCGATGACACCGGCGCTACATTTGGATGTCAGCCGGCAACACGAAAGACGACAGCGCGATGACGGCGCAGGCCCCGGGCGCGGGAAACCGCTTTCCGTAAGGGTCACGCGACCTTGGAGCGAGCGTGGCGCCCTCGCATCGGTCCCAGCCCATTTTTTGAATCGCCACGGCCGACGCTTGCCGGGCGCACAACCTATCAGCGCTTCGCGACCTGCGACGTCCCGAGGCTGCACGAAAGGAATCGCCGTTTCCGGCGGGATCCGGAGGACCGGCGCAGGCCGGCCCTCCGGTCCGATCACCAGCTGTAGCGCAGGGTCGCGGTCACCGTACGGGCCGCGCCGAAGTAGCAGCTGTTGTTGAACGGACAGGCCGAGACGTGGCGCTTGTCGAACAGGTTGGCGGCGTTCAGCGCCGCCTCCCAGCCCTTCAGGTCGGCCGAGGCCGCGCCGAGGTCGTAGCCGACCAGGGCGTCCACCAGGATGAAGCCGTCGGTGTGGAAGCGCTGGAAGGTGGTGACATTGTTGATCACCGCATAGGTCGTCGTGCCGTCCGAGCCGCCGACGTAGCGCAGGCCGCCGCCCAGGCGCAGGCCGGCCGCCGGTCCGCTGGCCCTCCCCGCCCGGCCCAGGTCGTAGGACACGAAGGTCGAGGCGCCCCACTCCGGCACGCCCAGCTGGCGCGTGCCCGTGGTGGTCGGCGTGCCGCTGTTGGTGGCGGTGGCCGCGATGGCCGGCGCGCCCTGGGTGACGATCGCGTCGGTGTAGCTGAGCGCCGCCACCACGTTCAGGCCGCGCGCTACTTCGCCACGGCCTTCCAGCTCGACGCCGCGCACGCGGACCTCGCCGATCTGGATCTGCGAGTTGGTGGGTATCCCGTTCGTCCCGCCCTGCGGGTCGGCGACCGGCACCTTTCGGCGCTCCAACTCGTAGGCGGCCAGGGTGAATAGCGCAGACGTGCCCTTGGGCTGGTACTTCAGGCCGCCCTCGAGCTGGCGGCCGGTGACGGGCACGAAGGCCTCGCCCTGCCAGGTCGTGCCGGCCTGCGGCTCGAAGGATTCCGAATAGCTGACATAGGACGCGAGACCCGCGCCGAGGTCGTAGAGACCGCCCAGCCGCATGGTGAAGGCGTTCTGCTCCAGCGTGCTGGAGGTGTTGTTCTTCTTGTTGTCGGTGACCTGCTCGTACCAGTCGTAGCGGCCGCTGGCGATCAGCTGCAACCGGCCGATGGTCATCTGGTCCTGGGCGTAGAGGCCCTTCTGCTCGCGGCGGCTGTAGGTGTTCACATAGGCCGACGACAGCACCGTCAGGTCCAGGCTGGGCAGGGTTCCGCCATAGGTCGGCGCGAACAGGGACAGGTTCGGGATGCTGGTCAGCGGGTTGCTGGACTGGCCGGTGTTGAACTGCTGGAAATTCTCGCCGGTGATCTTCTGGTAGTCGAAGCCGGCCAGCACCTGGTGCTTGACCGCGCCGGTCTCGAAGCGGGCGCTGACCTGGTTGTCGAGGGTCAGGGTGTCGAAGTCCTCGTCGGCGCCGCCGCCGCCCCGGATGATCGTCGAGTAGTCGGTGTTGCGGGCCGCGCCCACGCCCGTGGTGGCGAAACCGCCCACATAGAGCTGGCGGTAGGACAGCTTGTTGTTCTGGAAGCGGGCGTTCGAGCGGAAGGTCAGGTGCTCGTTGAAGTCGTGGCGGAAGAAGGCCGCCACCGACCCAGCCTTGTGGTCGTAGCGCTCATAGCCCGGATCGCCGGTGTTGATCTCGCGCGGCAGCTTGCCAAAGGGGTTGGGCAGCACCGAGCCGTAGGCCGGAACGCCCGAATAGCCGCCGCCGCTGGGCGAGCGCTGGTAGGCGCCCACGAGGGTCAGGCTGGTGTCGGCGGTCGGCTCGAAAGTCACCATCGGGCTGACGTGATAGCGCTCGCTGAAGGTGCCGTCGGTCATGCCGTCGCCCTTCTGCCAGCCGGCCAGCAGGCGGCCCAGCCACTTGCCCTGGCTGTCGAGCCGCGCATTGACGTCGACCGCCGCGCGGCGCGTGTCAAAGTTGCCCAGCTGGCCCTCGAGGCGGCCGAAGCTGCCCTCCTCCGGCAGCTTGCTGGCCAGGTTCACGAGGCCGCCCGGCGTGGAGTTGCCGTACAGCACCGAGGCCGGCCCCTTGACGATGTCGATGTGGTCGATGCGGTTGAAGTCGATCTGCGGCGTCGAATAGGGACCGGCGATCAGGCGCATGCCGTCCAGGAACACGCCCGGCGCGAAGCCGCGCACCACCAGCTGGTCGTAGCGGGTGACCATGCCCCCGCGCTGGTTGGGCGAGACGCCGGCGACGAAGCCCAGCGCCTGGTTGATCGACTGCACGTTACGGCGCGAAAGCTCGTCGCCGTCGATGACGGTGATGCTCTGCGGCGTCTCGATGAGCGCGGTCTCGGTCTTGGTGCCGGCGGCGGCGCGGCGCGCCTTCAGGCCGGTCACCTCGACCCGCTCGACGGTGTTGGAGTCGTTGTCGGCGTCCTCGGCCCAGGCGGCGGTCACGCCCAGTCCCTGCAGCAAGGCGGCCGTGGCGACGGTCGCGGCCAGCCCTTTCCAGGCCCTCGCGCCGGCGGTCGCGCCGCGCGCGGCTTGTGAACGGATGACCATGAAGACCCCTCGTCAAGATTGTCGATAAGACTGATAATGAGTTGCAACTATCGAACCGAGTTGTTAGGCGCAAGCCAACTTTCGGAGGCCGCGTGAAACAGGATCGACAGTCGAGACGGACGGCCGCCTGGCCCGACGCGGCCCGCATGACCGCCCGCGCCGTCACCGCCCTCTTCGGCGGCTATGCGTCGGCCTCGGCGCTGGCTTCGCTGCTGGCGCGCTTGTTGCCGGGACCGCCGGCCGAGGCCTCGGCCTGGGGCATGATCCTGTCGTTCCTGATCTTCGCGTGCCTGGCCCTCTGGGCGTTTCACGAGCGACGCCTGATCCTCGTGGCCGGCGTATTGTGGGGCTCGGCCCTGCTGGCCGGCGGCGCGGTCCTGCTGCTGGGGACCCGGGCGTGAACGTCCGGCAAAGCTTCCCCGACCGCCCGGCGCCGGCTCCCGCGCGAGCCCTGCGCCAGTCCATGGCCTGGATCCACGCGTGGCTGGGCCTGCTGGCCGGCTGGATCCTGTTCGCCATGTTCCTGACCGGAACGGCCAGCTACTTCCGGCCCGAGATCACCCAGTGGATGCAGCCCGAGCTGCGCTCGGCCTCTGTCCCGGCCGAACAGGCGGCGCAGGCCGCCATCGGCCACCTGCAGGCGACCACGCCAGGCGACCAGCAGTGGTTCATCTACCTGCCCGACGACCGCACGGCCGTGACGCGGGTGTTCGCGCGGGCCAAGCCCAACCCGGAAAAGCCGCCTGCGCGCCGCCCCGAGATGAAGCTGGATCCGGCGACCGGCCAGCCGCTGGAAGCGCGGGACACGCGCGGCGGTGAGCACTTCTACCGCTTTCACTTCCAGCTCCAGCTGCCGCATCCGTGGGGCCGCTGGCTGGCGGGGGTCTGCGCGATCTTCATGCTGACGGCGATCATCTCGGGCGTGATCACCCACAAGCGCATCTTCGTGGACTTCTTCACCCTGCGCTGGAGCAAGGGCCAGCGCAGCTGGCTGGACGCGCACAACGCCTCGGCGGTGCTGGCCCTGCCCTTCCACGCGATGATCACCTACACCGGCCTGATCACGCTGGTGGCGATGTACATGCCCTGGCCGGTGAAGGCCAATTTCGACAAGCCGGACGCCTTCACGACCGCCGCCTACGGCGCGCCGGCCGAGGCCAAGGCGTCGGGAAATCCGGCGCCGCTGCTGCCGGTCACGCCGATGATCGAGGCCGCCGCGCGCGAGTGGAACGGCGACCGCCCCCGCACCATCGTCATCCGCAACCCGAACGACGCCGCCGCCACCGTGACCCTGCTGCGCGCCACGGCCGGCCGGCTGAACGCGCGTCCGGATTCGATCACGTTCTCCGGCGTCACGGGCAAGGAACTGTCGCGGTCGCCCTCCCCCGGTCCGGCCATAGCCACGGCCGGCGTGATGCTGGGCTTGCACCTGGGACATTTCGCCGGCCCGGCCCTGCGCTGGGTCTACTTCTTCATGGGGCTGACCGGCGCGGCCATGGTCGGGACGGGCCTCGTCCTCTGGGTGGTCAAGCGCCGCAAGCCCAACGCCGCCCCGTTCTTCGGGCTCAAGCTGGTCGAACGACTGAACATCGGCGCCATCGCCTGCCTGCCGACGGGCATGGCGGCCTACCTGCTGGCCAACCGCCTGATCCCGGCCGACCTGCCAGGCCGCGCCGAACTGGAGGTCAAGGCGATGTTCTGGACCTGGTTCGGCCTGGCGATCCTGTCGCTGCTGCGCCCCGCCCGGCGAGCCTGGATCGAGACCCTGGGGCTGGCGGCGATCGCCTTCGCCGCCCTGCCGGTGGTCAACGCCCTGACGACCGATCGCGGCCTCATCGGCAGCCTGCGCGCCGGCGACGGGCTGTTCGCCGGCTTCGACCTGGCCATGCTGGCCATCGCCGCGCTCTGCGGTTTCGCGGCGCTGAAGGCGTCGGCCAAACCCAAGCCGCCCAAGCAGAAGGCCGCGCCCAGCCACCGACCGTCCGCGTCGGTCTCGAAGCCCGCCAAGGTCAGGGAGAACGCCGATGCCCTATGAGAGCGGCCTGATCAGCTTCGCGGCCTTCGCCTGCCTGGCCCTGGCGATGAAGAAGCACCGGTCGGGACTTGAGCCGCTGGTGCTGCCGTCGGAGGGCGTGCTGCGCGTGCTGGGCTGGGCGCTGCTGGCGCTGTCGGCCGCCGTGGCGGTCGCTCGGCTGGGGGTCGCCTTGGGCGTAACGGCCTGGATTGGCCAGATGTGCGTGGCCGCCCCGCTGCTGGTGCTGCTGCTGTCGTGGCGACCCAAGGCGGCGACCGCGCTGGCCGGAGCCGGCCTGATCTGCGTCCCGTTCCTGGCCTTCCTCTGAGGCCGGTCAGAACCTGCGCCTGACCGCCGCCTCCACGGTGCGTGGCTCGCCGTAGATCAGCGAGGTGGCCGTCACCGCCGGGGTGATCGCGCCGCCGCCCGCCGCATAGACCTCGTCGAACAGGTTGTGGACCGTGATCGACAGGGTCAGGTCGTCGCGACGCGGCGGTTGGACGGTCAGGCCCACGCCCGCCACGGCGAAGGCCTTCTGCATGCCGTTGCTGTCGCGCGCCCGCTCGACATAGCGCACCGAACCGCTCTGGAAGACGTCGGCCCACACGGTCCAGCGTCCCAGCCGGTCCGTGTCGACCAGGCGCCAGTCGGCGGTCATGCGCCCCGTATAGGGCGGCGAGTAGGAAAAGCGCAGGGCGTCGGGATCGGTCGGCGTCAGCCCGGCCAGCAGCGCCGGCACGGTCAGAGCGGTGAACCGCGCCTGCGTCAGGGTCGCCGAGGCCGACAGCGTCAGGCGATCGGTCCATTGGCCGCGCCAGCCCAGTTCCAGCCCGCTGATCGTCGCCGAGCCGGCGTTGATGATCAGGTTGGGCGGGTCGTTGGCGGCGATCCCGTCGCCGTCGAAGTTCTCGGCCGGGAACAGCGCCCGCTGGATGTCGCGCGACCAGCCCCGGAACAGGGCCGCGTCGACCCGATGGCGCCAGCCGCCCGCACCGCCGGACCATTTCAGGCCCAGCTCGACGTCGGTCAGGCTCTCCGGAGCGTAGACCTGATAGGGCTCCAGCAGCGGCCCGAAGGCCGGCGCGTTGACGCCGCCCGCCCGATAGCCCCGGCGAGTGACCGCATAGAGGGTGAGGTTCGGGCGGCCCCGCCAGGTCAGTCCCAGGGTCCAGGTCGGCGCCGAGGACTGCGCCCGGCCGGCCTCGCCGCAATCGGCCTCGGAGATGTCGGCCGCCGGCGCAGCCACCCGCACGAGGCAGGCGCTGGAGACGTCGCGGGTGTAGCGCAGGCCCGCCTCCAGCTCGAAGCCCGCGCCCAGCCGCCGCGTGGCGTCGACGAAACCGGCCAGGCTCTCGCCGCGGCGATACTGGAACTCGACGCGGGCGGGATTGGCGGGCGTCACCACGCTGGCCCACAGGGTCTTCTGCACGCCGACGGGCGCGGTGGACATGTAGAACAGACCGGCCTGCCATGCGCCCGCCTCCCCCGTTCGGCTGGCCCGCACCTCCTGGGTGAACTGGGCCAGATCGATGTGGCGGACGATCTCGTTGAGCGGCAGCGGCGAGCCGTCGCTGTCGAGGGCGCTGTCCAGGACGCTGCGGCGATAGGCGGTGACCGAGCGCAGGTTCAGCCCGTCCTCGCGCCAGTCGAGCCGCAGGGTGGCGCCGTCGTTGCGGCGGTCGGAACGCGGCGCCAGGTCGATGTCGGTGGAGCGCGTCCCGCGCGCCTTCTGCCGCGCCAGGGCGATGTCGATGTCGCAGCCGACGACGCCGCAGTCGAAGTACGGCGCGGCCTCGGACGTGCGGCCGTTGCCGCCGCCGGTGACGTCGGGCGGATTGGGATAGGTCCCCGACAGGATGGCCGCGCTGCCGCTCTCCCAGGCCCGGAAACCGTCCAGCACCAGAAGCGCCGACAAAGGCCCCTCCGGGCCTTGCGGCTTCCAGGCCAGCGACAGCCGCACGGCGACCTGGTCGCGGTCGTCGAGGTCGCCGCCGGCGCCGAGGTTCTCGACCAGGCCGTCGCGCCTGAGGCCGTAGGCGGCCAGTCGGACAGCCACCGGGGCGTCGGCCCCGGTCAGATCGGCGGCGGCCTCGATCTCGCGCAGGCGGTATGAGCCGGTCGCGGCCCGGACATAGGCGTCGCGGCCCGGCTCGTTGGTATGGATCAGCAGCGCGCCGCCGGTGGTGTTGCGCCCGAAGAGCACGCCCTGCGGTCCGCGCAGCACCTGCACCTCCGACAGGTCGAAGGACGGCAGGATCGAGCCGTTGTTGGGCAGCGGCGCCTCGTTGACATAGGTGATCACCGACAGCGCGGAGTCGCCGGCCGTGGCCCGCCGCTGGCCCCGGATCACCAGGGTCGGCGTCTCGACGGAGACCTGGCCGGCGGCCGTAAGCCCCAGCGCCGCCTGCCGCAGGGCCAGCGCGCCGTCGCCGCCGAGGCGCTCCAGGTCGGCCGCGGAGACCGCGGCGACCGAGGCCGGCACGTCGATCAGCCGCTCGTCGCGGCGGCGGGCCTGGACCAGAACGGCGTCCAGCGGCTCGACGCCCTCCGTCGGCTGAACGGCGCGGCGCCGTTCCGCGGCGGCGACTGGCTTGCGGGCGGGCTCGGCGGGCGCGACGGCGAAGGCGCGCGGACCGATGCGGCGCACGGTCAGGCCGCTGCCGCGCAACAGACGCTTCAGCGCCTCCTCGGGCTCGGTGGCGGCGCGGCCGCCCGGCGAGCGCAGGCCGGCCACCGCCTGGGGCGCGAACAGCACGTCGACCCCGGTCTGCTCGGCATAGGCCTGCAGGGCGCCTTCCAGCGGCCCGGCCGGAACGTCGAAGCGAAGGGGCGCGGCCTGGGCCGCCGGGGCCTGCGCCAGCAGCACCAGGGCCGCGAGGGCCGGCGCCGCGCGGCTAGTCCGCCGTCGCACCGGTGTCCTTGGCCGGAGAGAGCACGATCGAGCCGTCGGCCGCCTCGCCGATCGTCAGGCCGTGGATCACGGCCACGGCGCGGGCGAAGGCCAGGGGATCGTCGGCCCCGAAGGCGCCGCTGACCTTGAGGTCGCCCGCAGCGCCGCGCACGACGATGCGGCGTCCGCCCCGGCGGTTGATCTGCGCGGCCGCCTCGGCCAGCGCGTCGCCCTTCAGCAGCAGGCGCCCGTCGCGCCAGGCGGTGGCGGCGGCGACGTCGGCGGTCGAGACGGTCTGGCGTCCCCGTGCATCGGCCGCCAGCACCTGGCCGGGGGACAGTTCGACGGGCTCGGCCTCGCCGCTGACCCGCACCCGGCCGCGCAGCAGCGCCACCCGATAGGCCTGCGCCGTCGCGGCGAGGTCGACCTCGAAAGCGGTGCCCAGGGCCCGGACCACGTGGCCCCCGCCGCTGACCTCGAACGGGCGCGACGGATCGTGGGCGACGTCGAAAAAGGCCCGGCCGCCGGTCAGCGCGATGTCGCGTCCACGGCGGTCGATGCGGGCGGTGATCCGCGCGCCGCCGTCCAGCACGACGCGCGAGCCGTCGGCCAGGGTGACCAGGCTGCGCTGGCCCGGCGCGGCGGCGAAGCTCTGCTCGGAGGCGCCGGCCTGCATCCAGGTCAGCCCGCCCAGCCCCGCCAGCACGGCGACGCCGGCCAGTCCGGCGGCCATCAGCGCCAGGCTCCGACGCGAGCGACGCACCTTGCCCTGGGCGAAGGCCGCGCGGGCTTCAGCCAATTCACGCTCCAGCCCGCCGGCGGCGACGGCGTCGTCGAGCACGGCCTCGACCTCGGCCATGGCGGCATAGGCGTCGACATGCTCGGCGTCGGCTTCAAGCCAGGCGGTCAGCGTCGCCTCGTCGCCGGCGTTCCAGCCCGGGGCGCGGCGGCGCTCATGCCAGGCGGCGGCGACGTCGTAGACGTCGGCCAGGCCGTCATTGGCGGGAATATGGGACGCGGACGTCATGGACGGCGAACCCGTCGGGTCAGATGGGCCATGGCCCGGCGCACGTCCTTCTCAACGGTGCTGATCGACACCCCCAGGGCGTCGGCGATGGCCTGATGCCGCAGTCCGTCGATCCGGTAAAGCAGGAACACGTGGCGGGTGCGCTCGGGAAGATCGGCCAGCGCCCGGCGAACCTGGGTCAGGGTCTCGCGGTCGATCAGGGTCTGCTCGGGTGTGGCCGGGACCTGGGCGGCGGCGTCGTCCTCGATCTCGGGCGCGGCCAGGCGGCGCACCTGCTGGCGACGGGCGCGGTCGCGGATCAGGTTGGCGGCGGTCTGGAAGAGATAGGAGTCCAGGCGCTCGACGCCCTCGTCCGGCGGGCGACGGGCAAAGCGCAGGAAGACCTCGTGCACGAGGTCATCGACATCGGCCCCGCCGCCGATGCGCAGGGAGATGAACCGACGCAGCATGCCCTCGTGCCGACGCACGACATCGTCGATGTCGCCCGGCCGAACCTGGGCGATCGCCGCCTGACTGAACGCGGACTGTCCGGACACCTCGTTCTCCCGCTCTGGGGCCGGGCTATTCGAACTTCGTCGCCAGGCGATGGCCGAACCGTCGGCGAGACCGGTGTTTCGGCTTCGCGCCGCTCATTTGATCAGCATGCGCCCATTTTGCATGCAGCTTGACCAGGCGCCCGCCTTCGCGCCGGACGGCGAAAAAAGACGTAAGGGCGACCTCCCCTCGCCCGTCTTGCGGCCCGGAACCGAGCCTCAGGCCGGTCCTCAACGAAGGGGATGAACTTGAACCGTACTGCCTTCCGCACCTTCCGCCGCGCGGCCCTGGCCACCAGCGCCCTGGCCGCCCTGGCCGCCGCCAGCGCCCACGCCCAGGACGCGCCGAGCGCCGCCGTCGACGAGATCATCGTCACCGCGCTGAAGCGCTCGACCAGCCTGCAGGACACCCCGATCAGCATCTCGGCGGTCGGCGAGACCCAGCTCAGCCGGATCGGCGCCACGGGCATCAACGACTACTTCCGCCAGGTGCCGAACCTGTCGCTGGACGGCGGCACCCCCTCCAACCGCCGCATCACCCTGCGCGGCGTGCGCAGCGCCGGCGAGGCCACGACCGGTCTCTACTACGACGAAACCCCGCTGACCGGCCCGACCGGCACCACCCAGGACGCCGGCTCGACCACGCCGGACATCAACCTGTTCGACGTCGAGCGCGTCGAGGTGCTGCGCGGCCCGCAGGGCACGCTGTACGGCTCGGGCTCGATGGGCGGCACCCTGCGGGTGATCTTCAACAAGGCCGACACCAACGAATACGCCGGCGCGGTCGAGGCGCAGGCGACCACCACCAAGGGCGGCGAAGGCGGCTACTACGGCAAGGGCATGGTCAACGTGCCGCTGGTCGAGGACAAGCTGGGCGCGCGCCTGGTGCTCTATCGCGAGCAGCGCGGCGGCTATGTCGACAGCG
This sequence comes from Caulobacter vibrioides, assembly GCA_001449105.1. Classification (GTDB taxonomy): domain Bacteria; phylum Pseudomonadota; class Alphaproteobacteria; order Caulobacterales; family Caulobacteraceae; genus Caulobacter; species Caulobacter vibrioides_C. The sequence goes on along the minus strand of LNIY01000095.1, from coordinate 83,599 downwards.
TTCCTCTGAACAAGCAGGACATCAACGGCTCGACCGCCAGCGGCGGCCGCCTGATGCTGACCTACACCCCGACCGAGGACCTGACGATCCGCGCCACGGCGGCGCTGCAGAACGAGGAAGTCGACGGCCAGGCCAGCTGGTCGGCCGCAGCCGGCCGCTACAAGTCCGACCGCAGGACCGTCGCCCAGAGCAATTCCAAGCTGGCGCTCTATAACGTCACGGCCGAGTGGAACCTCGACTTCGCGACGGTCACGGCGACCTCGTCATACTACAAGTGGAAGATGCTGCGGAACAGCGACTGGACCAACAACATCGCCAACAACCGCACCAGCAGCGCCGCCTGCGGCCGCTATTTCGGCCTGTCGGGCACGACCTGCTCCAGCGCCCAGCTGAGCCAGTACACGGCCTGGGCGGACTCGCGCGGCCCGGCCGTCTCGTGGCAGCCGATGAGCCTTGAGACCTGGACCCACGAACTGCGCGCCAGCGGCAGCCTGCTGGAAGACAAGCTCGATTGGACCGGCGGCGTCTACTACGAGACCCGCAAGGACCACGTCGACAGCATCCAGACCCGGGCCGACGCCACGACCGGCATGGCCATCCAGCCGTTCGACGCCCTGGGCGCGCGCTACATCGACAACGACGTCAAGCAGACCGCCTTCTTCGGCGAGCTGTCGTATCACGTCACCGACGCCCTGACGGTGACCGGCGGCGCCCGCCGCTTCGACTACGACAAGACCGTCTCGGGCGCGGTGACGATCGGCAACGTCATCTCCAACTCGCCGGTCACCGCCTTCAGCCAGGTCGACGCCAGCGCCAAGGGCTGGGTGCAGCGCGTCAACGTCAACTACGAGTTCAGCAAGTCGCTGATGGCCTACGCCCAGGCCTCTAAGGGCTTCCGCCCCGGCGGCGCCAACAACATCCCGGGCCTGACCACCGGCCTGGTGGCCTTCGCGCCCGACAGCCTGTGGAACTACGAGGCGGGCGTGAAGAGCGACTGGTTCGACCGCCGACTGACCGTGAACCTGTCGGCCTACCAGATCGACTGGGACAACATCCAGGTGCAGGCGCAGGCCAATGTCGGCGCGAACTTCTTCATCATCACCAACGCCGGCGCGGCCCGCATCCGCGGCTTCGAGCTGGAAACCACCCTGCGGCCGATGACCGGCCTGACCCTCAGCAGCGCCATCGGCGTTTCCGACGCCAAGCTGACCGAGGACATGACCAACTCGTCGGTGACGGTGTCGGGCTCGACGGGCCTGGCCGGCGACCGCCTGCCGTTCGTGCCCAAGTTCAGCGGCTCGGTGAACGCCGACTACACCTGGCCGATCGCGGGCGGCCTGAACGGCCTGGTGCACCTGGACGCCAGCTACACCGGCAAGACCGCCTCGCAGTTCCGTCCCAGCTACGTCTACTACGAGAAGGTTCCGTCCTACACGGTCGTGGGCGCGCGCGTGGGCGTCGAGGGCGAGGGCTGGGGCGCCTACGCCTTCGCCCAGAACCTGACCAACTCGGTCGGCCCGGTCTCGATCACCTCGGCCGCCGGGGCGCTGGACCAGGTCGTCAGCCTGACGCCGCGCACCCTGGGCGTGATGGTCCGCCGCACTTTCTGATCCCTTCGAACCCGTACAGAGATTATCCGATGAAAACCCGCATGACCTCGGCGGCCCTGGCCGCCCTCCTCTGCGCCGCGGCCGCGCCGGCCCTCGCCCAGGCTCCGGCAAAACCCGCGGCCCAGGTCGATTTCGGCAATGTTCGCCCGCCGGCCCCGACCTCGCCCTACACCAAGCAGGCGAAAGCCCTGATCGCCGGCAAGGCCTTCAAGGCCGCCAAGGCGACCCTGGCGGCCGGCTACGACCAGACCGTGGCCGACATCGTCACCCTGACCGAGATCCCCGCCCCGCCCTTCGGCGAAGCCGAGAAGGGCAAGGCCTACCTGGCCATGCTCGCCAAGGAGGGCCTCACCGATCTGGAGACCGACGCGGCCGGCAACGTCATGGGCCTGCGCAAGGGGACGGGCGGCGGCGGCCTCCTGGTCGTGGCCGCCCACCTCGACACCGTGTTCCCGGCCAGCACCGACGTGAAGGTGCGCCGCGAGGGCGACAAGCTCTACGCCCCCGGCATCGGCGACGACACCGTGGGGCTGGGCTCGATCCTGGCCATCCTGCGCGCGATCAACGCCGCCGGCATCCAGACCAAGAGCGACATCCTGTTCGTCGGCGACGTGGGCGAGGAAGGCCCCGGCGACCTGCGCGGCATGAAGGAGCTGTTCTTCAAGGGCAAGTACAAGGACAAGATCGACGCCTTCATCTCGCTGGAGCCCAGCGGCCCAACCGTGATCGTCAACGGCGGCGTCGGCTCCAAGCGCTACAAGACCACCTTCAAGGGTCCGGGCGGCCACAGCATGGGCGACTTCGGCACGGTCACCCCGGCCCCCGCCCTGGCCGCCGCCGCCCGCCAGTTCGGCGAACTGAAGGTCCCCAGCGACCCGCGCACGGTCTACAACATCGGCCTGCTGGAGGGCGGCACCTCGGTCAACTCGATCCCGTTCGCGGTGTCGATGACCGTGGACATGCGCTCGTCGGGCAAGGCCGAGCTGAAGGCCGTCGAGGACGCCTACCTGGCCATCCTGCCCAAGGCCGTCGAGGCCGAGAACGCCGCCCGCTCGACCAAGCGCGGCGTTATCAGCCTGGACAACAAGATGGTCGGCGACCGTCCGGTGGGCGAGACCCCGATCACCTCGCCGTTCGTACAGCAACTGGCCGCCGTCGGCGACGCGCTGGGCAAGCCGATGGGCTACGTGGCCGGCTCGACCGACGCCAACATCCCCATGAGCCTGGGCAAGCCGGCCGTCACCCTCGGCGCCGGCTTCGTGACCTTCCGCGGCCATTCGCTGGAGGAAGGCATGGAGGTCAACAAGGACCGCGATGTCGAGAGCATCGCCGTCACCATGGCCCAGATCCTGATGGCCGCGGGCGCTCGCTAGAAACGACGAGGCTCGGTGGCGGCCCGCCGCCGAGCCTTCCGCCGTCTGTCGCGGTCCGGAAGCCGCAGCGCACCGGAGGTCGTCGCCTCCTCCCCGCCGGCCTGCGACGCCCAGTCGCAAAGCGGTGTTATATTGGACAGTTTTGCACCATAGTACTCCGCAGGTTGAGGGCGATGTCGCGCTTGCAGGCCGGAGGGCGGGGGCTTGAACGTTTTGTTGGGAATGCGACGCGCCGTCGCCGGCGTGGGCGCAATGGCGTGCGTGAGCGCAACCCTGCTGGTCGCGACCGCCGCCTCCGCCCAGGTCGCCCTCCCTTCCCGCCAGGAGCTTGATCCCGCCAACGCCGCCCCGATCGCCGCCGCGCCGCGCGGCGAGCTGTTCAAGGGCGTGGAAGCGGGTCCCTGCCCGTTCCGTGACAGCGACATCAAGATCACGCTGAAGGGGGTGGACTTCCAGGGCGGCACGTCCGGCGCCCTGGCGGTTTCGGACCAGGCCCTGGCCTCGACCTATGCCGAGTTCCTGAACCGGGAAGCGCCGATCGGCGCGGTCTGCGACATCCGTGACCGCGTCGCCTCGCTGTATCTGCGGCGCGGCGTGCTGGCCAACGTCCTCATTCCCGAGCAGCGCATCGCCGACGGCCGCCTCACCCTGACGGTGGTCGAGGCGCGCATCGCCTCGGTCAACTACAGCGGCGACGCCGGTCCCGCCCAAAAGCAGGTCGTGCGCTTCCTCAACCAGCTGCGCGGCATGGCGCCGTTCGATCTCGACGTCGCCCAGCGCTACCTGCTGCTGGCGTCGGACGTGCCGGGCGTGCGCATCCAGTCGGCGCTCAGGCCGTCCGCCGCCGCGGACGGCTCGCTGGACCTGGAGATCGCCATCGCCCGCGACGCCGTCGACGGCTCGGTGGTCGCCCAGAACTACGGCTCCAAGACCGTCGGCCGCGACCTGACCCTGGCGCGCCTGGACCTCAACGGCTTCACGCCCCTGGGCGAGCGCACCTCGATCATCGGCTACGGCACGCTGTCGAGCGAGCAGCGGGTCATCCAGGTGGCCGAGCGCTTCTACATCGGCGCCGACGGCCTGACGGCCGACCTGTCGGGCGCCTGGGGCTGGACCAAGCCGGGCGACGTGCTCAAGCCGCTGGACCTGGAAGGCGACTCCTTCGCCGGCAATGTTCGGCTGACCTATCCGCTGGTGCGCCACCGCAACCGCAACCTCAACATCGGCGTCGGCCTCGACTGGATCGACCAGAAGGTCGAGTTCGGCGGCGGCCTGGCCACCCTGACCGAGGACCACCTGCGGGTGTTCTTCCTGCGCCTGGACGGCCACTACGCCCCGGCCAGCCTGGCGCGCCATTCGGTGGCCATGACCGGCGTGTTCGAACTGCGCCAGGGCAGCAACGGCCTCGGCGCAAGCCGCTATGGCGATCTTTCGGCCTCGCGCTTCCTGGGCAAGCCCAAGGCCACGGTGATGCGGACGGAAGGCGAGATCGGCGGACGGCTGGCCGGCCCGGTGATCGGCAAGCTGAACGTCGTCTGGCAACACACCGACGACCCGCTGCTGTCCTACGAGGAGTACGGCGTCGGCAACCTGACGACCGGGCGCGGCTACGACCCGTCGGTGGCGTCCGGCGACCGGGCGCTGGCGGCCTCGCTGGAGTTCAGCACCGTTCCCCTGCCCATCAGGGGCGGCCGCGCGGCCTGGCGTCCCTACGCCTTCTACGACCTGGCCGAACTGACCAATCTGGGCGTCGGCGCCGGCAAGCTGGACCTGACCTCGGCCGGGGTGGGCGTCCGCGCCCAACTGACCTCGCGCGTGGCCCTCGACCTGACCTGGGCCAAGCCGTTCGACAGCCCGTTCGGCTCCGGCGACGCACCGTCCTCGCGACTGCTCGTCTCGCTGTCCGCCGCCCTCTTCTAGCCCGCTGAAGTCTCCGGAGCGTTCTCCATGACCCAGTCCACGCCCCTTCCCCGCACCGCCTCGCGTTCGCAACGCCGCGCCAAGCTGCTGGCGGCCTCGGCCCTGTGCGGGGTCGCCACGATGCTGGTCCATCCGGCCCTGGCGGGGACGCTTCCGGGCATCCCGAGCGCGGGCAATATCACGGTCTCCTCGGGCGGTTCGCAGCCCCTGATCACCTTTCCCGACGCGATAACCCTGCAGATCGACCTCAACGCGCCGCGGACCGTCATCAACTGGTCCAGCCTGCACCTCAGCAGCGGCGACGCGATGAACTTCCTGTTCGACTCCGCCAGCGACATCGTCCTGAACAAGACCACCAGCCAGATCGCCATCGACAACGGCGCGGTGGTCACCGGCAAGGTCGGTGCGGCCACCGGCGGCAATGTCTGGTTCTATTCGCCCCAGGGCGTGATCATCTCGCCGGGCGCGACCATGACCGCCGGCGGCTTCGTGTTCGCAGGCGGCACGGGCCTGATCGACGCCAACTTCGTGAGCGCCGCCGACCCGACGGCCGTCCTGCGGGCGGCGTCGAACGCCATGATCCGGATGACCACGCTGTCGTCGGCGACCAGCGCCTCGATCGACGCGGCGGGCAATGTTCTGCTCAGCGCCTCCAGCGGCGCCCTGAACGCCCAGACGGTCTACGGCGCGACGGCTCAAATGAGCACGACCAGCGGCTCGATCACCGCCTCCGAGGTCACAGCCACCAGCGGCGCGGCCTCGGTCACCGCCGGCGGCCCCGGCGCGACGGTGACGCAGATCACCGGCGCCACCGGCGTCACGGTCTCTTCAAGCGTCAACACTTCGGTGGGTTCGGCCACCACCACGGTCTCGGGCGACATCCTGATCACCAGCAACGGCTCGGCGTCGCTGACCCTGGGCAATTCGGCGCGCGACCTCACGCTGAGCGCCCCGCAGGTGTTCATGAGCACCGTCGACGCGGTGCGCAGCGTCTACGTCACCGGCACGACCCAGGCCTATGTGACCAACCGGATCTTCGCCGGCGACGACGTCGAGATCACCGCCGACGGCGACGTCACGGCGGGCGGCGCCTACATCAGGACCTTGGGCACGGGGACCGACGACAGCCACATCCTGATCCGCTCGACCAACGGCTCGGCTTCGGGCGGCACGCTGCTGACGCAGGGGACCGGCTCCAAGGCCGGCGACATCACCATCAGCGGCGCCACCTCGACGACCTTGACCACCGGCGTCTCCAGCCGCGACCTGACGATGAGCGGCGAGAGCGTCAGCGTCATCAACGCGACCGCCGCGCGCGACATCTCCCTGACGGCTTCAAACGGCTCGGCGACGGTCACGACCTCGGCCACGGCCGGCGACGATGTAGAGGTCGTCGCCACCGGCGGCGACGTGCTGGCCAGCGGCGCGACCCTGAAGTCGACCGGCGTAGGCAGCGCCGACGACGGTCATGTCACGGCCCGCTCCACGACCGGCGCGGTCAATGTCGGCTCGGCCATCACCGAAGGCAGCGGCGTGGCGGCGGGCGACGTGTGGATCTCGGGGAGCACCGGCTCGACCCTGGGGTCGGCTTCCTCGACCAGGCACCTCATCTGGACCGGCGGCGACAGCCTGGCCCTGACCGGAAACTACAGCGCCGCCGGCCAAGTCACCCTGGTGTCGAGCGGCGGCTCGCTGAGCCAGACGGCCGGCGTGGTCACCGCCAACGCTCTCTCCGCCTCGGGCGCCACGGGCGTGGACCTGAGCGGCGACAATCAGATCGACCGGGCGATCAGCGTGCAGGCCACGGCCAACGACGTGGTCCTGAACAACGCCAAGGCCCTGGTCATCTCCGGCAATGTCGGCGGGCGCGACGTCACCGTCACCACCACGGCCGGCGACCTGACGGCGAACTCGGCGACCCAGATCGTCGCGACACGCAACCTGACCCTGACCGGCGCAACGGGCGTCTCCGCCAACACCGGGATCGGCGGCCTGCTCTCGGGCGCGACCAGCGTCACGGTGACCGCCACCACGGGCGACGCCTCGGTGGCCACGGCCTCTTCCAACGGCACGATCCTGGTACAGGCCCTGGATGGCTCGGCGGCCCTGCGCCAGGCCACGATCACGGGCGCGGGCAGCCTGTCGGTCGTCGCCACCGGCACGGCCACCCTCGGCGCCGACAGCCTGGCGGGGATCGGATCGGGCAACACCGTCAGCCGCACGGGCGGCGTCGGCGACACCAGCGTGACCTCCACCGGCGGCGACGCCCGGGTCTTCCTCAACAGCCTGAACACCGCCCTGACCCAGGTCGTCGCCGACAATGCCGGCGGCACGGCCTCGATCGGCGTCGACGGCGGCTTCAGCGCCGGCACGGTCAGCGGCCACAACGTCTGGCTCGACGCCTCGAACGGCACGGCCAACGCCGCCAGCATAACGGTGGACGGCGGCGACTACACCGCCAAGGCTCGGACCTGGGGCGGCGCGACGCTGAACCCCGGCGGCACGATCCGCAACCTGTCGATCACCGACACCGACGGCGGCCTGGTGCTGACCGACGCCCTGACGGCGACGGGCGACCTGACGCTCGAGTCCTTCGACGCTCTGACCAGCGCCTACGACCTGACCGCCGGCGGCGACGTCACGGTCACGGCGGCGGGCGACATCGACCTGGTGTCGGCCACGGCCGGCGACGACATCACCGTCAACTCGACCGGCGGCCAGGCCATCCTGCGCAAGGCCGACCTGACCGGCGCCGGCGCAGGGCGAGACCTCAGCGTCGCCGCCGCCACCAACGCCGTACTGGGCGATCCCGACTACGCTGCGATCACCACCGACAACACGTTCACCCGCTCGGGCGGAAGCACGGGCTCGGCCGAGGTCAAGTCGGCGGCCGGCACGGCCATGGTCCATCTCGACAGCAGCGCGGCGATCGACGTCGTCCGGGGCGCGGGCGTCGACATCACGATCGCCGATGGCGCCGGAACCTTCGGCACGATCACGGCCACGGCCGGCGACCTCTATGCCGAGGTCTACGACGGCGGCTTCAGCGTCGGTACGGCCACGGCGGCCAACGGCGACGTCACGCTTGTGAACGCGGGCGGCGACCTGGCGATCACCGGCTCGGTGCACGGCGGGAACCAGGTCGATATCCAGACCGACGGCCGACTGGACGCAACCCTGGCCAGCCTGATCTCCAGCGACGGCGATCTCAGCCTGGTCGGCGGCAGCGTCGAGGCCGGCCACCTGACCGCCGACGGCATGATCGAAGCCACGGCGATGGATACCGATGTCACGGTGCAACTGGCCGAGGCTGGGCAATCGGTGGTGGTCGCCTCGCTGAATGGCGATGCGACCCTGCGCGCCGCCAAGGCTCCGGACGCCGTTGCCCTGATCGCCGCCAACAAGGCCACCTTCGGCGCGGACGACAAGGCCTCTATCACCGCCGCCAACTATGTCGACACCGATCCCAGCTGCGGCTGCGGGTTCGACGGTCTGCAGGTGCTCTCGTACAACGGCGACGCCGTGGTCAACATCGACTCGGCCACAAACGGGATCGGCGCGGTCGCCTCGTCCGCCGCCGGCAGCGTGACCATCGTCCAGAAGACCGGCGACCTGAAGATCGGCGGAGCCGCCGGCTACAACGTCACGATCGAAGCCATGAACGGCACGCTCGATATCGCCCAGGCCGGCTCGTACGGCGGCGACTACTCGATCACCGCCCAGGGCTTCCTCGGCGCCGCCCTGACCCCGGACCTGATCGTCGGAACGATCCGCGACGTCACCATCACCGACACCCTCGGCGACCTCGACCTGGGCGCCGCGGCGATCCACGCCGACCGCAAACTGACCGTCATCGCCCAGGGCGGCGCGGTGACCGGCCTTGGCCAGCTCAGCGCCGGCGCGGGCCTGGGCGACGGCGACATCGACGTGAGCGGCCAGGGCGTCAGCCTCGCCACCATCGCCGGCGACGGCAACGTCACCGTGAACGGCGGGACCGGGGTCGTGACCGTGACCACCAGCGCCAGCGTCGGCGGCGACTACAGCCTGACCGGCGGCGCCTTCACGGGCGCGGCCCTGTCGCCGTTGGGCGCCAAGGCCGGCTCCTGGACCATCGTCGACAACACCGGCGACTTCGACTTCACCGGCACGTCCCTGCACTACGGCGGAGACATCTCGATCACCGCGACGGGCGCGCTCGTCGGCGGCGCCGTCACCAGCGACAACGGCGACATCCTCGTGACCGCCGCCAGCGGGCAGCTGGGCGCGCTCGACGCCTCGTCCGGACGGGTGAACGCCGCCGCGACCACCGGCGGCATGGTCCTGGCCTCGGCAAAGGCGGCGGACCGGATCGAGGTCTCGGCCGCCGCGGGCGCGGCCGGCCTGGGCGCGGCCGTCCTCACCGGGACCGGCGCCAACAGCCTGCTGGTGCGATCCACCGGCGGCGACGTGTTGCTGGGGGCGGCGACGCCGGGCGCGATCACCGCGGCCAATCTGGTCACCTCGGCGGGCGCCGGCACGACGGTCGAGGCCTCGACCACGGCCGGCAAGGTCGACGTCAACCTCGACCACACCAACACCGCCCTGACCTCCATCGCGGGCCGTGACGCGGTCAAGGTCGCCGTCCTGACCGGCTCGCAGCGGGTCGTCAGCGTCAGCTCGACCAACGGCTCGGTCCAGGTCGACGGCCCGACCGGCGCCCTGACGATCGACCAGCTGACGGCGAACGCGGCGTCGCAGGTGAACGGCGGCGGCGACACTCGCCTCGTCTCGGCCAGCGTCGCCGGCGATCTGTCGGTGAAGTCGGCGACCGGCGCCCTGCGCTTCGGCGACGCCACGCCCGGACGGGTGATCAGCGTCGACGGCGCGCTGTCGCTGAACGCCGCCGCCGACATCGCCCAGCAGGGCGTGCTGCAGGCCGACGCGCTGAGCGTGGTCGCCGGAACCGGCGTCGTCCTGCTGGGCGCCAACCAGGTGGCCTATCTCGACGCCGTCAGCGTCGCGGCCGGCGGCTTTGCGTTCAACGATACGACCGGCTTCGACATACGGGGCCCGATCAGCGCCGTCGGCCAGACGGTGGATCTTCGCTCGGGCGGCGCGATCGTCCAGGACGCGGCCGGGATCATCACCGCCCAGCGGCTGACCGGCTCGTCGGTCGGCGGGGCCAGCTTCGGCGCGGCCAACCAGGTGACCCAGCTCGGTGACTTCACCAACACCGGCGGCCTGTTCAAGCTGGTCGACAACCGCGCGCTGACCATCGACGGGACCGTTCACAGCACGGGAACCGCCTCGCTGGCCTCGCACGGCGGCATGACCTTCACGGCCAACGGCAAGGTCGTGGCCGACGGCGCGGGCGATGCGGTGATCCTGGCCTCCGACGGCGTGTTCACCAATGGCCGGGGCGCCGACGCGGTGAGCGCGAGCGGCGGTCGCTGGCTGATCTACACCCAGGCCTTCGGCGCCCCGACGGGCTCCACGGCCGGCAACGACTTCAACGGCCTGGCCGGCAAGTCCTTCTACGGCTCGGCCTACAACTTCTCGACCGAGGCCTTCGCCGCGGCGCCCAACGCCGGCAACCGCTTCGTCTACGCCTACCAGCCGATCCTCGCGGTCAACCCCGTCAGCCTGGTCGTGACCTACAACGGGGCCATCCCGACGGTCTCGGCCACGGTCACCGGCCTGGTCAACGGCGACACGGCGGCCGACGCCTGGTCGGGAGCGCCGACCGTGTCGGGGGCGACCAGCAGGAACGCGGGGACCTATGTGCTGACCGCCGGCGGCGGCCTGACCTCGGACCTGAACTACGGCTTCAGCTATGGCGTGGGTTCGCTGCGGATCGATCCCAAGACCCTCGGCGGCCTGCTCGTCGCCGACAGCAAGACCTATGATCGCAGCACCGGCGCCACCGGCGCGATCAGCCTGAGCGGCGTGGTCACGGGCGACGAGGTCTCCGCCGCCGGGACCTACGCCTTCGCCGACTGGAACGCCGGCGCCGGCAAGACCGTCACCGCCTCGGGCGTGGTCCTGTCGGGCGCCGACGCGGGCAACTACGTGCTCTCGCCGCTGGCCACGGCCCAGGCCGACATCTTCAGGAAGACCCTCACCGGCGCCCTCGCCGCCAACGACAAGACCTATGACGGCTCGACCACGGCCACCGGTTCGGTCGGCCTGACGGGGATGATCGCGGGCGACGTCGTCTCGGCCGGCGGGACCTACGCCTTCGCCGACAAGACCGCGGCCAACGGCAAGGCGGTGACGGCCGCGGGCGTCACCCTGTCGGGCGCCGACGCGGGCAACTACAGCCTCGCAGGCGTCTCCGGCGACGTCGCCGACATCCTGAAGAAGGCCCTGACCGGCGCGCTGGTCGCCAACGACAAGACCTATGACGGCTCGACCGTCGCGACGGGCTCGATCGGACTGACCGGCATCGTCGCGGGCGATGCGGTCTCGGCCTCGGGAACCTACGCCTTCGCCGACAAGAACGCCGGCGTGGGCAAGGCGGTGACCGCCTCGGGCGTGACCCTGGCCGGCGGCGACGCCGCCAACTACAACCTCGGCTCGGTCAGCGGCGACCTGGCCGACATCCTGCGCCGCCAGGTAACCGTATCGGCAGACAACCAGTTCAAGCCGTTCGGCCAGGTCGACCCCGCCCTGACCTATCGCGTAACCCTGGGCTCCCTGGTCGCTGGCGAGACCTTCTCCGGCCTGCTGGGTCGCGACGCGGGCGAGGCGCCCGGCGGCTATGCGATCACCCGCGGCGCGCTCGCCCTGTCGTCGAACTACGACCTCACCTTCGCAGGGGCGGTGCTCACGATCGACCGACTGCCGGCCATCGAACAGGAGGGCTCGATCATGCTCAAGCATGTGACCCAGTCGCCGGACTTCACGCTCGACTGGGACCCGGAAACCAATCTCGAGACCCAAGGTCCGGCCTGCTACGGCAAGGATTGCCCGCCGCAAGGCGCCGCTGTCGTCGAAGGAAGGATTATCGCCGCGCTTCCGTAAGCTTCCCGCGCCGGTCGGCCCCGCGCCTATGGCGCGTCGGGCAGCGGCGCCGTCGGGTCGACGAGCCCGGCCTGGCGAAGTTCGCGCCAGAAGTCGGCCGGGATCGCCTCCTGCAGGGCCGCGCGATCCTCCGCCAGACGGCTTGGGCGGCTGGCGCCCGGGATCACCGCAGCGACCGCCGGATTGGCCAGCGCGAACTGCAGGCCGGCGGCCTTCATGCCGACGCCGTGGCGGTCTGCGATGGCCTTGATCCGAGCGACCTTGTCGAGGATAGCGGGCGTGGCCGGGGCGTACTCGAAGTTCGGGCCGCCCACCAGCGCGCCGGAACTGTAGGGGCCGCCGACCACGATCCCGAGACCGCGCCCGGCCACCGCCGGCATCACGCGCTGGAGGGCCAGGCCATGGTCCAGCAGCGTGTAGCGTCCGGCGAGCAGGAAGCCGTCCGGACGCGGCTCTTCCAGGGCGAGCAGCAGCTCGATCGGTTCGACCCGATTGACGCCCAGGCCCCAGGCCTTGATCACGCCCTCGTCGCGCAGCCGGTCCAGAGCCCTGAAGGCCCCCTTTCGCGCGGTCTCGAAGACATCCAGCCACTCGTCGCCGTAGAAGTCCTGGGCCACGTCGTGGACGAAGGCGATGTCGATGTGGTCGGTCTTGAGACGCTCGAGGCTGTCCTCGATCGACCGCAGGGTCGCGTCGGCGGAGTAGTCGTTCACGATCCGGTTTGGGCGGCCGTGCTTGAAAACCTCGCCCTTCTCGCCCAGGTCGCGGGCGCTGACGTCCTCGACCTCGTCGAGGATGACCCGACCGACCTTGGTGCTGATCACGTAGTCGGCGCGCGGCTTGCCGGCCAACGCCCGCCCCATGCGGATCTCGGCCAGGCCCGCGCCATAGAACGGCGCGTTGTCGTAGTAGCGGATGCCGTCGTCCCAGGCGGCGGCCACCGTCGCGAGGGCCTCGTCCTCGGGAATGTCGCGAAACATGTTGCCGAGCGGCGCGGCGCCGAAGCCCAGCTTGCCGGGCAGGATGTCCTTGAGCGCCATCTTACTTCTCCGCCTTGGGAAGCGACCCGGCGGCCGCTTCCTCGATCAGGGCCCCGACGACCCCGGGCCTGGAAACATATACCGCATGGCTGGCGCAGGTGACCCTGCCTTCCAGGGCCCTCCCCGAGCTAGCGGCGGCTTCCGAGGATTTCCATGCGGGTCACCTGCACGCCGCCCTCGGCCAGTTCGGGCAGCTTGGCGAACCAGGCCTGGACGTGGGGCGTGGCGTTGTGCGCCTCGAAATCGGCCTGGCTGGCGAATACCTCGTAGAAGATGAAGTGGCCCGGCTTCTCGCGGTCTTCCTGCAGGAAGTAGACGAGGTTGTTGGGCTCGGCGCGGACCTTGGCGATCAGCGGCAGCGTCGCCTCGCGCAGCGCCTGCTCCTTGCCGGCCTTGGCCTGGACGCGGGCGACGACGGCATAGGCCTCGCCGGGGATCTGGGCGTAGTGGACGCCGGTGGATGACGGCGCGGCAGGCGACGCAGGCGCCGCCGAAGCCGTGCTGGCGCCGGCCGAAAGCAGCATGACCAGCACCAGTCGATTGGCCGAGAGCAGGCGCATCACAGGTCTCCTATCGCGTTTGGGGAAGGGTCCGCGCCTTGGTCGGCGCCGGCGATCCAGGCGCCGTGAAAGCCGGGCGGAACGATGTGCGGCAAGTGGATGGCGGCCACCGGCGCGCCTTCGAACTTGCGGGCGTCGAGGATGACGAGGTCGGTCGCGCGGGCGGCCGTGTCGATGACGAAGCCCATCAGCCAGCCTTCGTCCTCGCGGGCCTCCGCATGGGCCGGCACGAAGACGAACTCGCAGGGATGGCGGCCGGGCCCGAAGTCATGCGTCAGCCGCCCGCCGTCAACGAGGTCGTGCTTGAACAGCTGCGTCCCCAGGAACGGGTCGATCAGCCCCATGGTGTAGGCGTAGCGATAGGGCTGCCCCAGCCGCCGCTCGTCCTGGCGCGGGAACTCCTGCGGCGTGGGATCGATGACGATCCGCTCGACCGTCCCGACGGCGGGATCGAGGATCCAACGTTCGAAGGCGCAGCGCTCGGAGTCCGGTCCCGAGGTGCGCCGCCAGAACATTCGATCGTGAACGACGACGTCGAGCACCACCGTGCCGTCCTCCGCGTCGTAGGCGTTGGCCGCGTGGAAGATGAAGCAGGGATCGACCGGCAGCCAGGTGATGTCTCCGGCTCCAGCCTCCCGGGGCAGAAGTCCCACCCGGGCGGAATGGGCCTCGTTCCAGCGATACGGGAAGTGATGGCCGGTGATCGCCGCCGTCAGCGAGAAGGTCACCGGCAGGTCGAGGATGATCGCAAAGCGCTGGGTGAAGGCGAAGTCGTGGATCATCGGCCCGTGCTTGACCGGGACCCGCACCTCGCGCCGGATCCTGCCTTCGGGGCTCAGCACCACGTAGCGTAGCGAGCGCCACTTGCTGGCGTCGTAGCAGACGCCGTGCAACTCGCCGGTCAGCGGATCGACATGCGGATGGGCGGTGAAGCCGCCCTTCAGGGCGCCACTGAAGTCGGTGTAGCGCAGGGTCTCCAGCGTATCTCCGATCTCGACCGGTGTGCTGCCCGCCTCGACCACGCCCAGCACCTTGCCGGCGTGTCCGACGACGTTGGTGTTGACGGTGTCGAACAGGTGGCGCGGACCCGGCGTGCGCGGCTCGTCCAGGGCCTTGGCCACGGCGTCCGAGCGGATCCAGCGATTACGGTACCAGACCGCGCGTCCCTCCTCGAGGCGCAGGCCGTGGATCATGCCGTCGCCGGCGAACCAATGATGCTTCTCGGCATTGGGCGACATCGGGTTGGGCCCCATGCGCAGGTACCGCCCCGTCAGCGCAGCGGGGATCGCGCCCGTCACGGGCAGATCCCGCAGCGTCAGTTCCTCGGTCATGGGCGTGTGGACGCCCGTGATGTAGGGATTGTCGGGCAGGTTCCTGGCCTTGCCGGCCGCTTCGGTGAACAGCATCGCCGCCTCCCCTGGCGTGATCGGATTGAACCGCGGTCAGCCCACCGACGCGCGGCGGGCGGCCAGGGCGTCGTCGAAGGTCTTCTTGACCGGGCCAAGCGCCTGGACGAACTCCAGTTGCTCGCCTTCGGGGCCCCGGCAGTAGATCAGCCGCCAGCCGGTCGACTTGCCCTCGGTGATCGGATTGGAGTTGGCGTCCAGCGGGGCGGCCTTGCGGTCGGCTTCCGAGCCGACGGTCAACACCCGATTGGCCCGCACCTGCGTCATGCCGCGGCGGGCCGCCTCGGCCTCCAGGTCGCGGATGAAGACGTTGAAGTCGGCGTCGTCGCGGATGTGGAAGCAGATGTGCATCATCCGCGGGAAGGCCGGGCTCATATGGTCCAGCGGCTCGGCGAATGCGTTGGGCCCGCCCATCGGCTGGTCGGCGTCGCGATATTGCAGGAGTTCGATCACGACGTTGTCGAACTGCACGAAGCGCACGTCGAGGCGCTGGGTCCCGCCGCGCAGGTCCGGCACGCCCCTGGCGCGCGGGTTCACATGCCGTTCGCGCGCCTCGATCTCCTCGGCGGTCAGCAGCGTGTTGTGGATCCGCTCGCCCTGGAAGTCGCCGTCGCGCATGATTTCCGTACCGCCCAGCACCTCGGTGTAGAAGGCGAAGGCGCGGTCCATGTTCTGTACGGTCAGGCCGAAGTGCTGGACGCCCTGGAGCCGGGCGCCGAGCGAGCCCTCGACGATCCGCCCGGCGCGAACGCGGGTCGCCTGCTGGGCGCCGGCCGGCGCGGCGACCGCGCCCAGGGCCACAGCGCCGACGGCCGCGGCGCGCAGCACGTCCCGGCGCTCCAGACCGGCGGAAGTCGGCTCGTTCTGCTCGCTCATCGTCGGTCTCCTGGTCCCTGATTTTCGATCGCTGGAGGATCAGCGCCCTGCCGGGACCATGGGTCGAAGACCGACGTCTGGCGAGTTAAGCGCGGTTAAGCGCGCCTCTGGGCGCTGGAGCTTGGCCGCGATCCAGCGCAATCATCAGCGCCATGCACGAGGACGAGAACGACAGCCTGGGGTCTTCGGCGGCAGGGTGGCGCGCGGTCGCCCTCCTCTGTGCCGCCTTGCTGCTGTCGCTGACCGACCGCCTGATCATCAACCTGGTCGTCGACCCTATCCGGACCGATCTTAGGCTCACGGACCTCGACGTCAGCCTGCTGCAGGGCGCGGGTTTCGCGGTGATCTTCGCCCTCGCCGGACTGCCGGCCGGACGCCTGGCCGACCGCGTCAACCGAAGGAACCTGATCGCCGGCGGCCTGGCGCTGTGGTCGGCCGCCACCATCGCCTGCGGCCTGGCGGGCGACTTCTGGAGCTTTCTTGCGGCGCGGGTCGCCGTGGGCCTTGGCGAAGCGGCGCTGGTGCCGGCGGCGGCGTCGCTGATCGTCGACTGCTTCTCGCCGCGACGCCGGGGGCTGGCGCTCGGCGTCTTCTCACTGGGCGCGACCTTCGGCGCCGGCTCGGCGCTGTTCGCCGGCGGCGTGCTGCTGGGCTGGATCGAGGCGGGCTGGTTCGCCCGGGCGCCCTGGCTCGCCACGCTGGCGCCGTGGCGGCAGTTGATGGTCCTGGCGGGGCTTCCCGGCTTCTTGCTGCTTCCCCTGCTCTTCCTGATCCGCGAGCCCATGCGTCGTCACAGCGCTGGGCTGATCGCCGTTTCCGCCGTCCTGGGCCGCCTGGTCGCCGACAACGGGATGGTGCTTCGCGTCTGCCTGGTGAAGGGCGCGCTGGGCGTTGGCGACTACGCCCTGATCGCCTGGCTGCCCACCCTGCTCCAGCGCAACCACGGCATGACGTCGCTGGAGGCCGGCGGTCTGGTGGGCCTGTCCCTGACCGCGAGCGGCGTGGCCGCGTCGGTGGCTGGCGGCGCGCTGTCGGACCGCCTGGCCCAGCGCTGGGGCGAGCCGTCGCGCACGGCGCTGCTGCTTGTCTGCTATCTGCTGGCCCTGGCCGGCGCGACCACGACGCTGCTCGCCCACACCAGCGGGCAGATCGCCTTGGCCTTCGCGGTCTGGGCCCTGGGCTCGATCAGCGGCTACGTGATCGGCCATGTGGTCATGCAGGAGAGCGTGCCCAACGAGATGCGCGCGACCACCGTGGCGCTGTCGCTGACCGTCACCGCCCTGGTCGGCATCGGCCTTGGCCCCACTCTCGTCCCGCTCGTCGCCGAGCATGTCTTCGGCGGCGCGCTGCAACCGGCGATGGGCGCGATCAGCCTGGGCGCGGCCCTGCTGGCGCTGCTGGTGATCTGGCCGCCGGCCGTCGACCGCATCCGCGCGCTGCGAGCCCGCCCAGACGCCTGACCGCGACCGTCAGGCCCCGGGCCGCGTATCGACCAGCGCGCGGGCGCGGCGCAGGTCGCCCGTCCCAAAGCCCTCGGTGAAGCGCCCCAGCGCTTCGGCCAGCATCGCCTCGGCCTGTTGGTCGCCACCGCGTTCGCGCCAGAACGTCACGAGGCTGGTCGCCGAACGAAGCTCCCAGGACAACGCACCGTCCCGCCGCGCCAGTTCGATCGAGCGCAGATAGCAGTCGACCGCCTGGTCGGCCTGCGCGGCGTCGCCGCGCCGCAGGACGTTGCCCTTGATGCGCAGGATCTCGGGTATGCCGACGACCTGACCGGTGGCTTCGGACAGGGCGATCGCCTCGTCGATGCCGGCCAGACCGCGGGACAGGTCGACCTGCCTCGCCAACGCCTCGCCGTAGTTGGTCAGGTAGTTCGGATAGCGCATCCGAAACCCGCTCTCGCGCACCATCGCCAGGGTCCGGCGGTAGGCGTCCAGGTCGATAGGCCGATCGAGGTAGAGGTCCAGCCTCGCCGCCACGCAGGCCGCCATGGCCCGCCAGATTTCCAGTTCGTGCCGCTCGGCGTGTTGCACGGCGCGAAGCAGCACCTGCTGGGCGGCCGCGTAGTCGCGCACATAGAGCATGACGGGCAGCGAACCGTGGACCAGGGCGTAGCAGAGCGAGACCGCGTAGTTCGACGCCTCGGCCTCGGCCAGTTGCACCCGCGCGGCCTCGACCGCCTGGTCCGGATAGCCTTGCAACCACAGCACGGTCGCCAAGGCGCCGCGGGCGGTCAGCCGCTGGTCGAACTCGAAGCGCGCCGCGCCGGGCCGCGGAGCGAGGCCGGACGATCGATGGACGATCTTCTCCAGCCGCTGCCGCGACGCCGCCAGGGCCCCCAGCCAGGACAGGGCCGATCCCGCCGACGCGTCGGAGTCGGAGCTTGAAGAGGCTTCGCCCCTGCCCTCCAGACCCGCGATCCTGTCGGATATCTCCAGGGCCGACCGCGAGTCTCCCGTCCAGAGCTCGTACTCCGCAAGGCCGCGCAGGCATTCCAGCTGCAGATCGGTCTCGGCCAGTCGTTCGGCGATGGCCAGCGCCCGGCTCAAGGCCTCCTTCACCGCCAGCAGAGGACCCTGCGTATGCAGGAGCGTCGCGCCGCGCGTCAGGTTGAGCATCAGGTCGTCGCGCGCCGAGCGAACGGACGCGAACCGATCGTCCAGCGCCCGTTCCACCGCCACGCGGCTTTCCTCCAGCAGCGACAGCTGGCCCCAGAACGGGATCGCCGCGATGGTCAGGCCGACCAGCAGCCCCGCGTCATCCGCCGCGCGGGACGCCCAGCCGATGGCGTCGCGCAGGTCGTCGATCCGGGCGCCGTAGCGTTGAAGCCAGATCGTTCTGGGCAACTTGCCGACGTCGCGCCTGGACTGATCGGCCAAGCCGAGGAAATAGCGGGCGTGGCGCCGTCCGATCGCGTCCGCCTCCCCGGAGGCCGCCAGCTTCTCCAGCATGTAGGCGCGTGTCGTATCCAGAAGGCGATACTCGACATCGAAATCGTGGGCCTCGGCGGCGACCAAAGACTTCTCGACGAGGGCCGCCAGATCCTCGACCACTGCCGACGGGCCGCTAGTCTCGTCGGCGGCGATCGCGCGGGCCGACGCCAGCGTGAAGGATCCCGCCAGCACCGACAGCCGCCGCAGCACCGCCTGCTCGCGGGCCGAAAGCAGGTCGTGGCTCCAGTCGATCGCGGCCATCAGGGTGCGATGGCGCTCCGGTCCCGCCCGCTGGCCGATCTGCAGGTGGAAGCGTTCGCGGATCTGCTCCAGCACGCCGGCTGCGCCGAACAGGTCGATCCGCGTGGCGGCGAGCTCGATCGCCAGGGGCAGGCCGTCCAGCCTTCGGCATATCTCGGCGACGACGCCCGCGTCGCCGTCGACGAGCTCGAAGGTCTCGAGCCGATCGGCCGCCCGTTCGGCGAACAGGCGGATCGCCGCGAAACCCAGCGCCGTCTCGGCGGTAAGCGCTGTCGCCAACGGCGGCGTGTCCAATCCCGGAAGGCGACGCAGGCGCTCTCCCGTCAGGCGCAGCGGCTCGCGGCTGGTGGCCAGGACCCGCACGCCCGGAGCCTCCGCCAGGATCCGTTCGGCGCAGGCGGCGATGGCGTCGATGATGTGCTCGCACTCGCAGCTGTCGAGCAGCAGCAGCATCTCACGCTCGCGCAGATACTCGCACAGCGCCGCCAGCATGTTGGCCGAATGGGCGCTGAGCCCGATCGCGGTGGCGATGACGCTGGGGACCAGGGCCGGATCCTTGATCGGCGACAGGTCGACCAGCCAGACGCCGTCCCGGTTCGATCCGATCAGCCGCTCGGCGACCGCGAGGGCGACGGAGGTCTTGCCGATGCCGCCGGGTCCCACCACCGACACCAGACGCGCCTCGGCCAGCTCGTCCCAGATCGCCTCGACCGCCTCGGCCCGGCCCAGCAGGCGCGTCGCGCTGGCGGGCAGGTTGTGCTTTCGCCGGGTCTCCACGGGCCTGTCGGCATGAGCCTCCCGCCGGCCGACGACCCTGACCGGGGCCACGAAGGAATAGCCCCGCCCGATCACGGTCGAGATGTACCGCGCGCCCGCCTCCTCGCGCAGGATGCGGCGCAGGGCGACCATGTGGACCTTGAGATTGCTCTCCTCGACGAAGGTGTCGGGCCAGACCCTGGCGAACAGGTCGCGCTTGGTCACGAGCTCGCCGGCGCGCTCGACGAGGGCGATCAGCAGGCCCAGCGCGCGACTGCCGATCCGGACGGGCGTGTCGTTGTCGAGAAGAAGCTGGCGCTCTGGCAGCAGCAGGAACGGACCGAACGCGAACGAGCGCGTCATCAGTTCGGCGTGGTCGTCAGCCACATGCGCCTCCGCACCGCCTCGTCGCCCCAGCCGACCGGCGTTCTCGGACATCTACCGTAATCCCGTTCAGAAGCGATATCGAATCCCCGCGCCATAGGTCCTGGGGTCGTTGATCACCAGGAAGGCGGACGCGGGCGCGACCCGGGCGGCGAACGACAGGAACCCCTCGTCGGTCAGGTTGCGGCCATAGACGAACACCTCCGGGCCGCTCTCGACCTGGAATCCCGCCTCGCCGCCGAGCATGCGCCAGGCGCGACCGCTCAGTTGCGGCTCGTTGGCCGCGCCGACGTAGAAGACGCTGCTGGAGACCTCATAGGAAAGGCTGGCCGACAGGCGGCCGGCGGGCAGTGTCCGGGCGTACTCCAGGCCCAGGCCGCCCGACCAGCGGGGCGCGAGGTTCAGGCGGTTGCCGGAGCGATCGGCCCGCCCCGGCCCGCACGGCGGGTCGGCGCCTTGAGGATCCCCGGCGCTGATCGCCTGGCAGAAGGTGCGATAGCGCGCGTGCAGATAGGCGCCCCGGGCCCGGAGCGAGAAACCATGGGACAGTCTGGCGGCGAGGCTCGCCTCCACCCCGGCCAGGCGCGCCGAGGCGGCGTTGTCCACCCGCGTCAGTCCCAGGCCGATCGTGCTGCGGATCTGGATGTCGCTGTAGTCGTAGACGAAGGCGGCGGCGTCGAAGGCCACGCGGCGGTCCGCAAGCCCGGCCTTGACGCCCGCCTCATAGGCCCAAAGCGTCTCGCGCCGGAAGATGTTGGCCGCCGTGGCCGACGCGCCCGGCGCGAAATTGAAGCCGGGCGGCTGATAGCCGCGACTGGCCTTGGCGTAGACCAGCAGGTCGGCCCCGGCGCGATAGGTCAGGCCGATGCTCGGGATCAGGACGGAGTCCCAGACCCTGCCCGACAGCAGCCGTCCTGGAACGGGCGCCCGACGATAGTCGATCGTGAAGTCGCGGCGCTCGTGGTCGTGGCGCAGACCCGTGACCAGCGTCAGCCGATCAGAGAGGTCCGCCTCGAACTGGCCGAAGGCGGCCCAGGCCGTCAACTCGCTGCGGTCGACCAGATGGGTGAAGCTGGGCGGCGCAGCCGGCGCGCCGGTGGAGAGCCCGTAGCGGGCTCGCTCGGTGAAGACGCTGGCGCCGGCCGTGATGCGGACGCGGCGGCCCGTGAAGACGCCCCGGACCTCCTGGCTGAAGGTGGCGCTGTGATTGGTCGCGCCCGTCAGCAGCGAGGGCGCGGCCGACGCATCGGCGTCGTAGGCCACGGTCGAGTCGAGGTCGCGCCAGCCGGTGATCGAGACCAGCTCCAGCGCCTCCAGCAGGCGGTGGGTCAGGGTCAGGGCCAGGCCGTCGTTGGCCGTTCGACGAGCCGTGCGGGCCTGGCTGGCCGCATCGCTGGCGAACACGTCCGCCTCGCCGATCCCGACGAAGGCGCCCGAGGAGGCGTAGCCGTTCTTGAAGACGGGCGTCGCGCGATCCCGCGTGAGGTCGCCCGAGAGGACCGCCTCGAAACGGCGGTCCGCCGATCGATAGCGAAGCTGGCCGCGAACGGTGCGCGCGTCGCGGCCGTTCAGGCGATCGCCGGTGACGGTGTTGCGTATCGCGCCGTCATGGCGGAGGTAGCTCCCCGACAGGCCGGCGGACAGCCTCGCCGACAAGGGCCCGCCGACCGAGCCTCGCGCCGAGACCGCTTCCAGGTTGCCGAGCCTGATCTCGCCGCCGCCTTGGAGCTCGGCTCCGGGCGTGCGCGTGATGATGTTGATCGCCCCGGCGGTGGCGTTGCGCCCGTAGAGCGCGCCCTGCGGCCCGCGCAGCACCTCGATCCGCTCCACGTCGTCGAGCCCGAAGAACGCCGCGTCCGGTCGCGACAGGTAGACGCCGTCGAGATAGATCGCGACCGGTTGCCCCGAGCCGATCGGCAGCACCTGGCCGGCGACGCCGCGGATCGAGACCAGGTTGCTGGCGTTGCCCCCGGTGAAGCCGGCGATCGACAGGCCAGGCACGGCGCCGACCAGATCGGACAGGTCGCGAGCGCCGCGGCGCGCCAACTCCTCCCGGCCCGCCACGGACAGGGCGATCGGCACGTCCATATGACGCTCGCGGCGCCGCTGAGCGGTGACGATGACCTCTTCCGCCGGCGCATGCGCCGCCGGCTCGCCGGTCCGGGGAGCGCAATCCGCAGCCCCCAATGGCGCGAACATCGCCTGGAGCAGAGACAACCCGCTAGAGACCGACACCGACCGCCCTCCCCGGCAAGACATCGCCGCGCGCCAAGCTTCGCCGCCCGCAATCTATCCGGCAAAACGTCGATTTCCGAAATGGGTCATCGCCCCCTCGCCGACGCCCGCCGAACCACGCATCAAGCAAATCGAACAGTGTGCGCTAAAGCACATGCGCGCCCGACCGCCGCTGTTAAGCCTGCTTCGATAGCTGAACAATTCCGCCCTCTCGCAAGGCGGAGCTCGGGGGGGCGACAGTTGCAGCAAGACACTTCGACCATGGAAGGCTCCGGCCTGACCGGCGCCTCACGCGGCGCCTTGGCGCGATCGGCGTAGCGCCGTCCGAGCCGGTACGCCTGAACCCGAACCTCGGCCCAAAGCCTCCAGCGAGCTCCGCGGCGCGACGCCTGTCGTGCATCGCCGGGCTGCGCGCGACACAGATCCCAGGATAGACGCGTGACCAAGAGCGCCTCACTCGAAATCCACCAGATCAACGTCAGCCAGGGCGACTGCACGCTGGTGCTGAACCGTGACCAGGCCAAGCTGAAAGCGATCGTCGAGGATCGGGCCAAGAACGCCAGCAACGCCAATGACAGGGCGTTGGCGACCGATGTCCTCAACAGCGATCCGCTCAACTACCTGCCGTACTGCATCCACGCAAAGCTGAGCCTGAAAGACACCGTCAAGGCGGCCCTCCTGGTCGACGCCGGGAACGACGGCTACGGCCCGGACGTGCGCGCCTACCTGCTGAAGGTCGGGGCGATCGTTCCCGGCCTTTATCAGCCGCAACTCTCGCTGCTGGCGACCCACTATCACGACGACCATCAGGACGGCCTGCGCTCGCTGATGCGCGATCCGATGGATCCGAACAAGCTAAAGCTGGCCAAGCAAGCGGCGGCCCAGGTCGGCGCCGGCCATGTGGAGACCACGGTCGAGGCCGTACGGCCCGCCCGGTTCTTTCGCCCCGCGCCACACGACAAGACGGTCGATCCGAAAGCCTTCCGTGACCGCTCGACGGGTCTGTTCCCGGCGATGCTGGCGGAGCTCAACAACCAGCCCACCTCCTACACCACGGGCCAGATCCCCAAGACCAGCGTCCTGCCCATCCCGATGGGCGGCACCAACGGCCTCCAGCGCTCGGTGATCCATCTCGGCGTCGACGCCGCGAGCCAACCGATCGACGTGTTCGTCCTCGCCAGCGATCAGGCCTACGCCGTTGACGGCCGGACGAAGGAGGACATCCCCAACAAGAACCCGAAGAAGGGACGCCCCTCCAGCGAGAACGACCGCTCCGTCGTGCTGATGGTCCAGTACGGCTCGTTCCGTCACTTCCTCGGGGGCGACATCGGCGGCTCGACCTGCACGATCGAGGCCGACGTGGAGGGCAAACTGGCCACCGTCCTGCCGACCATGCTGCCCTTGATACCGAACTACCGCGCCACGACCGCGCCCAGCCATTGCTGCAGCACCAAGCTCAGCCACCACGGCTCGCGTCACTCCAACACCGACCAGCTGCTGCGTGTGCTCCAGCCGAAGGTCGCCCTCGCCTCCACCGGCTTTCGCCAATATTTCCACGGCCACCCGACCGCCGAGAACATCAACCGGATGAAGCCCGGGGCCACCTGGGCGGGGCAGAATCCGACCGCCATGGGCACGACCCTGTCGCACATCCTGGCGACGGAGATCGCCTCGGTCGGCAAGGGCAAGGCTTTCGATCCCGATACGGGCCTGAACGTGAAGGTCATGGGCGACATCGTGCTGCGCCCCGTCGACGAGACCGTGCGCCCGCGCCTCACCACGACCGGAACGTGGGATTCCAGGGTCACCTTGCAGATCTACGGATCGGGCGACTTCAGCTGGGTGGATCCCAGCGATTCTCGATACGCCCTGCGCGCCGGCGAGCCGACCCCGACGGCGGGCGCTCCAGGCTTTCCGATCTATCCCATCGCACCGTTCGAAACCGTCTGCGACGGGCACTAGGGGGACCGCCATGCCTAGACTTCAAAGCGCTATCGACGCCGACGGATGGATGTTCGTCGCGGGCGTGACCGGCACCGGCTCGGTGGACGCGGTGGGACCGGCGGCCACTTCGGCGCAAATCGTCTCCAACAACAGCCTGCACTACGCCGGGGCCTATCAGCCCAGCCCGTCCACGGTCATCCTGCGGGCGTTCTTCGACGGGCTGGATTCTCAACCATACGCCCCCTACCGCGTGGGCTACGTGCAGACCATATCGGCGCTGTGCCTGGGGGCGAAGATCGCGCCGAAGCAGTTGCCGGGCCTCAGCCGTCTCGGCATCTATACGCTTCCCCTGGAACCCGACACGGCGCTGGATTTCATGGGGCAGACCGACGCCATCGCGCGCTTCGGGGGAGCGTTGGGCGACGGAGACGCCAGGGCCGACGCGCCTTTCTATCCGTTCAACGCCTTTCTCCGATTGCCCAACCCGCAATTTCAGAACGTCTTCTGGCATCCCATGCCCAACGGCTCGATGCGGCCGGGCGTCTCGGAATTTGTGGACCCGAAAAGCATCCCGGCCGATGGGGCCAAGGTGTCGCAGGTAGCCTCCCTGCGGTCGGTCGTGCGACCCTTTCTGGTGGCGGAATCCCAGATCGCCGAGATCTGCATTGATGACGCAGCGACCGTGCGCACCGTGGTCCCGGTCGAGAAGATGTCCACGTCCCTGTATGACTTGGTCCGGGAGATCTACAAGGACACGCTGGACCAGCCGCTCACGATCGCCGACGCCCTCGCGGCGGGGTCCTATCTCATCCTGCTGACCGCCGAGCGCGACGCTTTCGTCGCACGTATCGATCGGGTGAACGGCGCCTTCGTCCTCACGATCTGGGAGATCGACCACGACTCGTTCGAGCGCATAGAGCGAGACGCGGCGATAAACGCGCTTAGCGCCGTACAAGCGGCCTACGGCGATCGGTACCAGTCCACGAAAGTCGCCTTCCGGGACATCCCGACGGGGCGTGGCACGGGAGGGGTGAAGCCGATCCCCATGATCGGCCGCGCCAAGGACGTCCCCACCTTTTCCCTGATCTTCACGGCCACGGCGGGCCGATGGCAAACACGCACCACGAGACATCTACCGCACACCCAATTCTCCCCCGTATCCAGCATCAAGACACGCATCGACTGGACCTACGATCCCACCGACGAGGATCTGATCGTCGTGGTTCACAAGCCTGAGGCCACCCCGGTGCCCGCCAACATCGGCCAGCACTGGAGTCAGTATCAGGCCCTGCTCGGCAGCAAGAAGCCGCCACAGGATCTCGCCGATACGTCGCCGTTCACACTGGCCGCCGCGCCCTGGCTCGACAACGCTCCCAAGGCTCCGAAAACCGCATGACGCTGCGCAACACCTTTCCGGGCCCCGCGCTGACGGCGCGTTTCCGCAACGATGTCGAAGGCTGGACCGTACGCGGGCTCGACGCGACGTCGGCTTCGACGAGCCCGACCTGGGCGGCGGTGGACGACGCGGCGGCCGCACTGGACATCACCGGCGCCTGCCGATACGCGCCGCCGGCTGACGCCGGCCTCTGGTTCTTCGCCGCCCCCGCGGCGATCATCGAGGCGACGCGGTCCCTGGCCGGCGGTTTGATCGCCTTCGTGACCGACGCCGCGCCTCCAGCCCCTGGATCCGGCGTCACCGAGGCGCCGGATGTCGTGCTGCAGTCTCCCGAGCGGTCGGCGGGCCTGCGGCTGCCCGCGCCTGCGACGCCGGGCCTGGCGGTCGGCCACGCCGGCCTTGACGCGCGAGCCTCGTGGGTCGACCTGGCGACCGGACAGCCCCTCGCCGCCGGCGACCTCGAAACCCTGCTCACGGCCCTGACGGGCCTGCTGATCCGGGGCGGCCCGACCGTCGCGAACGGTCAAACCAGCCTGTTCGCCGTCGAGCTCTACGCCGATCCGGCCGAGGCGCTGGACGTAACCGCGGACGCCTGGTTCGAAGACGGCGTCCTGACCGTCCAGCTCTCGGCGTCGCCATACGCGACCGCCTATGCGATCGAGGTCCTGGATGCGACGGGCGCCGTGGTGCTGCGGCGCCAGGCGACGGCGGCCGAAGCCCAGGCTGGCCCCATAGCGCTCAACGACCCGCAATTTACGCCGACCGACGGCGCGACCTATTCGCTGCGGGTGCAGTTGGCCGGGCCGGCCGACACCACGGACGTGGCCTTCGCGACCCTGGCCGCGCCGGTGATCACGGTCTCGCTGATCGGCGCCGGCGCGCGACTCGACTGGCCGCCGGTGGAGCACGCCACCGCCTATGGACTGCGCGTGGCGCCGTCGGCCGGCGGAGCCCCCCTAGTCGACCGTTCCGGCATTTCGGCGGGTCCGGTGGACCTGGGTCCGACGGACGGCCTGGCGCCCGGCGTCGACTACGAGGTCAAGGCCCGGTCTCTGGCCGGAGCATCCAAGGGCCCGTGGAGCGCGGCGACCGCCCTGCGCCTGCCCACCGCCCAGGAACTGCTGCAAGCCCTGCGCGACCGGATCGTCGCCCAGCGCAGCGCCGGCGCGGTGATCTTCGACGCCGCCGTGCTGCCCGACGCCGCCGCCGGCGATCCTGGCGCTATCCGGCAGACGCTGACCGCCGGCCTCGGCGCCGACCTGACGCTGGCCCTGGCCGACGCCGCCGAACCCGTGCTCACCGACGCCAGCCTGACCCTCGACGGCGCGGCGGACGTTCTGGGCGCCACGGCGATGCCCGCCCAGGCGGTGTTCACCGTCCGCGACGGACTTCTGGCGTTGCAGCTCGTCCTGACCCCGGACGCCGCCTGGCGGCTGTCGGACGGCTTCGCCCTGATAGGCACGCCGTGGGACGACCTGCCGTTCGAGCAGCTGAAGATCCGGTTCGCCAGCCGGGACGACGCCGAGGGCGGGCCGCTGCGGGCAGGCTTCAACCTGGCCGCGGACCTTCTGGTGTCTCCGCAGCTCGCGCGCCTGACACGCGGCGTCGACGCCCCCGCCGACGTGCTGCGCGCCGCGGTCTCGGGGTCGCTGCAGGACGCCGACGGCGAGACCCTGCTGACCTTGACCGCCGCCGCGCCCCTGGCGGACGTGACGGCCTCCGTGACCGACATCGGCGCCTGGACGATCACCGGCGGGCTGCTGGCGCTCAGCCGCACCGCCGGCGCGGCGGGAACGCCGCCGGTCGACCGGTTGCAGATCGTCGGAACGGCGGACGGCGTCGCCTGCGCCGTCGACCTGCCGACCCTTTATGGCTCGACCCTGGGCCTGACCTTCGACATCGCCTCGCCAGCGACCCAATCGGTGAGCTCGCTGCTGACGATCGCCGGCGTGGGCGACATCACCGCCGTGCCCGCCTTCGTCAAGACCACCTTTGGCGCCCTGGCCGTCGGGTCGGTGGGCGAGCTTTCGCTGCGCTTCGATCCCAGCGGCGGCGAGCCGACCGAGATCGTACTGCGCACCGGCCTGGCCGAGCCCTGGACCTTCGCCGGGAGCGTCGTGCTGGACCAGGCCCAGCTTCTCGTCCGTACGCTGCATTTCCCCGCGCACATCAGCCCCGGCTTCAATCCGTCGGCCGTCGTTCTGTCCGGCGTGGTGACCGCCCAGGGCGTCAGCGTGGCCGCCGAACTGGTCGCGCGCGAGGTCGAGGACTGGACACTTTCGCTGGCCGCCGATCCGCCGGTGACCCTGCCTGTGCTGGCCTCGCTGGCGGGCTTCGACGGCGAGGCGGCTTTCGCCGGCCTGCCCTCGCCGCTTCGTCCCGTCGCCAGCGTGGGGCTCAGCGACATCGTCATCACCGGTCGTCCGGATACGGGCCTGACCGGGGTCGACGTGGTCTTCACCCAGACCGAGGACTGGTCTCTGGGCGATGTCATCGCGCTGAAGAACGCCACGCTCGCGGTCCATATCGACCTTGCACCGCTGTCGGCCTGGGGCATGTTCGGCGGCACGGTGCAGCTCGGCTCGGGCGACAGCGCCGTCAGCTTCCGCGCCAGCGGACCGGTTCCGCCGGCCGAGGGCCAGGCCTGGACCGTCCGGCTGGAGGACGGTCAGCAGATCACCCTGCCCAACCTCACCGACCTCAAGGCGCTGTTCGGCGGCGCCGAGCATCATGCCCCCAGCGGCGTCGACGAGGTCAGCAATCTGGTGGTCGACGGGCTGCTGGTCCGTTTCGATCCCGCCGCGACGCCGATCCTGCGCGAAGTGGCGTTCTCGGTCGTCCAGGCCGGCGACTGGGTCGTGATCGGTCCCGACTCCCTGGTGCTTTCCAACGTCTACGGACGCTTCGACCTGTCGAACGCGGGCCAGAGCCTGACCCTGGACGTCGGCGGCGCCGTGACGGTGCTGGGCGCCGAGATCCGCGGTCGCTTCTATCGCGACACGCCCGACTCCGACTGGGTGCTGAACGCCCAGGCCGCCTCGCCCGTGGCCGCGGCCGGCGGCGTCGCCAGCTTCGACAGCTGGATGTCGCCCACCGGCATCGCCGGCTATCTGGGCGCGGCGAACCCGTTCACCGGTCCGGCCGCCATCGGCGCGGTCCAGCTCAACTTCGCCGCCGACGACGGCGCGCTGAAGGCCTTGCGGTTCGCCTTCTCGCTGGACCTCGGCTGGACCCTGATCCCGGGCAAGCTGGAGATCGTCTCGCTCGGCGCCAGCCTGGCGACCGCCATGCCGGTCTCCAGCGACAGCTGGACGGGATCGCTGTACGGCTCGCTGACGGTGTTCGGCGCCACGGTCGCGCTCAGCGCCAGCAAGCCTTCGACCACCTCGCCCTGGAGCTTCCGCGGGTCGCTCGTCCAAGCCGCCTCGATCGACCTGGCCGCGTCGGCCGGCAGCCTGCAGGACGGGCGCGACTACCTGCTTCCCGAAGGCATCGCCGCCATCGGCGCCTTCCCAAGCCAGATCACCCTGACGACCGCCGAAGTCGAGGCCACGCCCGACAGCGGCTATTTCCGGTTCGCCGGGGCGGCGACCTTCACCAATTGGACGGTCGGCTACGGCGCGGCCAGCCTCGAGATCAAGCACATCGGCGGCGAGATCCTGGTCAAGAGCGCGGGCGATCCCGCGCGGGCCCGGGTCGTCGGCGGCCTGGCCCTCGGCGGCGTCGACATCGACGTCTTCGTCCAGCTGGGCAGCTCGGCCGCGGTCGACACCATCATCGCCGGCGCCGTGTCGAGCGACCAGCTGACCAGCGCCTCGCTGTCGTCGATCGTCGACGGCGTGGCCGGCGACGGCACGTGGGCGGGCGCGCCCGTGCCGGCCGGCTTCTCGCCTCCCGGCCTGAGCTCGGCGGGCTTCTATCTGAACCTGACCCAGGACGTGATGGCGCTGTACGGCGCGGCGACCTTCGGGACCAGCGCCGCCCAGGCGGCCCTGCTGGTCAAGAAGCTGCCGCCGGCGACCGCCGACGCTCCCGCGGCCTACGGCTACGCCTTCGTCCTGAACGTCCAGGACTTCCGCTTCGCCAACATCGCCAGCGCCCTGTCGGTGCTGGACGACGTCGTCACGCTGGACAGCGTCAGCCTGGCGGTCAGCTCGTTCGACGTGACCGACGGCGACCCCGTCGCGCCGCTGGCCGACCTGGCGACCCAGGCGGCCGAAGTCGAGACGCCCGCCGGCGCCTCGCCGGCGGTTCCCACCAAGCCCCAGGCCAGCCGGATCGGCCGTGGCCTCAACGTCTACGGCTCGGTCAGCTTCCAGGGCCCGCTGTGGAGCGCGGTCAAGTACGTCCTCGACCTGGGCGACGCCACCCTTGTCCTCCAGGCCCGGATCGATCCGGACGCCCCCGGCCAGACCCTGTTCGTCGCCGACCTGACCGACGCGACCCTGCTGAGCTACCTGCACTTCTCGCGCCTCAGCGTGCGCTACCAGCCCTCGCCGCCCCCGCCGCCGGCCCCTTCCGGTTCCGAGAGCTCCGGAGGCTCCCAGACCCCGGCTCCGCCGCCGGCGCCCTACCTGTCGCTGGGCGGCGACGGCTCGCTGCAACTGCCGGGCGTGCCCGCGATCAACTTCACCGGCCAGGTCGCCTTCACGACCGAGGGCGCCGGCGCCAGCCAGAGCGTCAAGAGCGCCAGCCTCGACGCGGCGGTCACCGCCAGCGAGACCGAGCTCTTCGGCATCCCGAACGTCTCGCTGACCCTGTCCTCGATCAAGATGGGATGGACGACGCAGGGCGCGCAAAGCGAGTGGCGGCGCACCTCGCTGAGCGTGACGGCGACAGCGACGCTGGCCAGCCTGACGCTGAACGCCATGCTCGACCTGTCGGACGCGACGCGCCAGCGCATCGTGCTGACGCTGGGTGCGGCCGGCGACGCCGCCTCAAGCGTCCTGAGCCTGAAGACCCTGCTCGTCGACGGCCTGGGCGCGTCCTGGCTGGACGGCCTGGTTCCCGACCTCAGCTTCTCCGACGGCAGCCTGGAATGGATCAAGCCGCAGAGCGGCGACCCGACCTACGCGCTGCACGCCAAGGCCTCGATCATCGGGCTGGGCTTCCTGTTCGACGCCACCCTGACCAAGAGCGTCGGGATCACCGGTTCTGCCGCCCTGGCCAATCCGATCGACTTCGGCTTCCTGAAGCTGTCGGGCCCAGCCAAGGTCGCCGGCCCCAAGGCTTCGCTGACCGCCACCGACGCATCCAAGATCCTGTCGCTGGAAAGCGTGGTCACCCTGCTCGACCACGACATCGGCCTGACGCTGAGCTACGCCAAGCCGGCCAGCGGCGACCCGGTCTACACCGGCACGGCCACCACCGAGATCTCCTTCGGCGACCTGGGCAGCGTCAGTCCCACCGTGATCGGCACCTATTCGGAATCCGGCGGCCTCGACGTCAAGCTGGACGGTCTTTCCCTGCCCTGGGACCAGATCAAGCAGTTCATGCGGTTCGTCGAGCTGATCGAACAGGCCGCCTCCGGCTTGCCGAAGGACCCCTGCCAGGTGCTGGGCGCCCTGGGCCTTGGCCCCGACGCGGTGCAGTGCTCGTTCGATTGCTCGCTGGCCTTCCCGCACCTGACCCCGGCCAGCGGCGACACCCCCACCAGCGTCGATATCGGCCTGAAGATCACCTACAAGATCAAGCTCAACGTCGCCGGCTATACGGGGGTCATCCGCGAGGCGAGCCTTGACCTCGATTTCCTGTCGCTGGAGATCCCCAGCGGCGGCCTCACCTTCTCCAGCGTCGCCGGATCGCTGCTGACCGCCCTGGTCAACGCCGGCCCGAACATCGTCAAGGCGCTGTTCTCCGATCCCGAGGCGATGAAGACCTTCGCCGAGATGCTGATCGCCCGGCAGGTGGCCTCGAGCATCATCAGCAACCTCATCTGCCGCCAGACCGAGGTCGGCGCGGCGGACGCCGAGGCGTCCCTCGCGGCCGGCGAGGCGGCGGTCGCGGCCGAGGCCTGGGCCGAGGCCATGGTCGCCTTCGCCGCGGGCTTCGTGATCGCCGGCGCGGTGATCTCGTTCCTCGAAAGCATCTGGGATTCGATCACCGGCGAGGACAAGAAGAAGAAGGAACGCGCGGAACAGCAGCGCGCCCGCGCCGTCCAGGCGATCGCCAACCTGGCCAAGCCCCTGTCGGCGTCCCTCGCCGCGGCCAGCGCCGACAGCATGACCATGGGCTGCGTCCCGCCCCCGTCCATCGTCGAGGGCGATGGCTGCACCTACCGTTTCGACCTGTTCGAGATCCCGGCCGGCGGCGGCGCGCCGATCGCCATTCCGCCGCGCAACGGCCAGTCCAACCGGGTCGACTGGAACCACGGCGACGACGCCCCCAGTCTGACGGTCGCCTACGACCTGCTGAGGGCCGGCGCCAACTACCAGGTCGTGGTCACCGCCCTGATGCAGCTGGACGGCCTGATGTTCCAAGGGTCGGCGGTCCATATGCGGCCGCAGCCCCAGTTCTCCGGCGGCCTGGACATGAGCGTCCCGGGCCAGGCCGACGGCGTCGCTTCGGCGGTCGTCCACATGCCCGACTCCGCGATCGCCCAGGTGACGATCGAGCAGATCGGCGCGTCGGTCTCGGCGACGGTCATCGAGGGCAATGAGACCGCAGGCCAGATCGTCCTGCAGTGGGTCGACGCCCAAGGCGGGGTGATCGCTCCCGATCCAGCCGCTCCGGCGCTGGCCGGCGGCGGCGCCCATGGACGCCATCAGCTCCGCCTCGCCCCGCCCTCGCCCACGGGCCAAGCCATACTGCAGGCGACGGCCGTGGTCGGCGGCGTGCGCTATACGACCCGATCGAACACCCTGACGGTGCTGGACCTGGCCGCGCCGACCGTCACCGGCGCACGGTTCGTCGGCGACACCTTCGACATCGCCGCGAACTGGGGCGCCGTCCAGGGCGCCGGCGGCTATCGCCTGCAACTGCTCGACGACGCGACGGCCAGCGCCCCGATCTCCTCGGTCGAGGCCGGAACGGCGCTGAACGCCAAGACCAGCGCCGGCGGTCAGGCCGGACGCACGGTCCACGCCCGCGTCGCCACCCTGCCGCCCGCCGGCGACGGCGCGGTGTGGTCCGAGACCATCGACGTCAAGATCCCCGGCGCGCTGATGAGCTTCAGCCTGGCGTCGCCGGCCGAGGGCCAGTCGGCGGCCGGTCTTTCGTTCCAGATCAGCCAGGTCCTGCCCGGCGACCAGGTCAGCTTCACCCTGGCGCCCGGCGACGCCGACAAGCCGCTCGGCGCCGTCCCCGTCGCGGCCTTCGCGGCCGAGCGGAGCGAAAGCCTGACCGGCTCGGCCGCCATCGTCCGGCGCCTGTCCTATAGCGTGCAGGATATCTCGCCGCCGATCCTGATCGCAGCGCCGCTCGACTACCAATGGCCGGCTCCCACGCCCCTGATTCTATCAGCCGACTGGGCGCTGGCCCTGCCCGGAGCGCCCGCGCTCTGGAGCAAGACCACGCCGCCTCTGCGCATGGCGCTGAGCCTCGTCGACGGACTGGGCGACAACGCGGCGCGACTGGCCCTGGCCGCCGCGCTCGACCGCGCCGAACCGGCCGCCGGCCAGACCGCGGCGCTGTTCGCCCTGGTTCATGACGCAGAAGGCCTCGCCACGAGCCTGGCCGCGACGGCGAGCTCGATGGCCGAAGCGGCCGCCGCCGCCCGTCAGGGCTTGGCCGCCGCCGGTCAGCCCATCGACACCGTCACCCTGGCCGCGATCCTGAAGGCGGCCTTCCCGGCGGCGACGCTCGCCGATCTGGCCGGCGCGCTCAAGGCCGCCGCGCCCGACGGCGACAGCATGGCGACGCTGCTGACCGCCTTCCGCGCCGCCGGCCTTGGCCTGAACGACGCGGCCGTCCAGCTGCGGGCCCTGAACCCGAACATCGGCGCGACCGAAATGGCCGCGGCCCTGGTCGCCGCCTACCAGGACCCGGCGATGGCGACGAGCTACGCCGAGACCCTGGCCCAGGCCGGCGTTCCTGCCTCGGCGGCCGCACGCCGCGTGTTGCGGGTCGCCAACCTGGGCGGGGAGACCTCGCTCGACGACGGCAGCGGCCTGACCCTGCCGCTGGTGCTGCTCCGCGCCAGGGGGGCGACCGTTTCGGCGGCCGCCCAGCAGGTCAAGGCCCGTCGCCCAGCCATCACCGCCACGGTGCTCGCCGCCGCCCTTGTCAACGCCTGGAACACCCCTGCGACCGGCGTCCGCGCCGCCGTCCCGGCTCTCTGCGCGGCCTTCGGCCCGAGCCGGGCGACACGGGAGCAGCTCGCCCTGGCCCTCGCCGCCGTCGGCGTCGCGCCGACCCAGCTTTCGGAACTGGCCGACATCGCCTTCGGCCTGGACCCCGACGCCGGCGAGCGCGCCTCGGCCCTGCTGGCGATCTTCGCGCCGCAGGGGTCGGTCGAGGCCCTGGCGTCGCTGTCGCAGGCGGCCGGCTCACCGGTCGCAGCGGCCCGCGCCGCCCTGCCGGCCTTCGAGGGCCTGTCGGCGAGCGCACGGATGGTCGTCCTGATCCGCGCCTACGACCCGCTGGCCTCGCAGCCCGTGCTGCTGGCCGCCGCCGCGTCCGCCGGAGGCGCGGTCCGCGCCGACGTCGAAGCCGCCCTGCTGGTCCTGGTTTCCGGCGTCGACGCGGCCGCGGCCGCCGACGCCTGGACCCGTGGCCAAGACCTCATCGCCACCCTAGCCTGATGGAAATCGCCTGATGCCCAATTCGCCTCCGCCCGCCAGTCCGCTGGACATCACGCGCGCGCTGGTCGCTGCCGGCTATCCGGCCGCGGAAGTCGCGCCGGCCGTGGCGGCCGCCTTCCCGACGCTGGACGCCACCGGGCTGGCGGGCTGCCTGCTCGACGCCCAGGCCTTTCCCGCCACCGATCGCCAAGGCCTCGTCGCCCTGCTGAGCGGCGTCGGCCGGTTCAGCGAGGCCGACGTCACCGGCGCCGCCGACGCCTGCTTCCCGCCCACGCCCCAGCCGGAACCGGAGCCGCAACCGCAGCCTGAGCCGGAACCCCACCCCCAGCCGGAGCCCCAACCTCAGCCTGAACCGCAACCTCAACCACAGCCGCCGGCGATCACCGCGATCACCGCTTCCCAGCAGGGCGGGGATCGCGGCGTGGAGCTGTGGGTGGTCGGGCCGAGCGGTCAGATCTCCACGCGCTACCAGACGCGGCCCGGCGCCGACTGGAGCGGTTGGGAGGGGCCCGGCTTCAAGGGCCAGCCCGGCGGCGAAGTGTTCCAGAAGCTGGCGGCCGCGCAGCAGAACGACGGCCCCCCGCCCGAGGGAGGTTCCAACCAGAGCTTCGCCACCGTGCGACTGTTCACGCTCGACACCGGCGGAAGGGTCTGGTCGATCCCGCAGGGCTGGGCCGGCGGCGACTGGAACGCCTGGGAGGCGCCCAACCCGTCACAGCCCTTGGCCATGCAGGAGATCGCCGCGTCGCAGCAAGGCGGCGACCGGGGCGTCGAACTCTGGGGCGTCGATCCGGTCGGCCGGATATGGACCCTCTACCAGCTGACCCCCAATGGACCCTGGAGCGCTTGGGAGGGACCCGGCTTCAAGGATCAGCCGAGGCAGATGAAGAAGATCGCCGCGGCCCAGCAGAACAACGGCTGCGTCTGGCTCTGGTCTCTCGACCTGCAAGCCAAGTTGTGGGGGATCGGCCAGGCTTGGCCGGGCGGCGACTGGAACGCCTGGCAGGACTTTCCCAACCAGCCCTGCCCGTTCATCGAGATCACGGCGTCCGAACAGCGCGGCTCGCGCGGCGTCCAGCTCTGGGCGCTGGGCGAGGACGGCCAGATATGGACCCTCTACCAGCTGACCGCCGGCGGGCCGTGGAGCAACTGGGAGGGCCCGGGCTTCCTGGGCCAGCCGGCGCCGATGCGGCTGCTGGCGGCCGCCTTGCAGAACACCGGCAACGTCGCCCTGACGGCTGTCGACGCCCAGGACCGGGTCTGGACCATCGACCAGGCCTGGCCGGGCGGCGACTGGAACGGCTGGGTCCAGGCGCCCGCGCCGCCGGCCTAGGCCCATCACTCGGACCTCCCCGCGCGGCGGTCCGGGCCGCTCTTCCTGGCGCGCTTGCCATGCCGCGAGGCGCCGCTGGTTCACTGTCCGGCTCCATTCGGAGCCTTCGGGGGGAAATCGATGCTCTCTTTGTCAGCCCTTCTGGGCTTCCTGCGCGGGCCCATCGCGGGGCTCGTCGGATCGGTCGTCTCGGCGCTGCTGCTGATCGCCGTCGTCGTGCTGGGCTTCAAGCTGATCGGGGCCGAGCATAGGGCCGGCAAGGCCCAGAAGGCCCTCGCCGCGGTGAGCGCCGATCGCGATCGCTTTCGTACCGACCTTGCGACCTGCTCGACCAACCGGCTGAAGCTCGACGCGACCATCGCCGCCCAGAACATCAGCATCAAGAAGTACAAGGTCGCTGCGGAAGCTCAGGTCGAAGCGGCCCAGATCGCGGTCCAGAAGGCCTTGGAGAAGGCTGCCCGCAGCGAGGAAAGGCTGCGCAAGCTGCTTGCCGACCCGCCCAAGAGCGTCAACCGGTGCGACGCCGCGAACGCGGCCATCGACCTTGCCATAACCCAGTGAAGGACCTCCCGATGGTGACCCTGTCCCGCCTGGCGGCGATCGTGCTGATCGCCGCGTCCGCCGCCGCCTGCGCATCGACCCAGCCGCCGCCCGTCAAGCAGGTCGAGATCAAGACCGTGGTCGAGAAGATCCCGGTGCCCTGCCAGCCCGAACTTCCGCCCACGCCTCAGTATGCCGATACCGCCGACGCCCTGAAGGCGGCGGGCGATATCTACCAGAAGGTCAAGCTCCTGCTGATCGGCCGCGAGCAGCGGCAGGGCCGGGAGAAGGTCCTGGAGGCCGCGCTCAAGGCCTGCGCCGCGCCCATCGACAACGCCAAGCCTTAGCGGCCCCTGCGTCCCGGCGGCTTGAGGCGTCTACGTCGCTAGCCGCCCGGATGCAGCCCCGGCGCTTCCTGGCCGGTGCGGCTGACATATTCCGTGTAGCCGCCGCCGTACTGGTGGACGCCCTCGGGCGTCAGCTCCAGCACGCGGTTGCTCAGGGCCGCCAGGAAATGGCGGTCGTGCGAGACGAAGAGCATCGTGCCCTCGAAGTCCGCCAGGGCCGCGACCAGCATCTCCTTGGTCGCCATGTCGAGGTGGTTGGTCGGTTCGTCGAGCACCAGCAGGTTCGGCGGATCGAACAGCATCTTGGCCATGACCAGGCGCGCCTTCTCGCCGCCGGACAGGACGCGGCAAGGCTTTTCCACGTCGTCTCCGGAGAAGCCGAAGCAGCCCGCCAGGGTGCGCAGCGCGCCCTGGCCGGCCTGCGGGAACGAGCGTTCCAGCGACTCGAAGATCGTCTCCTCGCCGTCCAGCAGGTCCATGGAGTGCTGGGCGAAGTAGCCCATCTTGACGCTGGCGCCGATGTGGACCGCGCCCTGGTCGGGCTTGGCGTCGCCGGCCACCAGCTTCAGCAGGGTCGACTTGCCGGCGCCGTTGGCGCCCAGCACGCACCAGCGCTCCTTGCGGCGCACGAGGAAATCGAGGCCTTCGTAGATCGGCTTGTCGCTGTAGCCCTTGTGGACGCCCCGCAGGCTGATCACGTCCTCGCCCGACCGCGGCGGGCTCTGGAACTCGAACTGAACGGCCTGGCGACGGCGCGGAGCCTCGACGCGTTCGATCTTGTCGAGCTTCTTCACCCGGCTCTGGACCTGGGCGGCGTGCGAGGCGCGCGCCTTGAACTTCTCGATGAACTTGATTTCCTTGGCCAGCATCGCCTGCTGGCGCTCGTACTGCGCCTGGCGCTGGGCTTCGCCGAGCGCCCGCTGCTGGTCGTAGAAGTCGAGATCGCCCGAATAGGTGATCAGCGAGCCGGCGTCGATCTCCACCACCTTGCCGATGATGCGGTTCATGAAGGCGCGGTCGTGCGAGGTCATCAGCAGCGCGCCGTCGTAGTTCTTGAGGAACGCCTCGAGCCAGATCAGGCTCTCCAGGTCCAGGTGGTTGGAGGGTTCGTCCAGCAGCATGCCGTCGGGCCGCATCAGCAGGATGCGGGCCAGCGCCACGCGCATCTTCCAGCCGCCGGACAGCATGCCGACGTCGCCGTCCATGCGCTCCTGGCTGAAGCTCAGGCCGGCCAGCACCTCGCGGGCGCGCGCTTCCAACGCATAGCCGTCCAGTTCCTGGAAGCGCTCCAGCACCTCGCCATAGCGTTCCATGACGGCGTCCAGCTGGTCGGCCTGGTCCGGATCGACCATGGCGGCCTCCAGCGCGGCCATCTCGGCGGCCAGCGCGCTGACGGGACCGACGCCGTCCATCACCGCGGCGACCGCGCTCTGGCCCGACATCTCGCCGACGTCCTGGCTGAAGTAGCCGATCCGCATTCCGGCATCGATCGCGACCAGCCCGTCGTCGGGCTGCTCCTGGCTGGTGATCATGCGGAACAGCGTCGTCTTGCCGGCGCCGTTCGGGCCGACGAGCCCGACCTTTTCGCCCTTCTGGATGCCCATCGAAGCTTCGATGAACAGGATCTGGTGGCCGTTTTGCTTGGAGATGTTGTCGAGGCGGATCATGGGCGGTCTGCTAGCTCGGGCGAGAACGGAACGCCAGCCCTAGAACCAATTCCAGACCCGATGATCGGGCCTTCACCCGCACAAAACCGCCTCGCGCCCGGCGGAGCCCCCGCGTCGCAGGCAAAAAAGAAGGCGCCCCGTCAGGTAAGCGCCAAGTTCGGGCATTGGCTTGTCTCCAAAAACACGACGCCCAGCCTAGCGCCCTTGAAGAACCGCTGCTTTGGCGATGCGCTTGATTCAACGCTCTGTCGGGCCGTCACACAGGTCGCCGTGCTCCATGGTGCACGTCCTGCACTCGCCGCGACCGGCCTGCGAACACCGCCGTTCTTCATACAGCGGCGCCGCAGCACACCGAGGCAGATCGCAAAGCCGCAGACAGCTTGAATGCGTGGGCGATTTAAAGTTGCACTCACCTTAGATTGGTGAAAAATCAAGAAGCACGGATTAGTTGAGCGGGGGCGAGATGCGGACTGTGCGGACCGTTGGCGCGGGCGGCTCTAGCGAAGTGGTCTTCGAGACGCCGGACGACGTAGTAGTCAGAATCCTCTCGAGCGATGATGCCGGCAGTCGCACCCGTCGGCGCACCCGCGCGGAAGGTGCAACGCCCGGGGACGACGTGATGCTCGCCGCGCTCGCCGCCTCGGGACTCACCGTGGCCGCGGACGTGAGCCTGGAACCTCCTGCCGCAGAACGCCGCTCCGTTCGCGCGGAAGGCGACGATGAAGCTGTCCGGGTAAGCGTCGCCGTCGGCGCTGGCGAGAGCGCCGTTGTGTTGGTGGAAACCGAGGAAGGGACCTACGCTTGGCTGCAAGCCAACGAGGCAGGTGAAGGTCGCGTCACCCGCAGCGCCGAGGCCGGAGCCCTAACCTTCACCATTGGCGCGGCGCCTCCGCGTGGGCGCGTCACTCGCTCCCCCCTCGGTTGGGTGGTGGACCGCCTCACCAAGCCGATCCGCGCAGTGGTGCTGAAATTCGCCATCCGCCTAACCATCGACGCGGTGATGGCGCGCATCGAGGGGGATAGCCCCGGCGGACTGGTGCGCGTCACCGCCGCCGATCCGAAAACCTGGCGCCCCGGCCAGGCGACCGTTCCGGTCGCGCCGGCAGACCGGCCGATGCGCGTACTTCTGCTGGTGCATGGGACCTTCTCGAACACCTCCGGCAGCTTCGGCCACCTTTGCGCACATCCGGCAGGACAGTTCTTCCTGAACGCCGCCCTCGACGCCTATGACGCCGTGCTGGGCTTCGATCACAAGACTCTCGCCCAGAGCGTGGAGGCCAACGCCGAGCTGATGGCCGACGCGCTCGCCGGCCTCCCGCCCGGCGCCCAGGTGGACGCCATCGCTTACAGCCGCGGCGGCCTGGTGTTGCGGGTGCTGTTCGACGAGATCTTCGCCGCCAGCCGCCCTGACCTTCGCCTGGGCCGCGCCGTCTTCGTTGGCTGCACGAACGCCGGCACACACCTGTCCAGCCCGGCCAACTGGGAGGCTTTGGCCGACCTCTATACCAACGCCATCATGGCCGGGGCGCGGGCGGTGACCCTGTTGGCCGGTGCGCCGCTGGACCCGCTGGTGCGCCTGGGCGTCAAGACCCTGGGAGAGTTCGTCCAGATGCTGCCCCAGGTGGCCATCAACGAGCGCCGCGTTCCAGGCCTGGCCTCCATGCAGCCCGATGGCGAGACCGTGCGCCGGCTGGGCGCGATCCCGTTCCGCGGCGACGCGGCGCCGGCCTATCACGCGATCACCTCGAACTTCGTTCCCCACTTCGAGCTTCGTCGCGGCCTCTCAAAGGAGTTGGCCCAGGTGCTGCTCGATCGGGTCACCAACGATCTATGGGGGGGGCAGCCCAACGACTTGGTGGTCGACACCGAGTCCATGACGAACTTCGGAGAGCGCTCTGGCTGGCTGACCGACACCTACCCGTTCGGCGACGTCGAGACCATCTATCATACGGTCTACTTCACCGCGCCGGAGACCTCCGAGCGACTGCTCGCCTGGCTAGGCCTGCCGCCGCTGCCAGCCGAGTTGGTGGTCCCGCGCCGCACGCGCGGGCCGGTGGAATCGCCGTCGGCTTTCGAAACGTCGCCGCCCCCGGCCATGTCCGCCCCCTCGACGCCGCGCCTTGCTCGCTCGACCCGCAGGGCGGTCAGCGCCAATCTTGCGGACGTCACAGGCTCGTCTCGGCGCACCACCCGTGGTCGCGATCTCAGGGCTATGGCCGCCAGCGCCGCGATCTCGGGCGACAGCGGCGCAGCCGAGCTGGAACTGACGAAGGCCGAGTCGCCGCCACCGGCCACCGTCCCGCCATGCCATGTGACCGCCTCGATGCCGGAAACGCCCGCCCTGGAGCGGCCCACAATGCTTGAGGTCACCCTGTCGCGCGAGGAGATCGCCGCCGTAGAGGGTCAGGTCCGCGCCGAGGCGCTCATCCCCGTGGCCAAGGCGGCCCGACTGCTCGTGCGGGTGGCCGCGCGGGTCAACTGCCGGATTGTCGGAGACGACGCCACCTGGGTCGACGCCCCCAAGCCGGGCGCTCCGGAAGTCTTGGGCTTCCAGGTGCAGGGCGTCGCGCCCGGCATGGCCGAGGTCTGGGCCGATGTCTTCCTCGACAATCGGCGGCTGACCCGCGTCGTGCTCCAGCCGGTGTTCGTCTCCACCGGCGCCATCGCCGCCAGCGCCACCATGACTCCGCAGGATCTGGATCCTCCCATCGTCGACCTGCGCAT
Organism: Caulobacter vibrioides; assembly: GCA_001449105.1. Taxonomy (GTDB): domain Bacteria; phylum Pseudomonadota; class Alphaproteobacteria; order Caulobacterales; family Caulobacteraceae; genus Caulobacter; species Caulobacter vibrioides_C. The sequence continues at coordinate 42,551 of LNIY01000095.1, read as the reverse complement.
CCTCGAGGAGGGCGGCGACAACGGTCTGTGGCGCCTGCGTTTCCTGGTCAGCGCACCCGAGCTCGGCATCGAGGACGAGTACGAGACCGATTGGCAACGCATCGACAAGACCAGCTATATCCGCGACCTTTACAAGCGCCTTGAGAACAGTTGGACCGACAGCAGCGGAGATTTCGAGCCGCTGATGATGCTGATCCGCGCTGAGGGAGCAGAACTGTTCCGGCTCCTGCCCAGGGACCTTCAGCGCCTGATCTGGAACCGCCGCGACCAGATCGGCAGCCTGCAGGTTTTCGCTCAAGAGCCCTCCATCCCCTGGGAGGTCGCCTGGATACTGGATCCGGACTCGCGGAGCATGCCGCTGGCCGGGGGTAAGTTCCTGGCCGAGCTCGGCCTGACCCGGTGGATCACCAACGTGGGTGTCGCGCCCGCCCGTCTCCGCCTGCGCGAGGATCGTGCGCTCTACTGCATCCCCGACTATCTCGATCCGAATCTGAGCCTCCCCAGCCAGCCAGACGAAGTGGCCATGGTGAGCGAAGTGCTCGGCGCCCGGCCCGTGGCCCCCCACATTGAACCGGTTCTCTCGGCGCTCGGCCGCACCTCCGGGCAGGACTTCGACATCCTTCACTTCGCCTGCCACGGAAGCGCAGATCCGGACCGCATCTGGAACTCCGGCCTGCTGCTCGAGGGCTTCCAGCGCGGTGGCCGCGTGGCGCGCGAGGAACTGTCACTGGCGGCGGTGCGCAGCTACGCCAACCTCGCCAGCGATGGGGTGAAGCCGATCATCTTTCTGAACGCCTGCCAAACCGGCGTCGGCGGCTATGGTCTGAGCGGCGCTGGCGGGCTGGCGCAGGCTTTCGTTCGTCAGGGGGCGGGCCTGTTCGTCGGCACGCTCTGGTCGGTGGCGGACCACACCGCCCTGGTCTTCTCGCGGACCTTCTACGAGCAGCTCAAGGCGGGGAAGGCCGTGGTCCACGCGACCAGGGCGGCGCGCGAGGCCGCCAAGGCCCACGGCGAATCCACCTGGCTTGCCTACAGCGTCTACGGCCATCCCTATGCCCGAGTGCAAACCTGACCGGCCAGCGCCCTCAAGGGTGGTGCTCAGCGGGATTGACAACCCTGACCCATTGCACCGACCCTTGGCTTCAAGGGGCGATAATGGACCTGGCCTTGGACCCGAAGGCGTGGGTAGCCAGATCGGTTTGAGTGTCCATTACGCGGCGTCTCCATGGCGGTCTGAGGGTGGGCGGTGAGTGACTTTCCAGGCTTCGACGAGATCGATGTCCACATCCTGCTTGCGGGCAGCCCCGAGAACGTCGAGGGGGTCCGGGTCGGCATGGGCTTCCTCATCGGCCCTCGCCATGTACTGACCTGCGCCCACGTGGTGGCCGAGTCCCTCGGTGATACGGACGCCTGGATCGACAACCCCGCTCCCCCACAGGCGCCGATCACGCTCGCCTTCGCCTTTAGTAACCTCTGGCCTCAACCGATCACCGCCCGGATAGCCGCCTGGTGGCCGCAATCCAGCGAGGTTCGCGCCCGGTCCGATCTGGACGATGTTGCGCTGCTTGAGTTGCTTCCCGAGACCTTCATCCCGCCCGCCGACGTGGTCATTGCCCGCCGTGGTCCCAAGCCCGAGTCTAGAACAGAGGTTTGGGGCAACGGCGTCTCGGCCGACGAGCAAGGCGGGATCAACTTCAACGGCCGGGTACGTGGCGCGGTCGTCGGTAACCGGATGACTATCCGGGCGCTCGTCAACGACGATGAGATCGTGCCGGGATGCTCGGGCGCGGGCGTCCGCTCGGACGACGGCGTGCTGGGCATGGTGGCCGAGCGGCAGCAGAAGCAGACCGGCCTGTTCATCCCAATCGACATGCTGCTGAGGGCGCCCAAGATCGCGGAAGCGTGGCAGCTGCCGCCGCCGACAAAAACGCTCGTGGGCACCTTGGCGAGCCAGGACGCCCCCCCAAGCAACACGGTGATTGGTGACGAGGACCAATGGCGGCGAACGCCGCTCCGTGCTCGCCTCGCGCGATACCTGCACAACTGCGACCGAACCCACGTTTTTCAACCTCTCGAGGACGCGACCTTCGTCGGCCGCACCGGTCGGCAGCCGGTGATTGGAGTGTTCGGCAGCCAGGACGACGACTTGCCGGAACACCTCTTCGACCGTTTCCAGAGCCATTTCCTGGTCGAGGCTGGCGTCTACACCCGGGGCGAGATCGTGCGGCTGCCGCCCAAGTGGAAGCGTGAGGAAGCGACATGGCGCATGCCCGGACAGAGCGCGGACGAGGCGCTTAAATTCCTGAAGCGCCGGCTGATGCGGGCCCTCGATGCGGAATCCACCGCGCCGTCGGACGTCCGCGCCGCCCTGCGCGCCAGCTCCTGCTCCAAGACCCTGTACTCTGAACTGTTCGCGGACCAGCTCGACGCGCCGGACGTGGAGTTGCTCAAGGGCTGGTCAGCCTATTGGGCGCAGATCGCCGAAGAGCCTCTGAACCGCGCCTTGGTCCACCTGCTCTGCGTCAAGCCGTCCTCGCAAAACGGACCTGTCAACGAGGAGGCTCTGCGCGAGCGCGTCTCCAGCCTCGCTAGCCACGGAGATCAGGTGGTGGTCGTCAATGCCGGCCTCCTCGCCTGTGTCGACGATCGCGACCTCCAGGACTGGCTCGAGGAGGTAGCAGAACATGTCCCGCTGCGGGAAACTGAAGTCTTTGAACTGCACACCCGCGCCACCAGCGAACTCCTCGCCTCGGGCGCCATGCCGCGCCTCAACCAGCTCCGCCATTGGCTCTCGCAACTCAACCCGCAGGAATAGTGATGCAATCACCGCCCCATTTCCTCGCGCTCGAGTCAACGGACCCGTTGAAGCTGTGCGAGCCGCTGACCGCTAGGCATGACGACCCGGTCAACTACAACCCGCCGCCGGGCCTCAAGGAGGCCGTGGATGTAGCCATGATGCTGGGCGAGCCTATCGTGCTTACCGGCGCGCCCGGCGCAGGCAAGACCCAAGCCGCCAAGTGGCTGGCCCATCATCTGAACGCCAACGAGGTTCTTCGCTTCGACGTGAAGTCCACAACGCTGGGCGCCGACCTGCTCTACGCCTTCGACGACGTCGCCCGCTTCCGCGACGCCGCTGCGGGGCGCACGCCCCAATTCGATGTGAAGCCACTGGTACGCTATCTCCGCTTCAACGCGCTCGGCTATGGCATCGTGCGCGCCGCCGGACCCAACTCGGTGCTCTGGACGGTGGGCGGCGAAGAGCTCAAGGGGGGCGACGTGATCCAGCGCCACCGCAAGCTGCTGGACGACGCCTTCGGGCCCGGCTGGCAGCCGACAGGCGACGAGGTGCGGGTGTGCGACCTGTTTCCGGACGACGCTGACTTCCGCCAGCCGTTCCGCGGGCGCGAGGTGCGCGTGGTGCTGATCGACGAGCTCGACAAGGCGCCGCGCGACACCCCCAACGACCTCCTCGTGGAAGTCGAGAACATGACCTTCCTGATCGCCGAGTTGGGCCTGCGGGTGAAGACCGACCGCAAGGTGCGTCCCATCGTGGTGATCACCAGCAATGCTGAAAAGCCGCTGCCCGAACCGTTTCTACGTCGCTGCGCCTATTTCGACGTCCCTCGCGTCCGCGGCGAGACCCTGAAGGCTATCCTACAAGGATCGCTGAAGGGCCGGTCCGTCAGCGAAAACCTCATAAACGAGGTCGTGGAGGTGGCCGACCTGCTGCACTCCAGCCAGGACGCCATCCACCGCAAGCCGGGTACGGCCGAACTGCTGGCCTGGTCCGAGGTGCTGGCCCGGCTAGGGGCGGGGTCAGGATTGAAGGCCTGGGGCCGCAAGCAGCGCGACCAGCTCGCCCAGAGCCTGACGGCTCTGCTCAAGCAGGCCGACGACCAGAGGGCTGGCCTGGATATGATCACGAAGTGGATGGAGGGGGCGCGGGGCAGGCCCAGGGAAGCCAGGGGCGCCGCCTTGCCCGACAGCCCAAGCTGGCGCTGAGCGGGACTAGGCCAATGTCAGTCGCCACCAATGTCAGTGGAGCTGATCCGGCTCCGCCGTCCCCGGAAGAGATCCTGGTCGAGCGGCTGATCGTGGAGTTCGAGCTCTCAACGGCCGAGCAGCTTCGGTTGCACGAGGTTCGCGCGACGTTGCATCACCACGGCATCGCTCCCACCGACGCGGCTTTCGCCCGCTGGCTGTCGCCCGTCTTCTGCAGCTCGCCTCAGGAACAGGCCCAGTTCCTGGCCCGGTTCCAGGAACTCAGGGCCGATGTCGCTCCGCCCGCACCGCGACTGTCGGTCAGACGCGCCAGATCCGAGCCTCCGCCGCCCCGCCGGCGGGCAACGCCCGAGGTTGACGAGAATCTCCGGCGCGACCGGCGCGACGCCCTCGTCCTCGGCTTGGTCGGCGCGATCGTCCTCGTGGCGCTGGGCCTCCTCATCCTTCTCCTGAACGGTCGGGAAATTCCGCTGCCGGGGATCGCGCCGCCGCCGACACCAAACCTCGCGACGCCGCAGGTGCGCCTCCTCATCGACATAAGGCACGACCCTGTCGGCTGGGTTCTCAAGTTCGACCTTGGCCCCTGGGCGCTTCTGGGCCTGATCCCCCTCCTGTTCGGCCTGACGATGAGCGCCGTCCTGCTCCTGCTGCTGCGGCGCGAGCAGCGCGCCTTCCGGCCGACGCCCGAGACCTCGCGCCCGGTCGCGCTCGGCGCCGCGCTCGGCGACTATTTCGGCGGCCAGGAAGTGTTGCGCTCCATGCTCAGCCTGGCGCGCCACAGCAGCGCTCCCGGCTCACGCCTGAACATTCGCCGCAGTCTTCGCGCCACGGTGCGCAACGCCGGATATCCGACCCTGCGGTTCGGCGCGCGCCCCAGGATACCCGGCTATCTGCTGCTGATCGACCGCGAGGGCCCACGCGACCACCTGCCGCTGGTGGGCGAAATGCTCGCGCGTCGCCTGCGCCGCCAGCACGCCGCGGTCACTCGCTACGCCTTCAACCGTCGGCCACGGCAGTTGGCCAACCTCGACACTCCCGCCGAGCGCCCGGCCCTTCTGTCCGAGCTTACGGCGGGCGTCAGCGGCGCCCGCACCCTGGTGCTCGCCGAGACCGACCGACTGGTGCGGCCCACCGGCGAACCGGTCGACTGGCTGGAAGATCTGGCGATCGGCGGGCAGGTCACGGTGCTCGATCCGCGGGCAGAGTCCGATTGGGCAGGCGACGAGGCGGCGTTGCGCCGTGCCGGCCTTGCGGTGCTCCCGGCGACCCCAGACGGGGTTCGCCGCTATGCAGACTGGCTGATGGTGGGCGGCGGAGCGCCCGCGACCGCCCCATCCCAACCGCCTCGGCTGGACCTGCCGTTTCAGCTGTCCCGCCACCGCGCCATGCTGCTCAGCGCCGAGCCCCTCGACGAGGATTTGATCGACGGCCTCCTGGAGGATTTGAAGACTTGGCTGGGCGAGGACCTGATGCGCCTGCTGCGTGCTCTCGCCGTCTTCCCCCGCCTTGAACCCACCCTGACCCTGGCGCTCGGCAAGACCCTGAAGACCGCCGACGGCCGCAGCTGCCTCCTCAACGATGACTCCCTGCTGCGGATCGTGCGCCTGCCCTGGTTGCGCGCCGGCCGTATGCCCGACCAATTGCGCGAGCGGCTCGCGCGCGACCTCTCGCACAAGGATCTGCGAGCCACCGTGCGGATGGTTCACGCCTTCCTGGTCTCCGACACCGAGGCGCTGCGCCACCATGTCAGCCGGCCGCCGCGCCGCCCCGACCTCCTCATCCACTGGCTGCGCCAATCTGAAGACAGCGACCTGCATGACCCGCTTCTGATTGACGCCATCGACGGCCGCGCGCCCGACAAGCTGGCCACGCCGGCGGCCCCCGGCCTCATCGAGAGACTGCGCCAGGCCGCCCGCAGCCCCGCCCTGATCAGCATCGCCGTCGCCGTGCTCGCCGCCTCCGTGGCGATGTGGGTCCAACCGCTCTATAGCGACACCGCCTCATCCCCGACCACCACACCCTCCTCAACGTCCCCCTCAACGCCAAGTCTACCCGGCACACCGGTTGGTCATGTCGGCGGCGACGCCTCGCCAACAACAAGTGACCCTGCCCGCGCCACAAGCACGGGCGGAAGCTCGTCAACTTTCAAACTGGCCCGGATCGAGGGACAGATCGCCCTCAACCGTCTAGCTCGTCTGCAGGAGGGCGAGGGTACAGTGTACCAAGCCGACATCGACGCTCTGCGAGAAGCCATGCGGACGGGAGACCTGGCGACGATCCGCCGGATCGATCGGGCAACCGAGAACCAGATTCAGGGGTATTCGACACCCGATGAAGGCCTGGACACCGAGGCCCGGGGCTTCACGGTGTTTTTTCCGTTTGACCAATACGTCTTAACGCCGGAAGCGCAGAGTCTCGTGAGCGTAGCTGCCGCCTATGCGAACAGGGCCAAAGCAAGCCGTATTCTTGTGGTGGGACATGACGATGGCTTGGCCTCCTCAGCAGCCGCGCTCCGGATCAGCGAATACCGGGCGCAGGCCGTGACGAGCGCGCTCGTAGCGCTGGGTGTCGATAGGGGGATCATTGCGCAGGAAGCGCGTGGAGCTCGCGATCCTGCTGTGATCACCGACAAACCCGATAAGGAACCATTGAACCGGCGCGTCGAGATCACCGTTAGCGTACCGGTAGCTCAGGCTGACATGCCCCCCTCGGGCAAATAGCCCGCCCGCTGGTTTGCGCGGTTGTCTCCACAAGCTCTTCAGCGCCAGCAGCCGACTGATCTGGCGGGATTAGTGAATTAATTGATCCCGTGCATATTCAATTTCGCGACAATGGCAGAGTCTCTAGCCTGAACATGGGAGCGCCCCAGTTAGTGGGCCATCCTCACAAATGCCGTCAAAACAATTTTTACATGCCCCCCATATGGGCCACCGGAAGGTCTAGATCAGTGCTTTTAGGTACTGAATCTAGCCCTTCGCCTCATTGACAACTCAGCCCCCGATCACCAATATTTAATATAAGGTATTGCTTTTACTTTTATTTTTCTAATCATCATTCCCACTCGATCGTGCCGGGGGGCTTGCTGGTGACGTCGTAGACGACGCGGTTGACGCCTCGGACCTCGTTGATGATCCGGGTGGCGGTCTTGCCGAGGATCTCCCAGGGGAACTCGAAGAAGTCGGCGGTCATGCCGTCGGTGGAGGTCACAGCGCGCAGGGCCAGGACGTTCTCGTAGGTGCGGGCGTCGCCCATGACGCCGACCGTCTTGACCGGAAGCAGCACGGCGAAGGCCTGCCAGATCTTGTCGTAGAGGCCAGCGTTGCGGATCTCTTCGAGATAGATGGCGTCGGCGTCCTGCAGGACCTTGACCTTCTCGGGCGTGATCTCGCCCGGGATGCGGATGGCCAGGCCCGGGCCGGGGAACGGATGGCGGCCGACGAAGGCGGGGGCCAGGCCAAGCTCGACGCCCAGGGCGCGGACCTCGTCCTTGAAGAGCTCGCGCAGCGGCTCGACGAGCTTGAGCTTCATGTAGTCGGGCAGGCCGCCGACGTTGTGGTGGCTCTTGATCACGGCCGAGGGGCCGCCGCGGGCCGAGACGCTTTCGACGACGTCCGGATAGAGCGTGCCCTGGGCCAGGAACTGCGCGCCGTCGATCTTGGCGGCTTCCTTGTCGAAGACGTCGATGAACAGGCGGCCGATGGTCTTGCGCTTAGTCTCGGGGTCGGAAACGCCCGCCAGTTCGCCCAGGAACAGGTCGCCGGCGTCCACGTGGACCAGCGGGATGTTGTAGTGGTCGCGGAACAGGGTGACGACCTGGTCGGCCTCGTTCTTACGAAGAAGACCCGTGTCGACGAAGACGCAGGTCAGCTGGTCGCCGATGGCCTCGTGGATCAGGACGGCGGCCACAGAGCTGTCGACGCCGCCCGACAGGCCGCAGATCACCTTGCCGTCGCCGACCTGGTCGCGGATCTTTTGCACCATCTCCTGGCGGAAGGCCGCCATGGTCCAATCGCCCGTCAGGCCGGCGATGTTGAACAGGAAGTTCCGGTACATCTTGGCCCCGTTGACGGTGTGGTACACCTCGGGGTGGAACTGCAGGGCGTAGATCTTCTTGTCGTCGTTGGCGATGGCGGCGAAGGGCGCGCCGTTCGAGGTGCCCACCACCTCGAAGCCTTCGGGGATGGCGGTGACGCGGTCGCCGTGGCTCATCCAGACGGTTTCCAGCTCGCCCACGCCTGCCAGGCCCTGGAACAGCGGGCTCGCCTTGCCGATCGTCAGCTCGGCGCGGCCGAACTCGCCGGCATGGCCACCCTCGACCTTGCCGCCCAGCACGTCGCACAGCAGCTGCTGGCCGTAGCAGATGGCCAGCATCGGCAGGCCCAGGTCGAACAGCTTGCGGCCGATGCGGGGGCTTTCGGCCTCCAGCACGCTGGCCGGGCCGCCCGACAGGATGATGGCCGAAGGCTTGTACTCGTCGACGACGGCCTCGGCCTTGTCGAACGGATGGATCTCGCAATAGACGCCGGCCTCGCGCACCCGGCGCGCGATCAGCTGGGTCACCTGGCTGCCGAAATCGACGATCAGGACGCGCTGGTGGTGGGTTTCGGTGGTCATCGGGCGGGTCTCCAGCGGGTCGTGTGCGGCGGTCAGGGTGCGTAGGTCGAGCGCTCGAGCACGGCGGCGAAGAAGCCGTCCGTACCGGCGCGGTGCGGCGTCAGGCGCAGGTAGCCTTCCGGGGTCACGTGCGTGACGCCTTCGAGGGCGATCGGCCTGGCGGTGAATTCGGGGTGGCGTTCGAGGAAGGCCGCCACGCGGTCCTCGTTCTCCTCGGTCAGCAGCGAGCAGGTGACATAGACCATGCGGCCGCCGGGCTTCACGAAGGTCGAGGCGTCCTCCATGACGCTGTCCTGCTCGATCTGGCGCTTGGCCAGCTGGTCGGGCGACAGGCGCCACTTGGCGTCCGGATGGCGCCGCCAGGTGCCGGCGCCCGTACAGGGGGCGTCGACGAACACGACATCGATCTTGCCCTCCAGGCCCTTCAGCGGCTGGGCCTCGATCGGCGAGCGGATCTGCAGGTTGCGGACCCCTGCCCTCTGGCCGCGACGAATGGTGTCGGCCAGGCGGCGGGCGTCGGCGTCGTGGGCGAATATCTGGCCGCTGTTGCCCATGGCGGCGGCGAGCGCGAGCGTCTTGCCGCCCCCGCCGGCGCAGAAGTCGAGCACCTGCTTGCCCTTGACCTCGCCGGCCACGGCCGCGGCGATCTGCGAGCCCAGGTCCTGGACCTCGAACCAGCCCTTGGAAAAGGCCGGCACGGCCTCGACCGACGGCGTGCGCTCGGCGGCGGCGGGCGCCGGGATGCGGAAGGCGTTGGGCAGGATGCCGGCCGGAGCCGCGTTGATCGGAGCCAGGGCCTTGGCGCCGCGCTCGGCGTCGGCCTTCAGGGTGTTGATGCGCAGGTCGACCGGGGCGCGTTCGGACAGCGCGGCCATCTCCGCGGCCTGGTCGGCGCCGAGGGCGCGGGCCAGGTGCGGCTCCAGCCAGTCGGGATAGTCGCCGGCCACCGGCGCGGGCGCGCCGTCCAGCGAGACGGGATCCTTCAGGCGCGCCTGTTCAGGCTCGGTCAGGGCGCCGAAGCCATGCTCCTCGGAAGCGGCCTCGGCGATCCGCTCGACCGGCCACTTCCAGGTGAAGGCCAGGACGCCGAGCACGACGCCGCGCGCCGAAGCCTCGCCCATCATCCAGCCCAGCGAGCGCTTGCGCCGCAGGGCGTCGAGCACCAGCCCCGAGACGAAGGCCCGGTCCTTGGAGCCGGCGTAGCGCGCGGCCTCGCCCCAGCGCTTGAGCGCCATCTTCACCGGAAAATGCCGCGTCTCGATCTCGGTCAGAACCTCGATCGCCGCGGAAACCCGTCCTCCGTCACGCATGGAGCTATATCACCAGGGCCAGGAGAACCAGGCCCAGGCCCGCCATCGAGGCGACCCAGACCAAGCTGCGAACGACCGGCACGCCGAACGCATAGAGAAAGACATAGACCGCCCGGGCGCCGACATAGAGCGCGGTTCCGATGGCGGTCAGCGCGCCGAGCCGGCCGCCCAGATAGGCGACCAGCACGGCGGCGACGAAGAACGGGAAGGTCTCGCGGAAGTTGGCGAAGGCCCTTTCGAGCCGCCCCGCCATGCCGGTCAGCACGACCGGCGTCTCCCGCGAGCCGACATTCCACTTCAAGCCGCGCTGGGGCTGGGCCGCCGCGCTGGCCCACAGAAGGTGGACCAGCCCGATGACGACCGAAACCGCCAGCATCCGCAGCTCGAAGGCCATCTGCATGGCCTAGACCGCGCTCGGATAGTTCGGGGCTTCGCGCGTGATCATCACGTCATGGACGTGGCTTTCACGCAGGCCGGCGCCGGTGATCCGGACGAAGCGGGCGCGTTCCTGCAGCTCGGGGATGGTCGGCGCGCCGACATAGCCCATGGCGGCGCGCAGGCCGCCGACCAGTTGGTGCAGCACCGGGGCGATCGGACCCTTGAACGGGGTCTGGCCCTCGATGCCTTCCGGCACGAGCTTGAAGCTGTCGGTCACTTCCTTCTGGAAGTAGCGGTCGGCCGAGCCGCGGGCCATGGCGCCCACCGAGCCCATGCCGCGATAGCTCTTGTACGAGCGGCCCTGGTACAGGAACACCTCGCCCGGCGCCTCTTCGGTGCCGGCGAACATCGAGCCCATCATGGCGGTCGAAGCGCCCGCGGCGATGGCCTTGGCCAGGTCGCCCGAGAACTTGATGCCGCCGTCGGCGATCACCGGCACGCCGCTCTCGCGACCGGCGCGGACGGCTTCCATGATCGCGGTCAGTTGCGGCACGCCCACGCCCGCGACGATGCGGGTGGTGCAGATCGAGCCCGGGCCGATACCCACCTTCACCGCGTCGGCGCCGGCGTCGATCAGAGCGCGCGCGGCGTCATAGGTGGCGATGTTGCCGGCCACGATCTGGACGCGGTTGGCTTCGCGCTTCAGGCGCGAGACGGCCGCGGCGACCTGGCTGGAGTGACCGTGGGCGGTGTCGATGACGACGACGTCGACGCCGGCGTCGACCAGGCCCATCGAGCGTTCAAAACCGGCGTCGCCGACGGTCGAGGCCGCGCCGACCAGCAGGCGGCCCTTGTCGTCCTTGGCGGCCAGGGGGTGAGCCTGGGCCTTCTCGATGTCCTTCACCGTGATCAGGCCGACGGCGCGGTAGGCGTCGTCGACGACGATCAGGCGTTCGATCTTGTGCTTGCGGAGAAGCTCACGCGCCTCGCGGCTGTCGACGCCCTCGCCCACCGTGATCAGGTTCTCGCGGGTCATCAGCGCCGAGGCCGGGACGTTGGCGTCGCCCTCGAAGCGCATGTCGCGGTTCGTGAGAATGCCGACCAGCTTGCCGGTCTCGCGCTCGACCACCGGGAAACCCGAGATCTTGCGGCGGGCCGTGATCTCGCGAACCTCGGCCAGGGTGGTGTCGGGGTGGATGGTCAGCGGGTTGATGACCATGCCGCTCTCGTACCGCTTCACCTCGCGGACGTGGTCGGCCTGCTCCTCGTTGGAGAGGTTGCGGTGCAGGATGCCCAGGCCGCCGGCCTGCGCCATGGCGATGGCGAGACGGCTTTCGGTGACCGTGTCCATGGCGGCGGACACGAGCGGGATGTTCAGACTGATTTCACGCGTGAACTTGGTCTCGGTCGTCACTTGCGTCGGCATGACGTCGGACGGACCAGGTTCGAGCAAAACGTCGTCGAAGGTGAGCCCTTCGCGAATCTCCATCGGATTCTCCATTTTGCGGCGCTCGTATAGTCGCGAGACGGGCGCTTGTCGAGGCGTGGAGAGCGCGATTTAGCGGTTCGCACTGTCTCCTTCCAATTCCCGGCAGGTAGACCAATAATAGATATTGGTCATGCAGGAGCGCACCAGATGGCTATCAGCGTCGATTTGGGCCCTCAACTCGAAGCCATAGTGGGCGAGTTGATCGAAAAGGGACGATACGGCTCCAAGAGCGAGGTGCTGCGCGAAGGCGTTCGGCTGGTTCAGGAGCGCGAGGCGAAACTGGCGGCGTTCTACGCGGCCATCGATGCGGGCCTGGCGGAGGCCGAAGCCGGCCTCACGGTTCCGCTGGAAGAGGCTTTCGGCCAGGTCGAAGCGGAGCTTGATCTGCTGCTGGCTCGGCCGGCCGGTTTCGCCGAGGAATGAAGACCCGGTTCACGCCGCTCTCCATCCGAGACCTCAAGGACATCGCCCGCTGGATAGCCGCCGAAAGGCCCAACGCCGCGAGGAAGGTCGTCGCGAAGTTGAAGGCGGCCTGCCTGAACCTCTCCGACCACCCCTACGCCTATCCATTGCTGGCCGGCCGCGAGGACAAGGGCGTGCGACGGATGCCGCATGGCCGCTACGCCATCTGCTATCGCGTCCTGCCTGACAGCGTGGAAATTCTGCGCATCCTGGACGGAGCGCAAGACATCACGGCGCAGCTGTAGACCCTATCGCCCCTTGAACCCCGTCGCCACGAGGAAGACCTCGGAGCTGTCCTGACGGCTGGCCTTGGGCTTGAAGTGCTGTACCTTCTCGAAGTGCTTCTTCAGGCGAGCGATGACCTCCGAGGTCTCGCCGCCCTGGAAGGCCTTGGCCACGAAGGCGCCGCCGGGGCGCAGGGTCTCGATGGCGAACTCCGCGCCGATCTCGATCAGGCCGACGATGCGCAGGTGGTCGGTCTCGCGATGGCCGACCGTGTTGGGCGCCATGTCGGACATCACCAGGTCGGGCGCACCGCCCAGCATCTCGATGAGCTTGGGCGGACAGGCCGGGTCGGTGAAGTCCATCTCGACGATGTGGGCCGGCTCGACGGGATCGACGTGCAGCAGGTCGACCCCGACCAGTTGGGTCACGCCGCGCTCGACCGCCACCTGCAGCCAGCCGCCTGGGGCGCAGCCCAGGTCGATGACCCGCGCCCCCTTCTTGAAGAAGCGGAATTTCTCGTCGATCTCGCTGATCTTGAACGCCGCTCGGCTGCGATAGCCCAGAGCGCGGGCCTTGGCCGAGAACGGGTCGTTGATCTGGCGCTCCAGCCAGGCCTGCTGGCTGGGCGTGCGGCCATAGGCCGTCTTAAGGCGCGCAGGCTTGGCGCGGCCGTCGGCGTTGCCGCCGGTCGGCGGCTTGACCATGCGGCGCTTGGGGGGCTCGTCGTTCATGCGTTCACCGTTTGGGCCGAACCGGCCCCGCCGCGCCGCCTTCGGCGGGGGCGCTTCTGCCGATCCGACATCAAAGACATCAGAAGCCCCTCTCTAAGCCCTCGGTCGGCGACTCGCACGCGAGAACATGGCCAAAGCTCTTGAACGGCTTGAAGAATGGCCGCGCCGGCGAGCACCAGGTCGGCGCGATCAGCCCCGATGCAAGGCTCCAGCGCCCGCTCCTTGGCAGTCAGCTGAAGCAGCCGGCCGGCGGCCGCCTCGCAGTCGGATCGCTGCATCCAGAGGCCGTCGACGACGTTGCGGTCGTAGCGCGGCAGGCCCAGGTGCAGACCCGCCAGGCTGGTTATGGCGCCCGAGGTGCCGACCATGTGCGCGCGGCCCGCGTCGAAGGTCTTGCGCATCGGCGCGGCGTGGGGGAACGCCGATATCTTCGACTTCACCTCCTCGACCATGGCCCGGAACCAGCCGTCGTCGGCGCGCTCGCCCTCGGGAAAGCGCTCGGCCAGGGTGACGACGCCGATGGGAATGGACAGCCAGGCGCGGATCGGCAGCTTCCAGGCCTCGAACTGACGCGGCTTGGCGTCTAGCCCCCCGCCCTTCAGGTCGACCCACGACAGCTCGGTCGAACCGCCGCCGACGTCGACCACCAGGGCCGCGTCGGCCTCGCGGTCGAACAGGCTCATGCAGCCGGCGACGGAAAGCTGGGCCTCCTCGCGCGGCGTGATGATCTGCAGGCGCAGGCCGGTCTCCTCGGCCACCCGACGGACGAACTCGGTGCCGTTGCTGGCCCCGCGGCAGGCCTGGGTGGCCACGGCCTTGACCCGGATGGCCTTGCGGCGACGGATCTTCTCGGCGCAGACCTTGAGGGCGGCCATCGACCGCTCCATCGCCGCGTCGGACAACTCACCGGTCTGAGACAGGCCCTCACCGAGCCGGACAATACGGGAATAGGCCTCGACGACGCGAAAGCCGCGCGGCGAAGGCGTCGCCACCAGCAGGCGGCAATTGTTGGTTCCGAGATCGAGCGCCGCATAGCACGGCTGCTCGCCCGGAGACCGGCGCGATCCCTGGCCTCCCTGGCCACGGGTTCCGCCGGGCGCTCTCGGCGCCTCCGACATGGTCTTTCACCTTGTCTCGCAGGCGATTCGTCACGAACCGCCTCACTTCGATGAAGACCATAGCAACCGTGTCGATGCACCGGAAGGCGGCGTGTCCTCACAATGAACGCCGTTTACGTTCAGGATTCAGTCAGGAGACTCGTCGTAATATCTTCATCATGAACGAGAGACTCGCCAAATTCGCGATCGGCCAGATCGTCAAGCACCGCATCTTCCCCTTCCGGGGCGTGGTGTTCGACGTCGACCCGGTGTTCGCCAATACGGAAGAGTGGTGGGAGTCGATCCCCGAGGACATCCGGCCGTCCAAGGACCAGCCGTTCTATCACCTGCTGGCCGAGAACGACGACAACACCTACGTCGCGTACGTCTCCGAGCAGAACCTGCTGGCCGACGACACGGGCGAGCCGGTGCACCACCCGCAGGCGGCGCTGATCTTCGAGTCCTTCGACCACGGCGCCTACAAGCTTCGCCCCCGGATCTCGCACTGACGGCAAGGTCTGACCGCCGCTTCTGCGGTTGCGCGCAAAAATCGAACGGAACTTGCCCGAAGCCGGGCGTAACGTCGTTTCATGAGCGCAGACGGTTTCAGCGGCGGGCCGCCCCCCGGGGCACGGCCCGATTGGACGATCGACCAGGGCTGGGAAGCCTATAGCCAGACCGAGCACGACGTCTGGATCACGCTTTACGAACGCCAGGCCGAAGTCCTGCAGAACCGCGCCTGCGACGAGTTCCTGCGCGGCCTGGACGCGCTGGACCTGCACCGCACGGGCATCCCCGACTTCAATCGGATCAACGAGGAACTCCAGCGCCTGACCGGCTGGAGCGTGGTGGCCGTGCCGGGCCTGGTGCCCGACGACGTCTTCTTCGACCACCTGGCCAATCGCCGCTTCCCGGCCGGCCAGTTCATCCGCAAGCCGCACGAGCTGGACTACCTGCAGGAACCGGACGTCTTCCACGACGTGTTCGGCCACGTGCCGATGCTGACCGATCCGGTGTTCGCCGACTACATGCAGGCCTATGGCAAGGGCGGCCAGCGGGCCCTGGGCCTGGGACGCCTGGCCAACCTGGCGCGTCTCTACTGGTACACCGTCGAGTTCGGCCTGATGGCGACGCCCGCGGGCCTGCGCATCTATGGCGCGGGCATCGTCTCGTCGCGGACGGAGTCGATCTTCGCCCTCGAAGACCCCTCCCCCAATCGCATCGGCTTCGACCTCGAACGGGTGATGCGCACGCCCTACCGCATCGACGACTTCCAGCAGGTCTATTTCGTGATCCCGTCGATCCAGACCCTGCAGGAGGTCACGCTGCGCGATTTCTCCGCGCTGTACGAACGGCTGGCGGGCGCCGGCGACATCGGCATCACCGGGATCGTGAGCGCCGACCAGGTGCTGACCCGCGGCAGTCAGACCTATGCTGAGGCCGGCGGCCGGCTGGGCGCCTAGGCCTTCACCGCCCAGAGCAGCTTCTCGACCTGCCCCTCGCCGCCGGCGATGGGGCTGTCGGCGTGCTCGCGGACGGTCCAGCCAGAGACCTCCAGGAAGGCCGAAACCCGCTCGACGCAGGCGGCGATGACTTCGGGATCCTTGACGAGGCCGCCCTTGCCGACGTTCTCGCGGCCGGCCTCGAACTGCGGCTTCACCAGCGCCACGAGATCAGCGCCCGGATGCGCGAGCGCCAGGGCCGCCGGCAGCGCCTTCTCCAGCGAGATGAAGCTGACGTCCGTGACCACCAGATCGACGCCGTCCGGCGCATGCTCGGCGGCGAGCGCGCGGGCGTCGAGCGGCGACAGGTCCTCCACGCGCGTATCGGCCTTCAGGCTGTGATGGAGCTGATCGCGACCGACATCGACGGCCAGCACGCGGGCCGCGCCCTTCGAGAGCAGCACCTCGGTGAAGCCGCCCGTGGAGGCCCCGACGTCGATGGCGATCCGTCCTTCGACGGCGACGGGCCACAGCTCCAGCGCCCGCACCAGCTTCAACGCCCCGCGCCCCACCCAGGGATGGGCGGCCTCGGCGACAATCTCGGCCGCCTCGTCGATCGTTTCGGAGGCCTTGGCCACGACCTTGCCGCCGGCCATGACCCGGCCGGCCTCGATGGCGGCGCGCGCCTTGGCGCGGCTGTCGAACAGGCCTTTCTCGACCAGCAGAATGTCGGCGCGTTTGCGGCTCATGGAGCCGCTGATAACAGACTCGCGCCTACGCCGCCTCGGCGTCGTTGGCGGCGGCCAGACCCAGGCGCGCCACGGCGGCCTGTATCGACGCGCCGCGCGGCACCACGACCCATTCGCGGGGCTTGGAGGCGTTGACGACCACCACGGCGTCCTTCGGGCAGACGTCGAAGCAGTCGACCTCGATGACGGCCAAAGGCGCCTTTCGGTCCTTGCCCTTGCCGCCGCCGGAAGCCTTGCGCAGGGCCTTGGCGAAGCTCTGCTCGCCATCCTTGCCGAAACCGCCGTCCAGCTTGCGCGAGCACTTGCGGCAGACGAGCACCACCTCGTTCCAGTCGGCGCGCACGCGCTTGATCGGCCTGTCCTTGCTCACCCGAGCCTCTTTGCGTTTCGGACGCCCAGCCCGAGGCTTCGACATGGGAAGTCGAGCCCCGAAGTGCTAGAGACGCCCGCTTCAACGCTTCGGAGGCCGCAATGGTCCGCAATCTCAAGGGCAAGCTCGTCCAGCCCGCCGCCGACCCGACCGCCGCCGAGGACCTGGCCTGGTTCGCCGCCAAGGCCGACCGCGCGTTCCGCCTGCGCGATCCGGCGCCGCTGGAGTTCGGCCCGCTGGGCGATCCTGGCGACGGCTTCAGCTGGCGCGTGCTGGTGGCCCGCCTGCCCGACGGCGGCCGCCTGCGCCTGCCCATCTCGTTGGCCTGGGACCTGCACAACGACCACGCCAAGGACCAGCACCTGTCGATGCTGTTCGACCAGGTCGCCCCGGCCGAGGCCAAGGCGATGCTGAAGACGAAATCGAACTAGATTGCGTGGTCCTCGTCCTTCGACAAGCTCAGGATGAGGCCCAGGGCAGGCTTCGCAGTGAGAAATCCTCACCCTGAGCCTGTCGAAGGGCGAGGATTTCGCTAGCCCTTGCGCATCCACGCCGCGACGGCCCAGGAGTGAGCGTCGTGGCGCAGCGCCACGACCGCATCGCGCGGATCGAGCCAGACCAGCTTGTGGTCGTCCTCGACCTTGAGCTCCGGACGCTCGCCGACCAGTTCCACGGCGTAGACGCCGCCGTAGTTGCGGACCGCCTGCCCGTCGGACTTCAGGAATGGCTGGGAGACGTCGACGACATGGGCGCCGACCTCGACCACCAGGCCGGTCTCCTCGCCAAACTCGCGAACGAGAGCCTGGCTTTCGGTCTCCTCGCCGTCGACGGCGCCGCCCGGCAGGTCGAAGTACGGCGCCTTGCCGGGCTTGGCGACCTCCACCAGCGCGATTTGCCCCCGCGCGTCCTCGGCTATGCCAAAGGCGGCGTGACGCTCCATGTAGTTGAGGGACACGTCGGGGGCGTAGAACGCGATCAAGCGATCAGTCCTTGCCGAACAGGTCGTTCCACGGATCGGCCTTGCCGCTTTCGACATCGGCGACGCTGATCTCGGGGCGATAGCCGATCTTGCCGTCGGCGCTGGCCTTCCAGGCCATGGCGACCATGTCGCGCAGCTCGGCCGCGCCGGCGGCCAGGCGCTCGTCGACGAAGGCCTTGGCGCGCGGGTCGGTGGCGACCATGCCGCCCGACTTCTCCAGCTTGTACAGCGGCTCGGTCAGTTTCCAGGTCGTGGTCAGGTAGCCGACCATGCGGGTCTCGTAGCTGCAGGCGCAGTCGCGCAACGCCGGCATCAGGGCCTTGACCTCGTCGTCCTTCGCCACCGCCTTGACCAGCGGACCTTCGAAGGCGCCGTGGGTGCCGCGGCTCTGGGTGTAGCCGTTGGGGTTCGGATAGTCGCCCCAGCCGTTGTAGTGCACGCTCATGTGCAGCGGCTGGCTGCCGTCGCCGATGTAGTGGGCCCAGACGCCCAGGTCGCGCAGCAGCAGTTCCTCGCGACGCTTGAGGTCGGCGGCGTACCAGGCCTTCTTCTGGGCGTCGGTGGTCTGCTTCTCGGCCGCCACCAGCACGCGCCAGTAGGTGAAGTCCTTCACCAGCTGCTGATAGCCGTCGATCATGGCGTACGGCAGATAGCCAGCCTTCCACTCGTCCTGGCCGACGGCGCGCAAGGCCGTAGCGTAGTCGGCGCGAGTGGCCGGCAGGGTCTCGACCGTGAACTTCGGACCGCCGAACATGCGGCCCTCGTCGTCGAGGTCGAGGAAGTGGGCGGCGTCGCGATCGTGATCGTGGACCTTGCCCGAGCCCTTCCAGCGGTCGGGCTCGCGGGCGTACTCGCCGATGGCGGCCACGCCGTAGGGGCTGCGCACGAAGGCCGGCACGTCGTCCGGCAGGGTCGAGGCGCCGAGCACGCCGATCATCCGGTGGCCGGAGGCGCCCCAGGCCAGGGCCGACTGGGCCGGCGCGGCGACGGCGGCGGCGAGGACGAGAACCTTCAAACAGGACGACGGCGACTTCATGCGCGCTCCGAAGACTTAATCGATGCCGAGGGCCGTCTCGACGCGCCTGACCCAGGCCTTCACGGCCGGATAGCGCGCCAGATCGAAACCGCCCTCGTGGGCGACACGGGTGTAGGCCACCAGCGCGACGTCCGCCAGGGTCAGGCGATCGCCGACCAGGAAGCCGCTGTCGGAGAGCCCGTTTTCGAGGCGCGCCAGGGCCGCGTGACCCCGCTCGACCAGCTTGCCGTCGAGGCTTTCCACCGGCTTGCCCATGTAGGCGACCTGGAAGCGGGCCACGGCGACGTAGGGCTCATGGCTGTACTGCTCCCAGAACAACCATTCGTACATCTTGGCCTTGAGATAGGGATCGCTCGGGATCAGCACCGAACCTTCGGCCAAGTGCAGCATAATGGCGTTGGACTGAGCCAGGGCGCGGCCGTCCTCGAGGATCACCGCCGGCACCTGCCCGGCCGGATTCAAGGCCAGGAAGTCGGCGGTGCGGGACTCGCCCTTCAGGATGTCGACCTCGATCCACTCGAAGGGCAGGCTCAGGCGCTGGGCCGTCCACTTCACCTTCAGGCAGTTGCCCGACTTGCCGTCGCCGAAGATCCGCAGCGTCATTCCGTCGCCCTCTCCCATTTTTCAAATGGCGCGCTAAACGATTGAATTTTCACCCGAGTTCCGAGCTTGACCGCAAGTTTTCATCCGATTCCGCCCTATTCGGGCGACTCTAAGCGGGTTGTCACGGAGCCGTGATCGGCTTAAGGAACGGCCCGAACCGACAGATACGCCGATAAGAGGACCCCCTCGATGCGACGCACGCTCGCCGGAATTTTGGCCTTCATGGCCATGTTCGCCGCCCTTCCCGCCGCCGCGGGCCCCGACTCCGAACGCGCCAGCGATCCGCTGGGCGAACTGATCGCCGGGGCTCTGACCGGCTCGATCCCCGGCTCCATCGAATACAAGATGAAGGCCACCCTGTACCACGCCGGCGCCAAGGGCATTCGCGCCCTCGACAGCCTGGGCTGCAAGGTGGTGGCGATGCGAACGCTCGCCGTGGACACCAAGGTGATCCCGCGCCGCACCATCGTCTTCATCAAGGAGACCGTCGGCCTGCCCATGCCCAACGGCGAGACCCACGACGGCTACTGGTACGCGTCCGACATCGGCGGCGCGATCAAGGGCAACAAGATCGACATGTTCAGCGGCCAGGGCGCCAAGTCGATGAAGCCTCTGGCGGGCCTGAACCTCGCTCACCTGTCGGTGACCAAGGTCGGCGAGTTCAAGGGCTGCCCGCCCGACTAGGACCGCCCCTCTCCTGTCTCACCAACCAGATCCAACGACAGGCGGCCGCGAAAGCGGCCGTTTCGCTTTTTGCGGGCAATGTCGGGTAGTTAACCAAGCACGCGATGTTCGCACTGGCCTCGGTGGGATTTCTGCACCACTCTGAATAGGTGTTTTCGACTCCCTTGAAGCTCCAGCTTGCAGGCGAGACATGGCGCCCCGGCGGTTCGACAGTAACCCTGCTTCCTCGCCTTCGGTGCTTGTCGCGGACGACGACGCCCTGCTTCGCGAGATCCTCGAGCACAAGCTGACCATGGCCGGCTACGAGGTGACGGTCTTCGAGGACGGCCGCGCCGTTCTGGAAGCCGCACGCGCCAGCCAGCCGCAGGTCGTGGTGCTGGACGGCATGATGCCGATCATCGACGGCTTCGAGGTGTTGCGGCGCATGAAGGGCGACGACGCCCTGCGCGACATCCCCGTGGTCATGCTGACCGCCCTTAAGGGCCGCAACGACATCGTCACGGCCCTGAACCTAGGGGCCGCCGACTATCTGCCCAAGCCGTTCGATCCCGACGAACTCCTGGCCCGCCTGTTCCGCATCGCCCCGGTGGCCGCATGATCGAGGCGGCCGCGGTCCAGGCGCCGGAGACGGCCGACCCGGCCTATGCCGCCGCCGTGCAGGCAAGACAGGCCGGCCGCACCGCCGAGGCGATCGCCGCCTTCGACCTGCTGGCCAGGCAGCGTCCCAAGGACCCTGACGTCTGGCTGAACCTGGGCCTCTCGCGGATGGCCGCTCAGCGCTACACCGAGGCCGACCGCGCCTTCGAGACCACCCTGTCCCTGGCGCCCGGCTATCGCGACGCCCGCATCGCCTATGCCCGTTCGGCTCTGTTCGCCGGCCGACCCGACCTCGCCCGCCGTCGCCTCGCGCCGCTGCTCGCGACCGCGCCGGACGACGCCGAGGCCAAGGCCCTCGACCAGCAGATCGCCGCCACCCTGGCCATGCCGGGCGAGCCGACATGGCGCCTGGACGTCGCCTACGCCCGCAGCGAACTGACCCAGGACCTCGGCCACTGGAGTTCGACGACGCTGGCCCTGTCGCGCCGGATCGATCCCGACACGACGCTGGGCGGCTCCATCGAGCACACCGAGCGCTTCGGCGTCTCGGACACCTATGGCGAGGTGCTGGCCGCCCGCAGGTTCGGCCCGCGCCTGGACGGCTTCATCGCCGTCGGCGGCGCGCCGGACGCGGATTATCGGCCCGAACTCTCCATCCGCGCCGGCGGATCGGCCGGCCTGCGAACGACCGGCGCCTGGCGCGCGCGGCTGGGCCTGGACGCCGTGTGGTCGCGCTACGCCGTCGGCGAGGTCAAGAGCCTGCAGCCCTACCTGACCCTGGCGGCGGGTCCCGTTTCGCTCACCGGCCGCTCGATCAACACCGAGGACGAGCGCGGCAAGCATCAATCCGGCTACACCGTAAACGGCGAGTGGTCGGCCACGGAGCGGCTGCGGCTACGCCTGGGCTATGCCGACGCTCCGGAAAGCGCCGACGGCAACACCGTGCCGGTCGAGGCCGTGTCGGGCGGCATCGCCTACGACCTGACCCCGCGCTGGACCGTGCAGGTGGTCGGCGCGCACGAGAAACGCACCGCCTATGACCGCGACGAGGTCGGGGTCACCGTCACGCGACGGTTCTAGATGTCGTCGCTGACGCTGATCTGGGTCATCGCCCTCGTCCTGATCGGCGGCGCGCTGACCTGGATGAGCGCGCTGATCGTCGCGCGCTTCGTCAAGGAAGCCCGCGCCTCCGATCGCGCGGACGACCGCAAGATCATCATCCAATCGCTTTCGGGGCTGCTTCGCGGCCACACCGACATGGCCATGGCCCTTCTGCCGTTCGTGCGGCGGCCCGAGGTGCTGGCCGAGGCGATCCTGGACTTCCAGGGCCTGATCCGCGGCGCGGACCAGGAGCGCGCCATGAGCGCCTTGAGGGAACTCGGTCTCGTGGAGGCCCTCGAACAACGCACCATCCATGGCTCGCGCGACGAGCGCCTGACCAGCGTCGAGGCCCTGGCCGCGCTGGGCGGCGAGGCGGTCAAGTCGGCGCTGCGCCGGGCTATGGGCTCCAAGGACCCGAACGTCCGCATGGCCGCGATCAAGGGCCTGGCCGACGCCGGAGCGCCGCCGACGCCTTCGCGCCTGCTCGACTATGTCGGAACGGGCGAGCTGGCGCCGTCGCGGGTCTATGCCGAGGTGATGCGCCAGGCCGTGGCCGCGGCGCCGTCCGAGGGCCTTCTGGCCTTGCAAAGGCAGGACCTGCACCCGCTGATGCGAGCGATCCTGCTCGACGCGCTCGGGCGCTCGGGGTCCTACGAGGCGGTTCCGGCCCTGGCCGCCGCCGCCGGGGACCTCGACCCCGAGGTGCGGACGGCCGCGGTCCGCGGCCTGGGGCGCCTGCAACACCCGGCCGCCGCGGGCCCCTTGGCCGCCGCCCTCGTCGATCCGACATGGACCGTCCGCTCGGCCGGCGCCGAGGCCGTCGGGGCGGCCGGCCTGGCGCGCCTCGCGCCCCAGGTCGCGACCCTGCTGAACGATCCGGAATGGTGGGTGCGCTTTCGGGCCGGCGACGCGCTGCGGCGACTGGGCAAGCCGGGTCTTGGCCACCTGGAAGCCGTCGCCGCCGACGACAGCCGACCCGTTGCGCAAAGGGCCGCCGAGCGCGCCCTGGCCGAGGGAGGCTAGCCGTGCCCGACCTGCAAATCCTGGCGCTGGCCGTCGTGCGCTTCGCAGAGACCATCGCCTGGGCCGTGATCGCCACGGGCCTGGCCCAGAACGTGCTCTATCTCTACCAGCTGATCCTGGCGGCCCGGGCGCTGTCTCAAGCCCCGCCGGTCAACCAGGCCGCCCTGCTGTGGCGCCGCTACGCCGAGGCCGCCCCGCCGATCACCCTGATGGCCCCGGCCTACAACGAAGCCCTGACGATCGTCGAGAGCGTGCGCTCGCTGCTGGCCCTGCAGTACCCTCACTTCGAGGTCGTGGTGGTCAACGACGGCTCCAAGGACGAGACGCTGCAGGTGCTGATCGACGCCTTCGAGCTGCATCCGGTCGAGCGGCACTACGACCTGGCCGCCGCCTGCCAGCCGATCCGAGGGCTATACGCGGCCGCCAACCAGCCGCGCCTGCTGGTGGTCGACAAGGTCAACGGCGGCAAGGCCGACGCCCTGAACGCGGCCATCAACCTGTCGCGCTCGCCGATCGTCTGCTCGATGGACGCCGACTCGCTGCTGGAGGTCGACGCCCTGCTGCGCGCCGTGGCGCCGTTCGTCGAGGACCCCGAGCGGACGGTCGCCGTCGGCGGCACCATCCGCATCGCCAACGGCTGCAAGATATCGTTCGGGCGGGTGGTCGAGGTGGGCGTGCCCAAGAACATGCTGGCCCGCCTGCAGACCATCGAGTACCTGCGCGCCTTCCTGATGGCCCGCCTGGCCTGGAGCCGGATCTCGGCCCTGACGATCATCTCCGGCGCCTTCGGCCTGTTCCGGCGCCAAGCGGTGCTCGACGTGGGCGGCTACAGCCACGGCACGGTCGGCGAGGACATGGAGCTGGTGGTCAAGCTGCACAAGCACTACCGCCGCCTGGGCAAGCCCTATCGCATCGCCTTCACGCCCGAGCCCGTGTGCTGGACCGAAGCGCCGGAGACGATGGCCGTGCTGTCGCGCCAGCGAGCCCGCTGGCACCGCGGCGCGCTGGAAACCTTCTTCCGGCACCGGGACATGATCCTGAACCCGCGCTACGGCCGCATCGGCGTGGTCGGCTTCGGCCACATACTGGTGGTCGATGTGCTGGGGCCGATCATCGAGATCTTCGGCTATGTGCTGATCCCGGCCTTCTGGCTGCTGGGCGTACTCGACATCGAGTACCTTTGGGCCCTGCTGGCGGTGACCTTCGGCTTCGGCATCGTCATCAGCGTCGGCGCGTTGGCTCTGGAAGAGACGGAACTGCGCCGGTTTCCCAACGCGCGCAGCCTGGCCGTGCTGATGGGCGCGGCGATCCTGGAGAACTTCGGCTATCGCCAGATCAACAACTTCTGGCGGCTGCGCGGAACCTGGCAGTTCCTGACCGGCGCCCAAGGCTGGGGCAAGATGACCCGCAAGGGGTTCTCGTCCCAGGCCTGAGGCCGAAAAGCCTAGATGTCGCCGCCCATGTTCGGCGCGGCTCCGGGCGCGCGGGCGACGTGGATGCCGCACTCGGTCTTGTCTTGCCCCTGCCAGCGACCGGCGCGGACGTCGGCGTTGGGGTCGTCCACCGGCTTGGTGCACGGCCAGCAGCCCAGCGACGGGAAGCCCTGCGCCACCAGCGGGTGGGCCGGCAGGTCGTGCTCGGCCGCGTAGGCGGCCAGCTCGTCCTTGCTCCAGTTGGCCAGCGGATTGAACTTGATCTGGCCGTCGGCCTGCTCGACCACGGCTAGGCGCAGGCGGTCGCCGCCGTGGAAGCGCTTGCGCCCCGTGCACCAGGCGGTGAAGCCTTCCAGCGCCCGGTCCAGCGGCAGCACCTTGCGGATATGGCAGCAGGCGTCGGTGTCGGTGCGCCAGAGGTCCGACTTGGGATCGGTCACGGCGAGGTCGGCGAAGGCCGGCCGCAGGTCGCGCACGTCGGTCAGGCCCAGACTGGCGGCCAGGCTCTTTCGGTAGTCCAGCGTCTGGCCGAACAGCATGCCGGTGTCGAGGAACAGCACCGGGATATCCTTGGAGACCTGCGAGGCCAGGTGCAGCAGCACCGCGGACTCCGCGCCGAACGAGCTGACCAGGGCCAGCTTGTCGCCGAAGGTCTCGTAAGCCTTGCGCAGGATGGTCAGCGGATGGGCGTCGCGCAACTCGGCGTCCAGCCGCGCCGCCAGGGTCGGCGCGGCGTCGGTCTGGTCGTAGGCCATCAGAGCGCGCCTTCCCGGGCCTGCGCCCGCTCGTCGGCGGCGATCGGACGGGCGTCGACGGCGCGCTGATAGACGTGACGGAAGCGGTTGGCGGCCTTGGTCCAGGCCTCCGGCGTGGCGCCGTCGTTGGGCTCGAAGGCGTCAAAGCCGCAGCGGACCATGAAGCCGGCCTGCTCCTGCAGCACGTCGCCG
The DNA here is from genome assembly GCA_001449105.1 of Caulobacter vibrioides. Taxonomy (GTDB): domain Bacteria; phylum Pseudomonadota; class Alphaproteobacteria; order Caulobacterales; family Caulobacteraceae; genus Caulobacter; species Caulobacter vibrioides_C. The sequence continues at coordinate 17,279 of LNIY01000095.1, read as the reverse complement.
ACGGCGCGGACCTCGCCCTGATAGGCGAAGCGCTCGCGCAGCAGGCGGGCCGAGGTGTAGGCGCGGCCGTCGCGATACTTCGGGAAGGCCAGGGCCACCACCGACAGGCGCGGCAGATCATAGGCCAGGGCCTCGACCTCCTCGGCCGGCTCGATGCGAACGCCGACGCGACGGCTGTTGGACGACAGCAGCGTGTCGCCCTCGGCCTGGAAGCGGGTCAGCGACAGGATGACGTCGCCGGCTTCCGGAATGGCGTCCTCGTCTGCGACGTGAACGAAGGCGTCGTCGGCCCACTGGGCCTCGGCGCCCGACAGCTTAATCAGCTTGGGCATAGACCGCTTCCTTGAAGGGTTCGAGACCGACGCGGCGATAGGTGTCGAGGAAGCGTTCCTCGCCCTGGCGCGCGGCCAGATAGGTGTCGACCAGGGTGTCGATGGCGGGGGCGACGCGGTCGGCCGGCAGGGCCGGGCCCAGGATCTTGCCGATCGAGGCGTCTTCCGCGCCCGAACCGCCGAGCGAGAGCTGGTAGAATTCCTCGCCTTTCTTGTCGACGCCCAGGATGCCGATGTGGGCCACGTGGTGGTGACCGCAGGCGTTGATGCAGCCGCTGATCTTGATCTTCAGTTCGCCGATCGTCTCGGCCCGGTCGGGGTCGGCGAACGTCTTGGCGATGTCCTGGGCGATCGGGATGGCGCGCGCGTTGGCCAGGGCGCAGTAGTCGAGGCCCGGGCAGGCGATGATGTCGCTGATCAGGTCGATATTGGCCGTGGCAAGGCCGGCCGCCTCCAGCGCCGCGTGCACGGCCGGCAGGTCGTCGAGCTTGACGTGCGGCAGGACGAGGTTCTGGGCGTGGGTCACGCGCAGGTCATCCAGGCTGTAGCGCTCGGCGAGATCGGCCGCGACGTCCAGCTGGTCGGCCGTGGCGTCGCCCGGCGTCTGGCCGACGGCCTTCAGCGAGACCTCGACGATGGCGTAGCCGGGCTTCTTGTGCGGCTTGACGTTGTTGCGCGCGAAGCGGGCCAGCGACGGGCTGGCGGCCTTGGCGGCCTCGAAGGCTTCCGAGCGGGCCGGCAGGGTTTCGAAAGGCGTCTGGGCGAAGGCGCCGCGAATGCGGGCCAGCTCCACGTCGCCAAGGTCGGCGCGGCCTTGATCGATCTTGGCCCACTCTTCCTCGACCTGGCGGCCGAACTCCTCGGCGCCGAGGGCGGCGACTAGGATCTTGATGCGGGCCTTGTAGATGTTGTCGCGGCGGCCGTGGCGGTTGTAGACGCGCAGGACGGCTTCCAGGTAGCTCAGCAGGCTGCCGGCCGGCAGGTGATGCTTGATGGTCGGGCCGACATAGGGCGTGCGCCCCTGGCCGCCGCCGACGATGACCTCGAAGCCCAGCGAGCCGTCGCGGGCCCGGCGCAGGATCAGGCCGATGTCATGCACCTTCACCGCGGCGCGGTCGGTCAGGGCGCCGGTGATGGCGATCTTGAACTTGCGCGGCAGGAACGAGAATTCCGGGTGCAGGGTCGACCACTGGCGGATCACCTCCGACCACACGCGCGGATCGTCGATCTCCTCGGCGGTGGCCCCGGCGTAAGGGTCGGCCGTGGTGTTGCGAATGCAGTTGCCGCTGGTCTGGATGGCGTGCAGGTCGACCTCGGCCAGGGCGTCCAGGATGTCCGGCGCGTCCTTCAGCTTGATCCAGTTGAACTGGACGTTCTGACGCGTGGTCATGTGCCCGTAGCCCTTGTCGTAGGTGCGGGCGACCCAGGCCAGGCGGCGGGCCTGGCGGGAATTGAGCGAGCCGTACGGAATGGCGACCCGCAGCATGTAGGCGTGAAGCTGCAGGTAGAGGCCGTTCATCAGGCGCAGCGGCTTGAACTGGTCCTCGGTCAGGTCGCCGGCCAGGCGGCGCGTGACCTGGTGGCGGAACTCGTTGGAGCGGTCCGTCAGGAATTCGCGGTCGATGACGTCGTACTGGTACATTCGGTCGGCCTACTTGCGGCGGATCAGGTCGACGCGGCCCGTGGAGCGGGCGGCGCCGGATGCGTGACGGATGGCCTCGACGACGGCGCCGCCTTCGGCCTGCTTGCCGTGGAGAAGCTCGTTGGTCGGGCCCAGGGCGCGGATGCGCTCGCGGTAGCTGACCGGGGCCAGGCCCAGGCCTTCCACGGTGACGAGATCGATCGGATAGGGATCGACGATCACGGTCGGCGCGGCCTTGCCGGCGGCCACGGCGGCCTCGACCTGCTCGCCTTGCTCATCGTCGAACAGCTGGGCGTCGCCGAAGCCGTCCACCCACGCGCCTTCCTTCCAGAAGACGACCTCCCCGTCGATCAGGCGATTGGCGGTCACGGCTTTCATTGGCCCGAACTCACGTTTTGAACTTCGAAGACGGCGACGGTTGCGGCGTCGCCGGGAGTTTGAATGTCGGCCATGGCCATGGCCTCGCCGACCATCAGCAGGGCCGGTCCCTTCAACCCCTCGGCGGCGCTGGCGAGGCCGGCCAGGGTGGTGAGGATGCGGCGCTCGTCGGCGCGGCTGGCGTTCTCGACGACCAGGGCCGGCGTCGCACCGGCGCGACCGGCCGCCGTCAGGCGCTGGGCGATGAAGCCGGCGGTCGAGACGCCCATGTAGACGACGACGGTCTGGTTGGGACGCGCAAGAGCCGCCCAGTCCAGGTCGGGCTCGCCGTGAGCCGCATGGCCGGTAACGAAGGTGACGGCCTGGGCGCTGCCGCGATGGGTCAGGGGCGCGCCGGCGCCGGCGCTGGCGGCCAAGGCGGCGGTGACGCCGGGAACGACGGTGCAGGCGATGCCGGCTTCGCGACAGGCCGACAGCTCCTCGCCGCCACGGCCGAACAGGAAGGGGTCGCCGCCCTTCAGGCGCACGACCTCCAGCCCTTCGCGGGCCAGGGCCACCAGCAGCTGGTTGATGTCGTCCTGCGGCAGGGTGTGGCGCGACTTGCGCTTGGCCACGTCGATGCGGCGGGCCTGGGGCGCCAAGTCGAGGATCTCGGCCGAGACCAGGCCGTCATGCACCAGCACGTCGGCGGCCTGCAGGGCCTTCAGCGCCTTGATGGTCAGCAGGTCGGGATCGCCGGGACCGGCGCCGACCAGGGTCACGCGACCGACGGCGCGCACGGCCTCGCCGCCGCTGAGCGCGACGAGACGATTGGCGACGATGCGGTCCGGCGAAGACGCCATCCCAGGTCCTCTAACAGAGCGCGATGGACGCGCGAAAGCGGCGCGGGCCTAAACGGCCCGGCCGTGAAATCCAAACGAAATGCGGGACGAACCTAGGGCCCGCCCCGCCTCGCGCTCACCGATGAAAAGGGCCAATCCATCAGCGAACGCTTGCAAACTGGGCGCGGGCAGGCCAATTCGCAAACAAGGACTTCTGCCGGGGCGTTCAGTAAAACTCATGGAACGACAGACCGAACGGCGCCGCCTTCCGCCTCTCAACGCCCTGCGGGCTTTCGAGGCCGCGGCCCGTCACCTGAACTTCAGCCGCGCCGCCGACGAATTGTCGGTGACGCCCGGCGCCGTCAGCCAGCAGATCCAGAACCTCGAGGACTATGTCGGCGCGGCCCTGTTCAAGCGCACGCCCAAGGGCCTGCTGCTGACCGACGCGGCGCAGACCGCCCTGCCCGCCCTGCGCGAGGCCTTCGACCGCCTGGCCGAGGCCGCGTCCCTGCTCACAGCCGCCGTCGACGGTCGCCGCCTGACCCTGACCGCCGCCCCCTCGTTCGCCGCCAAGTGGCTGGTGCCGCGCCTGGGCAAGTTCGAGCAGGCTCAGCCGCAGGTCGACGTCTGGCTGTCGGCCGGCATGGAGGTCGTCGACTTCGCCGCCGGCGAGGTGGACCTGGCCATCCGCTACGGTTCGGGCCGCTATCCTGGCCTGGAAGTCACCCGCCTGTTGAACGAGACGGTGGTGCCGGTCGCCAGCCCTGAACTTCTGGCCGATAACCCCTTGGAATCGCCCGAGGATCTGTCGCGGCACATCCTGCTGCACGACGGCTCGCCGGACGCCGACGATTCGTGCCCCGACTGGGCCATGTGGCTGGCCGCTCGCGGCATCAAGGGCGTCGACGGCGCTCGCGGCCCGCGCTTCAACCAGTCGAGCCTGGTGATCGAGGCCGCCGCCAACGGCCGCGGCATCGCCCTGGCCAAGCGCACCCTGGCCCAGGCCGATCTGGACGCCGGCCGCCTGGTGATCCCGTTCGACATCGCCACTTCGGTCGACTTCGCCTATTACGTCGTCCACCCCAAGGCCAAGGGCCGCCTGCCGCAGGTGAAGGCCTTCGTCGGCTGGCTGAAGGACGAGGCCGCCGCCCATGAAGCGGCCCTCCTGACGATCGACAACGGGGCCGGCATCTAGGCTGGAACGGCGCAGCCAAACCGGCTTAAAGGGGCGCATGATCAAGACGACTCTCACCGTCGACGAGCGCCTCGCTCCCGCCGACTGCCAGACCATGCTCGACGTCCGCCAGGGCGTGGACGCTCTGGACCGGGCCCTGGTGGCCCTGCTGACCGAGCGCCAGGGCTACATGGACGCCGCCGCCCGCATCAAGGCCGACCGCTCCAAGGTGTTCGACCGCGCCCGCATCGAGGACGTGGTCGACAAGGTCAAGGCCGCCGCCCGCGAGGCCGGCCTGTCGGAAGCCATCGCCGAGCCGGTGTGGCGCACCCTGATCGACCGCTGCATCGCCTACGAATACGACAGCTGGGACCGGACCAAGGGCGAGGCGTGACCAAGGAAGAGATCGACAAGCTCCTGGACGACATGGCCGCCGAGGCCGTGGCCAAGGGCGACGACGACCTGCGCCCTGGGCTGCTCTATCTGAACGCCCGGCTGTACGGCACGCAGATCCGCACCGAGACCGTCTCGGCCGTTCGCGGCCAGCGCTACCGCGGGATCCGGGTGTTCGTCGGCCGCGAGTACGACACCCGCGTCCTTACTCGCAAGGAGACGGCAGGGCTCGAGGTCGGGGCGTTCGAGGACCTGACGGAATCGATCCCGAATCCGATCTAGAATCACCGGCCAGGCCGCCTTCCCGGCGGTCGCTTCGCCGCGCGCCTTCATCCGCCTGGAAGAGCCCGACGGTGCGCCAGGTGATCGACATCAATCCAGCCCCGCCTTGCCCTTGGCCCAGTAGGCCTTGGTGAGGATGCGCCTGGGCGCGACCGCGCGCCGCTTCAGCTCGCCGCGAACCTTCTGAATGGCCGCCGCCCTGCCCGTCAGGACAAAAGACGCCCCCGCTCCGGCCAACGACGACAGCGCCTCGCCGATCGTATCCAGGTGGGCCTCGTCGGTCGCTTTCCGGAACAGGGCGGCTCTCGAGAGCCCCAACCTCGCCGTGACGGCCTCGGCAGCTTCCAGATCGGCCACCTCGAAGACGCAGGCGAGGCTTCGCGTCGGATCCTGCGCGGCCAGCGCGCAGGCCAGGCCCATCGAGGTCTCGTCGCCGAACACCACCAGCGGCCCGGCCAGATGAGTCGCGTTCAGCGAGGCTCGGGGGCCGAAGACGTCGCACTGCGCCCCCGGCGCCAGCGATCGCAACCAGTCGCTGCCGGGGCCCTCGCCGTGCGCGTAGCCCAGAAAGCGGGTCCGCCCCTGAACGGCGTCCCAATCCATCGGCGTATAGGTGCGGGCCACGAAGGCCGAGCCCATCGCGATCTGGACCTTCTGCCCCGGCGTCCAGGAGACGCCCCGCAAAGCCGCCCCCTCCAGCGTGACCAGCCGGAAGCGGTCGCCTAGAGGCTCGCAGGCGGCGATCCAGGCCGGCCGCATCATCAGGCGGATAAGGGTGCGGCCAAGGCCTCCCGTCGGCGGGTCCGTGCGCGCGTTGATCGTCATGGCCGGGGCGGCTCCTTCTCGAATGCCCAGCCGAGGCGATCTCGACTTGGCTCCAGTGATCGGATAGCCAGAAGCGGGGGTGGCGTCATTCCGAAGGATCGCCAGAATATTATCGAATTCCGCCACCCTTGCCCGGAGTGATCCTTGCCCATCATCAGCGACCTGACGGCGAAGGCGGACTGGATCGAGCCCGACGAGGTCCCCCGGCCGATCGTGGTGTTCGGCGCGATGATGGAAGAGGTCGGCGACATCGAGCTGGACCTGCACCGTCACCGGAAGGGCCAGATCATCCTGGTGCAGCGCGGCGCGCTGAGCTGCGAGGTCGAGGGCGGGCTGTGGGTCGTCCCGCCCCGCAGCGCCATCTGGATTCCCGGCGGCGCGCTGCACGCGATCAAGGCCAGCGGCTCGCTTGAGGGCTACAACGCCTTCATCGATCCGCGGGTGGGCGCCGACCTGCCCAAGACCTGTTGCGCGGTGTCGGTGACGCCGCTGCTGCGCGAGCTCCTGGCGCGCGCGGCTCACCTGCCCTACCTCTACGAGGAAGACGGCGCCAATTCGCGCCTGGTTTCGGTGCTGCTCGACGAGGTGGCCGCGGCGCAGGTGGAGGACCTGCACCTGCCCATGCCTGCCGATCCGCGCCTGCGCAGGATAGTAGACGAGATGATGGCTGCGCCCGCGGCGCGAGGCAGCCTTGCCGCCTGGGCCAAACGTGCGGGCATGAGCGAGCGCACCCTGATGCGGCTCATCGATCGCGAGACCGGCATGAGCTTCGGGCGCTGGCGCCAGCAGCTGGGCGTGGTGCTGGCCGTCAAGTGGCTGGCGGCCGGCGCCTCGATCCAGAGCGTCGCCGCCGACCTGGGCTATGAGAGCACGCCCAGCTTCGTGACCATGTTCCGCAAGGCGCTGGGCGCCTCCCCCGGTCGCTACATGGCCGAGCGGCACCCGGCGCGCGGCTGACTAGCCCTTCAGCGACCGCAGCGCCTGCTCGTGGACGTAGGCGGCGATGTCGAGCAGCGCCTGGTCGAGAGCGGTCTTCACTTCGTCGAGACTGGCCTGGCCGTCCTCGGCGCGTTGGCAGACCCCGCCCAGAGCATTGGCGCCGACGCCGCGCGCGGCGCCCTTGACCGTATGGACCGCATCGCGCCAGCCGGGGTGACCCGGATCCAGCATCGGGGTCCACAGCGCGGCCTGTTCGCGAAAGAGGGCCAGCACCTCCTCGATCACCGTCGCGTCGCCCATCGCGAACCCTTCCAGGTAGGCGAAATCCACGGCTCCGCTGATATCTCGCCTGGCCATCGAAAAAGTCCTTGCGCTCTCAAATTCATTGCGTATGTTCCGCGCCTCGCCGCCGGGACGCTTCAGCGCTTCGGAATCGCGAATGGGTGTATAGCTCAGTTGGTAGAGCAGCTGACTCTTAATCAGCGGGTCCAAGGTTCGAATCCTTGTACACCCACCATTCTCCTCAATACTTGAACCGCTAAGAACTTCCCCTCCCGGGGAGGCGCTTTTGCGCATGTGCGTTTCGTCCGGGTGCGACGAATATATCCACACCTTCTTGTCTAAATTGGATTGCACTCCCCGCGTCTTGGGGTATGTATCGCGCCTCGCCGTCGGGGACGCGAAAGCGACTTCGAAACGCGAACGGGTGTATAGCTCAGTTGGTAGAGCAGCTGACTCTTAATCAGCGGGTCCAAGGTTCGAATCCTTGTACACCCACCATTCTCTCTTCGATTTATTGATCTGAAGCCGGATGGCCGCGAAAGCGGCCGGCGCCGCTGCTTCGCGCATCCGCACCTTACTTCAATCATGGATTGTCCGACTGTCGGGCGCCGTCATGCACGGCCGCTTGGGCGGTCTTTTCGCGCCTAGCGTCGCGGATCCTTCGCAATGGATCCGCGCCATGACCGCCGCCAAGCCGCCCTCGCCCCACCGCCTGCCCCTGCTCGTCCACGCCGGCTACGGCGCGGGCCAGATCGCCGGCCAGGTGTTCCGCGACGCTCCGTCGCTGCTGCTGCTGTTCTTCATGACCAACGCGCTGGGCGTGGAGCCGGCGCTGGCCGGGGCGGCGATCTTCTTTCCCAAGCTGTTCTGGGGACTGATCTCCGACCTGAGCGTCGGTCTGATCTCCGACCGCTGGAAGGCGAAGATCCCGCGCCGCCTGTGGCTGCTGGCCGGGGCCGTGCTGGCGCCGCTGGCGCTGATTCTGCTGTTCCACGTGCCGGAGGGCTCGCCGACCGCCAGCGCCACCTACGTGGCCGGCGCCTTCAGCCTCTACATGATCGTGTTCGGCGCCTTCTCGGTGCCGTACCTGGCGATCGGCACGGAGCTGTCGGACGATCCGAAGGAACGCACGGTGGTCATGGCCTGGCGTATGGGCTTCTCGGCCATCGGCCTTCTGGTCGGCAACGCCCTCGCGCCGGTGCTGGTGCAGACCTGGGGCGGCGGCCGTCCGGCCTATTCGCAGATGTCGCTGGTGCTGGCGGGGGTCTGCGCGGTCAGTCTGCTGATCGCCTTCCTCGCCTCGCCGCGTCCCGTGGTCCAGGCCGTCGCCCAGCCGGCCATGCGCCTGAAGGCGATTCTCAGCGCCCTGACCGACAAGGCGTTCCGCCCGCTGCTGGGCGCCTACCTGCTGCAGCTGGTGGGCTCGGGCCTCGGCTACGCGGCGATGATCTACTTCCTCAGCTACAACATGGGCCGCAAGGACGCCCTGACCCAGATCGGCCTCATCGTGCTGGTGATGAGCGCCGTGGTGATCGCGGCCCAGCCGCTCTGGATCAAGCTGTCGGCCGCCTTCGGCCGCAAGCGGATCTACATCGCCGCCGCCCTGGGCCACGCCGTCGTCCAGGCTCTCTGGGGCGTGATGGCCGGCGCGCCGCTGGGGGCGATCTACGGCGTCGTGGTGCTTTTCGCGCTCTTCAATTCCGGCTGGAGCCTGATGGGCTACAGCCTGCTGTCGGACGTCATCGCGCAGGACGAGGCCGAGCATGGCGAAAGCCGGGCCGGCGTGTTCTCGGCGCTGTGGACCGGGGCCGACAAGATCGGCTTCGCCCTGGGCGGCACCCTGCTGACTGGCCTGGTCCTGTCTGCCTTCGGCTTCTCCAGCGCCCTGGCGGTGACCGGCGCGGCCCAGCCGGGCTCGGCCCTGGTCGGCGTGGCCGTGGCCTTCGCCTACGCCCCGGCGGCGTTCAACCTGGCGGCGGCGGCGCTGTATGCGCGGTTCGGGAAGGCGTAGACCCACCCAAGTTCGTGATCCCGGCCGGAAAGCAGCGCGGAGCCGGGAGCCAGGCGACTGGGCTCGGCGCTCGGGCTCGCAAACGAACAGGGGCCGGCGCAGTGCGCCGGCCCCTAGGTCCCGGATAGCCGCTGCGCGGCTTCCGGGATGACGAGTGGGGTAGTTACCCGCCCACCTTCACCAGCGTCTTGCCGGTGTTGGCGCCCTTCATCAGGCGTTCGAACTGGGCCGGAGCCGACTCGAGGCCTTCGCCCAGGTCCTCGACCTGCACGAGGCGACCTTCCTTGAGCCAGGGCTCGGCGGTCTTCACCCACTCGTTCCAGCGCGGATAGAAGTCGTAGACCACCAGTCCCATGACGCTGGCGCGCTTGCCGACGATGGGACCCAGGCCGAACTGCGGCGGCGGGCCGTCGGCGTGGTAGTGGGCCGACAGGCCGCAGATCACCACGCGGCCGTAGGTCTTCAGCAGGCCGAACACCGGATTGAGGATCGGCAGGCCGACGTTCTCGAAGTGAACGGTCGGGCCGCCGTCGGTCAGGGCCTTCAGCTCGTCGACCCAGCCTTCGTTGCGATAGTCGACGGCGGCGTCGAAGCCGTAGCGCTCGACCACCTGGGCCACCTTGTCGGCGCCGCCGGCGATGCCGACGGCCTTGGCGCCGAGGATCCTGGCGATCTGGCCGGCCGTGCCGCCGACGCTGCCGGCGGCCGCATCCACCGTGAAGACGTCGCCCTGCCCCACCTTGGCCAGCTGCGTCACGCCCGCCCAGGCGGTCAGGCCCGGCATGCCCAGCACGCCCAGGTGATTGGAGACCCCCAACGACGGGTCAACCTTGCGGGCGAACTTGGCGTCCATCAGGCCGATCTGGGCCCAGCCGGCCTCGCCGATCACGTGGTCGCCGGGCGCGAAGTCCGGATGGCCGGAGGCGATGACTTCAGCCACGGCAGAGCCCGGCAGGGTCTCGCCCGGCGCCGGGCGCGGCTCGCCCATGTGCCGGCCGCGCAGGCGCGAACCGAGATAGGGGTCCAGCGACAGGTACAGCACCCGCACCAGCAGCTGGCCGGCCGGGGCGCTGGTCGGGGCGACGCGCTCGACCACCTCGAAATCGGCGGCGACGGGCACGTCCTCGATCACGCGTTGAAGGACGACTTCCAGGGTCTTGGTCATGATCGATACGCTCCGGCGCCCCGGATTGGGGACTCTGGCCGGACCCTAGCGGTCAGGACAGGGGCCAAGCCCCCGCCACGTCGCGGACATCCGCCTGCCGGAGGAATGACGCACTTAGTGCGGCTCCTCGCCGCCGGAGACATTCATGCTCTCGGCGGTGATGTACTTGGCCTCGTCCGAGCACAGGAAGGCCACCGCGTCGGCGGTGTCTTCCGGCTTGCCGGGGCGGCCCAGCGGGATGCGGGCGGCCATGGCGGCCAGATAGGCCTCGACCGAGGCCGCGCCCGTGACCTTGGCGAAGTATTCGTTCTGCCAGGCGCCGAGACCCGTCGTGACGTGGTTGGGGCAGACGTTGTTGACGGTGATCTGGTGCGCGCCCAGCTCGATCGCGGCCGAGCGGGTCAGGCCGACGAGGCCGTGCTTGGAGGCGGTGTAGGCCTGGGCGTGCGGAAAGCCCGACTTGGCCGCCTGGCTGGCGATATTGACGATGCGGCCGCCCTTGCCCTGCGGAATCATCACCTCGGCGGCGGCCTTCAGTCCGAAGAAGCAGCCGGTCAGGTTGACGTCGATGACCGCCGACCAGTCCTCCGGACGGACCTCCATCAGCGGCTTCATGATGTAGCCGATGCCGGCGTTGTTGACCCAGATGTCGAGCGAGCCGTGGGCCTCCACGGCATGGTCGGCCAGCGCCCGGACCTCGTCCCAGCGACGAACGTCGCAGGGGCGGACGCTGGCCGACCCGCCGTACTGGCGCAGATCGGCGGCGATCGCCTCCATCTCCTCGGTCCCGCCGATCATGCCGGCAGGCGTAGAAGGATCGACGGAGCGACCGATGTCGGAGACGACCACCGCCGCTCCCTCCTGCGCCAGGCGTCGTGCGATGGCCTCCCCCAGGCCTCCGCGCCGACCGGACCCGGTGACGACCGCCGTCTTGCCTTCAAAGCGTCCCGCCATGCTCAACCCACCTTCTCGGTGACGATGAAGGTGGTGTCGGCCAGGGCCTGGAACTCGGCGGCGATCGCCTGCATCGTTTCGCTCGCCACGTCGGCCCCGAAGGCGTCCATGTCGGCGACGTCGATGATCTCCACGTACTGATAGGGCGGCGCAGCGTCGGTGCCGAGCAGGGCGGCCGAGCGGAAGACCTCGAACTTGTCGATGGACTTCAGGCCGTTGACGGTCGGCAGGTCGCGTTCCTTGGCCCAGGCCTCGTAGTCGGCGACCGAGACGCCGGGCTTCAGGTTGAACAGGGCGACAATCCGCGTGACGGCCATCAGGCGCTCCCTCCGTTGCGGCTCCCATGCCGCCGTGAAGATTTGGAGGCCGCACGCTGGATCGCCGCACCGCAAGGCGCGAGCGCCGCGAGCGAAGTGACCGCCTACTGGAGAAAGCCCCATGCCCGCCGCCCCCAAAGATCCCAGGGCCGACTTCCGCTGGCCGGACGGCTCGCGCCTGGCCCTGTCGATCGTCGTCAATGTCGAGGAAGGCGCCGAGCACAACATCCGCGACGGCGACAAGGGCCCCGAGCCGGTCGACGAACTGGGCGCGGTTCCCAAGAAACCGATGCGGATGCACGGCAGCGAGAGCAACTACCTGTACGGGATCAAGGCTGGCGCACCGCGCATCCTGAGGATCCTCGACCAGCACGGAATCGAGGCGACCTGGACCGCCGCGGCGCTGGCTCTGGAGCGCGCGCCCGAGCTGGCCGCCGCCATCCGCGCCCGCGGCGACGAGGTGGCCGCCCACGGCTATCGCTGGACCCACCAGTTCTGGATGGACGAGGCCAAGGAGCGCGAGTTCATCACCAAGGCCGCCGATAGCATCGAACGGACGATCGGCACGCGCCCGTCGGGCTGGCTGTCGCGCTACCTGCACACCGACAACACCCGCCGCCTGATCGCCGAAGCGGGCTTCAGCTATCACATGGACGACTATTCCGACGACTTCCCGTTCTGGGACCGGGTCGAGACGGCGGACGGCCAGAGCAAGCCGATGGTCATCCTGCCCTACGCCATGGACTCCAACGACATGAAGTTCTGGCTGGCCCCGTCACTGACCGCCAAGGATTGGCTGGACTACGCCGTGGCCACCTTCGACGAGCTGCACGCCGAAAGCCAGGAAGTCGGTGCGCGAATGATGAGTCTCGGGCTGCACCTGAGGATCATCGGCCGTCCGGGCCGTATCGGGGCGTTCCGCAAGTTCCTGGGCCACGTCACCGCCCAGGACGGCGTTTGGATCGCCTGTCGGAGAAAAATCGCCCAGGCGTTCGCTGAGGCCGTGCCGATAGGCGATTGACGCCTATGACCTTTCGCTCGCTGCTCTTCGTACCCGGGACGCGCCCGGATCGCTTCGGCAAGGCGCTCGACGCCGGCGCCGACGCCGTCTGCATCGATCTGGAGGACGCCGTGCCGCCGGCCGGCAAGGGCGAGGCGCGCGCTTCCGCCCTCGCCTTCCTCGCCGAGCCACGTACTTCCGTCGTCGGCCTGCGGATCAACGGCGTTCGCACGCTGGAGGGCCTGAAGGACCTGGTGACCCTGGCCGAGAGCCAGACGCGACCCGACTTCCTGATGATCCCCAAGGTCGCCGCGCCGGAAGACCTGCTGACGGCCGGCGAGCTCTTGCCTGGCCTGCCGCTATGGCCGGTGGTCGAGTCGGCCGAAGGCCTGCGCCGAGCCTTCGATATCTGCGCCGCAAGCGGCGTCACCGGCGCCCTGTTCGGCGGGGCGGACCTGTCGGCCGACCTCGGCTCGACCATGGACTGGGACGCCCTGCTGCTGGGACGCGGCACGTTGGTCGCCGCCTGCGGCCGCGCCGGCGTCGCCTCGCTGGACGTGCCGCACCTGAACATCGCCGATCCCGAGGACCTGACCGCCTCGACCCTGCGGGCCAAGGCCCTGGGCTTCACCGGCCGGTCTTGCATCCATCCGGCCCAGGTGGCCGCGGTGAACGCCGCCTACACCCCCTCGCCCGCCGAGATCGAGCGCGCCCGGCGCGTGGTCGAGGCTTTCGACGCCGCCGGCGGGGCCGCCGCCCTGCTGGACGGCAAGCTGATCGAACTGCCGGTCATCCGCGCGGCTCGCCGCGTGCTCGACCGCACCTAGTCTTAGGAGAATACCGTGTCGCAGAACTGGAAAGAGGTCGGTCCTCAGCGCTACCGCGAGACCTTCGGCCGCTATTTCGAGGACTTCATCGTCGGCGACGTCTACGAGCACCGCCCCGGCAAGACGGTGACCGAGTACGACAACCACCTGTTCACGCTGCTGACGCTGAACACCCACCCGATGCACTTCGACGCCGAGTTCGCCAAGGCTTCGGAGTTCAAGAAGAACCTGGTGGTCAGCCCCTACACCCTGGCCCTGCTGATCGGCATGAGCGTGACCGACGTCTCGCAGAAGGCCATCGCCAACCTCGGCATGGACGAGGTGAAGTTCAGCGCTCCGGTGTTCGCCGGCGACACGATCTATGGCGAGAGCGAGGTGCTGGCCAAGCGCGAGAGCAAGTCGCGGCCCGGCCAGGGGATCGTCACGATCCTGACGACGGGCGTCAACCAGGACGGCACGGTCGTCTGCACCTTCAAGCGCAACATGCTGATCCCGGCGCGCGGCCACGCCGTCGAGGACAAGGTCGGGAACTACTAGGATGAGCGATATCTCGGAAGCCGACGAACGCGCCATCCTCGACGCCATCGACAAGTGGCTGGAGAAGAAGGTCGCCCCCGTGGCGATGCAGCTCGAGCACGACGACGAATATCCCCATGCCCTGGTCGAGGACATGAAGGAACTGGGTCTGTTCGGGGCGCTGATCGACCCCGAATACGGCGGCCTTGGCCTGTCGGCCCTGACCTATTCGCGGATCGTCACCAAGATCAGCGCCGAGTGGATGAGCCTGACGGGCGTCTTCAACTCGCACCTGATGATGGCCATGGTCGTCCAGAAGTTCGGCACGCAGAAGCAGAAGGACTTCTGGCTGCCCCGCTTCGCCAGCGGCGAGATGCGCGGGTGCCTCGGCCTCACCGAACCCGACGCCGGCACCGACCTGCAGGGCATCCGCACGGTCGCGCGTCGTGACGGCGGCGACTACGTGGTCAACGGAACCAAGACCTGGATCACCAACGCCATCGAGGGCCATGTCTCGGCCCTGCTGGTGAAGACCGATCCGGAAGCCCAGCCGCGCCACAAGGGGATGAGCATGCTCATCACCCCGAAGATCGATCCGGAGACCCGCGCCCCCATCGCCGGCGTCACGAATGGCCGCAAGCTGGAGAAGCTCGGCTACAAGGGCATCGACAGCGGCGAGTTCATCTTCGAGGACTATCGCTGCGACGCCGAGCTGTGCCTGGTCGGCGGCGAGGAAGGCCAGGGCTTCGTCATGGCCACCGGCGGCCTTGAGATCGGCCGTATCAACGTCGCCGCCCGCTCGGTCGGCATCGCCAAGCGCGCGCTGCTCGAAAGCGTCAAGTACGCCCAGGTCCGCAAGACCATGGGCAAGCCGATCGCCCAGCACCAGGCCATCCAGCTGAAGCTCGGCGAGATGGGGGCCAAGACCCGCGCCTCGGAACTGCTCGTCGAGGACGCCGCCAAGGCCTACGACCGCGGCGAGCGCGTCGACATGGAAGCCGGCATGGCCAAGTACTTCGCATCGGAGACGGCGCTGGAAGTGGCCACCGAAGCCATGCGCATCCACGGCGCCTACGGCTATTCGAAGGAGTATCCGATCGAGCGGTTGTTCCGCGACGCGCCGCTGATGTGCATCGGCGAAGGCACCAACGAGATGCAGCGGATCATCATCGCCCGCCAGCTCGTGGCCCGGAACCCGGTCTGATGACGGCTCGTCGCCCCCTGGCGGGGATCAAGGTGCTGGCCGTCGAGCAGTACGGCGCCGGCCCCTACGCCACCCAGCTGATGGCCGAACTGGGCGCCGAGGTCGTCAAGATCGAGGCCCCGGCCATGGGCGGCGACGTCAGCCGCGCCACCGGCCCGTTCTTTCTGGGAAAGGCTGACAGCCAGTTCTTCCAGACCTTCTCGCGGTCGAAGAAGTCCATCGCTCTGGACATCAAGACCCCCGAGGGCCGCGCGGCCTTCGAGAGCCTGGCTGCCGAGGCCGACATGGTCGTCGACAACCTGCGCGGCGACCAGCCGGGCAAGCTTCGTCTGACCTACGACGACCTGAAGGGCGTGAACCCCGCCATCGTCTGCGGCCACCTTTCCGCTTACGGGCGCGGCAACAGCCGGGCCGGCTGGCCGGGCTACGATTACCTGATGCAGGCCGAGGCCGGGCTGATGAGCCTGACCGGCGAGCCGGACGCGCCGCCGGCGCGGCTGGGCGTGTCGATGGTCGATTTCATGACCGGAACCATGCTGGCCTTCGGCGTGGTCAGCGCCCTGCTCTCGGCGCGCACGACGGGGCAAGGCTGCGACGTCGACGTCTCGCTGTTCGACGTGGCCTTGCACCAGCTGTCCTATCCGGCCGTATGGGCGATGAACGAGGGCTACAAGGTCCAGCGTCTGCCGCGCGGCGCCCACCCGTCGATCGCGCCGTCGCAGGCGGTGAAGACGGCCGACGGCTGGGGCCTGGTCATGTGCCAGACCCCGAAGTTCTGGGAGGCGCTGTGCGATCTGGCCGGCGCCGCCGAGTTGAAGGCCGACCCGCGCTTTTCCGACATCCCCAGCCGCCACGCCAACCGCCCGGCGCTGAGCGAAGCCATGGACGTGCTGTTCGGGACGCGGACCACGGCCGAGTGGACCGCCCTGCTGGGCGGCAAGGTCCCGTTCGCGCCGATCCTCGAGATGATGGACGCGCTGGACAATCCGTTCGTGGCCGAGGTGGGCATGCGCGACGTCGTCGCCCATCCTGACCGAGCGGAAGGCTTGGCCATGCTGGCCTGCCCCGTGAAGATCGACGGCGAGCGGATGCCGGGAGCCCGGGCGCCCAAGCTCGGCGAGCATACCGACGACATTCTGGGAGCGATCTCGTGAAGCTGGAAGGCGTCCGCGTCCTCGACCTGTCGTTCTTCCTGCCGGGGCCGATGCTGACCCTGATGATGGCCGACCACGGCGCCGACGTGCTGAAGATCGAGCCGCCCGGCGAAGGCGATCCGGCCCGCGAGATCGGCTATCGCAAGAACGGGACGAGCGTCTGGTTCCGCAACACCAGCCGCGGCAAGCGCAGCCTGCAGGTGGATCTGAAGTCCGCCGAGGGTCGCGCCCTGCTGCTCGACCTGGCCGCCGAGGCCGACGTGGTGGTCGAGGCCTTCCGGCCCGGCGTCATCCAGCGGCTGGGTTTCGACTACGAGGCCGTGAAGGCGCGCAATCCCGGCATCGTCTATGTGGCGATCTCGGCCTTCGGCCAGACCGGCCCCTATCGCGACCGCCCCGCTCACGACATCGCCGTCCAGGCGTTGGCCGGCATGGTGAGCCTCAGCGAAGGCTTCGACGGCAAGCCGACCCCGCCGAACATGCCCGTGGCCGACGCCCTGGCCAGCCTCACCGCCCTCTCGGGCGTGCTTATGGCCCTGCTGCGGCGGGAGAAGACGGGCCTGGGCGACTACGTGGACGTGGCCATGTACGACAGCGTGCTGGCCTGGACGCCCAACGTCACAGGCAAGGTCTTCGCCACCGGCGAGGCTCACGTCCCGAAGGACGAGCGCTCGTGGGGCGGCAACGCCATGTACGGCCTCTACGAATGCGCCGACGGCCAGTGGATCTGCCTGGGCGGCTCGGAGGTGAAGTTCGCCCGCAACCTTCTGGCGGGCCTGGATCGCCTGGACCTGCTGCCCTATGCCGAGCTTCAGCCCGGTCCCGGCCAGGAGCCGCTGCGAGCCTTCCTGCGCGAGGCGTTCATCACCAGGACGCGGGCGGAATGGGAAGCCTGGTTCGAAGGCCGCGACGTCTGCTTCGCGCCGGTGCGCACCTTGAAGGAAGCCTTCGACGATCCGGCCATGGCCGCACGGGGCATGCTGTCGCGCGACGCCGACGGCAACGAGATCGTCGGCACCCCGATCCTGTTCAGCCGCGAGCCGGCGGCGATCGACCCGCTCCC
>LNIY01000094.1 GCA_001449105.1 Caulobacter vibrioides | reverse complement strand
GCCTGGGCGATGGCCAGGACCAGCTGGGTGCTCATCTGCTGTGAATAGCGCTCGGCGGCGTGGCGGCCCAGCACGTGGGCGGCCTCGTGGCCCAGCACGGCGGCCAGCTGGTCGTCGTTGTCCACCAGGCGCACCAGGCCCGAATTGACGCCGATATGGCCGCCCGGCAGCACGAAGGCGTTGGGGGTGTCGTTGTCGAACACCACGTAGTCCCACGGCCGGTTGGCCAGGCCCGCCGACTCGATGATCCGCTGGCCCACCGTCGTGACGCGGGCGTTCAGCCGCGCGTCCTTCGAGACCTTGCTGGTGCGCAGGGTCTGCTCCCAGGCCTGTTCGCCCGACCGCGCCAGACTGGCCTCGTCGACGACGGCGAACTGGTCGCGGCCGAGTTCGGCGTTGTAGGCGCAGCCCGAAAGCATCAGGCCGGCGATCAGGACCAGCGACGGACGAAGGCGCATGGGCGGCTCGCGTTATTGTTGTCGACGGCCCGACTTAAGGCGCGAGACCCGGGCCTGGCAACAAGATCCTCCCCCTCTGGGGGAGGTGGCGCAAAGCGCCGGAGGGGGGCCGTTCTCAGCTTCCCGGACGCGGAAAAGTCATCAGCCCTCCCCTCTCCGTCGGCTTCGCCGACGCCTCTCCCACGGGGAGAGGGTCTTGGCGTCACCGCTTCAGTTCGAGGATGTCCAGCTTCGACTCCTGCTGCGGCCACGGCATCGCCAGGCGATAGCGGTTGGGACCGATGCGCTCGAACACCCCGGCCTGGTCGCGCTGGGGATCGCGGCGATAGGTCGCCCGGCCCTCGCGGTCGCCCCAGGCCACCGCGCCCAGGAACACCAGCCGCCGGTCGCGGTCGGGATAGAGGTTGCCGGCCTGGCGCTGCGAGCCCGTGGTCTTCTCCAGCAGCAGGTCGCCGCCCGGCGTCATCTGCACCCGGCAGCGGAACCAGCCGTAGGCGACGTAAGGCAGGCCCCGGCCGTCCTGGCTGCCCAGCTTGATCGTGCGACACTGATAGGCGCCCGGCGTCGGCTGCGGACGGGCCAGGGCCGCGCGCGGGTCGACCACCGGCCCCAGCGCCCGCAGTTCGCGGGCATGACCGCCGCGACGGGCCTCGGCCAGAGCCGCGTCCCAGGCCTCGTCCAGCCGTTCGATCCGGCGCACATCCTCGCGCGTGGCGTCGCGCCGCCAGTCGCCGGACGCGGCCAGGACGGGCGTGGCGACCACGAAGGACAGGGCGAGAGCGGCGGCGGCGCGCATAGGCGGCTCCTGGGAACGTCGAAGGAGCCCAGATAACTCGCCAGGGAGCGGAGGGTTCGCCTCAGCGGGCGGCGGCGATGGTCCGCGCCAGCTGCCGGGGATCGACCGGCTTGCCCAGGATCGGAACGTCGCGCAGGTCGGGCCGCACGCCCTGGTCGCCATAGCCGGTGACGAAGGCGAAGGGCACGCCGCGCTCGCGCAGCACGTCGGCGGCGGCGAACGAGGTGCCGCCGTCCAGGTTCACGTCCAGCAGGGCGAAGTCGACGATCTCGCGCCGCGCGGCCTCGACCGCCGTCTCGGCCGAGACGGCCGGCCCGGTGACGTCGCAGCCCAGGTCGGTCAGCAGGTCCTCAACCAGCATGGCGACCATGATCTCGTCCTCGACGATCAGAACGCGCATCAGGCGGCTCCCCGGGCCGGCGCCGGCTGGGCCGCGGGGCGGCGGCGGATACGGGCGACGATGGTGCAGACCACGCCGTCGGCCGGGTAGTCCAGCGCCGCCTCGCCGTCGAGCTCCAGCGCCAGGCCGCGCGTGATCAGGCGACTGCCGAAACCCTGGCGTTCGGGCGGCGAGACCGGAGGGCCGCCGGCCTCCTGCCAGCGCAGGCGCAGCCGCTCCTCGTCGCCCTCGCCTTCCCGGCCCCAACTGATCCGCACCAGGCCCGTCGACTGCGACAGGGCCCCGTACTTGGCGGCGTTGGTGGTCAGCTCGTGCAGGGCCAGCGACAGCGACAGCGCCGTCTTGGGAGACAACCGCACCGGCGGCCCCGCCAGCTCGAAGCGCGAGGCGTCGCCGTAGGAGTCCACCAGGCCGGCCATGATGTCGTGCAGGTCCGCGCCGTCCCAGCTTTCGCGGGTGAGAATGTCGTGGGTGCGGGCCAGGGCCAGCAGGCGCGTGGTCAGCGACTCGCGCGCGTCGCCCAGGTCGGCGGCGTTGCGCAGGGTCTGGCCGGCCACCGACTGCACGGTGGCCAGGGTGTTCTTGACCCGGTGATTGAGCTCATTGACCAGCAGCCGCTGCAGCTCCTCGGCCCGCTTGCGCTCGGTCACGTCGCGCATGACGCCGGTGAAGAAGCGCCGGCCGCCCGAGCGCCACTCGGCGATCGAGAGTTCGAGGGGGAAGGTCGTGCCGTCCTGCCGCCGGCCGAACACCTCGCGGCCGATGCCGATGATCCGGCGCTCGCCGGTGCGGCGGTAGGTGTCGAGATAGCCGTCGTGGGCGCCGTGGTGCGGCTCGGGCATCAGGGTGTTGACGTTGCCGCCGATCATGTCGCCCGCGGCATAGCCGAACAGGCGCTCGGCGGCGGGATTGAAGGCTTCTATGCGGCCGTACTCGTCGATGACGACGATGGCGTCCACCGCCGTGTCGACGATAGCGCGATAGCGGGCTTCCTCGCCCGCGCCGCCCGACTGTGCTCCACGCCCGCCCATGGCTGGCTCTCCTGTGGTCCAGAAGAGCCTAGCCTATGGGTTGATCCGACGCCAAGTCCTCGCGTCGGATAGTGATCAGGCGTCTTCCGGCTCGGAAGCCGGGGCGTCGCCGCCCTCGAAGCTGCGCGGGGCGCGGCGACGACGGGGCTTCTTGACCTCTTCGCCGCCGGCCTCGGGGGCCGGAGCGGCGGGAGCCTCGGCCGCCGGAGCGGCTTCGGTCTTCGGCTCGGGGGCCGGCTTGGGCTCGGACTTGCGGCCGAGGAACGCCGGAGCGTGGCTGACGTCGCCGTCCTGGCCGCGCAGCACCGGCGAGCTTTCGCTCGTCTGCGCCTCGCCGCCCAGCGGAGCGGCTTCCGGCTCGATCACGGCCAGAGGATCGCGGTCGCCGCGGTCGCGATCGCGGTTGCGGTCACGATCCCGGTCGCGGCGCGAACGGCGGCCTTCGCGGGCCTCGCCCTGGAACTCGCCGCCTTCGGCCGCCGGGCGGTCCTCGCGCGGCTGGCGCTCTTCGCGCGGACGCTCGTCGCGCGGCCGGTCATCCCGGGGGCGATCATCACGGGGACGATCGTCACGGTCGCGGAAGCGCTCTTCGCGCGGCCGGTCGTCACGAGGACGGTCTTCACGCGGGCGGTCGTCGCGGGGCCGATCGTCGCGAGGACGGTCGTCGCGGTTGCGGTCGCGATCGTCGCGGTCGCGCCAGCGGTCGCGGCGGCCTTCGCCCTGCTGACCGTCGCGATCGCGGTTGCGATCACGGTCGCGGTTCTCGAAGCGGTCGCGGTTGCGGTCGCGGCGTTGTTCGCCCTGACCTTCGCCGCCCTCGCCGCCTTCAGCGCCCTCGGCGGGCGCCTCGGGGGCCGGCGGGGCCTCGGGAGCCTCTTCCGGCTCGGCCTCGAAGTCGATCTCGTAGGCCGAGTAGGCGTCCTTGCCGATGATGTCGCTGACAGGACGATTCGGCTGGATGGCGCGCAGGACGCGGAAATAGTGCTCGGCGTGCTGCAGGTAGTTCTCGGCCAGCACCCGGTCGCCGGACGACGAGGCGTCGCGGGCCAGCTGCTGGTACTTTTCGTAGACGCTCTGGGCCGCGCCGCGGACCTTCACGCCATCGGGACCGTTCGAATCGAAGGCCCGGTTGGCGTTGTGCTGCTGCGGCTTGCCACCACCGCCCCCGCGGTTGTTGCGGCCGCGCTGGCGCTTCATACCCTTGAAATCTCTCATCTTCTTCTGAACCTGTCCGATCGGGACACTTTAGCCCGATCGGTATTCGGTCTCTTGAGACTGGGTGCGCCCGTCTCGGGCTCGCCTTCGATGTTCTTGAGACCTGGGTTTCCGTAGAGTCTCCGTCCGGATCGGGCGCGGCTTTCGGCCTCGTCGGCCGTTCGCGCCTGCCGGATGCGTCTAGCGATCGTCGAAACGACCGCTCTTCCCGTCACCCGGCGATTTGGAAGGAGACCCTTTCCGTCTACCGCCTCACGCCGGCGTTTCCAAGGGGTTTTTGAAGCCCGTGACAACACGGTCGTGGGTGGAGAGATCCTTGACCGTCCGCACGTTCTGGGCGCCGGCCGCGTTGAACAGGGCCTCGACGTCGCTCGACTGGTCGAAACCGATCTCGACGCAGAACAGGCCGCCGGGCTTGAGCACCCGCAGGATCTCGGGCGCCAGGTCGCGATAGGCGTCCAGGCCGTCCGCCCCGCCGTCCAGGGCCAGGCGCGGCTCGTGGTCGCGCACTTCCGGCTGCAGGGTCTCGATGTCGGCGGAGGGGATGTAGGGCGGGTTGGAGACCACCACGTCGAACGAGGCGTCGCCCAGGCCCGTGGTCCAGTCGCCGCGCATCAGCGCCAGGCGGCCGTCGAGGTCCAGGTTGGCGGCGTTCTCGCGCGCCACGGCCAGGGCCTCTTCGGAGATGTCGATGCCCAGGCCCTTGGCGGCCGGGCGCTCGGCCAGGATCGCCATCAGCATCGAACCCGAGCCGACGCCCAGGTCCAGCAGGTTGAAGGCCATGGTCTCGGGGAAGGCCTTCAGCACCTCGTCGACGATGACCTCGGTCTCCGGACGCGGGGTCAGGACGTCCTTGGTCACCGACAGCAGGATCTTCCAGAAGCCCTTGCGGCCGATGATGTGGCTGACCGGCTCGCGGCGGGCGCGGCGTTCCAGGTACTCGTCCAGCGTGGCGACCTGCTCGGCGGTCAGTTCGCGGTACGGGTCTGTGATGATGTCGGTGCGGCTGACGCCGGCGGCGACTTCGAGCATCAGGCGCGCGTCGATGGCGGGCTGATCGATGCCGGCTTCCTTCAGGCGCTCCTTGGCGCCGTTCCAGGCTTTGACGAGGGTGAGGGTCATGGCGGCTCCAATAGCGCGTCGCGGCGGCGAGGGCGAGATTGCAGATGGATTAGCGGCGGCGATGCGCTGTTGCTTGTTCGGACCTGCTGCGCGCGGACCGCCCCGGCCGCCGATTGGGGACACCGAAACCCAGGCCGCGCAAGGCCCCCGCCCCTGGGCATGAACCACTTTTCACGTGACAGCCCGGCGGCGCGGCCGGAACAGTCGCGAGGCCGGACTGGGGGAGGCCGGACTGGGGGGAGGCGACGTGTTGCGTTCGATAATCGCGGGTCTCGCCGGCTGCGGCCTTCTGGCCCTGGCCACGCCCGCCGCCGCCACCTTCTCCATCGCCGCTTGCGACGCCCAGAAGAGCTGCGGCGTGGCGGTCGCCACCAACAACCTCGCCGTCGGCGCCAGCGTGGCCTACGCCCAGGGCGGGGTCGGCGCGGTCGTCACCCAGTTCGAGACCAACCCGCACTACGGCCCCAAGGGGCTGGGCCTGCTGGCTCGGGGCCAGGACCCGCAGCACGTCGTCACGACCCTGCTGGCCGAGGACGGCGGCTTCGAGGGACAGGACCAGGACTGGCGGCAGGTGGCCGTGGTCGCGGCAGAAGGCCAAGCCTTCGCCTTCACCGGCGCGCAGGCGGCGGCCTCGACCTGGGCCGGCCACGAGGCGTTGGACGGCTATAGCGTCCAGGGCAACGGCCTGGCGGGCGCGCAGGTGCTGGAGGCCATGAAGGCGGCGTTCACGCAAGCGAGCGGCCCCCTGCCCGATCGCCTGCTGGCCGCCCTCGAGGCCGGTGAGGCGGCGGGCGGCCAGATCACCGGACGGATGTCGGCGGCCCTGCTGGTCCGCACCGTCGAGGGCGGCTGGAGCGATGTCGACCTGCGCGTGGACGCCGCCGCCGCGCCGGTCGCCGAACTGCGCCGCCTGCTGAACCTGCGCCAGGCCAACGAACGACTGGCCGCCGCCGAGCGCGCCGCGCGCAAGGGACGGCTGGACGCCGCCAGGAGCGAGATCGCCGCCGCCGTCGGCCTGGGCGGCGACTGGGACCGGGTCTGGCGCCGGGCCGCGCGCCTGCGGATGTCGATGGGCGACCGCGCCGGCGCCGTCCAGGCGCTGTCGGCCATGCACCGCCTCAATCCGAAGTGGGCCGCGATGGAGCGCGACGATCCGCTGTTCGCCGCGGTGCGCGAGGATCCGGCGCTGAGCCGCTTCTAGGCTTCCACCACCACCGCATCCCCCCGCCCCACCGCCCCGCCGGCGGTGACGTCGAGATAGATGCCGCAGAACATGTGGCCGTAGTTGTCGAACAGGGCCTTCACGACCTCGATGTCGCGCTCGGCGGTGGCCGGGTCGACGTGGGTGGCCGCGCAGCGGACGATGGGCTTCAGCACCTGCGCGGTGGCGGCCCCCACCCGCACCGTCTTGCCCGTCCAGCCGTTCTCGGCCCAGGCCGGCCAGCCCTCGACATAGAGGTTGGCGCGAAAGCGCAGCGGGTCGACGGGGCGGCCGATCTTCTCGGCCAGATCGCGCACGCTGGCCAGGTTCACGATCGAGACGAAGCCCGACTTGCTGTCCATGAACCGGTGCGCGCCCGGTCCTTCCAGCACCCTCAGAGGCCCCTTGGCCTCGTCGCCCAGCAGCGCCGCCAGCCAGGCCTCGAAGCCGCGCCGGCCCTCGTCGCCCGAGAGGTCGCCGGCGAACGGCGCCAGCCCCTCGGCCGAGGCGGTCAGCACGCCGGTCGCCTCGTCATAGGCGGTGCGGGCCCTGGCGACGGCCGGGATCTTGGCCAGCACCGTGAACTTCATCTTCGACAGGTGGCCCGGCGCGGCGACGTCGAAGCCGCTGGGGCCGTCCTCGACCGCATAGAGCCGGTCGCAGGGAAAGCAGGCCCCCGTCTCCAGCGTCGCCGTCTCCAGCCGTTCGGGCGTGAACCCCTTGACGGGATGGCGATATAGCGAGGCGACCTGGGCTTGCATGGCGGCAAGGTGATCACGGCGGTGCAGCTTTGCAAGGCGGGAACACCGGACGGCCTGACGGATTTGACCAGCAGGGAGGCCCGCTCATGACCGACACCACGCCGCGACGTCCCGTAAGGTCGTGGCTGTCCTCGCGGCCCTACCACCTGGCGCCGTGGATCCTGCTGCTGGCGGTCGCGCCCTTCGCCTTTCCCAAGCGTCTGGAACCCCAGGTCGAACCGCACGCGCCGCCGCCCGGCCTGTCGGAAGACCGGGTGATGCCGCCGCACGAGTTCGACGAGGCCGAACCGCGTCGCGGACGCGCCGCCCGCCATCCGCACGGCATCCCCCTGCTCGGATGGCGCGACATCCTCTGGCGCACCGCCCGCGAGATCAGCGTCGACAAGCTGCCGTCGGTGGCCGGAGGCGTGACCTTCTACACCCTGCTGGCCCTGTTTCCCGCCATCGGCGCCTTCGTGTCGCTGTACGGCCTGTTCGCCGACGTGGCGGCGGTGGAAAAGCAGCTGCAGGAAATGGCCACGGTCTTTCCCGCCAGCGTCGTCCAGATCGTCGGCGAGCAGATGCTGCGGCTGGCCGGCCAGGAGGGCGGCAAGCTGGGCGTGGCCTTCGTAATCAGCCTGCTGCTGTCGATCTGGAGCGCCAACGCCAGCATGAAGGCGCTCTTCGACGGACTGAACGTCGCCTATGACGAGGACGAGAAGCGCAACTTCGTCTCCAAGACCGCCCTCACCTACGGCTTCACCCTGTGCGCCCTCGTCTATGCGGTGTTCATCGCCGCGGTGCTGATCGCCATGCCGATCGTGCTGGAGCGGGTGGGCCTGGGCGCGATCTCGGCATTCTGGATCCCGCTGCGCTGGCTGGCGGTCTGGCTCGTCACGGCGCTGGCCTTCGCCATGCTCTACCGCTTCGCCCCCTGCCGCACGCGCCCCCGCTGGCGCTGGGTGGTGCTGGGGGCGCTGTTCGGCGCGGCCGCCTGGCTGGTCGGCTCGCTGGGCTTTTCGATCTACGTCAACCGCATCGCCCACTACGACGCCACCTACGGCCCCCTGGGGGCGGTGATCGCCTTCATGGTCTGGGTGTGGTTCTCGATCATGACCGTGCTGGTCGGGGCCGAGCTCAACGCCGAGATCGAGCACCAGACCGCCCACGACTCCACCACCGGCCCCGAAAAGCCGATGGGCGCGCGCGGCGCGGCCATGGCCGACACCGTGGGCCTGGCGTTCCACCCCTGGGAGATGATCAAGCGCGAGGCCGGCACGGTGAAGCGGATCGGCGGCCGCTACTGGGGCCACGCCACGCGCCTGGGCAAGAAGGCTCCGCCGCCGGAAGCCTGAGGGCCGGGGCCTGAGCCGCGCTTGGCAAGCTCGCCGACGCATGGCTTAGCTCGCCGTCATGATCTTCGCTCCCGCCGCCCCGTCCGAACACGAAGCCCTCGTCGCCCTGGTCAATTCCGCCTATCGCGGCCAAGGCGCGCAGGCCGGCTGGACCACCGAGGCCGGCTATATCGACGGCCAGCGCATCGATCTGGAAAGCCTGCGCGCCGACCTGGCCGCCGCGCCGCGGGCGCTGATCCTGACCGCCCGCGACGAGCCGGAAAGCCCGATCCTGGGCTGCGTGTGGCTGGAGCCGGCCGAGACCGGGATCTGGTACCTGGGCATGCTGACCATCCGCCCCGACCTGCAGGACCGGCAGCTCGGTCGCACCCTGCTGGCCGCCGGCGAGGCCCACGCCCGCGAGCAGGGCGCCGCCCGCATGCGCATGACCGTGGTCCATATCCGCGACACCCTGATCGCCTGGTACCAGCGCCGCGGCTACGCCCTCACCGGCGAGACCCGACCCTTCCCGCACGGCGACGACCGCTTCGGCAAGCCGCTGCGGGATGACCTGGCGTTCGTGGTGATGGAGAAGGCGATCGGCTGACGAGACCCTCCCCCTGAAGGGGGAGGTGTCGGCGAAGCCGACGGAGGGGGAAGTATGTGCGAGGCGGGAAACATCAGCGGAAGCTGAAAACGTCCCCCCTCCGGCCCTCCGGGCCACCTCCCCCAGAGGGGGAGGATCTGAAATCAATCCTCCAGGCTCGCCAACCTCGCCGCCTGATCCTCGGCGATCAGCGGGTTGATGACGTCGTCCAGCGACTCGCCCTCGATCACCTTGGCCAGGTTGTAGAGGGTCAGGTTGATCCGGTGATCCGTCACCCGGCCCTGCGGGAAGTTGTAGGTGCGGATGCGCTCGGAACGGTCGCCGCTGCCGACCTGGCTCTTGCGGGCGTCCGAGCGGGCGTCGTCCAGGGCCTGGCGCTGCATGTCATAGAGGCGCGCCTTCAGGTTCTTCATCGCCTTGGCGCGGTTCTGGTGCTGGCTCTTTTCCGAGGACGTCACCACCACGCCGGTCGGCAAGTGGGTGATGCGCACGGCCGAGTCGGTCTTGTTGACGTGCTGGCCGCCGGCGCCCGACGAGCGGTAGGTGTCGATCCGCAGATCGCTTTCCTTGATATCGATCTCGACATCCTCGGCCTCGGGCAGCACCGCCACCGTGGCGGCCGAGGTATGGATGCGGCCCTGCGCCTCGGTCTCGGGCACGCGCTGCACGCGGTGCACGCCGCTCTCGAACTTCAGGCGGCCGAACACGCCGTCGCCGGTGATCGAGGCGATGATTTCCTTGTAGCCGCCCATCTCGCCTTCGGAGACGCTGTCGACCTCGACACGCCATCCCTGGTTCACGGCGTAGCGCTGGTACATGCGGAAGAGGTCGCCGGCGAACAGGGCGGCTTCGTCGCCGCCGGTGCCGGCGCGGACTTCCAGGATGGCCGAGGCGTTCTCGTCCTTGTCCTTGGGAGCCAGCATCAGGGCGAGCTCACGCTCCAGGAGCGGCAGCTTCTCGTCCAGGGCGACGATCTCGTCGCGGACCATGGCGGCCATCTCGGGATCGGCGGCCATCTCGTCCAGCTCGGCGCGCTCGGCGCTCAGCTTGGCCAGGCGCTCGACGGCCTCGGCGACGGGACGCAGTTCGGCGTGCTCCTTGGAGAGCTTGACGATCTCGCCGCCATCGGTGGCCGCACCCATGCGAGCCTCCACTTCGCGGAAACGGTCGAGAACCTGGTCGAGGCGGGCCTGGGGCAGTCGCAAGGGAAGAGATCGCACGGCTGAAGGATAGGGCCGGTCTCTCTAGGCCTTTTCGGGGGGGAAGGGAATGGAGCCGGACGCCGCCCCGCGTCGCGAGGGGCGGCGTCCGGCTTTCGGCCTATCGGGTCTTCCAATCGGCCTGCGGCGTCGAGGTCTGCGCGGCCAGCACGGCCTCGGCCGCCTTGTCGCCCAGCACCTTGGCCTTCAGGAAGGCCACGCTCAGCGCCGCGGACTCGTTAAAGCCCGCCGCCTCGGGGTGGTAGGACAGGCCGTGGCCGACACCCTTGCCGACCCACAGGTACTTCTCGCCGGCCGGGCTGGTGTCGAACGGATAGAGATGCTCATGCCAGTCGGCGATCATGCCGGGCAGCACGTCCTGGTCGCCGGTGATCATCAGCATCGGCTTCTTGACGCCCTGGAAGGCGGTCGGCCCGATCAGGCCCTTGATGACGCCGGGGCTGGAGAAGCACAGGGCGGCCTTGGTCCGGGGGTCCTGGGCCGGGATCATCCCCTCCAGCGCGCCCGCGCGGATCAGCGACATCAGCGAACCGTAGGAATGGCCGGCCGAGGCCATCGGCAGGCCCGGCGCGGCCTTCTCGGCATAGTCTGTGGCGGCGGCCAGATCGGCCAGGCGCAGCGGGAAGGCGGCGCGCAGGTCGTAGTCGGCGCGCTTGGGATGCTTCTGGGAATCGACGTGCAGCGGCGCGACGATCATGAAGCCGGCCTTGGTCCACAGGTCGAACAGCGCCGCATAGGGCGCCGGCCAACCGCCCGCCCCGTGCGAGAAGATGATGATCCCCTTGGGCGCGTCCGGGCGCAGGATGGTCAGCTCGACGTCGCGGTCGCCGACCTTGAGGGTGGTGGTCGAGGTCGCCGTCGCGGCGCGCGCCAGGACGGGCGTCGCGGCGAAGGCCAGGGTCGCGGCCAGCAGGCCGCGGCGGTTCAGGATAAGCTTGGTCACGAAAAGCCCCACTATCGTTTGGCGCGCAGGCTTCTGCGGTTCGCCTCGATTGTCCAGGCTCAGAAGGCCGGTTTGACCTCGATCGTCGTCACCTGCCTCGCAGAGCGCGACGGCTTGAGGTCGCCGTCCACCACGACACGATAGGGCCCCTCGCGGGCGTCCAGCGGCGCTCCGTCCTTGCGGTCGGCGATGACCACCGGATTGGTCCGGTAGAAGGGGTCGGTCTCGGCCAGCGACAGGATCGAGACATAGCCGTCGGCGGCCTTAACCAGCACGACCTGGTTGAGATAGCGGCCCATCAGCCGGTCGCCGTGCACCACGCCCGCCTTGACCAGGGCCGCGTTCAGCAGCGCGCCCTCGTAGACCGCGCTCTTGCCGCCCTCGACCATCGTCGCCTTGGCGCGCGGCAGTTCGGCCAGTTCGGCGGGGGTGAGGACGATGCTGTCACGGCCCTGGACCACGACCTTGAGCTCCTGCGCCCAAGCGGCGGGGGCGAGCGCCAGGACGGTTGCGGCGATGGCGGCGGCGAGGCGCATGGCGGAGGCTCCGTGAACGGCCGCGATCTGACCCCGCCGGGCGCGCCTACGCAAGTCAGCCTTCACCGCCGGCCTTCAGCCCGTCGAGCTTCTCGTCGATCCGCGCCAGCAGCCGCAGGCCATAGCCCAGCGCCATGAAGGTCAGGAACTTTTCGAAGCCGCCTCCATCCGGAACCAGGTCGGGGCCGAGGTCGTGCAAGGTTGCCTGGACCGCGCAGACCACGGCGTAGACGAAGCACGCCGCGCCGAACAGCTTGGCGAAACGCCGAAAAATCCTCTCGCCCACGTCCGGCATGCGAATCCCCCTTCACCTTGCGGAGGCGAACCTGCGACAGGGCGGGCCGACGGTCGAGCTTGGAAAACTCACCCCCGCCAGCCGAACACCAGCGGCTTGGCGGCGAAGGCCAGGTCGCGCGGCGAGGCCTTGGGCGCATGGCCCCCGAACAGGGTCGGATACAGAGAGACGACCAGCAGCACGGCCATGGTCACGTTGAAGGTCCGCAGGACGGCCGGCCGGTCGAGGAAGCGGCGCAGGGCCATGCCGAAACCGGCCCAGGCGGCGCTGCACGGCGCGCCGACCAGCATGAACAGGCCCGCCAGCAGCGGCACGGCCAGCAGCGAGCCGCCCTCCGGCGCGTAGGTGGTCACCGCGCCCAGCGCCATGGCCCAGGCCTTCGGGTTCACCCACTGGAAGGCGGCCGCCGCCCAGAAGCCCATCGGCCTGCTTCCGGCCTCGCGGTCGGAGACGCCCTTGGCCGTGCCGATCTTCCAGGCCAGCCACAGCATGTAGGCCGCGCCCGCCCAGCGCAGGATCTCGTGCAGCACCGGCCAGGCCTTGAACACGCCGCCCAGGCCGAAACCCATGGCCAGCACCATGACGCCCAGGCCCAGGCTGATCCCCAGGATGTGCAGGATCGTGCGGCGGAAGCCGAAGTTCGCGCCCGAGGCCAGCAGCATCATGTTGTTGGGACCCGGCGTGCCGGCCGTGGCGAAGGCGAACAGCACGAAGGCGAGGATCAGTTGCGGCGTCATCGGGACCTCCCTGGCGGAATGTCACGGTGATGATTTCGATTGATACATGAGTCAAAACTTATATTGATACAGTGACAATGTAGCCGGAGCGCTCCGATGACCGTCGCCTGGACCCCCGCCCTGCCCGATGGCGACGCCCCGATCTACGAGCGGCTGGTCGAGGCCCTGCGCGCCGACGTCGAGTCCGGCGCCCTGGCTGCCGGGACCCGCCTGCCGCCGCAGCGCGACCTCGCCCACCGGCTGGGTCTGGGCCTGGGCACCGTCACCCGGGCCTATGTCGAGGCCGAGAAGGCGGGCCTGGTCAGCGCCCATGTCGGTCGCGGCAGCTTCGTCAACGCCCCCGGCGCCATCGCCGGCCCGCGTCGCCGCGAGGGTCCGATCAACCTGGCCCAGAACGTCGCCCTGAACTGGCCGGCCGCCCGGGTGATCGGCGACACCCTGCAGCGCCTGCGCCGCCGGCCGGACCTGGCCGACCATCTCGACTACGCCCCCGCCGCCGGGCTGGAGCGGCACCGCCGCGCGGCGGCCGCCTGGCTGGCCCGCAGCGCCGGCTTCACGACCGCCGACTGGACGCGCCTGGTGTGCTGCGCCGGCGCCCAGCAGGGCCTCGCCCTCGCCTTCGGCGCGGCCGTCCGCCCGGGCGAGACTGTGCTGTGCGAGGCCTCGACCTTCCATGGCGTGAAGGCCCTGGCCGCCCACGCCGGCTATCGCCTGCAAGGCGTAGCCATGGACGACGAGGGCGCGATCCCCGAGGCGCTGGAAGAGGCCGCCCGCCGCACCGGCGCCCGTGTGGTCGCCCTGCTGCCCACCCTTCAGAACCCGACGGGGCGGATCATGTCGCTGGCCCGGCGCGAGGCGATCGTCGCCGTCGCCCGGCGCCTGGACCTGACCCTGATCGAGGACGACATCTACGGCGCCTACGCCCCAGGCGCGCCGCCGCCCCTGGCCATGCTGGCGCCCGAGCGCACCTTCCACGTCTCGGGCGTATCCAAGACCCTGGCGCCGGGGCTGCGGGCCGGCTTCGTGCTGGCGCCCAGCGAGGCGGCCCTGGAGCGGATCCTCGATACGATGCGGGCCATCGCCTACGCCCCGCCGGGCTTTGGCATGCTGATCGCCGGCCAGTGGATCGAGGACGGCGCGGCCGACGCCATCCTGGCCGAGATCCGCGAGGAGACCGCCGCCCGCGTCGCCCTGGCCAGGTCGATCCTGGGCGAGGCCCTCTCCGCCCCCGCCTCGCCCACCGTGCCGCACCTGTGGCTGCCGATGAGCGAACTGGAGGCCGAGCGCCTGGCCGGACGGGCCCTGCGCGGCGGCGCCGAGGTCACCCCGCCGGCCGCCCCGATCGTCGAGCCGGGCCTCGTCACCGGCGTCCGCCTGGCGCTCGGCGCGGCCGCCGATCGCGCCGAACTGGAGACCGGCCTGCGCATCGTCGCGGCCGCCCTCGCCGGCGTCGACGAACGCTCCCGACCGGTGATTTGAGACGGTTTTACGAACACAACCTTTTCGCAAAACAAAGCTCTGCCATTCAACCCATGGCTTTGCTATGGCTCTGCACGTGGGGGCTGAGTTCCAGCCGGTTCACATCTCATGGAGCCGAAATGCGTCGTATCTTCCTGGTGGCCGCCATGGCCTCGCTCACGACCGCCTGCGTCAGCACGAGCGGCGGCGACACCGTCACTCAGATCCCGTCCGACATCTCCAAGACCGCCTTCGTCAAGGACATCACGGTCAACGTCCCGACCGGCGCCAGCGAAGAGTTCGAGACGGTCTTCAAGACCAAGGTCAGCGAAAAGCTGGCCAAGTGCGCCAAGGGCGACAAGCCGCTGCTGCTGAAGGTCGAGATCACCAACCTGAAGAAGGCCAACGCGGCCATGACCGTCCTGCTCGGCTCGTCGAACAACATGGTCGGCGTGGCCAAGCTGGTCGACCCGGAAAGCGACAAGGTCATCGCCGACTACGAGATCACCCGCTCGACGGGCGGCGGCGGCCTGATCGCCGCGGCGGCCATGTCGCAGGCCGAAGAGCAGCTGTCGTCGGGCTTCGGCGACGAGATCTGCAAGCGCGCCTTCGTCAAGCGCTGAGCCTGTCCTGAAACGTCGAAGGGCGGGTCCTGCCGGGCCCGCCCTTCTTCTTTGCCTGAACGCTGGTTTGCCTGAACGCCGGGCCTTACTTGGCGGCCAGGGCCTTGGTGAAGGCTTCGTCGGCGAACAGGGTCTTGAAGTCGTCGGCCAGGGCCGCGCTCAGGGTCGCGGCGGCGTTCTTGCCCCCGGCGATCTGCACGGCCTTGTCGGCCTTGCCCTTCAGTTCGCGGGTGTACAGCGTCTCGCCGCCGGTCGAGGTGACCGTCACCGTCAGGTCGACATTGGCTTCCGACTTGCCGGCCAGGATGCCGACGCCGAACTTGCTGTAGAAGGTCACGACCTTGGCCTCGACCTTCGGACCGCCCGAACCCAGGCCGTAGCCGCGCTTCTTCAGTTCGGCCGACAGGGCGTCGCGCACGACGTCGGCGACCTCTTCCTTCGAGCGGATCGGCGCCATCTCCATGCCGTAGCCGTTGATCTTGGTGGAGATCCGCTGACGGTTGGTGGTGCGGGAATCGACGGCGACGACGGTGACCTGGATCGACTCGGCGCCCGGCACGGCGGCGGCCTCGGCCGGCGCGTACGGGATCGGCACGATCTCCTCGGTCGTGGCGCACGCCGTCAGGGTCGCGGCCAGCGCGACGATCGCAAGCATTCTCATAGTGGTGGAGCCCCCAGAACACGTAACGGCGCTATCGCCGCACCGCGACATTTCCGAGGGACGCGCGCATAAGTCAAGCTTGCGCCGAAAAACTACTCCGCCGCGATCGCCTTGGCGTCCTTGGCGGCCTGCAGCTCGGCCGCCTTCTTCTCCACGAGCTCGACGATGTGGTCGATCATGCCGTCGTTGGACTGCTTGTGATCGGGCTTGCCGGCCATGTAGATCATGCCCGCCCCGGCCCCGCCGCCGGTGAAGCCGATATCGGTCATCAGGGCCTCGCCCGGGCCGTTGACCACGCAGCCGATGATCGACAGCGACATGGGCGTGGAAATGTGGGCCAGGCGCTCTTCCAGCTGCTCCACCGTCTTGATGACGTTGAAGCCCTGACGGGCGCAGGACGGGCAGGCGATGATGTTGACGCCGCGGTGGCGCAGGCCCAGCGACTTCAGGATGTCAAAGCCGACCTTGATCTCTTCCACCGGGTCGGCGGCCAGGCTGACGCGGATGGTGTCGCCGATGCCGGCCCACAGCATCGAGCCCATGCCGATGGCGCTCTTGACGGTGCCGGTGCGCAGCGCCCCGGCCTCGGTGACGCCCAGGTGCAGCGGGCAGTCGATGGCCTCGGCCAGTTGCTGGTAGGCCGCCACGGTCAGGAACGGGTCGGACGCCTTCACCGAGATCTTGAACTCGTGGAAGTCGTGGTCCTGCAGGATCTTGGCGTGGTTCAGGGCGCTCTCGACCATCGCCTCGGGGCACGGCTCGCCGTAGCGCTCCAGCAGTTCCCGCTCCAGCGAGCCGGCGTTGACGCCGATGCGGATCGAGCAGCCGTGGTCCTTGGCGGCGTTGACCACGTCGCGCACGCGGTCGGGGCTGCCGATGTTGCCGGGATTGATGCGCAGGCAGGCCGCGCCGGCCTTGGCGGCCTCGATGCCGCGCTTGTAGTGGAAGTGGATGTCGGCCACGAGCGGGACCTTCGCCTCGCGGGCGATGATCTTGAAGGCCTCGGTGCTTTCCACGTCGGGGCACGACACGCGCACGATGTCGGCGCCGGCCTCTTCCAGCTGGCGGATCTGATTCAGCGTCGCCGCGGCGTCGCTGGTCAGGGTGTTGGTCATCGACTGCACCGAGATCGGCGCGTCGCCGCCGACCTCCACGCTGCCGACGCGGATCTTCCGCGACTTGCGGCGCTCGATCATGCGCCAGGGACGAACGTGGGTGTGGTCTGCGGCCATGGCGCCAATCTAAGGGGTTTGGCGAAGGAACCCAAGGGCGTCACGGAAGCTTCGTGACGCCCTTGGAGAAGATCAGCGTCGCGGGGTCGTCGCGGTCGCGGGCGCGGCGGCGGGTTTGGCCGGTGCCGCGGCGGGCGCGGGAGCCGGAACCAGCTTGGCCAGCTGGGTCTGCGGGGCCGACAGGCGGCCGGTCAGCACGCCGTTGGTGAACACGTCGATCGAGGTCGGCTCGGAGACGTCGGCCACCAGCCCCGGCGTGCGCGGCAGGCGGAAGGCGTCGCCGGCCGACAGCCAGCGCGTGAAATAGACCGCACCGTCGGCGCCGCGAACGGTCAGCGAGGTCGACTTGCGGGCCTGCAGGATCACGCCGGCCGAGTCGGCGGGCGCCGCGCCGTACATCGCGCCCTTGCCCTTGAACGGCGCGCCGAGGTTGGCGATCGCCTCGGGAGCGGCCAGGGCCTCGGCTTCCTTGCGGGCCTTGGCGGCGGCCGCCACGGCGTCGGCCGAACCGCCCGCGGCGGCGGCGGCTTCCAGGCCGGGGGTCACGTAGGGCGCGGGCGTGGTCGATTCGGCAGGAGCAGGCAGCGGCGCGCCGAGCGACACCGCGCCGCCGGCCTGGGCCTGGACGGTCGTCGCCGGCGCCGCGGGCGCGGCCTGCGAGGCCACCTGGGCCTTGGGCTCGGCGTCGTGGGTCATGGCGCGCTGGGCGACGTTCCACAGCACGATGGCGCCGCCGACCAGCAGGCCGCCGGCCAGCAGCAGGCCCAGGCGCGGGTCGCGCTGGCGATGCACGCCGATCGGCGCGCGCAGCGGTTCGGCGTCGTCGTGGGCTTCCAGCTTGAAGCGGGCCACGGCGGCCTCGGGATCCAGGCGCAGCAGGCCGGCCACGGCCTTGATGTAGCCGATGGTGAACGGGCGCGAGGGCAGCTCGTCCAGCCGCATGTCCTCCAGCGCCTCGACATAGGCCTGGCGGATGCGGGTGGCGTCGGCCACGTCCTGCAGGGTCATGCCGTGGAACAGGCGGGCGGCGCGCAGCGCCTCGCCCAGGTCGACGCCATGGTCGACCGACGGCTGCGCCGGCGGCGCGGCCGTGTCGTCACGATCGCCTTCAGCGACCAGGCTCAGATGGCTCACCGTGCCCGTGTCGAGCGGCATGACGAACAGATCACCCCAAAAATTCGCGTCGCACGAGAGTCCGACCGATTTGCGCCGACGTTAGCCGGCATTCGTTAACATTCGATTGTGGATATCAAAGTAAGTGGCCGGATTCAATGAGCTAAACTTGGCCGCAAGGTTAACCGGCCATCAGTCTAGATGGCGACATAGAGCTTCCTGGCCAAGGTTTCGATCTCGCCCCGGAGAGAGCCGCCGGAACCCTTCAGCAGGGCCTCGACATTGCGCCGGGCGGCCTCGCGGTCGCACGACAGCACCATCTGCTTGACCGGCCCGATGCCGGCAGGCGGCATCGACAGGCGGTCGAAACCCAAGGCCACCAAGGCGAAAGCCTCCAGGGGGCGCCCCGCCATCTCGCCGCAGACCGACACCGGGGTGCCGGTGTCCTCGCAGGCCTGCTGGATGGTCTTCAGCGCCCGCAGCGCCGCCGGCGACAGCGGGTCGTAGCGGTCCGAAACCCTCGGATTGCCCCGGTCGGCGGCGAACAGGTACTGCATCAGGTCGTTGGTGCCGACCGAGACGAAGTCGGTCATCGGCAACAGCGCGTCCAAATGCCACAGAAGCGACGGGGCCTCGACCATCGCGCCGACGTCCAGGCGGGCGGGCGCGGGGCGGCCGCGCTTCAGCGCCCAGGCCACTTCCTGGTCGACGAAGCCTCGGGCGGCGCGGAACTCGTCCACATTGGCCACCAGCGGGAACATGATCCGCAACTCGCGGCCGGCGGCGGCCTTGATCAGGGCGCGGATCTGCAGGCGCAGCAAGGCCGGACGATCCAGGCCCATGCGCACCGCGCGCCAGCCCAGGGCCGGATTGTCCTCGCGCTCCAGCTCCATGTACGGCAGCAGCTTGTCGCCGCCGAGGTCGAGCGTGCGGAAGGTCACCGGCATGCCGTCGGCGGCCTCCAGCACCTTCTCGTAGAGCGAGGTCTGGGCCTCCAGCCGGGGCATTTCCTCGGCGACCATGAACTGGAACTCGGTGCGGAACAGGCCGATGCCCTCCGCGCCCGTCTCGCCCAGGATGTCCAGGTCGACGGCCAGCCCTGCGTTCATCAGCAGGGTGATCTTCGAGCCGTCGCGGGTGAAGGCCGGCGTGTCGCGCAGGCGGGCGAACTCGGCCTTGCGCTGGGCGCGGACCTCCATCCGGGCCTTCAGCGCCTTGACCACGTCCGGGCGCGGCCGCAGCCAGGCCTCGGCCGTCTCGGCGTCGACCACCACGGGGTCGCCCTCGCTGACCCGGTCGCGCAGGCCGGCCAGGCGGCCCACGCACGGGATGTCCAGCGCCCGGGCCACGATGCCGGCGTGGCTGGCGGCGCTGCCCTCTTCGAGCAGGATGCCCTTCAGCTTGGTGCGGTCGTATTCCAGAAGGTCGGCGGGCCCCAGGTTCCGCGCGATCAGGATCGCGTCCTCGGGCAGCTGGCGCACGGCGTGGACATCGCCCGACAGGTGGCGCAGCAGCCGGTCGTTCAGGTCTTCCAGGTCGTGCAGCCGCTCGCGCAGATAGGGGTCGCGGGCCTGGCCCAGGCGGGCGCGGTGCTCGGAGCGCACGCGCTCGACCGCGGCTTCCGCCGTAAGACCCGAGCGCACGGCCTCTTCCAGGCTGCGGTTCCAGCCCCGGTCGTGGGCGAACATGCGGTAGGTCTCGAGCACCTCGTACGAGGCCCCGACCAGGCCGTGCTGGCCCTCCAGCATCTCGTCGATCTGGGTCTGCAGCGCCTCGACGGCGTATTTGAGCCGGGCCTCCTCGGCCAGGGCGTCGTCCGACAGCAGCTGCTCGGGCGCCACGGGCTGCTCGTGCAGCACGGCCACGCCGTAGGCGAGGCCTTCCGCGAAGCGCGAGCCCTTCAGGCGCTCGGGCTTGTGCGGCGCCAGCTCGACGTCCTTGAGCTCGTCGGCGCCCAGCAGCTCGCTGGAGCTGACCATCTCGGCCAGCACCATGGCGATGATCTGCAGGTCCTCGACCTCCTCGTCCTCGTAGACCCGCTCGGTGCGGTTCTGGACGACGAGCACGCCGATCGCCCGGCCGCCGCGCAGCAGCGGCACGGCCAGGAAGGCGTGATAGGGATCTTCGCCCGTTTCCGGACGGTACGAGAACTGCGGGTGGCTGGCGGCGTCCGACAGGTTCAGCGGCCGGCCCAGGCGCATCGTCTCGCCGACCAGGCCTTCGCCCGGCTTCATCCGCGTCACGTGGACGGCGTCGCGCGACAGGCCTTCGGTGGCGAAGAGTTCAAGATCCCCGGAGGCGCGGCGCAGATAGATCGAGCAGACTTCGGCCACCATCGAGATGGCGATGGTGCGCACCACCATGTCGAGCTTGGCCTGGGCGGGTCCGCCGCCGGCCATGGCCTCGCGAATCTGGCGAAGCAGGCTTCTGGGTCCTCGAACGGCGATGCCGGGGCCTGCCATGTCGCCTGTCGTGCGCTCCCTTGGTTCCGACGCGTCGAAGCACGTCGTCCTGTCATGGGCGCTATAGCAGATTTCGCGCGCCGCACAGTGCGCGAGCACGGTTTTCCTTTACCTAAGGGCGCAAAAAACGCCGCCCCTCCGGGAAGGGGCGGCGCATTGCCTAGCTTGGCGGCGATCCGCTTAGCGGCGCTGACCGTAGTAGTCGTAGCCGGTGTTGTAGCGATCGCCCTGGTAGCGGCGCCCATCCCGACGATCGTCGCGACGGTCGTAGCGGTCATAGCCGTAGCGGTTGTCGCTGTAGTACGGGCGACGGTTGTCGTAGCGGCTGCTGTAGCGGTGATGACGCTTGTCGGTGGCGGTGGCCGCGCCGATGGCGCCGCCGGCCAGGGCGCCGACCGCGATCGCGCCGCCGTCGCCGTCGCCCAGCATGGCGCCGGCCGCGCCGCCCAGGACAGCGCCCAGGATCGCGCGTTCGGTCTTGTTGCTCTTGCCGCGATCGCCGGCGAAGGCGGCCGAGGCGGGCAGGACCAGAGCGCCGGCGATGGCGGTGCTGATGGCGATCTTGCTGAACTTACCGAAGGTCTTCATGGCATTTGCTCCTTGTTCCAGAAGCGTCGCCAATCCCGAGGGCGGCGCTGTTGATGGCCTTTATGAGCCTTGCCGTTTGAACCCAGTCTGAACGCCCCCGTTCATGTTCGCGTCAGGTTTTTGAGGCTCTCCCCCTTCCGTAAAATCCCCGCGAAAGCGGGGACCCAGGAGTTTTATCGTCGAGCGTGGCGGGATGCAGAAAAAGCCTGGGTCCCCGCTTTCGCGGGGATTTTACGGGTGAGAAGTCTCCGCCTCGACCGCCGCCTGCGCCCCCGGCCGATGCAGCCGCACCGACCAGATCACGCCGGCCAGCATCAGCACGATCGCCGCGCCCTCCAGCAGGTGCGGCCACCGGCCCTCGTGCAGGAAGCCATACAGCAGGGCGAACAGGGTCTCGAACACGATCAGCTGGCCAGACAGGCTCAGCGGCAGCACCCGGCTGGCGGCGTTCCACAGGCCGTTGCCGATCACCGAAGCCCCGATGGCGACGGCGAAGCTGACCATCCAGAACCAGGTCCAGGCGGCCGGCGGATGGCTTTTGCCGCCGAGCATGAAGGCCGGCACCACCAGCGCCAGCGACAGCAGGCCCGTGGCCAGGCCCGTCAGCAGCGACCACTCGTGGCTGTTGAACTTGGGCGTGGCGGCCAGGCGCCGGGCGTTCCAGACGGCGTAGGCGGTCCACACCGCAAGCGCCAGGGTCGCGCCCAGCACCCCCAGGATCAGCTTGCCGACCGGCGCGCCCGACGGCGCGGTGAACACCGCCACGTTGATACAGACGCCGCCAGCGACGATCAGGGCCAGCGGCCCGGCCAGCGACTTCAAGGACGTGCCCTCCCCCTTGCGCGCGCCGGCCAGGGTGATGGTCACCGGCAGGAGGCCGATGATCAGCGAGGCCAGGGCCACGCCCGCCGTCTGC
Source organism: Caulobacter vibrioides (assembly GCA_001449105.1). GTDB lineage: Bacteria > Pseudomonadota > Alphaproteobacteria > Caulobacterales > Caulobacteraceae > Caulobacter > Caulobacter vibrioides_C. Next base: position 20,631 of record LNIY01000094.1, on the reverse strand, counting down.
ACCGCCACCGCCAGGCCCACATAGTAGACGAGGTTGCCCAGCAGGCTCAGCGCCGCCAGGTCGCGCCAGTCGCGGCCGTCCATCCGCGCCATCACCGACTTCCAGGTCGGGGCCAGCAGCACGGCGGCGGCCAGGCCGTAGGCGATGTAGCGCCCGGCGGTCATCTGCAGCGGCGTGAAGGCGTCCAGCAGCTTCGGCGCCAGGAACACCCCGCCCCACAGCGCGCCGGCGCAAAGACCGTAGACGAGACCGAGCAGGAGGTTCCGAGGACTGATCATGAGCCCGGACCTAGCAGGCGCGCGAAGCCCTGGCTTTGGCGAAAACTTCCGAAGATCGGGCGCGAGCTCTCGCGAACATTGATCGATCGGCGATACGAGCTAAGCTGCACCGCACATCATCAAGAGGCAGCATGACCGACACCGCCAAACCGAGCGCCGACCAGGTCTGGGCCGCGCGGTTGAACGGGGTGATGCTGGCGGCGCTCGGCGCCTTCCTGCCCGCGACCTGCCTCTTCGCCGGCCTGCGCCTGCTGTGGATCTGGGCTTCGGGCGGCGCCGACCGGACCACGATCTTGGAGAGCGGCGCCAGCCGGGACTCCCTTATCGCACTGGCCTTGGTCGTGCCCAGCCTGGCTGTCCTGCGGCAGGGCATGCGCTTGCTGCGCGACAGCTATCGTCGCCGCTAGCGCTGCCGCCCCTTGCGCCAGGCCGCGGGCGTGACGCCCAGGACGGCCTTCATGCGGCGCGTCAGCGTGCTCTGGTCGCCGTGGCCGGTGCGGGCGGCGATTTCGGCGACCGAAAGGGTCGGATCGTCCAGCAACTGCTGGGCGGCGCGCAGCCTCGCATCGCTCAGGGCCGCATGCGGGGTCGAGCCATAGGCGGCGGCGAAGCGGTCGAAGAAGCGGCTCTGGCTCATGCCGGCCTCGGCGGCCAGGTCGCGGACGGTCAGCGGCTGGTGGTAGAGGGTCTCGATCATCGCCGCCGCGCGGGCCAGGCGCGGATCGACGGCGATCGGGCCGCTCGACAGGCCGCGCAGCAGCAGCGGCGTCCACAGGCCCGCGACGCCGTCGTCGATCCCGCCCGGCGCTTCGCCCGACAGGAACGACAGCAGGCCCCGCACCGGGCTGGTGACGCTGGCGAACGGCTTTTCGCGCAGGCGTTCGAACGGGGCCATCAGGGAGGCGCCGATGTCGGCCACCACGAACAGGTTCTCGCCGTCGGCGGCGCAGACGTGGCGCGCGCCCGGCGGGATCACCGCGGCGCTGCCCGGATCGACCCGGCCGCCCTTGCCGTCGATCTCGATCTCCAGCACGCCGCGGCGCGGCAGCACGATCTGGTCGAAGTCGTGGGCGTGCGAAATCGCTTCGACGCTGTAGCGGCGGAAGGACAGCTCTGCAGGGGCGGTCAGGTCGTGGCCCATGACCTCACTATAGCGAACTCAGCCGTGCCCCGGCAGGGCCAGCGGCTCCTCGGCGTCCATCACCAGGCGACGGGCCTGCTCCAGGGCGGCGTCGATGTCGCTCTCGATGAACTCGACCTGCAGATCGGTCAGAGGGTGCGGTGCGGCGACCACGTTGCGCAGGTAGTCGCGCTTTTCCGGCTCGGTCATGGTCCACCAGCCGACGGTGTGGCCTTCCTCGATCACGGCGTCGCCCATGGCCAGGAGGTCGTCGGTGTCGAAGATCGGCTGGCCGGGCTTTTCCGGAAACCACTGGCCGTCGTCCGGCAGGGCCTGATCAAGCTGGCGCAGCAGCGCCGCCAGCCACGGGCTGATCAGCAGCGGCTTCTCGTAGCCGTCGCCGAACTTGGCGCGCAGCAGAAGGTCGTAGAGCAGCTCGAGGCCGGCGTCGCCGTGGAAGGTGACGGTCTTGGCGGCGGGATCGAACTTGAAGACGTCGGACATGGGACTCTCGAAGGCTGGTGCGCCTTCATAACGTCAGAGCACGACGTTTAGGCAACGGCGATCCCCTCGCCTCCTGGCGGAAGCGAGGGGATGTCGAGCCTACAGCTGGTCCAGGCCGTACACGGCGTGCAGGGCGCGAACGGCCAGCTCGGTGTAGGCCGCGTCGATCAGGACCGAGATCTTGATCTCCGAGGTCGAGATGACTTGGATGTTGATGTTCTTCTCGGCCAGGGCCGCGAACATCGACTGGGCGACGCCGGCGTGCGAACGCATGCCCACGCCGATCACCGACACCTTGGCCACGTCCTCGTTGACGGCGACGTCCTCGAAACCGATCTCGGCCTGGGCGGCGCGGACGATCTCGACGGCGCGCGTGGCGTCACGCTTGCCGACGGTGAACTCCATGTTGGCGGTGTCGGCGCTGCGCGCGCGCGACTGCACGATCATGTCGACATTGACGTTGGCGTCGGCCAGGCGGCCGAAGATCTGCGAGGACACGCCCGGATGGTCGGGCAGGCCCAGCAGGGTGATCTTGGCTTCGTCGCGGCTGTAGGCGACGCCCGAGACGATGCGCTTTTCCATGATTTCTTCCTCGTCGCAGACGATCGTACCTTGGCCCGGGGCTTCGCCCGGCTCGACGAAACTCGACAGCACCCGCACCGGCACGCGATGGGCCATGGCCATCTCGACCGAACGGGTCTGCAGCACCTTGGCCCCCAGCGAGGCCATTTCCAGCATCTCTTCGTAGCTGATCTTGGCCAGGCGCTTGGCCTTGCTCTCGATCCGCGGGTCGGTGGTGTAGACCCCGTCCACGTCGGTGTAGATGTCGCAGGCGCCCTTCACCGCGGCGGCGATGGCCACGGCGCTGGTGTCCGACCCGCCACGGCCCAGCGTGGTGATGCGCTGCTTGGGCGTCACGCCCTGGAAGCCGGCGATCACGGCGATCTCGCCGTCCGCGAAGCAGGCCTCGAGGTTCTCCGGCGGGATCTCCTCGATCCGCGCGCGGCCATGGGCCTCGTCGGTGATGATCGGCACCTGCCAGCCCAGGAACGAGCGGGCCTTGTGGCCCATGTTGCGCAGGGTCATGGCCAGCAGGCCGGCGGTCACCTGCTCGCCCGACGCCACGACGGCGTCGTACTCGTCGTCAGACTCCCGCAGGCCAGCGGCGGCGCGGCCGGCTCCGTCCGTCCAGGCGACCAGCTCGTTGGTCTTGCCCGACATGGCGGAAACGACGACGGCGACCTGCTTGCCCGTGGCGACTTCCGCGGCGACCAGGCGCGCCACCCGGCGGATGCGCTCCAGGTCGGCCACCGAGGTGCCGCCGAACTTCATCACCAGACGTGACACGTCTCTAAATCCTCGAACCAAAGCGGTTTTTTCTTGCGCCGTCGCGGCCGGAACCCGTCCCTCCGCGCAAGCCCGCGCCTTCTAGCGGGGCCTTGGCGCAACGGCAATGTCGCGGATGTGTCTTTTTTCTCGCAGCATGGCGCGAAAATTTGGCCGTGCTAGATACCGCCCATGACCAGCGCCGCCCCCGACACCGCAGGAAGCACGCCCAACTGGAGCATCGACCCCGCCGACGTGGCGCGGTTCTCGGCCATCGCCGCCGAGTGGTGGGACCCCAAGGGTAAGTTCGCGCCGCTGCACGTGTTCAACCCCTGCCGGCTGGCCTTCATTCGGGAGCAGGCGCTCGAGCGCTTCGGCCGCGACGGCAACGACCGCGCGCCGTTCGAGGGCCTGTCCCTGATCGACATCGGCTGCGGCGGCGGGCTGCTGAGCGAACCGATGGCGCGCCTGGGCTTTTCCGTCACCGCCATCGACGCCTCGGAAAACAACATCAAGACCGCCGCCGCCCACGCCGCCGAGCAGGGCCTGTCGATCGGCTATCGTCCCGCCACCGCCGAGCAGCTGCTGGCCGAGGGCGCGGGGCCCTTCGACGTGGTGCTGACCATGGAGGTCATCGAGCACGTGGCCGATCCGGGCGCCTTCCTGCGCACCTGCTCGCAGCTGCTCAAGCCCGGCGGCCTGATGATCGTCGCCACCCTGAACCGCACGCTGAAAGCCCTGGCCCTGGCCAAGATCGGCGCCGAGTACGTGCTGCGCTGGGTGCCGCCCGGCACCCACGAGTGGAAGCAGTTCCTGAAGCCCGAGGAACTGCGCGCCTTCCTGGCCGGCGAACCGGTTCAGATGCACGGCCCATTCGGCGTGGCCTACAATCCGCTGACCGGACGCTGGAGCCGCTCCACCGACGTCGACATCAACTACATGATGACGGTCACCAAGCCGGCGGCGTGACGGCGAACACGGTCCGCGGTATGTTTCCGACCGCGATGACCAAGGTCGAGACCATCGAGATCGAAACCCAGGTCGCGGATCATGTCCGCGAACTGGCGCGCCTGCGCGGCGGCAGCCTGTCGGAGGCGATCGACGCGGCGGTGCTTGAGATACTGGAGCGGGATCGGACGAACAAAACGGCCGCGCCCTTGGTGGATCTCGACGAGGTCGCCCGAATAGCGGCCCGTTTCCGAGCCCTCCCTGAACGAGCGCCCATGCCGCCCGACGCCGATTTCTACGACGCCGACGGCCTGCCGCGTTGATCGTCGTCGACGCCTCCGCGATCGTCGCCATGCTGCTAGGCGAGCCGGAGGCCGCCGCGTTCGCCGCCAGACTTCATTCTGAACGGAACGGCCGCGTGATGTCGGCCGTCAACTACTGGGAAGTGTTGGCCAAGGCCGAGGTCTCCAGGGGCGAGACCGGACGGCGGGAAGCCGAGCACCTCCTTCAGGCGCTGCGGATCGAGATCCATCCAGCTGACGCCGAACAGACTCGGCTCGCTATCGAGGCCTTCGTTCGTTTCGGCCGCCATACACCCGCCAAGCTGAACCTCGGCGACTGCTTCGCCTACGCCCTGGCCACGACCCATGGCGGCGGCGCGCTGCTCTACAAGGGCGAGGACTTCGCGAGCACCGACCTGAGGTCTGGGTTGAAAGAGGCTTGACGCCGAAGCGTCCCACGCCAACCTCCGGCTGCAGTCCTCGGAGCATCCCGCCATGTCAGCCCTGCTGTTCGCCCTCGCCGCCGCCCTGCCCTCGCTGGCCGGGGATTTCGACGGAGACGGCAAGGCCGACCAGGCCCGGCTGGAGCCGCGCGGCGGGGCCCACGTGCTGGTGGTCGAGCGCGGCGCCGAGCCCGGCAAGCCGCAGACCGTGACGCTGGTGGCCGACGCCGGCAACTTCTTCATCGCCGCCCAGCCGCCTGGGACCTACCCCACAACCTGCGCCAAGGACGTAGGCGCGCCCTGCGCCGCCGACGAGCCGCGCCAGGTCGAACTGAAGGCCCCCACCCTGTCGTTCGGGACCGAGGAAGCCTCGCTGGCTGTCGCGGTGTGGACGGGAGACCGCTTCGCGGTCACCTGGCTGAACGATTGATACGCGCCTTTCCGGGAACCTTGGCCTTCGCCGCGACTTATTCCGCCGCAGGGACTTTGAACCCGGACCGGACGTCTTGTGGGGCGGGACGTCGGTCCGTTCGTCGGAACGGAGACTTCCCCATGACTTCCCGCCGCATGGCTTGGCTGATGGCCGGCGCCGTCGCCATCAGCACGGCCGCGCCAGCGCTGGCCCAGGACGCCGGCTACCAGCAGCAGCTGCGCGCCTACGAGGAGCAGCGCTCGTCCTACGAGGCCCGCCGGGCCGACTACGACAGCCGCCAGGCCCAGTACGACGCCGACCGCACCGCCTATGAGCGCGCCCGCAGCGACTACGACCGCCGCTACGGCTCGGGCGCCTATGACCGGCGCTATCCGGACGAGGCCCGCCGCTGGCGCACGCCCGCCTACCCGACCAGCAACGACTATTACGGCGAGCAGCGCCAGTTCGACGCCGATCGCGCCGCCTACGAGCGCGCGCGAGACCGCTACGACGCCCGCAACGGCCGCGGCGCCTATGACCGCCGCTATCCGGACGAGGCCCGTCGCTTCGACACCAGCGGCCAGGACAACCGCTACGCTGGCGATTACGACGCCCAGCGCCGCCAGTGGGAGTCCGACCGCGCCGAATACCAACGCGCCCGCGACGACTATGACCGCCGCTACGGCCGAGGCGCCTACGACCGGCGCTATCCTAACGAATCGGGCCGCTGGAACGACGGCCCGCCGGCGCCCGCCTATGCCGGCGGCTCTGGCCTGTCGGGCGGCTATACCGCCCCCTGCCGTGACGACGCCAAGCGCAACGCCACCGCCGGCGGCGTGATCGGCGCCCTGGCCGGTGCGGTGATCGGCTCCAACGTCGCCGCCCGCAACGCCCGCACCGAAGGCGCGGTGCTGGGGGCCCTGGCCGGGGCCGGCGTCGGCGCGGCCATCGGCAACTCCGCCGCCAAGGCCCGCTGCGACACCCGCGGCCAGTACTGGTCGTACGAGGACACCGTGCCCTACCGCGAAAGCGCCGACTATCGCGACCGGGCCGGCGGCTATTCGGAATGGAACCGCTACAGCGAGCGCAAGTGCCGTCTGGCGCCGGCCTCGACCGAGTACCAGGGCCGCACCGAGACCCGCTACGTCCGCGTCTGTCCCGACAGCGACAACCGCTATCGCCTCGAAGGCTGAGGCCGCGCCGAAGCTTCACGTCGGGCGGCCGACATAGAACCGACACGGAGCTTCGGCGTTATTCCCCGCAAGGGACACGAACAAACGCTCTCAAACGGAGGTCGCCATGCGCGCCCAAATGAAAACTCTGATCGTCGCGGTGAGCCTCGCCTTCACCGCCTCCACCGTCGCCGTCACCGCGGCCGAAGCCCAGCAGCGCCGCGAGCGCGTGCTCGTCTGCAAGAGCACCAAGAAGTCGCGCAACAAGGGCACCGTGATCGGCGGCCTGACCGGCGGCACGCTCGGCGCGGCCGTGGCCGGCAACGGCGCCAAGACCGAGGGCGCGATTCTCGGCGGCGTGGTCGGCGCGGTCGCCGGCAACCAGATCGCCAAGAAGAACTCCAAGAAGAACTGCCACTACGAATACCGCTACCGCTAAGCGGCTTGGCTCCGCTCGCCTCGGTCGGATCGAGGCGAGCGGAGATGCAACCCGTGGACTTGGCGGGGCCATGCGCTAAACCTTGAGCATGAGCCGTCGCCTCGCCGCCGTCTGCGCCGCCCTCCTGGCCGCCACTCCCGCCCAGGCCCAGTCCTGGCAGGCGCTTCCACCAGCCCAGCAGAGCGCCGGCATAGAGACCCTTCTGAACGATTTCGTCGCCGAGGTCCGCCCCGCCTTCACCCAGGACGGGCCGCTTCGACAGCTGAGCGGCGAGACCCGGCCCAGAGCCGAAGCGATCGGCGTTTGCGGGCTCGACAGGTTCACCATCGCCGTGCGGGCCGCGCCCGAGGGGACCGAGGTTCCAAAGGTGCGCGGCGTACGCTCCAGCACCCAGTATCTGCTGGTGGACGACCCGGCCGCCACGCTTGAAGAGCAGGACGCCGCCTGCGCCGGCCTGGCCGACGCGCGATCGGTCTTGTGGTCGAACATTCCTGCGACGATCGACTTCTTCCTTGCGACCGATCTCAGCGCCGTCATGGCCGCAAAAGCGCTGGTCACGGCGCTGCGGGCGCCGGACGCCGGCCTCGTCGTCACATGCGCCCAGGGCCGCTGCCCCGAGGCCGCCGTCAAGGAACGCCTGTTCCGGCCCCGCTCGGTAAGCGTGGTCACACGCCGCGACGACTGCCGTCGCGGCGTCGAGTGCTATCGGGTCAGGCTGGAGACTTCGCTGGCGCAGGACGCCGGCGCGGCCAGAGGTCCCGACCAGGCCTGGAGCGCCGTCTTCGATCTTCCGGCCGGATCCGGCGCGCGAATCCGCAAGGTGACGCTCGTCCGCGAGGCCATCCTGGCGCCGCTCGACTGAGGGCGCGACGCGGGCTTGAACCAACCGCCCGTCCGGCCGCCCCGGAAAGTCGGCATCGTTCAAGCCCGCCCCCCACGGGACGCGGCATGGTCGGCCCACGCAAACGCGAGGGAGAACGACCATGGCCGAGAGCCTGACCATCCAGACCGACGACGGAAGCTTCCAGGCCCTGGTCGTGCGGCCCGACACCAGCGGCCCCGCGCCGGTCGTCGTGGTGCTGCAGGAGATTTTCGGCGTCAACGCCGGCATCCGCCTGATCGCCGCCGAATACGCCGTGCAGGGCTTCATCGCCGTCTGCCCCGACCTGTTCTGGCGGGCCGAGCCGGGCCTCTCGATGTCCGAGAACAGCGAGGAGAACTGGAAGAAGGCCCTCGACATCTACGGCGCCTACGACTTCGACCAGGGCGCGGCCGACGTGCTCAAGACCGTCGAGGCGGCGCGGACGATCGCCGGCGGCAACGGCAAGGTCGGGCTGACCGGCTACTGCCTGGGCGGGCTGCTGACCTTCCTCGGCGCGGCCCGCGGCGCCCCCGACGCGGCCGTGGCCTATTACGGCGGCGGCACCGAGCGCTATGTCGGCGAGGCGGGCGCGGTGAAGGCCCCGCTGCTGATGCATCTGGCCGGCGAGGACGAGTTCATCGGCCCCGAGGCCCGCAAGGCCATCGTCGAGGCGCTGGCCGGCCGCTCCAACGTCGAGGTCCACGTCTATCCGGGCCGCAATCACGCCTTCGCCCGCCCGGGCGGCAATCACTACGACAAGACCGACGCCGAGACGGCCAACGGCCGCACCCTGGCGTTCTTCAAGGAGAAGCTGGGCTAGGCCCTAGTTCACGTCCGTCTTCTTCGGCGGGGCCGGCGGCAGGGCGGCGATCTTGACGCCGTCCTCCAGCAGGGCCTTCACCTCCTTGGGCGAGGCCTCGCCGTAGATGCCCCGCTCCTCGGACTTGCCCTCGTGGATGTCGCGGGCCTCCTTGGCGAAGCGGTCGCCGACATAGTCGAAGTTCTCCTCGACCTCGCGGCGCACCTCGCTCATGGCGGTCATCATCATCTCGCGCATGCGGGCGTCCGGCTCGGGAGCCGAGCACTGGGCCTTCGTGCCCGCCACGGCGGGGGCCATGATCTGCTTGCGCACCCCCGTCGAGCCGCAGAAGGGGCATTCGACGAGGCCCCGGGCGGCCTGGTCGTCGTAGTCGCTCGACGAGCCGAACCAGCCTTCGAACTCGTGCGCGTGGTCACAGGCGAGCGCGTACTTGATCATGATCCGGATATGGGGTCAGGGACCCGTGAATTCACGGGCGTTGGCCAGGACCGGGATGGCCGCGCGGGCGTTGTCGGCGGCGTCCAGGTCGAGGTCGGCGATCAGCACGCCCGGCTCGTCGTGATCGAGCTTGCCGATCACCTCGCCCCAAGGGCCGACGGCGATCGAGCGGCCCCAGGTGCCGCGCCCGTCCTCGTGGAAACCGCCCTGGGCGGCGGCGATGACGAACGAGCCGGTCTCGATGGCCCGGGCGCGCAGCAGCACCTCCCAGTGGGCCTCGCCGGTGGGGCGGGTGAAGGCGGCCGGCGCCGTGATCACCTTCGCGCCGGCCAGCGCCAGGGCCCGGTGCAGGGCCGGAAAGCGCATGTCGTAGCAGATGGTCAGGCCGAAGGCGGCCAGCGGCGTGTCGACCACCACCGCCCGTTCGCCGGGGGTGTAGGTCGCCGATTCCTTCGCCGTTTCACCCGCCTTCCCGTCTTTTGGGGGCAGCTGCACGTCGAACATGTGCAGCTTGTCGTAGGTGGCGACGATCGCCCCGGTCGGGTCGATCACGGCCTGGCGGTTGGCGGCTTTTCCGTCCTCGCGCAGCACCAGGGCCGAGCCGACGTCGATCCAGGTTCCGGTCTCGGCCGCGATCGCGCGCAGGCCTTCGACCACCGGATCGTCCTCCAGCGCCGTCAGGGTCGGCAGGAGCTTGGCGCGGTCCTTCTGCAGGACGTTGGTGCACTCCGGCGTCAGCACGAAGCGGGCGCCCTGCGCGATCGCCTCGCGGACCAGCGGCGCGACATGCGCCAGCGCCGCCGCGTGGGTCGCGGGCGTGCGGGTCTGGATCAGACCGACGCGCAGAGCTCCCCCCGGGCCGCTCATACGGCCAGCAACGGGTCCAGCCGGCCCTCGCGCTCCAGCGCCATCATGTCGTCGCAGCCGCCGATGTGCTGCTCGCCGACGAATATCTGCGGGAAGGTGTTGCGGCCCGAACGGTCCATCATCTCCTGACGAAGCTTGGGATCCATGCCCGCTTCGATCTCGGTGAAGTCGGCGCCCTTGTCGTTGAGCAGCTTCAGGGCGCGGGCGCAGTAGCCGCAGAAGGGACGGGTGTAGATGGTGACCTTGGCCATTTCGGTTCCAACAGGGTGGATTCCCGCCCTCATATAGGACGGCTTCGCATTTCTGTAACGCGCGCGACGACAGTCAGGTCGACAGCCGACGCTCCGGCCGCCAGCAAGGCCCGCGCACAGCCCTCGGCGGTGGCCCCCGTGGTCAGCACGTCGTCGACCAGCAGCACCCGCTTTCCCTCGATCCGCGCGCGCCGTCGGTCCGGCACGACGAAGGCGGCGGCGACGTTTCGGCGGCGGCCGTCGGCCGACCTGCCGCCCTGGCTGGCGGTGTCGCGCTTTCTCACCAGGGCGTCGGCCAGGTAGGGCCGCCCCGCCGCTCTGGCCAGCGGCCGGGCGATCTCGGCGGCCTGGTTGTAGCGGCGGCGCAGCAGGCGGGCCGGGTGCATCGGCACGGGCACGACGGCCTGCGCATCCTCCAGCAGGTCGGGCGCGGCGCGGGAGATCCAGCGGGCGAACAGGCCAGAGAGATCCGTGCGGTCGGCGTGCTTGAGCTTCAGGACGAGGTCGCGGGAATGCTCGTCGTAGAGACAGGCGGCCCTGGCGCGCGCGAAGACCCTCGGCCGCGCCAGGCACAGGGCGCACAGCGGCTCGCCCTGGTCGAACGGGAACGGCGCGCCGCAGCCGTCGCAGACCGGTCCGTCGAGAAAGACGATGCGGCTCCACGCCCCGGCCGACAGTCCCGGCGTCAGGGCAGGCTCGCCGTCGAAGGCGCGCGGCGGCAGGATCAGGTCCAGCAGACCCCGTCCGAGACCGACCAGGCGTGGACCGGGTTTCCATCGGGAGAAGGAATCGCCATGTTCCGCCCGCATGACCAGTTCGCCCCTCCTCTTCGACCGCGCCCTTCTCCGGGCCCGCCTCGACCGCGCCGCGCCCAACTTCGGCCAGGCCGGCTTCCTCAAGGCCCGCGCCGCGGGTGACGCCGTCATGCGGCTGGAGGCGATCCTGCGGGAGTTTCCGGTCGCCGTCGATCTCGGAAGCCGAGACGGCGCTTTCCGCGCGGCGCTCTCGGAGAGCGACGCCGCCGCCAAGATCGGCCTGCTGATCGACACCGACCTTTCGGCCCGGATGCTGGCCGGTCGCGGCGGCGCCGTGGTCGTCGCCGACGAGGAGCGCCTGCCGTTCGGCGACGAAACGCTGGACCTGGTGGTCTCGACCCTGGCCCTGCACTGGACCAACGACCTGGTGGGCGCCCTGATCCAGATCCGCCGCGCCCTGCGGCCCGACGGCCTCTTCATCGGGGCCCTGTTCGGCGGGGCCACCCTGACCGAGCTTCGCCAGTCGCTGATGGCCGCCGAGGACGAGATCGCCGGCGGCGTCTCGATGCGCGTCTCGCCCTTCGCCGACACGGTGGACGCCGCGGGCCTGCTGCAACGCGCCGGCTTCACCCTGCCGGTGGCCGACGTCGACCGGGTGAAGGTGCGCTACGCCCACCCGATCGCCCTGCTGCAGGACCTGCGCCGCATGGGCGAGACCAGCGTGCTGCTCGACCGCTCGCGCAAGCCCCTGACCCGCAAGCTGCTGTTCCGGGCGCTGGAGATCTACCAGGAGCGCTTCGCCGAGGCCGACGGCCGCGTGCCCGCCACCTTCGAGATCGTCACCGCCACCGGCTGGGCCCCGCACGAAAGCCAGCAGAAGCCGTTGCGGCCGGGATCGGCCAAGATGCGGCTGGCCGACGCGCTGGGGGTCAAGGAGCAGCCGACGGGCGACAAGGCGGGGTCGTAGAGGGCAGACCCCCTCAGTCGCTCCGCGACAGCTCCCCCAGAGGGGGGAGCATCCAACGGGCCAGGGTCCTCCCCCTCTGGGGGAGGTGGCCCAGAGGGCCGGAGGGGGCCGCCGCCAGGCGGCTACGGCCTCGCCCTTCCCTTCCGCCCGTGCATACTCCCGCCGACGCAACACCTGGGATCCAGACTTGTCCGGCCGCTACCGCTTCGAGCGCTTCATCCTCGACCTTGGCGACCGCCGGCTGACCCGCGACGGCGAGCCCTTGGCGCTCAACGCCCGCTATCTCGACGCCCTGGCCCTGCTGGTCCGCGAGGAGGGACGGCTGGTCAGCAAGGAGCGGTTCCTCGACGAGGTCTGGGCCGGCGTGCCAGTCACCGACGAAGCCCTGACCCAATGCGTGCGCACCCTGCGCCGCCTGCTGGGCGACCCGGCCGCCAGCCCGCGCTTCATCGCCACCGTGCCCAAGCACGGCTACCGCTTCGTCGCGCCGGTGGAGCGGATCGAGGCCGACGCGCCGTCGCCCGCTCAGCCAGCCGAACCTACGGCCCGCCCCGCCTGGTCCTCCACCCTGCTGCTCGGCGCGGCCGGGACCGCCGGGGGCGGGACGGCCGGCGCGATCGGCGGGATCGCCTACGGCTTCGCCGGCGCGGCCCAGGCCTCGCAGGCCGGCGGCAGTTCGGTGCTGCTGGTCATGCTGGCGCTGTGCGTGCTGGTGGGCCTGACCGGTGGCCTGGGCGTCGGCTTCGGGATCGCCCTGGCCGCCCGCGCGCCCGGCCCATGGTGGCGCGGCGCCGTCGGGGGCGCGCTCGGCGGCCTCGCCATCGGGGCGGCGTTCAAGCTCCTGGGCCTGGACGCCTTCAACCTGCTGTTCGGCCGCGCGCCGGGCGGCATCGCCGGGGCCTTCGAGGGCCTGCTGGTCGGCGCGGCCGTAGGCCTCGGCGCGGGCCTGGCCCGCCATCGGTCCCTGCGGCGCGGCATGGCCCTGGCCGGCCTGTGCGGCGGGGCGATCGGCGCCGTCATCCCGCTGCTCGGCGGTCGCCTGATGGCCGGCAGCCTGGACCTGCTGGCGCGAAGCTTCCCCGGCTCGCGCCTGCGCCTGGACGCCATCGGCGCGCTGCTGGGCGAGCAGGGCCTGGGCCTGGCCAGCCTGGTGGTCACCGGCGCGGTCGAGGGCCTGCTGTTCGGAGCCTGCGTCGTGGGCGCGATGCGATGGGTGGAGGGCCGGCGCTGAACCCGCCCTCCCCACGCGCCGGGTTCAGCTGATCACGAACGTCGCGGCCGCCTTGGCCTTGGCGTTGCTCGGCGGCCCGACGACCACCGCGCCGTCGCGGTGCATCAGATAGCCGCCGCCCGGCGCCTGGAACGACACGCCCTTGCCGCCCGCCAGGCCCTTCACGCGCTTGAAGCGCGCGGCCGCATCGCCAGCTCCGACCGTGACCTTGCCGCCCTCGACCCGCAGCGCCTGGCCGGGCTGCAGGATCGGCTCCAACGACACCCCGCCGGCGCCCGCCTTCTGGCGCAGCTGGGTGACAGCCAGCGGCCCCTCGCCGACGCTCACCACCGCGCCGTCGACGCGCAGGAAAGCGCCCGGGCGATCAACCGGCGAGAAGCGGTCGGGGATCTCGCCCGCTCCGGCCGGCACGCCGAAATCGGGCGTGCCGTCGGGCTTGTAGTAGAGGCGCTGCACGCGGGTGTGGCGGTTGGGGTCGAACAGGGGATCGCCCTTGATCGCCTTGTAGTCGCGGCCGTGGAACACCAGGACGTCGCGGCCCTGCTCGTCCACCGTGAACGAGTTGTGGCCGGGGCCCCAGACGCGGGTCTCTTCCGACGAGACGAACACCGGCGCCGGCGACTTGGTCCACGCGCTTTCGGCCATCAGGTCGGCGTCCGCGTCGGCGCTCAGCAGGCCCAGGCAGTAGCGGTCGTCGGTGGCGCTGGCCGAATAGGCGATGAACACCTTGCCGTTGCGGACCAGCACCGCCGGCGCCTCGGCCACCTTGAAGCCGCGGATTTCCCAGTCGAGCGTCGGCACGGTCAGGCGGGTCGGCGCCTTGCCCAGCGTCAGGGGCGTGGCCAGCGGTGCGAGATAGAGATTGCTGTTGGTGTCGATCCCGGGCTCCTTCTGCGCCCAGCAGAAGTAGCGCACGCCCTTGTGGTGGAAGACCGTGGAGTCGAGGGTGAAGGTGTCCCAGGGGGTCTCGACCTTGCCCAGCAGTTCCCACTGGCCGGTCATGGCGTCGGGACCCTTGCAGCGTATGGCGTAGGTGCGGATGCGGAACGGCTGGTCCTTGTCGCCGGCCGCGAAGTACATGTGCCAGGCGCCGTCGAACCAGTGCAGTTCGGGCGCCCAGATGTAGCCGCCCAGCTTGCCTTCCGTCGGCCGCCGCCAGACCACGACTTCCTCGGCGTCGGTGAAACCGGCCAGGGTGCGCGAGCGGCGGATGATCAGCCGGTCGTACTGGGGCACGGAGCCGGTCAGGTAGTAGTAGCCGTCGGTATGCTTGAAGACCTGGGCGTCGGCGCGCTGGCGCACGACCGGGTTGATCAGCGGCGCGGACTCGGCGGCGGCGTGGGCCGCGCCGGCGATCCCGCCGAGGGCCAGGGCTCCGGCGCCGGCGCCGGCCAGCAGGACGCGGCGCGAGGGCTGCAAATCCAAGGTCTCCACGGTCGTCTCCTTCCCAGCCATGTCGCGTCGTTGCGCGATTTGTCTGAGTTAAAGCACATCCCGAAGCCAAGCGACCAGCGGAATATCCGCCGGCGGCATTTCGTAGTCGCTCAATTTGTCAGGCTTTACCCAGGCCATGGCCTTGTGTTCGCGCGCCGTCACCACCCCCTCCCAGCGCCGCAGCAGATAGAGCGGCATCAGGAGGTGGAACTTCTCGTAGGTGTGCGAGGCGAAGACGAAGGGCGCGAGGCAGGCCTGGGCGACCGTGATGCCCAGCTCCTCGTGCAGCTCGCGGATCAGGCATTGCTCGGGCGTCTCGCCCTTCTCGACCTTGCCGCCCGGAAACTCCCACAGACCCGCCAGCGACTTGCCCTCGGGGCGCTGGCAGATCAGCACCCGCCCGTCGACGTCGATCAGGGCGGCGGCGGCCACCAGGACGATGGGGCGGTCGGTGGGAAGGGCTTGGGGCGTGCTCATGCCCGATCCATCGCGGGCTTCGCCGGGCTTGGCAACGCCTTTGGAGCAACTCCCCGGGCGCGACGAACGTTGCCGAAGGAGCATTCGCAAGGAGGAACGCCATGTCGCTGGACGATCGGCTGGTGAAGAGCGGCGACCTGATCGGGGTCGCGGTCACCGATCCCAAGGGCCACAAGCTGGGCGTCATCCGCGAGGTCTTCGTCGACCGCGACGCCGGTGTCGGCCGCTACGTCGCCGTCGAGCCGTCGGGCCTGTTCACCGGCGGCAAGTACCACCCCCTGCCCTGGCGCATCCTGACCTTCGACGACAAGGAGCAGGCCTACGCCACCGACCTGTCGAAGGACCGCTTCAAGGACAGCCCGGCCTACGACCGCGACCAACTGGCCAAGAGCTCCTACGGCTGGGCCGAGCAGGTGGAGCGGTATTTCGAGGGGTGAGACCCCCTCCGGCCCTCCGGGCCACCTCCCCCAGAGGGGGAGGATCTGGAAACGCCTGCGCCAGGAAGATGCTCCCCCTCTGGGGGAGCTGTCGCGAAGCGACTGAGGGGGCTACGCCGCCTCCACCGCCGCGACCCGCTGCAGCGCCGCGCCCAGCTCCTCGACCATCTCGCTCGTCGTCGCCCACGAGCACATGAAGCGGGCCGAGCCGTCGAGGAAGCGGTAGACGAACCAGCCCTCGCCGCGCAGCAGCTCCAGGGCCGCGTCGCTCATGGTCACAAAGACGCCGTTGGCCTCCACCGGATGGGCGATCGGATAGGGCATCAGGGCCGCCAGCTTCCGGGCCATGGCGTTGGCGTGGGCGGCGCGGGCGGCCCAGGGGCCGGTGTCGCCGCCCTCGCCCAGCAGGCCCAGCCACGGCGCGGCCAGGAACCGGCCCTTGGAGATCAGCTGGCCGGCATGCTTGATCCGCGCGTCCAGGCGACGGCGGTGCTCGGGGTTGAGGAAAACCACCGCCTCGGTCGGGGTCGAACCGGCCTTGGTTCCGCCCATGACGAGAATGTCGACGCCCAGGCGCCCAACGGCCTTGAGGTCGAAGCCGGCCGCCACGGCGTTGGCCAGCCGCGCGCCGTCCAGGTGCACGCCGTAGCCCTTGGCCTTGGCCGGATCGATCAGCGCCTTGAGAGCGGCTTCCGAATAGACCGTGCCGTACTCGGTGGCCGTGGTCAGCGACAGGGCCGCCGCCGGCTGGCGGTAGGAGACGTCGGGCTGGGCCAGGGCCGCCTCTAGCGCCGCCTGCTCGATCTTGCCCGAGGCGCCCGGCAGGCCGATCAGCCCCACGCCCTGGCCGAAGAAGCCCGGCGCACCGGTCTCGTCGGTGCAGATGTGGGCGTGCTCATGGGCCAGCACCGCCTCGTGCGGCGCGGCCAGCAGGGTCAGGGCGAAGGCGTTGGCGGCCGTGCCCGACGGCATGAACCTGACCTCGGCGTCGACGTCCAGCGCCGCGCGGATGCGCTCGCCCGCCGCCTGGCTGACATGGTCGGTCCCATAGCCCGACGCCGTGCCGGCGTTGGCGGCGATCAGCGCCTCCATCACCTCGGGCATGGCCCCGGCGACATTGTCGGAGGCGAAGTCGTAGCGGGCGATGGTCATGGGCAGTCACTCAGGAAAAGAACGCCGCCTCGATGCCGGGGCGGCGTCGCCTTTTCAAGAGGAGACCCGCCAGGACAGCAGGACGACGCGGTTGTCGGCCGATGGACCTGCGACATCGACAAGGCGGTCCAGGCTGCGCCGGGCCCGCGCCCGTCCGCGCTGCATGCCCAGGTCTGCCAGCGCCTCGACGACGGCGTCGGCTCGCTGCTGGGGCAGGTCGCGCAGGTTCTGGCGTCGTTCGGCCTCGTCCATGTGGCCGGTGACCCGGATCGAGTCGCCGTTGCGCGGATTGGCGCGCGCCTCGAACGCGGCCTTGAAGCCTTCGAGCTGCCCCACCGCGTGGCGATCGATCTCCGCCGAGCCCGGCCCGAAGCGGATGATGAGCGGCGGGCTCCAGCCGGCCTCGGCCAGCGCGACCGCAGGCGTCGCGGCCAATCCCGCTGCTCCGATGATGAATGTCCTACGCTGCATGCGCCCCTCCCCTTCACGGCGAAGGTCGAGCGGACGCAACCTGGCGTCAAGTCGCGTGATCAGGCGGCGGGAGCCGCCCGCAGCGCCCGGATCTTCGGCCACAGCATGTTGACCGCCAGGCCGGCCAGCACGAGGCCCGCCGCCAGCAGCTTCCAGGCGGGCAGGCCCTCGCCCAGCAGCAGGGCCGAGGCGCTCATGCCGAACACCGGCACCAAGAGGGCCATCGGGGTGATGGTCGCGGCCGCGTGACGGGCCAGCAGCCAGCCCCAGGCGCCGTAGCCGAACATGGTGTTGCCCACCGCCTGCCAGACGACGGCCAGCCATGTGCCGAAGTCGGCGCCGGCCACGCCCTTGACCATGGCCGGCCAGCCTTCCAGCCACAGGGCCATGACCAGCAGCGGCGGGATCGAGAACAGGCTGGCCCAGACCACGTAGCCCAGCATGTTCACGGGCCCGGCCTGGCGCGCGACGATGTTGCCGCAGCCCCAGCTCAGCGCCGCCAGCAGGCCCAGCCCGACACCCAGCGGAGTGGCCGAGCCGCCGCCGTGCAGGGCGATGATCGCGATCCCGGCCACGGCCAGCAGCAGGGCGACGATCTGGAAGCCCCGCACCCGCTCGCGGTTGATCTGCATGGCCAGGGCGATGGTGAAGAACACCTGGGTCTGCAGGATCAGCGAGGCCAGACCCGGCGAGATGTGGCCCTTCATGGCCACGAACAGCAGGCCGAACTGCCCCGCCCCGATCAGCAGGCCATAGCCGGCCAGATTGAGCCACGACACCGCCGGCTTCCTGACGAAGAACACCAGCGGCAGCAGCACCAAGGTGAAGCGCAGGGTGGCGAAGGTCAGCGGCGGCAGGTGGTTCAGCGCCTGGCGGATGACCACGAAGTTGGTCCCCCACACCGCCACCACCGCGAGAGCCAGCAGGAAATGGCGAAGCGGCAGGGAACTGGGCATGACGGCTACTCCTCGGACGGGCCCTAACTAGGCCTTGGCGTCGAGGGAGGGAACCGCTTCACGGCCCATTTTCTCCGAGCTTGCCCGCGAAGGCGGGGATTTTGCGGTAGAGAAAGGCCGGAATTCATTTCGTCAGCCCACTGAGTATTCGCGCGGCGACGTCACAGTAAATGCGCCGGAAATCACTGTGACGCGGCCATGAAGTTTTCGCGAAACCGGTAGTCCCCACGGTCAAGTTTAGCACCTCGTTAGGTGTGAAACCGCCATTCACCCTCGCGAGTGGAGGCGTATTCCCATGTTCACCCTGCGCGACACCGTTTCTTCCCTCGCCCCGGCGCGGGCGGAAGACCTCGGCAAGACGCTGTACGAGCGGTTCCGCGAGGAGCCCGACACCCTGATCATCCCGGTGCTCGACGCCGACGACCGCCCCGTGGGCCTGGTCGAGCGCAACGCCTTCTTCCTGCGTATGGCCGCCGAGTACGGCCGCGCCCTCTACGCCAACCGCCCCATCGAAGTGCTGATGGACAACCAGCCGCTGGTCGTCGAGGCCGACGTCGAGCTGGCCGCCTTCACCAACGACAGCCTGTCCTACCGGGCCAGCGACCTGCTGCGCGGCTTCATCGTCACCGACGGCGGGCGCTATCTGGGCGTGGGCACCGTCATCGGTCTGCTGCAAGCGGCCAGCGAGACCAACCGCCGCAACCTCGACGCCCTGGCCTCCGCGAAGGCCGACGAGGAGCGCGCCCGCACCTTCATGACCGCCGTGGTCGAGTCGATCCCGTCCATGGTGTTCGTCAAGCGCGCGTCGGACCAGAGCTACGTGCTGCTCAACCGCGCCGGCGAGAAGATCCTGGGCTATTCGCGCGAAGAGATGATGGGCCGCACCGACGAGGCCTTCTTCGATCCGGTGCAGGCGGCGATCTATCACGCCCGCGACGCCGAGGTGGTGCGCTCGGGCGAGGTCAAGGTCATCGAGGAGGATCTGATCCCCCGCAAGGACGGCACCACCGCCATCCTGCGCACCAAGAAGATCGCCATTCTCGACGCCGAGGGCCGCCCCGAATACCTGCTGGGCGTCTCGGAAGACATCGCCGAGCGCAAGCGGGCCGAGGCCCAGATCGCGCGCCTGGCCCACTACGACCCGCTGACCGAGCTGCCCAACCGCCTGCTGTTCCACAAGGACCTGTCCGACGCCCTGGCCCGCGCGGCCCGGCGCGAGGACCTGGTGGCCGTGCACTGCGTCGACCTCGACCGCTTCAAGGTGGTCAACGACACCCTGGGCCATCCGGTCGGCGACGCCCTCCTGAAGGCCGCCGCCGAGCGCCTGCGGGCCTGCGTCCGCGACGGCGACACCGTGGCCCGCCTGGGCGGCGACGAGTTCGCCGTGGTGCAGATGGGCCTGTCGGACCTTTCCGGCGCCACGCGCCTGGCCGCCCGCATCGTCGAGGCCCTGGAGGCCCCGTTCGACCTGCTGGGCCACCAGGTGGTGATCGGCGGCAGCGTCGGGGTGGCCGTCTCGCCCGACGACGGGCACGACTGCGACGAGCTGCTGAAGAAGGCCGACATGGCCCTCTACCGCGCCAAGGCCGACGGCAAGGGCACCTTCCACTTCTTCGAGCGGGCCATGGACGAGCAGTTGCAGGCCCGCCGGGCCCTGGAGCTGGACCTGCGCAAGGCGCTCGCCGAAGGCCAGTTCGAGCTGTTCTACCAGCCGCTGTTCGACCTGGAGGCCGACCGCGTCACCGGCTGCGAGGCGCTGCTGCGCTGGTTCCACCCCGAGCGCGGCATGGTCTCGCCCGGCGAGTTCATCCCGCTGGCCGAGGAGATCGGCCTGATCGGCGCCCTGGGCGACTGGGTGCTGCGCGCCGCCTGCGACGAGGCCGCCCGCTGGCCCCAGCACGTGCGCCTGGCGGTGAACCTGTCGCCCGCCCAGTTCCGCGACCGGCGCCTGGCCGCCACCGTGGTCCAGGCCCTGGCCGCCTCGGGCCTGCCGGCCGAGCGGCTGGAGCTGGAGATCACCGAAAGCGTCCTGCTGCAGGACAGCGCCTCGAACATGGCCATCCTTCACGACCTGAAGGCGCTGGGCGTACGGATCTCGATGGACGACTTCGGCACGGGCTATTCGTCGCTGAGCTATCTGCGCAGCTTCCCGTTCGACAAGATCAAGATCGACCAGACCTTCGTGCGCGACATCCTCGACGACGCCGACGCCCTGGCGATCATCAAGGCCGTCCTCGACCTGGGCGCCAGCCTGGGCATCACCACCACCGCCGAGGGCGTGGAGTCCGAGGAACAGCTGCACGAGCTGCGCCGCCAGGGCTGCGGCGAGATCCAGGGCTACTTCATCAGCCGCCCCAAGCCGGCGGCCGAGATCGCCGCGCTGCTGGGCGTGGCGACGTCCGCCGCGCGCGGGCTGTCGGAGGTGGTGGCGTTCTCGGCGCTGCCCCCCCCGGCCGCCACGCCCACCGCCCCCCCCCCCGGGGGGGATCGCGGCGGGCGCCGCCCCCGGACAAGACCCCCCCCGGAGGGGGGGGGGGGCCCGGGGGGCGGGGGGGGGGGCGGGGGCCGGGTCCGCGCGCTGACCTCCCCC
>LNIY01000093.1 GCA_001449105.1 Caulobacter vibrioides | reverse complement strand
AGATGTGTATAAGAGACAGCCCCGACAGCCTGCCGATCAACGGCCTTGTCCCCATCAGCGGCACGCCGCTGGGCGACCAGATCCTGGCCGAGGGCGAGAAGGCCATCGACTCCATCGAGTTCGTGCGCACCATCGCCGTGGCCCGCATCGTCTGCCCCAAGGCCATGGTCCGCCTGTCGGCCGGGCGCGAGGGCATGAACCGCGAACTGCAGGCCCTGTGCTTCCTGGCCGGCGCCAACTCGATCTTCGTCGGCGGCAAGCTCCTGACCACGCCGCTGCCCGACATGGACGACGACAGCCGCCTGTTCCACGACCTCGACCTCAAGCCGATGGTCATGGTGAAGGCCGAGGTGGCGGCTCCTGAGGCCGTTCCGGCCGAATAGGCCAACGCCTCTCTTGTTCCGTAAAATCCCCGCGAAAGCGGGGACCCAGGCGTTTTATTGTCGAGCTCCATGGGTTGCAGAAAAAGCCTGGGTCCCCGCTTTCGCGGGGATTGGGCGGGAACTGGTTGCGATAGGTCCGGCCAATTCTGGACGAAATTTAATGAAGGCCCGCTAGGCGCTCGCTTGTCCCGGATGCCCCGCAACCTATGGTGCGGGGCATCTTCGCTTTCACGCGAAAACCTATTCGGGGCTCTTCATGAAGCTGTTCGCCTCCGCCGCCGTCGCGGCGTTGCTCCTCGCCAACCCGGTGCTCGCGCAAGCCGCGCCCAAGCCAGCGGCCAAGGTCACCGGCCAACTGGCCCAGCTGCCCAGCGTCGACATTCCCTACACCAAGTTCACCCTGGCCAACGGCCTGACGGTGATCGTCCACGAGGACCACAAGGCCCCGATCGTGGCGGTCAACGTCTGGTACCACGTCGGCTCCAAGAACGAGCCCAAGGGCCGCACGGGCTTCGCCCACCTGTTCGAGCACCTGATGTTCAACGGCTCTGAGAACTTCAACGACGACTGGTTCAAGGCGCTGGAGAAGCTCGGCGCCACCGACATGAACGGCACGACGAACGAAGACCGCACCAACTACTTCCAGAACGTGCCGACCGCGGCCCTGGACCAGGTGCTGTGGCTCGAGAGCGACCGCATGGGCCACCTGGTCGGCGCCATCGACAAGGCCAAGCTCGATGAGCAGCGCGGCGTCGTCCAGAACGAGAAGCGCCAGGGCCAGAACCAGCCCTACGGCCAGGTCTGGGACGTCGTCACCGCCAGCACCTACGACGCCGACCACCCCTACGGTCACACCGTCATCGGCGAGATGGAAGACCTGGACGCCGCGTCGCTGGACGACGTGAAGGACTGGTTCAAGAAGTACTACGGCCCGGCCAACGCCGTGCTGGTGCTGGCCGGCGACATCACCCCGGCCGAGGCGAAAGCAAAGGCCGAGAAGTACTTCGGCGACATCCCCTCGGGCCCGCCGGTCACCCGCCAGAAGGCCTGGGTGGCCAAGCGCACCGGCAGCCAGCGCGCCGAGATGCAGGACCGCGTGCCACAGTCGCGCATCTACAAGGTCTGGAACATCCCGCAGTACGGCACCGCCGAGTCCGACTACCTGGCCCTGCTGGGCGACGTGCTGGTCTCCGACAAGACCTCGCGCCTCTACCAGCGCCTCGTCTACACCGACCAGATCGCCACCAACGTGGGCGCCGGCGTCTCCGACAGCGAGATCGGCAGCCAGTTCGTGGTCACCCTGACCGTCAAGCCGGGCGGCGACGTCGCGGCGGTGGAAAAGGCCTTCGACGAGGAATTCCAGCGCCTGCTGCGTGACGGCCCCACGCCCGAGGAAGTGGCCAAGGTCCGCACCCTGACCCTGTCGAACTTCGTGCGCGGGGTCGAGCGGATCGGCGGCTTCGGCGGCAAGTCCGACATCCTGGCCGAGAGCCAGGTGTTCCTGGGCTCGCCCGACGCCTACAAGACCAGCCTCGAGCGCGTTCGCACCGCCACCGCCGCCCAGCTGCAGGCGGCCGGCAAGGCCTGGCTGACCGACGGCGACTTCACCCTGACCGTGACGCCGTTCCCGACCTACACGACCACGGCCGGCGCCGACCGCAAGACCATGCCCGAGGCCGGCCCGACCAAGGCCCCGGCCTTCGTCAAGCTGGAGCGCGCCACCCTGTCGAACGGCGTGAAGGTGATCCTGGCCGAGCGCCACGAGACCCCGCAGATCCGCATGGGCATGCTGTTCGACGCCGGCGTCGCCGCCAGCGCCGGCGACAAGGCGGGCCTGACCGGCATCACCACCAGCATGCTGACCGAGGGCACCAAGAACCGCGACGGCCTGACCATCAGCCGCGAACTGGCCCAGCTGGGCGCAGGCATCGGCTCGGGCAGCGGCCAGGACTTCACCCAGGTGTCGCTCAACACCCTGACCACGACCCTGGACCCGGCTCTGGCCATCTACGCCGACGTGCTGAAGAACCCGGCCTTCAAGCCCGAGGACCTCGACCGCCTGAAGAAGCAGGCCATCGCCGGCGTGCAGCAGGCGAAACAGAACCCGCAGGCCATGTCGAGCCGCATCCTGCCGGTGCTGACCTATGGTCCGGGCTCGCCCTACGGCCAGCTGACCACCGAGGCCTCGCTGGCCTCGATCAGCCGCGACGACCTGGTGCGCTTCCAGACCACCTGGCTGCAGCCCAAGGGCGCGACCCTGGTCGTGGTGGGCGACACCACGATGGAGCAGCTGCTGCCGAAGCTGGAAGCCCAGCTGGGCGGCTGGACGGGCGCCCCGACCAAGACCAAGGCCCCGGTCCAGGCCCCGCCGAGCAAGGCGGCCGTCTACCTGATCGACAAGCCCGGCGCCCAGCAGTCGGTGATCGCCGCCGGCAACCTGCTGCCGCCGCGCGACCCGAACGACCAGGCCGCCATCGACGCGTTCAACACCCTGTTCGGCGGCGACTTCGTCTCGCGCCTGAACATGAACCTGCGCGAGGACAAGCACTGGTCGTACGGCGCCTTCTCGGGCGTGCGCGACGCCCGCGGCTCGCGCCTGTTCCTGATCCGCGCGCCGGTCCAGACCGACAAGACCGCCGAGTCGTTCTCCGAGGCCCGCAAGGAGCTGACCGACATCATCGGTCCGCGCCCGGTGACCCCGGCCGAACTGGCCAAGGCGCAGAACAGCCTGACCCTGTCGATGCCCGGCAACTGGGAGACCGGCGAGGCCGTGGCCGACTCCATCGGCGAGTTGGTCAACTACGGCCTGCCCGACAGCTATTTCGACGAGTACCCCGCCGACGTGCGCTCGGTGACCGTCGAAAGCGCCACGGCTGCCGCCAAGAAGGTCATCAAGCCGGACGAACTGGTCTGGGTGATCGTCGGCGACCGCGCCGTGATCGAGCCCAAGCTCAAGGCCCTGAAGCTCGACATCAAGGTGATCGACGCCGACGGCAAGCCGGTCCAGTAGGGCTGGCGAGGCGACAAGCGCGAAGGGCGGTCCTCACGGGCCGCCCTTTTCGTTTGCCGGCCCTTTTCATTTGTCGAGAGGAGCGGGCGCCGCGATAAGCCGCGCGACAGCCCCGACCAGGAGACGCGCCGTGCAGCAGCCGACCGAGATCATCGTCCTCAGCGACGGCCCGGCCAACGTCATCCAGGGCGCCTGGCCCGACCGCACGATCGACCAGGTAACCCGGGCCGAACTGCACGCCTTCCGCGTCGACGCGCCCAAGGGCCGGGTGCTGGTCTGCGCCGGCGGCGGCTATCTGCGACTGATGCACGACCGCGAGGGCGTCGAGGCGGCGCTGTGGCTGAACGGCCTGGGCTACGACGCCTATGTCCTGGCCCACCGCCTGCCGGGCGCGGCGAGCCCGGACGGCGTCCAGCCCTTCGACATCGCCCTGATCGACGGCCTGGCGGCGCTGGCCAAGATCCCGACCGACCTGCCGCGCTTCGTGCTGGGCCTGTCGTCGGGCGGCCATCTGGCTGGAACCCTGGCCTGCCAGCGGGGCGCCGACCTCGCCGGCGTGCTGATCGGCTACGCCCCGATCAACGCCAACCACCGCGACTACAAGGCCCCGGCCGGCAAGCCCGACTACCCGCCGGCGGAAAAGCAGGCCTTCTACGACGCCTGGCCGATCGGCGTCGCGGCCCAGCCGCACGGCGTTCCCACCTGCCCGGTGTTCCTGGCCTACGCCCTGCTCGACGAGGCCGTGCCGGTGGAGCACGCGCTGAACTTCATCAAGACCGCCCGCGACCTGAAGCTGGATCTCGACGCTCACGTCTTCGGCAAGGCGCCGCACGGCTTCGCCCTGCGCGAATTGGCGGGCACGCACGGGTCGTGGCCGGAGCTCGCGGCGCGGTGGATGACGGAAAAGGCGGGCTGAAGCCCCCCTACCGCTCCTCGTCGAAGCGGTTGCCGACCAGTTCGACCAGGGCGTCGACGGCGGCTTCGGCCTCGGGGCCTTCGGCGGCGATGTCGATGGTGGAGCCGATGCCGGCGGCCAGCATCATCAGGCCCATGATCGAGCGGGCGTCGACGCTGGAGCCCTCGCGGGCGACCTTGACCTCGGCGTCGAAGCCGGAGGCGAGCTTGACGAACTTGGCCGAAGCCCGGGCGTGCAGCCCGCGCTCGTTGATGATCTCGACCGTGGCTGTCGCCGTTCGACTCATTTCTCTCCCGCCAGCACGTAGGAGGCCACGGAGATATATTTGCGTCCAGCCTCCTGGGCGTGGGCGACGCAGGCGTCCAGGTCGTCGCGGGTGCGCACGCTGGCCAGCTTGATCAGCATCGGCAGGTTCAGCCCGGCGATGACCTCGGCCTTGGTCTGCTCCATGACCGAGATGGCCAGGTTGCTGGGCGTGCCGCCGAACATGTCGGTCAGCAGGATGACCCCGGCGCCGTCGTCGACGGCGGCGCAGGCCTTCAGGATGTCCGACCGGCGACGCTCCATGTCGTCTTCCGGCCCGATGCAGATGGCCTTCACCGCGGTCTGCGGCCCCACCACATGCTCCATGGCGGAAACGAATTCCTCCGCCAAACGCCCGTGCGTGACGATCACGAGCCCGATCATGCCTGGTCTCTCAAACGGGATCCCCTTCGCCCGATACGGCAGGGAGGCGCCGCGCGGGTCGCCTTGATACGCTTGTTAGGGGGCGACTCCAAGATGCTCCAGCATCCTGCCGATCTTCATGGGTGCGGCGGGCTCCAGCGGCCACAGCTCGAAAGCCGGCAAATCCAACCCCAGAAGGCGTTCGGTGCGGGGCTGGGGCAGGCGTTCGACGCCGGCCGGATCGTCGACGCAGCGCACCAGAAGGCAGATTTCGGCCAGCGGCAGGGCCGGTTCGGACACCACGCCGAAGCCGCGGACCTCCACCAGGCCCTTCAGCGGATCGGGCGCGCGGCCATAGAGCCGCCCGTCGGAAACGAAGGTCACCACCCGGTCGTCCGCCACCAGCCGGAAGCCGGCGTCCAGCGCCCGCAGGGCCAGGTCGCTCTTGCCCGCGCCCGACGCGCCCTCGATCAGCACGCCGCGCCACAGGCCGCCGACGCGACGGGCGATCAGGCCCGCGTGGCGGATCATTCGCGGGTCCCGTGGCCATGGTGGCCGCCGTGATGGCCATGGTGGCCGTGATGATGCCCGTCGCGGCCTTCGCGATGCTCGGGCAGCTCGACCACGAACCGCGCGCCGATCACCTTGCCGTCGTCGTCCTGACGGTTCTCGGCGTGGATCCGGCCGCCGTGCGCCTCGACGATCTGGCGGGCGATCGACAGGCCAAGGCCCGAATTGCCGCCGAACGCCCGGCCCTTGGGCCGCGAGGTGTAGAAGCGCTCGAAGATGGTCTCGAGGTTGTCGGGCGGGATGCCGGGGCCGTCGTCCTCGACCGTGGCCGTCAGCCGGCCGTTCTGGCGCACCAGCCCGACCCGCACCTCGCCGTCGCCGGCGCTGAAAGAGCGGGCGTTGTCGATCAGGTTGCGGAACACCTGGCTGACCGGGATCTCGCGGGCCATCACCCGCGAGGCGCCGGTCGGCGTGCCCACCAGCCGCACGCGGACGCTGAACGGCGGCTCCTCGCCACGCACCTGGGCCTCGTAGATGCCGACCGCCTCGGTCAGCAGGCGGCCAAGATCGATCGGCTTGGGCAGCTCGCGCGACAGCTCGGCGTCGAGCCTTGAGGCGTTCGAAATGTCTGTCACCAGCCGGTCGAGGCGCCCGACGTCCTGTTGCAGGATGCCCAGCAGCCGCTGGCGCGCCTTGGCCTCGGTGACGAGGTCCAGCGTCTCGATGGCCGATCGGATCGAGGTCAGCGGGTTCTTGATCTCGTGGGCCACGTCGGCGGCGAAGCGCTCGATGGCCCCCATCCGCTCGGACAGGGCCTCGGTCATCTCCTCCAGCGATCTGGAAAGGTCGCCGATCTCGTCGTTGCGGCGCGAGATGTCGGGCAGGCTGATGGCGCGCGCGCCCTCCAGGCGCACGTGGTCGGCGGCCCGGGCCATGCGCAGCACCGGCTGGGCGACCAGGCGATGCAGCAGAACGGACGACACCAGCACCGCGCCCACGGCCACCAGCACGAAGGGCAGCAGGGCCTTGCGCTCGGCGCCGATGATCTCGTCGACGTCGCCGGCCTCGACGGTCAGCACGCCCAGCACGGCGCGGACGTGCTGGATCGGGATCGACACCGACACCACCCGCTCGCCGTTCTCGGCCAGGCGCACCTGCTTGACGGTCTCGCCCATGCGGGCGCGCTCGATCTCCTGCTCGAACTCGGCCTTGGCGCGTTCGAGGGCGCGCGGCTTGGCGTCCTTGTCCTGCAGCGAGAGACGGAAGCCGTTGTCGCCCGACTTGCGGGCCGGCGGCAGCACCTTCCACTCGACCCGATCCTCGACCAGGTAGGAATCGGCCAGCAGGCGGCCCTCGCCATCATAGAGGCGGGCGCGCTGGGAGTGGCCGCTGAAGAACGATTGCAGGATGTCGTTGGCCGCCGCCACGTCGAGCGCCGGCTCGGGCTCGCCCACGGTGGCGGCCCGTTCGATGATGTTGGCGATCAACTCGCCCTGGGTGCTGAGGCTGTCGATGCGGGCGTTGATCAGGCCGCTGCGCAGCTCGTTCAGGACCAGGGCCCCGACCACCAGGATGGCCAGGGCCAGCAGGTTCAGGCCGATGATCAGCCGCCCCAGCCGCGAGGCGCGCGGCCAGGTCAGCCGCCGCCGGTCGCGCGGCTCGGCCTCGGGCCCGACCTCAGGCTTCGCGGTAGCGGTAGCCGACGCCATACAGGGTTTCGATGGAATCGAACTCGGGGTCCACCTGGCGGAACTTCTTGCGCATCCGCTTGATGTGGCTGTCGATGGTGCGGTCGTCGACATAGACCTGATCGTCGTAGGCGGCGTCCATCAGGTTGTCGCGGCTCTTCACGAAGCCGGGACGCTGGGCCAGCGACTGCAGCAGCAGGAACTCGGTGACGGTCAGGCGCACCGGCTTGCCGTCCCACAGGCTGTCGTGGCGGGCCGGGTCGAGCGTCAGCTTGCCGCGCTTCATCACCTTGGAGCCCGCGGCGCCGGCCGGACCGGGCGCGGCCGGGTCCTCCTCGTCGGGACGGGCCCGGCGCAGGACGGCCTTCACGCGTTCGAGCAGCAGGCGCTGGCTGAACGGCTTGTGCATGTAGTCGTCGGCCCCGAGGTTGAAGCCGAGGATCTCGTCGATCTCGTCGTCCTTCGAGGTCAGCATGATGACCGGCGTCTCGGAGGACTGGCGCAGTCGGCGCAGCACTTCCATGCCGTCCATGCGCGGCATCTTGACGTCGAGGATCACGAGGTCGGGCGGATTGCTTTCCACCGCCTCGAGACCCGAGACGCCGTCGTAATAGGCCTTCACCGTGTGGCCGTGGCTCTCCAGGGCCAGGGAGACCGAAGCGACGATGTTCTCGTCGTCGTCGATGAGCGTGATCTCGGCCAAGCCGTCTAGTCCTCCGAATACCTTCCAGGTGATCCTATCGACCACCGCGCCCCGCTACAACGCACGGAGCGGCCAAGCTTTCCATTGGGCCTTGTCGAACCCTATTGCGGCCGGGGCGTGGCGGGCTTGGACACAGTTGCGGCAGCTGCGCCGAACGATGGTCTGCGCCCTTCAACCTCGCCTTAAGGTCTCGCAAGTCATAGTCACGGTCCAGGAGCCCCATAAAGCCCATGAGCGACCAGGTCCATTACGAGCTATTCGTGCGCCGCAAGGTCGGCGCGCAATGGACTCTGGACATGGCGACCGAGATTCGCAGCCACGCCCTGGCCCAGGCCGAGGAAGTGCTGAACTCGGGGCGCGCCGTCGCCGTGCGGGTCTCCAAAGAGACGCTGGATCCCGAAACCCGCGAATACCGCTCCATCTCGATCTTCACCAAGGGCATGGTCGACGGCGGCAAGCCGAAGAAGCCGGTCGAGGAGATGGAGCCGCTGTGCGTGCAGCCGGCCGACCTCTACACCGCCCACGCCCGCGACCGCATCGGCCGCCTGCTGGAAAGCTGGCTGCAGCGCCACAAGGCCACGCCGTTCGAGCTGCTGCACCGCCCCGACCTCGTCGAGAAGCTGGAAGCCTCCGGCACCGACCTGCAGCACGCCCTGCAGAAGATCGCCATTCCCGAGGCCGAGGCCCGGGGCATGTCGGTCCACGAGCTGATCAGAAACTTCCAGGGCCTCGTCGAGCGTTCGGTCGCCAACCTGATGAAGGCCTTCAAGAAGGGCCAGCTGCCGGACCTCGACAAGGAAGGCTTCGCCAAAGCCGCCGAGCGCCTGGCCGCCGATCCCGACCGCGCCTTCCTGCTGGGGGCCGGCGTCGCCGCCTCGATCGCCCCGGCCAAGGACTGGAGCGAGAAGATCGCCCGCCTGCTCGACCTGGCCGACGCCGCGCCCGCCGAACCGAAGGCCCGCGCCGCCGCCCTGGCCGCCATCGAGACCCCGCTGGCCGAGATCATCGGCTCCAAGGCCGGCATGGCCGACCTGCTCAACACCGCCGACGACCTGGGCTCGACCCTGGCCGCCATGACCCGTCTCGCCGGCGGATCGCAGGTGGAGATGCTGATCAAGGTCGAGGCCAGCGTCCGCGCCTGCATGCCGGAGCTGTCGGGCACCGCCAAGCGCCTGGGCCAGTGGCTGTGCGGCGACACCTTCCCCACCGTCCGCGCCTCGATCGCCCGCCGGGTGCTCAAGGAGCTGAACGGCGTGCGCCGCCTCAAGCCGACCGACGCCGAGAGCGAGATCGAGCACCTGCGCGCCCTGGCGATGAGCCTGACGGCCGCCGCCGGCCGCATCCTGCCGGCCGAGGACATCACCGCGGCCTTCACCACCCGCTCCAAGACCCTGCTCAACGGCGACTTCATCGAGGCCCTGCTTGGCCGCGACCGCTCGGCCCGCGAGGAGATCGTCATGCTGATCCGCCTGGCCGAGAACGTCATGGGCGCGGTCAACAAGCGCCACGCCGCCCGCTGGCTGTCGGCCAACATTCAGGCGATGCGCTTCGAGAAGGAGATGCGCCAGGGTCCCGACACCCCGTCGGTGAAGCTGGCCACCCTGGCGGCGCTGCAGAAGTCGCTGACCCGTTCGGGTCTGGTGGTCGAGGACTACAGCCCGCTGTGCGCCAAGCTGGGCGAGGTCGGCGGCATGGTCGAGGCCGACGCCCGCCTGCTGTCGCTGCTGGTCCGCGCCCCCGCCCCCCTGCCCCAGCGCCTGGCGCTGCTGGCGAAACTGGCGATGGGCGAGGCCGGCCCCACCGGTCCGGTCGCCGAGCGCGCCCGCCTGGAAGCCCTGAAGCTGGCCCGCGCGCCCGAAGCCCGCGAACAGCTGGCCGCCAGCCCCGAGACGCTCGACCTGCTCAAGGGCCTGGTGCAGCAGCAACAGGCGGCCTGAGGGCCTCTTCCAAGCTTGTCCGCGACCTGACGCGTCCCCAAATCCGTGCTCCCAGAGTACGGAGCCCGACATGGCCGTCTTCAGCGTCTTCTATCCCGCCCACGAGGGCGCGAAGTTCGATCACGACTACTACAAGGCGGTGCATATCCCGCTGGCGGAGAAGGCCTTCGGCCCGACCGGCCTCGTGAACTCCAGGATTCTGCGCGGCGTACCCGGGCCGGACGGCTCGCCGCCGCCGTTCGTGGCCATGGTCCACCTGACCTTCCGCGACGCCGCCGCGTTGCAGGCCTCGCTGGGCGGCCCGGAAGCCCCGGCCATCCAGGCCGACGTGGCCAACTTCACCGACATCACCCCGGTGATCCAGATCAGCGTTGAGCCGTAAGGCCCCTTGCAAGCTTGACCGGCGGGCGCGGGCGGCCGATCTGTCGTTCCCTACCGCCCGCAGTCCGTCCGGAGCCCGCCATGGCCTTCATCAGCATCGTCTACCCGGCCCGCGACGGCGCCCGCTTCGACCACGACTATTACGCCCAGACCCACATCCGCATGGTGCGCGAGGCCCTGGCGCAGACCGGCCTGCTGGACGCCCGGGTCTTTCGCGGCGTGTCGGCCCTGGACGGCGGTCCGCCGCCGTTCGTGGCGATGGCGCACCTCACGTTCCGGGACGAAGCGGCCATGCGCGCCTGTCTGGACAGCCCGGTCGCGCCCGCCCTGCACGCCGACGTGGCCAACTTCACCGACATCGCGCCGGTCATCGAGATTTACGCGGCGGGGTAACCCAAAAAACCTCTCCCATGGGGAGAGGGAGGAGCCCGCGCCGCAGGCGTGGGAGGGTGAGGGGATACGCCCTTACCGGATAAACCTGAAACTCCTCGCGAGAACGACAGCGCGCGAACGGCCGTCGCCTTACCCCCTCACCCTCCCAGGCTTCGCCTGGCCCCCTCCCTCTCCCCATGGGAGAGGTTTTAGAGGGACAGCGCCCGCGCCAGCGCCTCGACCACGCGCTCCGGATCCGCGTCGGTCATGCCCGGATAGAGCGGCAGAGTCAGGCAGCGGCCATACCAGGCGTCGGCGCCGGGCAGGTCGGCCAGGCCATACCGGTTCACGTAGTAGGGCTGACGGTGCACGGGGATGTAGTGGACCTGGCTGCCAACCCCTTGCGCCTTCAGGCTTTCAACCACCGCCGCGCGGGTGGTCATGGCCGCCTCGAAGTCGATCAGCACGGTCAGCAGGTGCAGGGCCGGGTCCGACCAGGCCGGACGGGCGGCCAGGCGCACCAGCGGCGACAGCGGCTCCAGCAGCGCCTGGTAGCGCGCCGTCAGCGCCCGTCGGCGCTCGACGAACCGGTCCAGCTTGGCCAGCTGCGAGATCCCCAGGGCGCACAGCACGTCGGGTATGCGGTAGTTGAAGCCCAGCTCCGGCATCTCGTAGACCCAGGGCTCGGCCCCGGCCGGGCGCACCATGCCGTGGCCGCGCAAGCTGCGCGCCTTGGCCGCCAGGGCCGCGTCGTTGGTGGTCAGCATGCCGCCCTCGCCCGTGGCCAGGGTCTTGACCGGATGGAACGAGAAGCTGGCGAAGGCCGAATATGCGCCGTCGCCGACCGGATGGATTTCGTTGCCGAAGGTGGCGGTCGAGCCCAGCGCGTGCGGCGCGTCCTCGACCAGCACCGCGCCGGCCGCGCTGGCCATGGCCTTCAGGGCCGGCAGGTCGCAGACGTCGCCGCGCAGATGCACCGGCAGCACCGCCCGCACGCGGCGGTCGCCCGCCCGGGCCAGGGCGTCGGCCAGGGCGGCGGGGGTCATCAGGCCGCTGTCGGGATCGACGTCGGCGAACACCACCTCGGCCCCGACGTAGCGGGCGCAGTTGGCGGTGGCCAGGAAGGTCACCGACGGGGCGATGCAGACGTCGCCCTCGCCGATACCCAGCGCCATCATCGCCAGGTGCAGGGTCGCCGTGCCGTTGGAGACGGCGATGGCGTGCTCGGCCCCGACCTTCTGCTTGAAAGCCGTCTCGAAGGCCTCGACCGTCGGGCCCGTGGTCAGGAAATCGGCGCGCAGGGCCTGCGCGACAGCCGCGATGTCGTCGTCCTCGATGGTCTGCCGGCCGTAGGGGAGGAAGCCGCTCATCGCGCGGCCTTCTCCTCCAGCATGGCCAGCAGGCCCTCGGGGCTCAGCCAGTCATGGTTGTTGTCGCTGCTGTAGGAGAAGTCTTCCGCGACCGGCCTGGCGCCGTCGGCTTCCGAATAGGGCACGCGGCCGAACTCGGCGAAGTTGGGCTCGATGGCGAAGCGGTCGTCGAACTCGACGGTCGAGCGCGCATCGTCGGCGCTGATCATGATCTCGTGCAGCTTCTCGCCGGGACGGATGCCGATGACCTTGACCCCGGCGGCCGGCGACATCGCCTTGACCAGGTCGGGCATGGCCATGGACGGGATCTTCGGCACGAAGATCTCGCCGCCGCGCATCAGGTTCAGCGACGACAGCACGAAATCGACGCCCTCGTTCAGCGTGATCCAGAAGCGGGTCATGCGCGGATCGGTGATCGGCAGCTCGGTCGCGCCCTGATCCAGCAGGCGGCGGTACAACGGCACGACGCTGCCGCGCGAGCCGACCACGTTGCCGTAGCGCACGACGCAGAACCGCGTGCCGATGTCGCCCGACAGGTTGTTGGCCGCCACGAAGGTCTTGTCCGAGGCCAGCTTGGTGGCGCCGTAGAGGTTGGTCGGATTGCAGGCCTTGTCGGTCGACAGGGCCACCACCTGCTTGACGTGGTTGTTGAGGCTGGCCCAGACCACGTTCTCGGCGCCCAGCACGTTTGTGTGGATGCATTCGGACGGGTTGTACTCGGCGGCCGGCACCTGCTTCAGCGCCGCGGCGTGGATGACGATGTCGACCCCGCGCAGGGCCAGGGTCAGCCGCTCGCGGTCGCGCACGTCGCCGAGGAAGAAGCGCAGCTTGGCGAACTGCGCCTCCTCGAACTGCTCGCGCAGTTCCAGCTGCATGTCGCTCTGCTTCAGCTCGTCGCGGGAATAGATGATGACCTTGCGCGGATTGGCGCGCTTCAGCACGGTCTCGATGAAGCGGCGGCCGAACGAGCCGGTGCCGCCGGTGACCAGGATCACCTTGCCGTCAAGGTCGAGGGATTGCGGTGAAAAGCGCCCCAAGATCAGCCTCCTCGCACCCGCCGCGCGCGCATCTGACGCACGGGGAATCTAGGTTAACGCGTTTGTGCGGCGCCAGACGTAAAGAGGACGTCAACCACGACGGGTTATGCGAAGGGCCATGCGCCGCATCCTTGCCCTCATCGCCGCCGCCCTGATGCTCGCCGGTCTTTGCGCCACGCCCGCCCTGGCCAGCGGCGGCGAGGCCAAGAAGGAGGCGCCGCCGACCTATTTCGCCTTGCCCACCATCACCGCCTCGGCCATCCGCCGCGACGGCCGCAAGGGCGTGATGACGCTGGAGACCGGCATCGAGGCCAAGGACCCCAAGGTCATGGAATACGCCCAGGCCTCGACCCCGCGCCTGCGCGCGGCCTTCGCCCAGGTGCTGATGACCTACGCCTCGGGCCTGCGTCGCGGCGCCGCCCCCGACCTCGACTATATCGGCGCCGAGATGCAGAAGGCCGCCGACAAGACCCTGGGCCGCAAGGGCGCGCGCGTCCTGCTCGGCTCGGCGATGGTGAACTAGCCGTTCAGCCCTTGGCCTTGCGCCGCGCGCGGAAGAACCCGCGCAGCAGATCCGCGCTCTCCTGCGCCATCACCCCGCCCGTCGTTTCCGGCCGCCAGTGGCAGGTCGGCTGGGCGAAGAATTTGGGGCCATGGACCACCGCCCCGCCCTTGGGATCGTCGGCGCCCCAGACCACACGGCCGATCCGCGCATGGCTGATCGCCCCGGCGCACATGGCGCAGGGCTCCAGAGTCACCACCAAGGTAAGGTCGGTCAGCCGGTAGTTCTCGAGCCTGGCCGCTGCCAGCCGCATGGCGGCGATCTCGGCGTGGGCCGTCGGGTCATGGGCCGCGATCGGCCCGTTGCCCGCCGAAGCGATCACCTCGCCGGTCCTGGGATCCAGGATCACCGCCCCCACCGGCGTCTCGCCCCGCTCGGCGGCCGCGCGGGCCTCGCCCAGGGCCAGGGCCATGGCGTCTTCGTCGGTCATGGCCGGCCTCCGTCGTCCAGCAGTCGCACATGTCCGCCCAGTCCAGCGGTCCGAGCCTTGGCGACAAGGCGGGCGTCGGCGGTGACAACCACCGTCCCGCGCTGTTCGGCCAGGGCCAGATAGGTCGCGTCATAGGCCGTCACGCCATGTCGCGACGACAGGGTGAAGGCGCGTTCGGCCAGGCCCGACATCGGCTCGAACGCGGCGACGATCTGATCCAGAGCCGAGACGGCGCGGCTGGCCAGCGCTTCATCCAGGCCGTCAGTTCGCACGCGCCGCGCGGCGATGCTGGCCATCTCGATCCATAGCAGGTCAGGCGCAATCAATCGGGCGTCGGACAAGGCCAGCACCCGCGCGGCCTCGGAGCCAGCCTCCAGGAAGAACAGCTTGGCCGCCACCGAGGCGTCGAGCACGACCTCAGCGGCCATCGCGGTCCTCGCGCACGAGAGCGGCGGCGTCGATCGCGCCAGCGGGCACGGGCTGGGCCAGATCGGCCAGCAGGGCACGCCGACGCTCGACGGCCAGGGCGTTCAGCAGACTGGCCGCGGCCGTTTCCCGATCCGCCCCAATGCTCCTAGCCTCTCGGTCAAGCATCTGCAGGGCGGCGGGGGTCAGGAGATCCAGCGAGACAGCCAGGGCCTCATCGCTATGGCGGAACGGCGACGCCCCCTCGGCCACGCCCCGCTCGGCTTCACGCAAAAAGGTCACCCGGCGACCAGAGAGGTCGAGGGCGGACGTCTTCCAGCCGGCGTCCAGCCAGGCGGCGGCATGGGTATGGCCAATGCGGGTGTTGGACCACCACGCCTGATGCTCGCGCGCCGACCGCGGCAGGGCGAAACCCAGCACCGTTTCGATCTCGTCGAAAGCCAGACGCAGATGATCCAGGCCGTAGGCGGCTTCCAGATGACGCTTCAGGGGCTCGTACTTCATCAGCGACTCCAGGGATATAAGTGATATACTATTTTATCACCCCTGCGGCGACAAGCCCGCCTTGATCGCCCCGTCGTTCGGCGCCATGAGCTTTCTTCAACGCCCATCGTGAGATGCGCCCCTCCCATCGAAGGAACCAAGCCATGACCGACAAGTACCAGCCCGCCCTGCACGACGCCGTCGAGCACGATGCCGACGCCGAGGGCGGCGAGCGCGTCGCCAAGGCCCTGGCCCGCGCGGGCGTGGCCTCGCGGCGCGAGGTCGAGCGACTGATCGAGGCCGGCAAGGTCGTGCTGAACGGCCAGGTGCTGGCCACCCCGGCCGTGCGCGTGTTTCCCGGCGACCTGCTGGTCGTCGACGGCAAGCTGGTCGAGGACCGCCAGCCCACCCGCCTGTTCCGCTATCACAAGCCCACCGGCCTGGTGACCACCCACAACGATCCCAAGGAGCGGCCGACCGTGTTCGGCGCCCTGCCCCATGGCCTGCCGCGGGTGATCTCGGTCGGCCGCCTCGACCTCAACTCCGAGGGCCTGCTGCTGCTGACCAACGACGGCGAGCTGTCGCGCGCCCTGGAGATGCCGCAGAACGCCTGGACGCGCCGCTATCGCGCCCGCGCCTTCGGCCACGCCACCCAGGAGACCCTGGACAAGCTGAAGGACGGGACCACCATCGAGGGCGTCCGCTACGGCCCGATCGAGGCTCGCCTCGACAAGGCCCAGGACAAGGCCGGCGGCGGCCGCAACGTCTGGATCACGGTCACCCTGTCGGAAGGCAAGAACCGCGAGGTCCGCAAGGTGCTTGAGTCGGTGGGCCTGAAGGTCAACCGCCTGATCCGCCTGTCCTACGGCCCGTTCGCGCTGGGCACGCTGCAGGCCGGCCAGGTCGAGGAGGTCGGCCCCCGGGTGATCCGCGAACTGCTGGCCGGCGTCATCGCCGACGAGAACATGCCCACGGGCGACAAGCCGCTGTTCGTCGGCGTCGCCGATCCGCTGTACGCCCCCGGCGTGGCCAAGGAGGGCGAACGCCTGCGTGGCGGCGAGGTCCAGCGTCGCGCCCCCACCGGCCGCGCCCCGCAGATCGCCACGCCCAAGGTCGAGGAGCCCAAGAAGGTCTACAAGGCCGGCTGGGCCAAGGCCAAGATCCGGACCGACGGCCACAAGTCCAAGACCCACAAGCCCAAGTCGATCGACACCAAGTTCGTCACCGAGGCCCCCGGGCGCGGCAAGCCGGGCGCGAAGGGCCCTGCGGCCAAGGGTGCGGCGGCCAAAGGCGCAGCGGGCAAGGGCGCGGCGGGCAAGAGCGCGGCGGGCAAGAGCGCCCCAGGCAAGCCGGGCGCCCGCCCCGCCGGCAAGGCCGCTCCGCAGGGCGCCGTGCGCGGCAATGTCGCCCCGGCGCGTTCGGCCAAGCCGGATGGCTTCAAGGGTCCGCGCCCGACCGGCGGCAAGCCCGCCCCGCTCGGTCCGAAGCGGTAAGACGCCCTACGGCCGGTCGGCCAGCCGCTCGGCCAGGGTGCGCGTGCGGCGCACGACGGTGACCAGGGTTCCGACCGCGATCACCGCCAGGCCCACGGCCAGCACTTCGCCCCGCCCGCGCCACAGAGGCTCGAAGGCGGCGATCGCGCAGGTCGCCGTCAGGGCGGCCATGCGGTGCGGCTTGGCCATGGGTCCGGAAAAGTCGGCGGCAAAGCCCAGCCCTCGGCCGAGCTCGCGCACATAGGCCGTCAGCATGGCCAGGGCCGCGCAGATCCAGCCCAGGGCCGGGCCGCCGGAAAAGCCGGCGCTCATCGCGCCATAGCCGGCCCCGGCCAGGAACAGCACGTCGGCGATGCGGTCGGGCAGCTCGTTCCAGATCGGGCCGTAGGGGCTGGAGCGACCGTGCTCCACCGCCACCATGCCGTCGAGCAGGTTGCAGGCCAGGCGCAGCTGGATGCAGGTCGCGCCCAGCACCAGGCACAGCGACCGCCAGCCCCCCTCGACCCCGCCGCTGGCCGCCAGCAGCGCGCCGCCCAGCACCGCGAAGGCCAGACCCAGGCCCGAGATCACGTCGGCGCCGATCCCCTTGCCGGCGATGGCGGCGGCCAGGCGCCCGGCCCAGGCGGCGCTGCGGGTCTTCAGCGGCCGGCGATTGGCGAGGTCTGGAGCCCCGGTTTCTGTAGAAGCGGCGGTCTCGGGAGCGTCGGTCATGGCGCGGCCTTTCTCCGGTCGGCGACCAGGCGGGCGTTGTAGGCGATGGCGTAGAGGGTCGACATCGTCCAGGGAAAGGCGATCGTCGCCAGAAGTTCCGGCGTGCCGATCAGGCGGTGGACGATGGTCAGGGTCGCCAGGATGGCGGCGGCGGTTATCGCCGGCGGCAGGGCCAGGGCGACGACGCCGGAAAACCGGCCGTCCAGCCGCTCCAGCGTCTTTTTCAGCAGCGCCGTCAGCCCCGCCGACAGCAGGCCCTGGGCGAGGGCCGGAACCCAGGCCAGGCCGTGGGCGCGGTTGGCCCACAGGGTCCAGCCGCCCATCAGCAGGAAGCCGAAGGCGGCGTGGACCAGGCTGGAGCGCAGGATGCGCGACATCGACGAAAACTCCCCGGCTCGTAACCGTCGGCAACTAGGCTATACCGGGAGTAGTGCGAACGGGAGCGTCCATGGACTTCATCGGCGATCTGACCGGACATGCAGGCCGTTTCCTGGCCGCGCAGCCTGCGCCGCTGCTGGCGGGGCTGGCCGGGGTGGTGATCCTGCTGGGCGTGGCCAGCGCCATCGCCGCCGTGCTGCCGCGCCTCAAGCCCGGCAAGTCCTACGAGGAACTGCGGCTGCGCATCGTCTCGTGGTGGGGAATGGTGGCCCTGCTGGCCGGCGCCCTGCTGCTGGGCTGGCAGGCGACCACCGCCGTCTTCGCCTTCATCTCGTTCCTGGCCCTGCGCGAGTTCCTGTCGCTGGCCGTGCGCCGACGCGAGGATCGTCCGGCGATCCTGGCCGCCTATGGCTGCCTGCTGGCGGCCTACGGCTTCATCTTCGCCGACCGCTACATGTTCTACCTGGTGTTCATCCCGGTGTGGGTGTTCCTGGGGTTGCCGGCGCTGATGGCCCTGATCGGCCAGACCAAGGGCTACCTCGCCAGCGCCGCGACCTTCCACTGGGGCCTGGTCACCTGCGTCTACAATCTGGGCTTCGTCGCCTTCCTGATGCGCGTGCCGCCGGGCGAGAACCTGCCGGCCGGCGCGGCGGGCCTGGTGTTCTTCCTCCTGCTGGCCACCGAGTTCAACGACGTGGCGCAGTACGTCTGGGGCAAGCTCCTGGGCCGCCGCAAGATCCTGCCCAGCGTCAGTCCCAACAAGACCTGGGAAGGCTTCCTGGGCGGCTGGGTCACCACCGCCGCGCTGATCTGGTTCGTGGGACCGGTGTTTACGCCGCTGGCGGGCCACGGCCTGCTGATCGTCGCCCTGGTGCTGCCGGCGGCGGGCTTCGCCGGCGACGTGACCATGAGCGCCATCAAGCGCGACATCGGGGTCAAGGACACCTCGCACGCCATCCCCGGCCACGGCGGGGTGCTGGACCGCGCCGACAGCCTGACCTTCACCGCCCCGCTCTACTTCCACCTCCTGGCGCTGTTCGCGCTGGACCGGTTCTGATCTAGTCGCGCCGTGCGCCTGCTCCGCTTCCTCCTGCTCGTCCTCGTCGCCCGGCCGCTGGCCCTGTTCATGACCGGGGCCGACGTCTCCGGCCGCGAGCGCCTGCCGCTGAAGGGCCCGGCGATCATCGCCGCCAACCACGCCAGCCATGTCGACACCCTCCTGATGCTGTCGATCTTCCCGTCGCGGGCGGTGTCGAAGCTGCGGCCGGCGGCGGCGGCCGACTATTTCCTGCGCGACCCGGTCATCGGCTGGTTCTCGCGCCACGTGATCGGCATCGTGCCGGTGGCCCGCAGCAAGGCCGGTCGGCGCGCGGCCCAAGGTCTGGGCCAAGGCGAGGGCGAGGACGTGCTGGCCCCGGCCCGCGCCGCCCTGGCGGCGGGCGAGATCGTGCTGGTCTTCCCCGAAGGCACGCGCGGCGACGGCGCCAGCGACGCCATGGGCCAGTTGAAGGGCGGCGTCGCCCGCCTGGCCGAAGCCTTTCCCGACGCCCCGGTGATCCCGGTGTGGATCCAGGGCGCGGGCCGCGTGCTGCCCAAGGGCGCCAGCGTGCCGGTGCCGCTGAACTGCGCGGTGCTGGTGGGCGAGCCGGTGGCCTGGACCGGCAGGCGGGCGGCCTTCATGGACGCCCTGCGCGAGGCGATGCTGGCGCTTAAGGCCCAGGCCCCGCCGCTGCGCTGGTCGGACGATCCCGAGACCTGAGCCGTTCTAGGCGGTCGCCACCCCGGCCCAGCGCGACAGGCGCGGCGTGCGGGCCACCAGTTCGGCCAGGCCGACATAGATCCCCAGCATCACCACGCAGATCGGCAGCACCTCCCAGCGGAACGGATGCGGCGGCTCGGGCGCCAGGGCCATGGGCTGCAGGAACAGCACGATGACGATGTTGTTGGCCGCGTGGGCGCCGACCGCGAACTCGACGCCGCCCAGACGCAGGGTGGCCCAGGCCAGGCCGACGCCCAGCACCGCCCGCACCAGGAAGGCGTCGGGGTTGGGGTCGAAATGGATCGTCGAGAAGGCCGCGCCGTTGATCAGCAGGATCAGCCAGATCCGGCGCGTGAAGGCGCCGGTCAGCTTCAGCAGCCAGCCGCGGAACACCAGCTCCTCGGCGGCGGCGGCCAGCAGCAGCAGGCCGATGGCGCCGGCGGCGTGGACGATCCGGCCGTCCAGGCTGGAGGTCAGGGTCAGGATCGGCATCGGCGGCGCGTGCGGATCGAGGCGGGCGCTCGCCGCCAGCAGCGGGCCGACGGTCACGGCGAACAGGACCAGGCCCAGCAGCGTCAGGCGCCAGCGATAGACCGGGGCGCTGGTCAGGTAGCTGCGCAGGCGCCGCTCGTGCAGCAGCGCCGCCACGCCGGCGAAGGCCACGGCCATGCCGCCGTTGGTGGCCGTCAGCAGGCACAGCACGAACAGAAGGGTGACCAGGTCGAGCGCGCCGGCCTTGGGGTTCGACAGCGACAGCATCAGGCCCTTGGCCTGTTCGAAGCCGCCGTCGAGCAGGCCCGTGAACAGGGCCATGACGAACACGCCGCCGATCAACGCCGCCAGGGCCGCGGCGACCACGCCGACCGGCAGGCTCAGCAGGACGCGCCCGATGCGCCGGTCAGCCGGCGTCAGGTCGTCCAGAAACGCCGAACGTCTCACGTCCTCGAACACAGCCGCCCGTTCCCATACAGCACCCGCCTCCTCGCTAATCGGCCGCGAGCCGAAGGAAAAGAGGTTTCGCGCAAACACCGCCCGCGACTTGCCGTCACGCGGCAATGACGGCACACATCGGCGGTTGTCGATGGGGGTTTCATGAGCAAGATCGAGCACGAGGCGGCCGACCGCCACCTGCACCGCCTGGTGCTGTTTTCCGACGCGGTCTTCGCGATCGCCATCACCCTGCTGGCCATCGAGATCCATCCGCCCGAGCACTGGCACGGCGTCGCCGACCTGTTCGGCCAGATGAGCCACAAGCTGTGGGCCTATGCGGTCAGCTTCGCGGTGATCGGCGTCTACTGGATCAGCCACCGCCGGATCTTCGCCCGCCTGCGCGCCGCCAACGGCGTGCTGGACGTGCTGAACCTGGCGGCGCTGGGCCTGATCGCCCTCCTGCCCCTGACCACCGAGCTGCTGTGGGAGCACGCCTCGCCCGAGGCCACCTTCGTCTATGTCGGCCTGGTGGCGGCGATCGGCGTCGCCCTGTCGATCGTCTGGGGCTATGCGGCCTTCGCCGGCGAGCTGGCCGGCCGCGTGCATCGCGGCGAGGCCCTGTTCACCCTGGCCCGCACGGCGGTCGCGCCCGGCCTGATGTGCGGCCTGATCCTGTTCAGCCTGAACCACATCTGGGGCCTGATCCCGCTGGCCCTGGCCATCGCCGCCTTCGTCGCCGGGGGCCGCTTCATGCGCCGCCGCGCCGCCGCCGGCGAACGCGAAACCGAACTCGAAGCCGAGGAGGCAGCGGCCTGATGCGCATCGTCTCGGGCCAGTATCGCGGCAAGGCCATCGCCCCCCCGCCGGGCGACGCCCCCCGTCCCACCTCCGACCGCGCCCGCCAGGCCGTGTTCAACATCCTCGAGCACGCCGCCTGGGCGCCGGAACTGCATGGGGCGCGGGTGATCGACGTCTTCGCCGGCTCCGGCGCCCTGGGCCTGGAAGCCCTCTCGCGCGGGGCCGTGAACTGCCTGTTCGTCGAGACCAACGAGGCCGCGCGCGGCGCGATCCGCCAGAACATCGACGCCTTCGGCCTGTTCGGCCAGACCCGCGTGCATCGGCGCGACGCCACCGACCTTGGCCCCCGCCCGGCCAGCGCCGGCGCGGCCTTCGACATCGCCTTCCTCGACCCGCCCTACGCCAAGGGCCTGGGCGAGAAGGCCCTGGCCGAGCTGGTCGCCGGCGGCTGGCTGGCCCCGAACGCGATCGTGGTGTTCGAGCGCGGCGTCGGCGAGCCCGACCCGGTGCTTGACGCCTTCGAGACCCTCGACGCCCGCGACTACGGCGCGGCCCGGGTGCTGTTCCTGCGGCTGATCTAGCCTCGCCCTAAGGCTGCTTGCCCGGCCAGACCAGGAAGCCGTACTCGTCGCGACCGGCCGAGGTCCAGGTCGCGTAGCCGTACCCACCTTGGGGCGGCGGCGGGGGATAGGCGCCATAGCCGCTGTCGTAGCGGCTTTCGCGGCTGTACTCGTAGCCCTCTTCCTGACGCGAATAGCCGCCCTGGGCGTAGGCCGGCGGCGCATAGCCTGGCCCATCGTCGTGGCGGCGGCTGTAGCGGTCGGGCGCGTAGTCGGCCTGCGGCGGGGGCGGCGGGACGTAGGCGGGCGGCGGCGCGCCCCGGTCGTCGACCCGCAGCGGCGGGCGGCCATAGCTCCAGCGATCGAAGTCGCTCCAGCCGCGCTCGCCGTCGTCGCACTCCACCCGCTCCCAGCGATAGGCGCCGCCGGGACCGGTGACGCGGCGGTTCACGCATTCGCCGGGCCGGGTGTCGGGCGGCAGGATCTCTGGATCGACCGGCAGGTTCGAGCGGTCCGGCGGACCGCCGGCCAGGCCGTAGCGGTCTCCGGCGAAAGCCGGCGAGGCCAGGGCGATCCCGGCGGCGAAGGCGATAAGGACGAGTTGGCGCATTGGGGGATACTCCAGGCCCGCCAGTAGACCAGAGCCCGGCGAGCCGCGCGCGCTTTTTCGCCATGAAGGCGAGCTTAACCATTGTTCGTCGTGGCTTTTCCCCGCCGCCGTCCTCGCCTAGAGTGATTTCAAACAACTGTTTCATGGCGGGCGAGGCGATGGCGATCGAGGCGGTGATCTGGGATTTCGGCGGCGTGTTCACCACCTCGCCCTTCGAGGCCTTCCGCCGCTACGAGGCCCGCAACGACCTGCCGACCGACTTCATCCGCTCGGTCAACGCCCGCGATCCCGACGACAACGCCTGGGCCCGGTTCGAGCGGGCCGAGATCGACGCGGCGAGCTTCGACGCGCTGTTCCTGGAGGAGTCCGCGTGCCTGGGCCACGCCGTGCCGGGGCGCGACGTGCTGCCCCTGCTGTCGGGCGACATCCGCCCCCGGATGGTCGCGGCGCTGAAGGCGTGCAAGGCGCGGTTCAAGGTCGGCTGCATCACCAACAACGTGCCGGGCGCGGGCCATGGCGCGGGCATGGCGGCCTCGGCCGACAAGGCCGCCGCCGTCGCCGAGATCCTCGGCCAGTTCGACGCCCTGATCGAAAGC
The DNA here is from genome assembly GCA_001449105.1 of Caulobacter vibrioides. Taxonomy (GTDB): domain Bacteria; phylum Pseudomonadota; class Alphaproteobacteria; order Caulobacterales; family Caulobacteraceae; genus Caulobacter; species Caulobacter vibrioides_C. Next base: position 19,635 of record LNIY01000093.1, on the reverse strand, counting down.
TCCAAGGCCGGGGTGCGCAAGCCCGATCCGCGCATCTATCAGATGATGTGCGAGCTGCTGGACGCAGCGCCCGAGCACTGCGTCTACCTCGACGACCTGGGGATCAACTGCAAGCCGGCCGCGGCCTTGGGGATGGTCGCCATCAAGGTCTCCAGCGAGGACCAGGCGCTGGCGGAGCTTGCGGCGGCCACCGGATTGTCGTTCTGAAGAAGCAGCAGTTTCCAGGAGCCGTCCGCATGACCCGCCCCGCCAAGATCGGCGCCGCCGCCGCCCTTTCCCAGCTCCAGGGCTGGACCGCCGCCGGCGGCAAGGACGCCATCGCGAAGACCTACAAGTTCGCCGACTTCAACGCCGCCTTCGGCTTCATGACCCGCGTGGCCATCGAGGCCGACAAGCGCGACCATCACCCCGAGTGGTTCAACGTCTACAATCGCGTCGAGGTGACCCTGACCACCCACGACTGCGACGGGGTGAGCGAGCGCGACGTGCAGCTGGCCAAGTTCATGGACGCGATCGCGGGATAGGGCCGACAGCGAACACCCCTTCCCCTCCTCCCGCATCCAGTTCAAACTATCGTTTGAATTTCAGGGAGGACGCCGAATGGCGCAGACCACGGGCCGGGTCGCCGGCAAGAAGGCCTTCATCACCGGCGCGGCCCAGGGCCTGGGCGCGGCGGCGGCGCGCAAGCTGGCCGCCGAAGGGGCCAAGGTCGCCCTGGCCGACATCAATGTCGACGGGGCCAAGGCGGTGGCGGCCGAGATCAACGCCGCCCACGGCGCCGGCACGGCCTTCGCCTACGCCCTCGACGTGACCCGGGAAGACCAGTGGATCGCAGCGCTGGAAGCGGCCGCCGCCGACATGGGCGGCCTCTCGGTGCTGGTCAACAACGCCGGGGTGGCCGGCGACAAGCCGCTGGAGCAGATGGAGTTCGACCTCTGGAAGAAGATCATGTCGATCAATGTCGACAGCGTCTTCCTGGGGGCCAAGCACGCCCTGACCCACATGCGGGCCCATCAACCCGGCTCAATCGTCAACATCAGCTCGATCGCCGGCCTGATCGCCAACCACAACTCGCCCGCCTACAACGCCTCCAAGGCCGGGGTCTGGCTGCTCTCCAAGAACATCGCGCTCTACTGCGCCAAGCTCGGGCTCGACATCCGCTCGAACTCGATCCACCCGACCTTCATCGACACCCCGATCCTGGATCCGCTGAGCCAGCGGCTGGGCAAGGAGGAGGCGCACGCCAAGCTCGGCCGGCAGATCCCGCTGGGCCACATCGGCGAGCCCGACGACATCGCCAACGCGGTGCTGTACCTGGCCAGCGACGAGAGCAAGTTCATGACCGGCGCCGAGCTGAAGCTCGACGGCGGGATCTCGGCGATGTGATCTGGAGACCCTCTCCCCGTGGGAGAGGTGTCGCCGGAGGCGACGGAGAGGGGAGTCACTCGGACGTCCAGCGTCGCGAAAGCTGAAAACGTCCCCCCTCCGGCCCTCCGGGCCACCTCCCCCAGAGGGGGAGGATTTAGTAGCGCGAACCAGGATGCTCCCTCTCTGGGGGGAGCTGTCGCGGAGCGACTGAGGGGGTTAGCGCGGCGCCCGCTTCGCCAGGATCCGCTGCAGCGTGCGGCGGTGCATGTTGAGGCGGCGGGCCGTCTCGGAGACGTTGTGGCCGCACATCTCGTAGACGCGCTGGATGTGCTCCCAGCGCACGCGGTCGGCGCTCATCGGGTTTTCCGGCGGGGCGGGCGCGGCGTCCTTGGCGGCCAGCAGGGCGCGGGCCACGTCGTCGGCGTCGGCCGGCTTGGAGAGGTAGTCGACCACCCCGGCCTTCACCGCCGCCACCGCGGTGGCGATGTTGCCGTAGCCGGTCAGCATGATGATCTTGGCGTCGGCGCGGGCGTCGCGAACGGCCTCGACGACCTTCAGCCCCGAACCGTCCTCCAGCCGCATGTCGAGCACCGCGTGAGCCGGGGCCTGGCTCTTCAGCGAGCCGATCGCCTCGGCCACCGAGGCGCAAAGCGTCACCTCGAAGCCGCGCTGTTCCAAAGCTCGACCAAGACGTGTGCGCAGCGGCGCATCGTCGTCGAGCAGAAGCAAGGACTTGTCGGGCAGGGCCGCGACCAGTTCTCCGATATCCGCCATCAACTCAGCGCCTCCCCGCGCCATTACTCAACCGGGTGTCGTGTCCGCATCATGTCTACGACTTGCAAAACTTCGCAAGTCTTTCGTACTCAAACCCCGATGAAGCCGGGAGCTTCCATCGCCGGGCGTGGCCAACGGGCCGCGACCACGGCGCCGCCGCGCCTGCCATTTCTGAAATCCACGGCGGCCCCGGTCCGTTCCAGGAGCGTCTTGGCGATGAAGAAGCCGAGACCCATGCCGATGTGGCCGGTGCGCGAGCCCTCCGCCCCCGGACGCGAGGTGACATAGGGCTCGCCCAGCTTGGCCAGCACCTCGGGCGAGAAGCCCGGCCCGTCGTCGCGCACCTCGATCAGGATCGAGCGCGGGTCGAAACGGGCGACGACGATCACCTCCGAGCGGGCGAAGTCGACGGCGTTCTCGACGATCGAGGTCAGGGCGTGGATCACCTCGGCCCGGCGCCAGACGTCGGGGGCCGACTCGCCCGAAGGCCCGTTGACCACCGCCTCGACCCGCACGCCGTGGATCATGTGCGGCTCGATGATCTCGTGCACCAGCTGGGTCAGACTCATCCGTTCGTGGACGGCGTCCTGGGCCTCGGGCATCTCGGTCAGGCGCTGAAGGATCTCGCGGCAGCGGGCCGCCTGGCCGATCAGGAGCTCGGCGTCCTCGCGGGTCTGCTCGTCGGGGGCGCCGCGCGCCATCTCGCGAGCGACGACCGAGATGGTGGCCAGCGGCGTGCCCAGCTCGTGCGCCGCGGCCGCGGCCAGGGCGCCCAGGGCCGACAGGCGCTGCTCGCGGGCCAGCACGGTCTCGGTGACGTTGAGGGCCAGCTCCATGCGTGCCGACTCGGTGGCCGCCTGCCAGGCGTAGAGCCCGGTGACGACGATGCCGAGGATCCTGGCGGCGACGATGCCCGACATCAGCGAGGCCTCGGGCCGGGGCGGCGACACGCCGACGGCCACCGGCAGCGGCATGTAGAGGAAGGCCAGCACGACGGTGGCGATCACCGCCAGCACGCCCAGGCCCAGGGCGTACCGCGCCGGCAAGGTGGCGGCCGCCAGGGTGACGGGCGCGATCAGCAGCAGGGAGAACGGATTATAGACCCCGCCGGTCAGGTACAGCATCCCCGACAGCTGCAGGATGTCGAAGGCGATCTGGGCGGTGGCCTCGACGTCGCGGGCCAGGCGCTGGCCGGTCGAGGCCAGGCCGATCAGCACGTTCAGCCAGGCCGACAGGGCGATCAGCGAGAAGCACAGGGCGTAGGGAATCTGCCGGTCGAGCACCAGGCCGCAGAACAGCACCGTCACCGATTGCCCCGCCACCGTCAGCCAGCGTTGGGCGATCAGCGTTCTCACCCGAAGGCGTCCCTGACGCAGTCCGGGGCCCGCCCAGGACCAGTCGTCGCTGTCTTGCGCGGCTGCGCCGTCGGGCCTATCGAGCCCGTCGGGTGATGGTTTCTTCGGCGCGTCCTTGAACGAAGCGTCGGCCATGACGCCACATTAAGGCCAGAAAATTCGATCTGGCGAGCCCCAAAGGATGCAAGCCCATGAACCGCAACCGCCTGATGGTCCTGGCCGTGTGCATCGTGGGCGTTCTGGTGGCCGGCGCGCTGATCGTCGAAAGCGGCGTTTTCCGCTCCGCGCCCAAGCCGGCGGCGGTGGGCGGGCCGTTCGAGCTGGTCGACTACGACGGCAAGCCGACCGACGAGAGCGTGCTGAAGGGAAAGTGGAGCGCGATGTTCTTCGGCTTCACCTACTGCCCCGACGTCTGCCCGGGCACGCTGCAGGCCCTGGCGACCGCCAGCGACCAGCTGGGCCCCAGGGCCAAGGACCTGCAGATCGTGATGATCTCGGTCGACCCGGCCCGCGACACCCCGGCCCAGATGAAGACCTACCTGACCGCCGGCCACCTGCCCAAGAACATCGTCGGCCTGACCGGCACGCAGGAGCAGGTGGACGCGACGGTGAAGGCCTATCGCGCCTACGCCAAGAAGGTCGGCGACGGACCCGACTACACCGTCGACCACTCCACGATGATCTATGTCATCGATCCCAAGGGCCGCTTCCACAGCGTGATCGGCTACGGCTCGCCCCCCGACGAGATCGCCCGCCAGCTGAAGGCGGCGATGAAGGGCGCTTAAGGAATCTCCCCGACAGGAGAAGGTTCGCCCATTTTTTGCGTTGCGGCGCCCTTAGGTCACCTCAGGGCTGTACCTTCTTAACGGCCGGCGTGTTATGTTGCAGCGCACAATCGCTGGAGACGGCATGCTCTACGCCCTGCACGAAGCGAGCTTCTACGCCTCGACCCCCATGCGCCTGGCGGCCCGCGCGGCCCGGGACTTCTGGGGCTCGCCGCTGAATCCGGCCGCCAATACCGAGCTCGGCCGGCGGCTCTATGCCGGCGCGGACCTGTTCTCCAACGTCACCCGCCGCTACGGCAAGCCGGACTGGCGCATCGACAGCGTCAAGATCAACGACGTCGACGTGCGCGTGCGCCCGACCGTCGTGTGGCAGAGCCCCTGGGCGCGGCTGATCCAGTTCGACCGCGACATGTCGGACATGCGCCGGGCCGGCCGCTTCGACCTTGATCCCGCCGTGCTGATCGTCGCGCCGCTTTCGGGTCACTACGCCACGCTGCTGCGCGGCACGGTCGAGGCCTTCCTGCCCAACCACGCGGTGTTCATCGTCGATTGGCAGAACGCCCGCGAGGTCTCGGTCCTGCAGGGCCGCTTCGACTTCCACGACTATATCGACCACATCCGCGACATGCTGCGGGTGCTGGGCCCGCGCCCCAACGTGCTGGCCGTCTGCCAGCCCGGGCCGCCTGTGCTGGCCGCCGCCGCGCTGATGGCCGAGGACGGCGATCCGTCGCGTCCGGCCAGCATGACCTTCATGGGCTCGCCGATCGACGCGCGCCTGTCGCCGACCGTGACCAACAACCTGGCGGAGGAAAAGCCCTTCACCTGGTTCCAGTCCAACATGATCTACACCGTGCCCGCGCCCTATCCGGGCATGGGCCGGCGCGTCTATCCGGGCTTCGTGCAACTGGCCAGCTTCATGAGCATGAACGCCGACAAGCACCAGGAAGCCCACCGCCGCTACTTCAACAGCCTGGTCGAGGGCGACGGCGACGAGGCCGACAAGCACCTGGAATTCTACGACGAGTACCTGTCGGTTCTCGACCTCACCGAGGAGTTCTATCTCCAGACCATCGACATCGTCTTCCAGCGCCACCTGCTGCCGAAGGGCGAGCTGATGCATCGCGGGCGGCACGTGAACACCGCGGCCATCACCGACATCGGCCTGATGACCGTCGAAGGCGAGAAGGACGACATCTCGGGCATCGGCCAGACCCAGGCCGCCCACGACCTGTGCGTCAACATTCCCGCCGACCTCAAGGAGGACTACGTCCAGCCGGGCGTCGGCCACTACGGCGTGTTCAACGGTCGACGGTTCCGCGAGGAGATCTATCCCAAGGTGCGCGACTTCATCCTGCGCACCGATCCCAACTTCGCGGGCAAGAAGGCCTAGTCGGCCGGTCCCCGCAGGCGGCGGTCTCCGGGACGGACGGGGGCGGTGTAGAGGCCCGGCGCGGCCGGATCGCCCTCGCCCAGCTGCGCGAGAGACAGCCGCCGCCGGCCGCCGTCGACAGAGACGAAGACCTCCGCCCGGGCCCGCGCCAGCGCGTCGGCGCTGACGGCCGCCAGGCTGATCTGGTGCAGGAAGGGCTCGGCGCGGCCGTCCACGGCGCCGGCCTGCAACGTGCAGGTCAGCCCCTCGCACCAGCTCCGGAACACCACGCAGGCGCCGTCGACGCAGGTCTGGCGCAGGCCGTCGGCCGGCAGCGTGACCAGGTTGTCGCTCCCGCCGAAGCTCACCTTCACCCCCAGTCGCGCGACCGCCTCGGGCGCGGCCTCGACGGGCCGGCCGTCGCGGACGACGCGAAAGGGGCCGGCGGCTTCCGAGGCCGCCTCGTAGTCGCGCGTCACGCAGAACGGTTCGGACAGGCAGACGAGGTCGAGCATTCGGTCTCCGACGGGCGTCAGTTGAAGATCGCCGGCAAGCTGCGGCCCAGCGACAGGCGCTCGGGCGCGGCGTCGTTCCACAGGTGGAAGCCGCCCTTGAAGTGCCGCACGAGGTGGAACTCTCCCGCCCTGTTCCAGAAATGGAAGTAGAGGAAGGAGTCGTGGGCGATCGGATTGCCGATCAGGGTGTAGGTCTCGAAGCCCGACGGTCCCGTGCCGTGCCGCTGGCGGACCACGCCATAGAGATTGAGGTCGTCGGCGACCACCCTGGCCAGGCGTGTTCCGGCGATCTCGGTCCCGTGTATCGGGTCGTTGGGGCGGATGTAGTGGCGGCTGGCGGCGATGGTCTGGGCGTCGACCGCGCCCAGCCCCCGGGCGGCCGCGACCACCCGGATGGCTTCGGCGAAGGGGGCCGAGGCAAAGCCCGTGCAGGCGATCGGCAGATGCCCCGGCAGGCCGGCGGAGGCGCGGAACAGCGCGGCCTGGGCCTCGGCCATGGCCCCGCCCAGCGAATGGCCGGTGAAGGTCACGCGCCGTACGGCCAGGCCGTGCGAGACCAGGGCGGCGTGGGCGGCAAGGGCGTAGTCGAGTGCGGCGACGACCGTCCGGGTGTCCTTGAGCACGGCGGTCTTGAAGTTCAGCAGCCAGTCCAGCTCGCTGTCGGTGCCGCGGTTGACCACGACCAGTTCCGCCGGTCCCGGCGCGTAGAAGGCGAAGGCGTCGTAGCCGTTGTCGCGGTCGTTGGCCGGCGGGATCGGTGCGACCAGGCCCAGCTCGGCCAGCCACAGGGGCGCGGTGGCCTGGGTGGAAGGATCGTGGAACGAGCGATAGACCCAGGCGCTGAGCGCGGCCAGCGCCTCGTGCCCGGCGCCGAAGGGCGCGCCCGTGCGGGCATGGCTTCGGACGGCGGCCGCCAGGGCGGGGCTGCGCTCGCTACGCGTGGGAACCTTCAACGGCACGGCCATGGCTCGCCCCCAGATAGCCTATGTATCGAAGATATCCCGAAGGTAGATCCTGGGCGACCGGGCGGTCAACGGCTACGCTCGGACTCTTGCGCCCAGCCGCGAGCGGGGCGATCTAGGGGGACGATGAACCTCTTCCGCCCGCAGCCCAAAGCCGCTCCACGCCTCGCCGACGGCGACCGGCTGGAGATCGAGCGCTGCGCCGTGCGCCTGAAGGTCGACGGCCGGGCGCGGCGGGTGTCGCTGCGGGTGGACCGGGCCAAGTCCGAGATCGTCGCCATCGCCCCCAACCAGCGCCGCCTGACCGAGGCCGTGGCCTTCGCCCACGAGAAGGCCGGCTGGATGAGCCTGCAGCTGGCCGCCCTGCCAGGCCGCCAGGTGATCGAGCCCGGCGGCGTGCTGAAGGTCTGGGGCAAGCCCTATCGGCTGGAGGTCGGCCCGGGCCGGGCGCGGATGACCGAGGACGCGCTGATCGCGCCTGACGACGCCAACTGGTCCTTGAAGATCCTGCGGCTGGTCAAGCACCGGGCGCTGGAGATCCTGACCGAACGCACCGCCCATCACGCCGGACGGCTGGGACGGCCGATGCCGTCGGTGGCGGTGGCCGACCCCAAGGCCCGCTGGGGCTCGTGCCGCCCGGCCAGTCCGGGCGCGCCGGCGGCGATCCGCTACAGCTGGCGGCTGGTGCTGGCCCCGGCGGCGGTGGCCGACTACGTCGTCGCCCACGAATGCGCCCACCTCGTCGAGGCCAATCACGGCCCGCGCTTCTGGGCGCTGTGCGAGACCCTGATCGGCGATCCCGCCCCGCATCGGGCCTGGCTGCGGTCGCATGCGGCGGAGCTGCACGCGATCTCGGCCTGAGCCTTCTTCTTACCCCTACGAAAATCCCCGCGAAGGCGGGGACCCAAGCTGACCTTAGGGATGCGGCGGCGTGGCCGGATCCGCATCCTCGGCTTGGATCCCCGCCTGCGCGGGGAGGCTCGGAACAGAGATTCCGAATGGACCTGCTTACAGCTGGCCCAGCATGTAGTCGGCCGACGAGACCTTGAATTCGCCGGCTTCCTCGACGTTCAGGGTCGTGACGACGCCGTCCTTGGCGATCAGCGAGTAGCGCTGCGAGCGCGAGCCCATGCCGAACTTGCTGCCGTCGAAGTCCAGGCCGATGGCGCGGGTGAAGTCGCCGTTGCCGTCGGCCAGAAGCACCACTTCGTCGCTGATGCCCTGGTCGGCGCCCCAGGCCTTCATCACGAAGACGTCGTTGACCGAGATGCAGGCGATGGTGTCGACGCCCTTGGCCTTGAGTTCGGCCGCCTTCTCCTTGAAGCCCGGCAGGTGCTTGGCCGAGCAGGTCGGGGTGAACGCGCCGGGGACGGCGAAGAGGGCGACGGTCTTGCCCTTGAAGAGGTCGTCGGAGGTGACCGGAGCCGGGCCTTCGGCCGTGCTGGTCATGAACGTGGCCGCCGGAAGCGTGTCGCCAACCTTGATCGCCATGGTGTGATCCTGTGCTGAAAGGGCCGTCCGGAGATAAAGCGTCCGGATCGGTTCGCCAATAACGTGGTTTGACTTGAAACGGACGCGTTGTGTGTCGATCCTCAACAGATGGACGCTCCCGAGACCGCTCCCCTCGACGGCGAGGGCCAATTCCTGACCGGCCGGCTCCTGGTGGCCATGCCGGGCATCGAGGACCCGCGCTTCGAGCGCGCCGTGGTCTATCTGTGCTCGCACGACGACGAGCAGGCCATGGGCCTGGCTGTCAACCGCCCGGTCGAGGGCCTGACGGTGTACGAGCTGCTCGACAAGCTGGGCGTGGATCCCGAGGTCCGCGCGCCCAGCGACCTCGTCATGCTGGGCGGCCCGGTCGAGCGCGAGCGCGGCTTCGTGCTGCATACCGACGACTACGTCTCGCCGGACTCCACCTCGCCGGTGGCCGACGGCCTGGCCCTGACCGTCACCCGCGACGCGCTGGACGCCCTGGGCAGCCGCATCCACCGCCCGCGCCGGGCGATCCTGGCGCTGGGCTATTCCGGCTGGGGCCCCGGCCAGCTGGAGCAGGAACTGCGCGACAACGTCTGGCTCATCTGCGACGCCGACGAGGCCCTGCTGTTCGGCGACGACCACGAGAGCAAGTGGACCCGCGCCCTGGCCAAGATCGGCATCACCGCCGACCACCTCTCGGCCCAGGCCGGGCGGGCCTAGGGCTGATCGACATTCCTGCGCTCGGGCCGATTTCTCACCGAGCATCCCCGCGAAGGCGGGGATCCAAGCCGAGCTCGGAGATGATCCGAGGCTTAGCCACGCCCTGAAAGCCAGCTTGGGCCCCCGCCTTCGCAGGGATTGGGCCGGTTGGGGAGCGCGGCAAGACCTTGAATGTCGATCCGCCCTAAGCCGGAGCGGCTAGGCGCTCAGCAACGGGGCGCGGTTTTCGGACCGCTGATGGACGCGCCCTGCCCGAGCGTTTCGATCCCTTCGACCGGCAGGGCGAGCGAACAGAAGCCCTCCCGGCGACAGCTGAGGTCGAAATCCCTGCGCGCCGCCTCGCTCATCCCGATCAGGAAGAAGTCGAGCGGATACTGGGAGACGTCCGAAACGGTGAACAGGGCCGTGCCTTGCTGCTTGCCAGGCCGCAGTCGCTCGCTGTGGAGCTGGGGCCAGAACGCCCCGGACGCATCGCGAGCCGCCAGGTCCACCCGGGCGTAGCGGTCAGCCGGCAGAGCGCCCCAATCGACCGTAACGCGGTAACGCGCCTGACCGGCGGCCTCGCTGTAGGCGGCCAGGCAGACACGGGCGACCGGGGTCGCTTGCTGCGCCTGGGCGCCAACGGCGGTGGACATCGCCATGGCGGCGGCGAGGATCGCTAAAGACACGCGCATTTCAGTTTCTCCTGGTCACGCAGAGTTGCCACCGATCGCGTCCGCCGACGTCATGCGCGAACATGACCCGACCCGCGACCTGAAACTCGCCGCTCATCTGCTCGGACTCGCAGCCCATGTCCGACGACAGCAGGCAGGGGATCTGGGAACGGAAGACCTGAGTGGTCACCGGCGAGGCGAACGTCAGACGGTCCCGTAGCTGAGGCACGACGCCCGGCGCCGTGGAGGACGCCGTCGGCGGCCCGCCCGCGTAGAATACGCCGACGTCGGACTTCGTGACCTCGATCCACCCGACGCCCGCGCCTTCGCAGAGGGCGACATCATCGTCTCGCGTTTCGACCGACGGCGTTACGGGATTCGACGGCGGCGGCGCGCCCGCATCGACCGGCGGGTGGATCACCGGCTTGACCTTGGCAGAGGCCTCCCGGATCGACTTGAGCGGCGGCTCCTTGTACCGCGTCTTAACGGGGACCACCGGCGCCTTGGCGCTCTTCGCCGACTCCTTCCTCAGCAAGTCGTCGAACAGCGGGCAGAGCCAGCTATAGCCCGCATACCGATTGCGCTCGGCTGGGCTCAGGTTATCGAAGCCCCCAAGCCTCTCGATGGTTCTGTAAAACGTATTGCAGTTCTTTTCGCCGCGCTCATTTATCACCTCGGGCGAATAGCCATACGAGGATAAATCCACGACCAATATCGCCATCAGCGTGATCATGGGCACTTCCTCCGCCGCACGACGCCTTCACTGGCCATTTTCTCCATGAGGACATCTCCGTCCTTGTAGTATATGGAGCGAACGCCAGTCGTCTTTTCGACAGCGTAAAGTACGCCGCCGCCCAATAGCTTGGTATCGTGGACATAAGGAAACTTGTCGTCCCGGGACACGACCAGGATCAGGTCGTCCTCCAGAACGAAGTCCTGAGCGTCGGCGCAACTGCCGCTGCCGTCGGAATGCACGATGTACCAGCGCCCCTTGACCATTTCCTGGGCCGCCTTCAACGGCTTCAGGTCGACCTGTCGCTTGCCCTCGACGAAGAACGCCGCCCCCGCGACGCTCGCGAGGAAGAGGACGGCGATCAGCACGAAGAACTGAAACTCTTCCTTCTTGGCCTTCAGCGGATTGGGAAGCGTATTCCCAAGGACGCTGAACAGGAGGGCCGCCAGGCCCAGGCAGGCGGTGGCGCCGATCCCGTATTTCGACCAATCGGCGATGCTGGGGAAATCCATCGCGCTTCCCCCTATCGACCGAAGCGGCGGGCGACGCCGATCATCAGGCCTTCGTAGTCGTGGTCGCCGCGGCTGTAGGAGACCTCGAAGTTCCAGCAGTAGCCGCCGCAGTCCAGCGAGATCGGGCGGAACGACGCCGAGAGCGTGCCGATCGAGCTGACCAGATTGTCGCCGCCAATGTAGCGATGGCCCAGGCCGACCCGGCCGCGGAAATTCTGTCCGAGCTGCGTGTCATAGCCGATGGCCGCGTAGTTGGTGAAAGCCGCGTTGTCGAAGCGCAGGCCCTGGTTCAGGGCCGCGGTCGACTGTCGGCTGGTGTATTCGGGCGTCCACTCCAGGACGAGCAGCGGCTCCTTGCCGGGAGGGCCGCCGCCGGCCTGGATGGTGGTCGCCAGCATCACGGCGACGTCGGCCACGACCTGGTCGTCGCCGCGCTCGAAGTCCTCATAGCCCAGCCGCACGATCGGCGTGGCCGAGCCCCGCGATCCCAGGGCGAACTGCAGGCCGACGCCGGCGAGCCCGCCACGGGCGTCGCCGCCGCCATCGACGTCGACGATCGACAGGCTGCCCTCGAACCTCAGCCGTGCGTCCCGCTCGCCCAGGCAGACACTGTGCGTGGCCGCCAGTTGGGCTATGCGGATGTCGACGTCGCCGATGCTGTTGGATGCGCCATAGCCGGCCACGTCGGTGAAGCGCTTGTAGATCGTGCCGCTTTGCTGCGCCGGCGCCTTGCAGGCCACCGACGTGATCACCTGCGCACGCGCGTGCGCTCCGAAAGCGATCGAAACGCCGATCGCCAGCCAAACCATCCCCAGTCGCATATCACCCCCCGGCGCTGCTCATCTAAAACGTGAGTTCGCAACCGGGAATTGTCCAGAGAATTATGGTGAAGCTTTTATTTCTGCTCGCAGAACGAAAAACGGGCGGCCCCTTTCGGAGCCGCCCGCTGCTTTTCAGGTCGCCCTGAAAGCCGTCATCAGGTGTTGACGGCTTCCTCCGGGGACACTTCGGCCTTCTTCGACAGGTCTTCGCCCGTCGTCTGGTCGACGACCTTCATCGACAGCTTGGTCTTGCCGCGGTCGTCGAAGCCCAGGAGCTTCACCTTGACCATCTGGCCTTCCTTCAGCACGTCCGACGGCTTGGCGACGCGTTCGTTGCTGATCTGGCTGACGTGGACGAGGCCGTCCTTGGCGCCGAAGAAGTTCACGAAGGCGCCGAAATCGACGACCTTGACGACCTTGCCGTCGTAGATCGCGCCGACTTCAGCTTCCTGCGTGATCGACTTGATCCAGTCGATCGCGGCCTTGATCTTGGCGCCGTCCGAGGCCGAGACCTTCACGGTGCCTTCGTCGTTGATGTCGACCTTGGCGCCGGTGGTGGCGACGATCTCGCGGATCACCTTGCCGCCGGTGCCGATCACTTCCCGGATCTTGTCGGTCGGGATGGTGATGGTCTCGATCTTCGGAGCGAACTCGCCGACGTCTTCACGCGGCGCTTCCATGGCCTTGTTCATCTCGCCGAGGATGTGAGCGCGGCCTTCCTTGGCTTGAGCCAGGGCCTGCTCCATGATCGCGGGCGTGATGCCGGCGATCTTGATGTCCATCTGCAGCGAGGTCAGGCCTTCGCTGGTGCCGGCGACCTTGAAGTCCATGTCGCCCAGGTGATCTTCGTCACCCAGGATGTCGGACAGAACGGCGAAGCCGTCCTTTTCGAGGATCAGGCCCATGGCGATGCCCGACACCGGACGGACCAGCGGCACGCCGGCGTCCATCATGGCCAGCGACGAACCGCAGACCGTGGCCATCGAGGACGAGCCGTTCGACTCGGTGATCTCGGAGACCAGGCGGATGGTGTAGGGGAAGTCTTCCTTGGCCGGCAGCATCGGGCGCAGGGCGCGCCAGGCCAGCTTGCCGTGGCCGATTTCGCGGCGGCCCGGCGAGCCCATGCGGCCCGTCTCACCCACCGAGTAGGGGGGGAAGTTGTAGTGCAGCAGGAAGGATTCCTTGTAGGTGCCTTCCAGGGCGTCGATGAACTGCTCGTCGTCGCCGGTGCCCAGGGTGGCCACGACGATGGCTTGCGTCTCGCCGCGGGTGAACAGGGCCGAGCCGTGGGTGCGCGGCAGGATGCCGACTTCGCCCAGGATCGGACGGACCTTGTCGACGGTGCGGCCGTCGATGCGGATGCCGGTGTCGAGGATCGAGCGACGAACGATGTCGGCTTCCAGTTCCTTGAACACCGAGACCAGCTTCAGCGGGTCGATGCCAGCCGGGTTCGTGTCGCTCTTGGCGAAGGTCTCGATGGCCTTGGTCTTGGCGGCGCCCAGGGCGGCGACGCGGTCGCCCTTGGCCTGGATCTTGTAGGCGTCAGCCAGATCCTTGCCGACGGCGTTCTTCACTTCGGCCTTCAGGGCGTCGGTGTCTTCGGCCTGGAAGTCGAACGGCTCCTTGGCGGCGTGCTCGGCCAGGTCGATGATGCCGTCGATAACGGCCTGCATCTGCTGGTGGGCGAAGTTGACGCCGCCCAGGACGATCTCTTCCGAGAGTTCCTTGATTTCGCTTTCGACCATCATCACGGCGTCGGCGGTGCCGGCCACGACCAGGTCCATCGCGCTTTCCTTCAGCTCGTCGAGCGTCGGGTTCAGCACGTATTCGCCGTTCACCCAGCCGACGCGAGCCGCGCCGATCGGGCCCATGAACGGGGCGCCCGACAGGGTCAGGGCGGCCGAGGCGGCGACCATGCCGATGATGTCGGGATCGTTCTCGAGGTCGTGCTGCAGCACGGTGACGACGACCTGGACTTCGTTCTTGAAGCCCTTGACGAACAGCGGGCGGATCGGACGGTCGATCAGGCGGGAGACCAGGGTCTCCTTTTCCGACGGACGGCCTTCACGCTTGAAGTAGCCGCCCGGGATCTTGCCGGCCGCGAAGGTCTTTTCCTGGTAGTTGACCGTCAGCGGGAAGAAATCTTGGCCGGGCTTCGCCTTCTTGGCGAACACGGCGGTGGCCAGGACGACGGTTTCGCCCATGGTGGCCAGAACGGCGCCGTCGGCTTGACGGGCGATGCGACCGGTTTCGAGGACGAGCGTCTTGCCGCCCCACTCGATCGTCTTGCGCTTGATATCGAACATTTTTCTTCTTTCGGTTCCCGCGGGCGGATTCCCGTCGGGGGCGGACAGGGGCGGACGGCTAACGGAAGCCGGCCCGATGATCCTCATCCTAATGCGACAGGCGGGGGTTTGAGGACGTGAACCCTCGCACGTACGGGGCGCCGCCCCGTCAGGAGCGAAACCCTTGGACCCTCCGCCTCGGCCTGTCTCGAGACGGCTGATCCCAAATAGCGTTCCGCCGCCTTACCGGGGTAAGGCGGCGGAAATGCGCCTTAGCGGCGCAGACCCAGCTTCTCGATGAGAGCCGCGTAACGGCCTTCATCGGACTTCTTCAGGTGGTCGAGGAGACGGCGACGCTGGGAAACCAGCTTCAGCAGGCCACGACGGCTGTGGTTGTCCTTCTTGTGGGTCTTGAAGTGCTCGGTCAGGTTCGAGATGCGCTCCGAGAGGATCGCGACCTGGACTTCGGCGCTGCCGGTGTCACCCTCGGTGCGGGCGTGCTCGGCGATAAGAGCGCTCTTGCGCTCGGCAGTGATCGACATCGGGTTGTCTCCGCTCAGGTGAGTTGGAAGACCCGCACCGGATTGAGCTTTCCGGCGCGCATCTCGCACAAGGCCACCAGGCGTTCTCCGGACATGGCGGAAACGGTGCGATCGCCGGGCGTAAGCTCGGCTTTCAGCGTTTCCACCTGCCTGGGTAGCAGAACGATGGCGCGTCCTTGCGCAAGCCGGAAGGCGTCTTCGTCGGTCACGGCCAACGCCGGGATGTCGTCCAGCGCGGTCTCGACCGGAAGCAATGCCTCCGACAGTCGGGCCTCATAGCTCAAATTCTCTAGAGTTTCCAGACTTATCGCCGTTTCCTCGGAGAACTGGCCCACCCGCGTTCGGCGAAGCTGGCTGACATGTCCACAGGCGCCCAGCGCGACGGCCAGATCGCGGACCACGGCGCGCACATAGGTGCCCTTGCCGCACTCCATCTCCAGCTCCACGTGATCGCCGTCGGGAACCGACAGCACGCGCAGGGCGTGGATGGTCACCTTGCGGGTGGCCAGCTCGAACTCGACCCCGTCGCGGGCCAGGTCGTAGGCCCGCTCGCCGTCGACCTTGATGGCCGAGAAGTTCGGCGGCACCTGGTCGACCTCGCCGACGAAGGCCGGCAGGGCGGCCTCGATCGCCTCGACCGCCGGACGCACGTCGCTCTCGCCGGTGGTCTCGCCCTCACGGTCGAGGGTGGTGGTCGAGCGACCCCAGGCGATGGTGAAGCGATAGGCCTTGTCGGCGTCCATCAGGAACGGGACGGTCTTGGTCGCCTCGCCCAGAGCCAGCGGCAGGATCCCCGTCGCCAGCGGGTCCAGCGTGCCGGCATGGCCGGCCTTCTGGGCGTTGAACGCCCGGCGCACGCGGGAGACGGCGCTGGTCGAGGTCAGGTCGTAGGGCTTGTCCAGGCACACCCAGCCCGAGACCGCGTCACCCTTCTTGCGGCGCGCCATGGCTCAGTTCTCGTCCCGAATATCGCCTTCGTCGTCCAGGACGTCGGACAGGCGGCGCTCGGTGTCCTGGCGCACCCGCGGATCGAGGAACAGCTTGTCCATGTAGGCGGCCGTGCCGAAGCTCTCGTCGTGGAGGAACTTCAGGTCGGGCGTGAACTTCATGTCGATCGAGCGGCCCAGGCGCCCGCGCAGGAACTTCGAGACGCGGTTGAGGCCCTTGATGATCTCGTCGACGTTCTGGCCCGCGCCGTGGTCGGCCAGGCCCGCGCCCAGCGGCTCGACGAAGCAGACGGCGTGCCGCAGGTCAGGGCTCATGCGCACTTCGGAGACGGTGATGGTGACGCCCGTCAGGGCCTCGTCCTGCAGCTCCTCCTCGCGAAGGATGTCGACCAGGGCGTGACGGATCAGTTCGCCGGCGCGGAGCTGGCGTTGCGAGGGACCGGTCGGCCCACTCTTGGGTTTGTCGGAATGGCGCTTCATGGCGCGGATAGCCTTTGCAGCCCGGCCGGCGGATCGAACGCCGGTAGCGCGGGGGAAAATCGAAGGCGCGGTGTCTAGGCGCGTAATGTGGAAAAGTCCAGGCAAACGATCCTCCCCCTGAAGGGGGAGGTGTCGGCGAAGCCGACGGAGGGGGACGTGATTTCGAAGGTTGGAGCGAGCTGAACGTCGGCTGCCCCTTCCCCCTCCGGCCCTCCGGGCCACCTCCCCCTTCTGGGGGAGGGTTTAGCTCACGCCCCCGTCCGTTCCCTGAAGAACGCCACCACCCGCCGCGCGGCCCGCATCCCCGCCCCGTCCGGACGATCCCGGTCCAGGTGCAGCGTCAGCACCGAGTGCGGCGGGATCACCCGATAGCCGTTGGCGTCGGCGTCCTCGAGCTCGATCAGCTCGGCCCGCTCGCCGAACTCGGCCTTCAGGCGCTCGAAGCGGCCGTCCTGCACGTGCCAGTCGCTCTTGTAGCGCAGGGCGATCAGCGACAGGTCCTCGGCTTCGAACCGTCGCTTGGCGCAGGCCAGCTCCTCGGCCGACAGATCAAGGTCGCCCTTGGCCGTCACCGGCAGCGAGGGCTGCGACAGCACCGGCGCCACGACGCAGGGCTCGGTCATCATCGCCAGGGCGAAGCCGCCGGTGACGCACATGCCCACCGCGCCGACGCCCTTGCCGCCGCATTCGGCGTGGACCTGGCGGGCCAGGGCCCGCAGCCAGTCGACGATCGGACTCGACTTGCCGCCGCGCCAGAGATTGAACTCACGCCGCACGCAGGCGATCTGCAGCGACGAGGCCGCGCCGTAGCCGCGGCTGACCGGCCGTCCCGGCTCGCCGAACAGGCTGGGGCAGAAGACGGTCATGCCGCTGGCCGCCACCTCGCGGGCGAATTCCAGCACGCCGGGATGCAGGCCGGGGATCTCGTGGACGACGATCACCGCCGGGCCCGTCCCCATCCGCCAGACCGAGCGGCTCCAGCGGCCGTCGTCGAACTCGAACCGGGCAAAGCCCTCGAACACGTCGCCCATCGCCGCCCCCTTCTATAGCCCTCGCCTCAGCCGGCCTTGGGTCCGACCAGGAACTGTTCGACCTTGCCGTCGGGCGTCAGCCGCATCGACACCGACAGGGTCCGCGTTCCGAACGTCGCGTCGAAACCATGCCAGGTCATGCCGCCGCGCACTTGGACGCCTTGGCCCTCGAGCATGCGCAAAGGTCCAAGCGGCGCCAGGCTCGCCTTGAAGTCCGCCAGACGCGCGGCCGTGAACCAGGCCTTGCCGTTGGCGGTCAGCAGGGCCGGGTCGATCGCGCCCGCCTGAAGTTGCGCCATCAAGGTGCGCGCCGTCGCCGTCGGTCCAGTCGAGGGCCGCAGCAGGAAGGCGATGCGCTGGGAGATGGCCGTCTGGGGGTCGCCGAAATCGGCGTTGGCCACCACGGTCACCGCCCGCCTCTCGGCCGGCCAGACGGTGTTGCTGGTCAGCACGCCCGACAGCATGCCGCCGTGGCTGATCGTCGTGACCCCGTCGCGCACCTTGACCGAGACGCCCAGGCCGTAGCCGGCCGGGGCGCCGTTCGACAGGTCCACCGAGGTGGTCATCGCCGCCCAGGACGAAGGCTTCAGCAACTCGCGGCGGATCATCGCCCGGTTCCAGCGCGCCAGGTCCGAGGGCGACATGGCCAGCTCGGCCGCGCCGAACAGCCAGCCGGGCCCTTCCTTGTCGGCCAGGACCACGGGGCCCAGGCCATAGCGGGTGTAGTGGCCGGCGTCCGGCGGCGACAGCGCCTTGGTGTCGTCCTCGGTGACCCCGGTCATGCCCAGGGGGTCGAAGATCCGGCGCTTGAGGACGTTGAAAAGCGGCTCGCCCGACACCGTCTCGACCACCAGGCCGGCGATGACGAAGCCGGTGTTGGAATAGCGCCACTGCTCGCCGGGCGGATAGTCGAGCGGGGTCCGCGCCCAGCCGTCGAGGATCTTCTGCGGCGTGGTCGGCGCGCGCATGGCCTCGAACACGAAGTCCTGGGGCCAGTAATCGCGATAGCCGGCGGTGTGCGACAGCACCTGGCGCAGGGTGATCCTGTCGCCGTCGGTCAGGCCGGGGACGTACTTGCCGACCGGATCGTCCAGCGAGACCTTGCCGTCCTCGACCAGCAGCAGCACGGCCGCGGCGGTGAACTGCTTGCTGACCGAGGCGATCCCGTAGCGGGTGGCGGTCGAGGCGGGCGCCGCCGGCGACAGCCGCGCCAGGCCGTAGGCCTTGGCGTAGACCGGTTCGCCGTCCTCGACGATGGCGATCGAGGACGATGGCGCGCCGGTGGCGGCCAGCACCTCGGCGGCGATGGCGTCGATCTGGCGGGCCTTGTCGGCGGGCAGGGGCGCGGCCAGCGCGGAAGACGCCCCGGCCAGGGCCAGGGCCAGCGCCGTTGCGCCGCCCGCCAGAACCGTCCGTCGCCGCATTCGATGCCCCCAGTCGCAAGGCCCGCAGACTGAGGGCGAGCCGGGCGCGAAGGCAAGCGGCCTTACAGGATCACGCCCGCATGGGCCGGCATCTGGATCAGGTTGAAGAAGGTCAGCACGGGCTCGCCGTGCTGGTTGCTCACCCGGGTGAAGGTGCGGATCACGCCGCGGTCGGGCCTGGAGCGCGAGCGGGTAACCTCGACGATCTCGCGATGGACGGTCAGGGCGTCGCCGGGGCGCACGGGTTTCAGCCAGACGAGCTCGTCGATGCGGATGCCCAGCATCGGCGTGGCGCCGAACGGGGCGGTGTCGACATATTCGCGCATCCCCCGCGAGGCCACATGCCAGCCGCTGGCGATGATCCCGCCGAACCGGCCGGCGGTCGCCGCTTCGAGGTCGACATGCATCGGCTGCGGATCGTAGAGCCGGGCGAAATCGAGGATCTCGGCCTCGCTGAGCACGAACGGCTGGCCCGTCCAGGTCTCGCCGACGGTCAGGTCGTCCAGATAGCGGTCGGTCATGAGCTGATCCCGAAACGACAAATGGCCCCCGCGGATGCGAGGGCCATTTGTAGAAGATTTGGGTGCGGGGACAGGATTTGAACCTGTGACCTTCAGGTTATGAGCCTGACGAGCTACCGGGCTGCTCCACCCCGCGGCAGGGGTATTGATCGTGAAGTAGGGTTCTGGACTTCTTTGCTTTGTTTTCAACGTTTCCGAGCGGCGAACCGCAAGGCACTTCGCCTGAAACGTTGATGATGCATCCTTTTAGCGGACCTGGCGGCGACCTACTCTCCCGCGCCTTGAGACGAAGTACCATTGGCCCAGGGGGACTTAACGACCGAGTTCGGAATGGGATCGGGTGGGGAACCCCCGGCAAAGCC
>LNIY01000092.1 GCA_001449105.1 Caulobacter vibrioides | reverse complement strand
CGCGCCTGGCCGACAGCGCCGCGGGGAGCTACTCCGAAGCGGCGCTGCATCAGGCCGCGTCGCGCATGGACGCCGGGGCGCTCGCCATCGCCCGCCGCCATGACCCCTATACCGTCGCCGGCGACGCCCAGCGCGACCGCCAGGCCTCGCTGCTCGCCGCTCGGCTCGAGAACGGCGGCGACAAGACCGACGACAAGCCGCTCCTGCTGCGCGCCAGCCTCGGCGGCGCCTTCAATCCGGCCGCCGCGCCGTTCCACCTGGCCAACGCCCTCGAAAGCTCGCGCGAACTCGAGTGCCTGGCCCAGGCCGTCTACTACGAGGCCCGGGGCGAGACGCCCAGCGGCCAGGCCGCGGTGGCTCAAGTCGTATTAAACCGCGTACGCCACCCTTCGTTCCCCAAGTCGATCTGCGGCGTCGTGTTCCAGGGCGCCTCGGCCCGCACCGGCTGCCAGTTCAGCTTCGCCTGCGACGGCTCGATGCGCGCCGGCCGCGAGCGCGCCGCCTGGACCCGCGCCCGCAAGGTCGCCTCGCGCGCCCTGGCCGGCGGCGTGATGTCCGAGGTCGGCTCGGCCACCCACTTCCACACCACCGGCGTCGCGCCGAACTGGGGTCCGCGCCTGATGCGCGTCGCCCAGGTGGGCATGCACGTGTTCTACCGCTTCGGCGGTCGCGCCGGCGCGCCGGGCGCCTTCACCGACAAGCCGCGTCCGTCGACCCTCGACGACCTGCCCAACGCGCCCGTCCTGACGGCCCTGCCGCAGGCGCCCAGCGCCGACGGCAAGCCGGTGATCTACGTCGCCAGCGCGATGGCGATCGCCAGGGAAGGCGGCATGGGCGGTCCGGAGAAGGTCGGCCCCGAGCCGGCCTCGGCCCCGGCCATGCACCCGGCCAAGACCGCCGCCGACAAGGCCGACGCGGTCAAGCCGTCGGTGATCGCGACCGGAGCTGGTTCCTGAGGAACCCGGGGGCCAGGCGGGCCATGAGGCGCATCTGCCTGGCCCGCTTGCCCACCAGGTAATAGAGCTCGCGGCCGTGGGCCGCCTGCCACACCGTCTGCGCGGCCTCGTCGACGCCGTAGACGGGCAGGCCGCTCTTGCGCAGCTCCTCGCCCATGTCGGCGTTCTTGCCGGGCTGCGAGTTGCGCAGGATCGGCGTCTCGACGAACCAGGGCATCACGCAGGCCACGCCGACCCCGAAGGCGGCGAACTCGGCGTCCAGCGCTTCGGAAAGCCCGCGCACCGCGAACTTGGTGGCCGAATAGACCGCCAGGCCCGGCGAGCCGTAGATCCCCGCGCACGAGGCCATGTTGACCAGCCGCGAGCCGGGCGTGGCCTTCAGGAAAGGCAGGGCGGCCCGGGCGCCGTTCAGCACGCCCTGCACATTGACCGCCAGCATCAGCTCGTCGCCCTGCGGGTCGCTTTCCGAGAAGGGGCCGAACCGGGCGACGCCGGCGTTGTTGAACAGCACGTCCAGCCGGCCGCCGGACCGCTCGACGAAGGCGAAGAGGGCGGGCGCCCAGGCCTGCCGGTCGCGCACGTCCAGGGGATGGATGGAGCCGTTGGCGGGGCCGATCTCGGCCAGGGCGCGGGAAAGGCCGGGCTCGTCGATGTCCGACAGGCCCACGAACCAGCCCTCGGCCGAAAAGCGCCTGGCGCTGGCCAGGCCGATGCCGCTGGCCGCGCCGGTGATGAAGATGGCCTTGCGAGCCGACATGTCCGCCTCCCCGTCGTTGTTGTTCATTATCGCCGATCAGACAGCGATCGACGGGGAGGGGTCAAGTTCACGCGTGCGTCAGTCGCACGCTTCAGTCGGTCTGGTCGTCGACCTCGGCGGCGGGGCCGTTCTTCTTGATCGACTCGATGGCGTTCTTGGCCGACGCCTTGGAGGCGTAGCCTTCGGTCCAGAAGATGCTCTCGCCGTTGTAGGTGAAGTAGGCGACGAACTCGCCAGCCTTGTTCTTCTTGATCAGGAACTTGTGGGCCATCTGGTGCTCCCGGGATGATGACTTGTCGTTGGTCGACGAGCCGACAGAGCGAGCCTCGCGCCCCGGGCGCGGCCCTGTCAACCGCGTTGCGGTGACGCCCGACGCACGGAATGATGGCGTGGCCTTCAAGCTGGACGACGACCATGAGCGCGGACAAACTCGATCACCTCTCGCGCACCCTGCTGGGCGAGGCCTATGCCGACCTCTCCGACATCAAGCGCAGCGTCATCGACCTGATCGCCGCCGAGGCCCCAACCGGTCTTGCTCCCGGCCTGGCCGAGAAGGAGGGCGGCTTCTGGGAGCGGCTGGCCGACCGGGTGGCCGCGATCGGCGGCTCGTGGGGCTTCATCGGCGGCTTCTCGGCGGTGCTGGCCTCCTGGGTGATCCTGAACCTGGCCTTGATGCCGTTCCACAAGGCCTTCGACCCCTACCCCTTCATCTTCCTGAACCTGGTGCTGTCGACCCTGGCGGCGATCCAGGCGCCGATCATCATGATGAGCCAGAACCGCCAGGCGTCGAAGGATCGCGAGGCCGCCGAGCACGACTACGTCGTCAACCTTCGCGCCGAGCTCGAGATCATGCGCCTGCACGACAAGCTCGACGCCCTGCGGATGGCCGAGCTGTCCGAGATGGCCCGCGCCAACACCATCTGCCTCGACGAGCTGCGCGCCGAGGTGAAGGCGCTGCGGGGCGGCTAGCCGGCCTTCGCCGCCCGCCTCAGCGCCTGGGGCGGCTGGCCGTAGACGCGGATGAAGGCCCGGCGCATGCGCTCGGAGTCGCCGAAACCGGACTCCAGGGCGATGTCCTCGACCTGCAGCGGGGCGCTGTCGAGCAGGGCGCGGGCGGCCTCGACCCGCAGGCGCTCGATGGCCTTGGCCGGGGTCGAGCCGGTCTCGGCGGCGAACAGGCGGGCGAAGTTGCGCGGGCTCATGGCCGCGCGCTCGGCCAGTTCCTCGACGTCGAGCGGCCTGGCCAGGTTCTCGCGCGCCCAGGCCAGCAGGGCGTCGAACCGACCGCCCTTCAGCTCCAGCAGGGCCGAAAACTGCGACTGGCCGCCCGGCCGGCGGTGATAGACCACGAGCTGCTGGGCCGTGCGCTTGGCGATCGCCTCGCCCAAGTCCGCGCCGATCATGGCTAGCGCCAGGTCGATGCCGGCGGTGATCCCGGCCGAGCTCCACAGGTCGCCGTCCTGCACCCAGATCCGGTCGGCCTCCAGCCGCACGTTCGGAAAGCGCTTCTGGAAGTCCTTGGTGCGGCTCCAGTGGGTGGTCGCCCGCTTGCCCTCCAGCAGGCCCGCCGCTGCCAGCACGTAGGTCCCCGAGCAGACGCTGGCCGTGCGCCGCGCCGAGCGGGCGGTCTTGCGCACATAGTCCAGCGTCGCCTCGCAGGTCGCCGGCGCCCGCACCCCGTCGCCGCCCGAGATCAGCAGGGTGTCGAAGGCGGGGGCCTTATCGAAGGGCAGGGTGTCGAAGGCCGCGCCCGAGCTGCTCGCCGTCCAGCCGCCGTCGCGAGACACCAGGGTGAGACCGTAGGCTCCAGGATCGAACCGCGCGGCGATCTCGAAGGCCGAGATCGGGCCGGCGGCGTCCAGCAACTGGAAGCCCGGATAGACCAGCATGCCGACGGCGCGGGGCATCGATCGTTCCTCACTGGCGGAAATCGAGGGATCTCCGTCATTTCCGCCGAACGCTATCCGGGAGAGCATCGATCGTCAAACGAGGAGGGCCTGCCCATGACCGATCCGATCCGCATCGTCTTCGCCCTGTTCCCGGGCGTCACCCACCTGGACTTCACCGGCCCGCACCAGATCCTGGCGCGCCTGCCGGGCGCGGCCGTCACCGTCGCCAGCCTGGCCGGCGGCGAGATCGAGGCCGACGGCCTGATCTTCGCCCATCTGAAGCGGCTCGACCAGATCGAGGCGTGCGACATCCTCTGCGTGCCTGGCGGTTTCGGCACGACCCAGGCCATGGGTGATCCGGGCTTCCTCGCCGAGATCAAGCGGCTGGCCTGGAGCGCGCGCTACGTCACCAGCGTCTGCACCGGCTCGCTGGTGCTGGCGGCGGCGGGGCTGCTGGAGGGCAGGCGCGCGGCCTGCCATTGGGCCTGGCGCGACCAACTGGCGCTGTTCGGCGCCGTTCCCGACGAGGCCCGGGTGGTCCGCGACGGCCGCTTCGTCACCGGCGGCGGGGTGACGGCGGGCGTCGACTTCGCCCTGACCCTGGTCGCGGAAATCGCCGGCCCGACCGTGGCCCAGGCCATCCAGCTGGCCGTGGAGTACGCGCCCGACCCGCCGTTCCAGTCGGGCCGTCCCGAACTGGCCCCGCCCGAGGTGCTGGCTCGGGTGCGGCGCATCTACGACAACGGCATGGACGAGCGCCGCGCGGCGGCCCTGGCCGCGGCGGCGCGGCTGGGGAAAGGGACGCTGGAGACGGTTTGAGCTCTCTTCCGTCGTCATCCCGGCCGTAGCGTAGCGAAGAGCCGGGACCTAGGGGCTGCCGCGGTGCGTTGGCCACCGCTTGGGCGGGTGACGCCGGCGCTGCGCCCAGTCTCCTGGGTCCCGGATAAGCCCTTCGGGCTTTCCGGGATGACGACTTGGAAGCGGGCGCTAAAGCCCTTACCCCACCTGCACGCCGGTCATCGAGATCGCCGCGAAGACATCGTCGGCGAAGAACGACACCGGCTCGTACTTCCCTTGCGCGCCCAGCACGTAGAGCAGCGGCAGATAGTGTTCGGCGCTGTTGATCGACAGCGCCGCGTCCGGGCCCAGGCTCTCCCAGTCGATCAGCGGCTGGTGGTCGCCGGCCGCGATCAGGGCCTTGGCGCGCTCGTTGAAGCGCGGCGCCCAGTCGGGGGTCTCGCCGGTGCGGAAGTTCACGGCCCGCAGGTTGTGGACGATGTCGCCGCTGCCGATGATCAGCACGCCCTCGTCGCGCAGCGCCGCCAGCCTGCGGCCGGCGTCGTAGTGCCAGGCGTTGGGCTGGCCGCGGTCGATGCTGAGCTGCACCACCGGCACGTCGGCATCGGGATACATCGGCGCCAGCACGCTCCAGGCGCCGTGGTCGAGGCCGCGCGTCGGGTGCTGCACGGTCCGCTGCGGAGCCAGCAGTTCGGCCGCGCGGGTCGCCAGGGCCGGATCGCCCGGCGCCCGGTACTGCACGTCGAACAGAGCCTGCGGGAAGCCGCCGAAATCGTGGATGGTCTCGGGACGCTCGGCGGCGCTCAGCGCCGTGCCGCCCATGGTCTCCCAGTGGGCGCTGATCATCAGCACCGCCTTGGGGCGCGGCAGGTCGCGGCCCAGCTGCGCCCAGGCGCGGCTCCAGGCGTTGTCCTCGATCGCGTTCATCGGCGAGCCGTGGCCGATGAAGAGGACGGGCATGCGGGTCATGGCGACGATATCCAAATAGAAACTTATACAGTTACAGATGGGCGCTCGCGCCTCAGTGGTCAAGCATCGCCCAGCGCGACTTTCCGCCGCTTCCCCCCGGGGCCTGGCTTTGTTAAGGCCTCCGACGTGAGCACGTCCCAGTCATCCTCGGAGTCGGCCGCGTCCCACCCGGGATCCGCCGCCCCGGCCGCGTCCCCCGTCGTCCACGCGCCTCGTCCGGCGACCCGCGGCGGCGCGCTGGACCTGCTGCGCCTGCTGGCCGCCCTGCTGATCGTGGTCTACCACTTCGGTGCCGAGAGCCCGCTGCGGATCGAGCGCTTCCACCCGGTGTTCGCGCGCGGCTACCTGGCCACCGACTTCTTCCTGATGCTGTCGGGCTACGTGCTGGGCCGCGCCTACGGGCCGTCGGCCATCTCCGGCCGCATCACCCACTTCCAGTTCTGGCTGCGCCGCGCCGCCCGGGTCTGGCCGGGCCACCTTATGGTGCTGGCCGCCATGGCCGGCCTGGTGCTGGCGCTGAACCTGATCGGCACCGACGCCCACAAGCCCTCGCGCTTCGCCTGGGACCAGCTGCCGCTGCAGGCCATGCTGATGCACGCCTGGGGCTTCAACAGCGACGGCTGGAACCTGCCCAGCTGGTCGCTGTCGGCGCTGATCGTCTGCTACGCCCTGTTCCCCTGGTTCTGGCGCGCCGCCAGCGCCACCCGCCGGCCCTGGCTGCCGGTCGTGCTGGCCGCCGTGGTCGTGGTGCTGTTCGACGTCGCCGCCCGCCGCACCAACGGCTTCGGCTTCGCCGAGGTCTCGATCGGCCTTTCCGACCTGCCGCTGCGCATCGGCGTGCTGCGGGCGGTCCCGCTGTTCCTGCTGGGCCTGTGCCTGGCGCGCGCGGTCGAGCTGAACTGGCCCACCGAGAAGGCCGCCAAGATCCTGCTGACCCTCGGCTGCGCGGGCCTCGTCGTCCTGCAGGTGATCGGCCGCTTCGACCTGCCCAGCCTGACGTGCCTGGCCGCCATCATCCTCGGCGCCGGCCGCCTGCCGGTGAAGCATCCCAAGGCCTGGATCGAGGAGGGCGCCAAGCTGTCCTTCGCCCTGTTCATCACTCACATTCTCGTCGGGGTGATCTACTGGAGCGCCGTGCACAAGCTGATCGACACGGTGCCGATCGGCATCGGCTGGCAGTGGCTGATGTGGCTGGCCGGCTTCCCGCTGGCCATCGGCGCGGCCTGGCTGTTCCACACCTATGTCGACCAGCCGGTTCAGGACCGGATCATGCCGTGGGTGCGCGGTCGAGGCTGACACGCGTCCCGCTCCGGCGCCTTGCTCACCGGCGAGTCGTACCCTCCTATCGTCTCCACGCAGAGTTTCAGTGGGGAAGACGATGTCCGACGTTCCTAGCCGCCGCGCGCTGATGACCGGCGCGGCCGCCGCCACCTTCCTGGCCCCGGGCCTGGTCCCGGGCCTGGCGGCCGCGGCCGCCAAGTCCTCCGTCCGCGACGTCGACACGGTCGCCATCCGCAAGGCCGCCGAGGCCGGCTACGACGCATCGGTTAAGCGCATCCAGGACTGGATCGCCCTGCCGTCCATCGCCGCCGAGAACCGCGACATGGACAAGGGCGCCGACTACATGGCGGCCCTGGCCCGCGACGCCGGCTTCACGGGCGTCGAGAAGGTCCCAACCGACGGCGCGCCGGGCGTGTTCGGGGTGCTCGACGTCGGCGCCAAGCGCTGGCTGGCGATCTACTTCATGTACGACGTCAAGCAGTACGACCCGGCCGAGTGGAGCTCGCCGCCGCTGGAGGCGCGCATCGTCGACAAGCCGGGCTTCGGCAAGGTCATCGTCGGGCGCGGGGCGGTGAACCAGAAGGGGCCGCAGGCCTCGTTCCTGGCCGCGCTGCACGCCATCCGCGCCGCGGGCAAGAAGCCGCCGGTCAACCTCGTGCTGGTCTGCGAAGGCGAGGAGGAGATCGGCAGCCCGCACTTCCGCCAGGTCGTCACCAAGCCCAACGTGCTGGCGGCCCTGCAGAAGTGCGAGGGCGTGATCATCCCGGCCGGCTGGCAGAGCCCGGGCAACGGCGGGGTCAGCGTCAATCTGGGCGCCAAGGGCATCGTCGAGCTGGAGCTGGTGTCCAGCGGCGCCAAGTGGGGCAGGGGTCCCAAGACCGACATTCATTCCAGCGAGAAGGCGCGGGTCGACAGCCCCGCCTGGCGGCTGGTCCAGGCCCTGACCACCCTGGTCACGCCGGACGGCAACACCCCGGCCATCGAGGGCTGGTTCGAGAAGGTCCGCCCGCTGACCGCCCGTGAGAAGGAGCTGATCGGCCTGGCCGCCCAGCGCATCAACGAGGCCGAGGCCAAGCGCATCCTGGGCGTCGAGCGCTGGATCGACGACCTGCCGTGGGAGAAGGCGCTGGAGCGCCTGGCCTCGCAGCCGACCGTCAATATCGAGGGATTGGTCTCTGGCTATACGGGTCCCGGCGGCAAGACCGTGCTGCCCGGCCGGGCCGTGGCCAAGATCGACCTGCGCCTGGTGCCGAACATGACCAAGGACGACGCGGTGGCCAAGCTGCGCGCCCACCTCGACAAGCGGGGCTTCCCCGACATCGAGGTCAATGTCAGCGGCGGCTACGATCCGACCGAGACCGACGAAAACAGCCGCCTGATCCGCGCCCAGCTGAAGGTCTACGAGCGGGCGGGCGTGCCGGCCACGCTGTATCCGCGCTCGGCGGGCTCGTGGCCCGGCACGGTGTTCACCTCGCCGCCGGTCAGCCTGGCGGCCGGTCAGTTCGGCCTGGGTCACGGCAGCGGCGCCCATGCGCCCAACGAGTACTACGTGATCGAGAGCAGCAACCCCAAGGTCCAGGGTCTGGTCGGCGGCACGATGAGCTATGTCGACCTGATGTACGAAGTGGCGGAGGCGAAGTAGCGGCAGGGAACGAACCTGGGCGCATGTGGTTGAGCCCTAGCCGGCGACAGACCGGCGAAGCTCGCTTGGGAGAATCCACATGCGTCATACCCTGCTGGTCGGCCTGGCCGCCGTCGCCCTGACCGTCACAGCCTGCGAGAACAAGACCGAGAAGGCCGCCGAGGCTTCGGTCGAAAGCCAGAAGGCGGCCGAGGCCGCGGCCCAGGCCTCCAGCGCCGCCAACACCGCCGCCGACGCCAGCGCCGATGCGGCCGCTGCGGGCGACACCTCCACCGCCAAGGCCGCGGGCGACGCGGCCGCCGCCGCGGGCGAAGCCGCCGAAAAGGCCGGCGACAAGGCGGAGAAGGCCGGCGAAAAGGCCAAGGACGCCGCGCACTGACGCGGCCGGGCGGCGCGTCGCGCCGCCCGTTTCCTTCGGCGGCCAAGGCCGAGGCACCTTTCCACGTGCGAGCTCCACAACCATAGTGAGAGCCGGGCTCCGGCGCGCGCCGGAGCGGGGGAAGGGGATCCATGCGGAAAGTCGCCGTGACCGTCCTGATCGACGGCCTGTTCAAGACGCTGGCGGTCGCCGCCGCCGCTCTGCTCGTCGCCATGCCCGCCGCGGCGCAGACCGCGAGCCCTGCCGCGGCCGCCGAGGCGCGCCTTTCCGAAGCCGCCATCCGTCAGGTGCTTGCCCAGCGCGTCGATGTCGACAGGCAGGCCGCCGGCATCGTCGTCGGGGTCATCGACGCCAAGGGCCGCCGCGTGACCGCCCGGGGCGTCTACGACGCGGCCGATCCTCGCCCCGTCGACGGCCAGACCCTGTTCGAGATCGGCTCGGTGACCAAGGCCTTCACCGGCCTGCTGCTGGCCGACATGGTCCGGCGCGGCGAGGTCAGGCTCGACGAGCCCGTGGTCAAGTTGCTGCCCGCCGGTTCGGTCGCGCCCGAGCGCAACGGCAAGGCCATCACCCTGATCGACCTGTCCACCCACACCTCGGGCCTGCCCCGGCTGGCGGACAACATGCCGATGGCGGATCCGCTCAATCCCTACGCCGACTACGGTCCCGACCTGCTCGACGCCTTCCTGCGGCGCTACAGCCTGACCCGCGACGTCGGCGCGGCCTACGAATATTCCAACCTGGGCGTCGGGTTGCTGGGCTGGGCGCTGGCCCAACGCGCCGGCGGCGACTACGAGACGGTGCTGCGCAAGCGGGTGCTCGCGCCCCTGGGCATGTCGAGCACCGCGATCAAGCTTTCGCCGCCGCTGGCCGCCCGCTTCTCGCCGGGGCACACCGCCGACCTGTCGGTCACGCCGCACTGGGACCTGACGACCCTCGCCGGAGCCGGCGGCCTGCGGTCCTCGGCCGACGATCTGCTGAAGCTGATGGCCGCCGAGCTCGGCTATGTCGACACGCCGCTGAAGGCGGCCATGGCCGACCAGCTGGTTCCCCGGCGTCCGGTGGGCGGGAACGTGCAGGTGGCGCTGGGCTGGCATGTCGCCACGACGCCCACGGGCGAGATCGTCAGCCATGGCGGCGGCACCATGGGCTTCCAGACCTTCGTCGGCTTCGATCGGACGACCGGGCTGGGCGTGGTGGTGCTGAGCAACACCGCCGGCGTCATGGGCGTCGAGGACCTGGGCCTGCACCTGCTGACCGGAGCGCCGCTGAAGACCGCGCCCAAGGTGCGCCAGGCCACGACCCTGCCGCCGGCCGTGCTGGACGGGCTGACCGGCCGCTACGTGCTGGGGCCCGGCGCGGTGATGAGCATCACCCGCGAGGGCCAGCGGGTGTTCGGCCAGCTGACCGGCCAGCCCCGCATCGAGATATTCGCCGAGGGGCCGACGGCCTTCTTCGCCAGGGTCGTGGACGCGCAGCTGACCTTCACCGTCGGGGCGGATGGCCGGGCCAGCGCCGTGACCCTGCACCAGAACGGCCAGAACACGCTCGCGCCGCGCCTGGCCGACGGCGTCGAGCCGCCGGCCGCGCCGACGCCCAAGGCCGTGACCCTGTCGCCTCAGGCGCTGGACGCCCTGGTCGGCCGCTACGCCCTGGCCCCGACGATGATCCTGACGGTGACGCGGCAGGAGGGAAAGCTGTTCGCCCAGCTGACCGGCCAGCCGACCTTCGAGGTCTTTCCGCAGAGCCCGACGGAGGTGACCTGGGCCGTGGTCCGCGCCCGCGCCGAGTTCGTGCTCGGCGCCGACGGCAAGGCGGTCAGCCTGGTGCTGCATCAGAACGGACGCGCCCTGCCGGCGCCGCGCGTGCCCTAGGCCGGATCGACATTCACCCGACGGCCAGCCTCAAATCCGTTCCTCCCCGCGAAGGCGGGGACCCAAGCGGCGTTTGCGGGTCGCTCACGGCCGCGCTTGTTCTGAAAGACGGCTTGGATCCCCGCCTTCGCGGGGATGCTCGATGAGAAACGGCAAGGATTGGGGAGTTTCGATCCGCCTCTAGAGGGTCACGCCCGACTTCCAGATGGCGATCTCGCGCTCGCCGTTGCGCTCGGCCTTGGTCTCCTGGCCGGAGGCCGTGGCGACCACCAGGTCGAGCAGCGAGTCGGCGGCCTGATCCATGGTCTGGCCGTCCAGCACCACGCCGGCGTCGAAGTCGATCCACGAGGGCTTGCGGGCGGCCAGGGCGCTGTTCGAGGCGATCTTCAGGGTCGGGGCGGGGAAGCCCAGCGGCGTGCCCCGGCCGGTGGTGAACAGGATGACCGTGGCCCCGGCGGCGGTCAGGGCGGTGGACGAGACAGCGTCGTTGCCCGGCGCTTCCAACAGGGTCAGGCCGTGCGGACCCACCCGCTCGCCGTAGCGCAGCACCTCGACCAGCGGCGCGCGGCCGCCCTTCTGCACCGCGCCCAGGGACTTTTCCTCCAGGGTGGTGATGCCGCCGGCGATGTTGCCGGGCGAGGGGTTCTCGTAGATGGGCTGGTGGTTGTCGATGAAGTAGCGCTTGAAGTCGTCGATCACCTGGACGGCCTCGTCGAACACCTGCCGGCTTGCAGCCCTTTGCAGCAGCACGTTCTCGGCCCCGAACACCTCGGGGATCTCGGTCAGCACGGGGGTGCCGCCGGCCGCGGCCACCTTGTCGGCGATGCGGCCGACCAGCGGGTTGGCGGTGACGCCCGAGAAGCCGTCCGAACCGCCGCACTTCAGGCCCACCACCAGTTCGGAGATCGGCGCGGGCTCGCGGCGATCATGCTCGGCGATGGCGACCAGCGCCTCGATGGCCTCCAGGCCCTGCTCGTACTCGTCCTCGACGAACTGGGTGGTGAACGAGCGCAGGCGCTCGGCGTCCAGGTCCGGCGCGCTTTCCAGCAGGGCCTTCAGCTGGTTGTT
The DNA here is from genome assembly GCA_001449105.1 of Caulobacter vibrioides. Classification (GTDB taxonomy): domain Bacteria; phylum Pseudomonadota; class Alphaproteobacteria; order Caulobacterales; family Caulobacteraceae; genus Caulobacter; species Caulobacter vibrioides_C. The sequence continues at coordinate 31,728 of LNIY01000092.1, read as the reverse complement.
CTCGCAGCCCAGGCCCAGGATCAACACGCCGCCGGCGTTGGGGTGGGCGGCCAGGCCCGCGATCAGCTGGCGGGTGTGCGAAAGGTCGTCGCCCAGCTGCGAGCAGCCGAATGGGTGGGGGAAGGCGAAGACGCCGTCGACGCGGCCGGCGAAGCGGGCGTTGGCCTTCTCGGCGATGCGGCGGGCGGTGTTGGCCACGCAGCCGACGGTGCACAGAACCCAGATTTCGTTGCGGGTGCCGACCCGGCCGTTCTTGCGGCGATAGCCCAGGAAGGTGCGTTCGCCGACGACCTCGGTGTTGTCGATCTGGGCCGGGGCGTAGGCGTAGCCTTCCACGCCTTCCAGCCGGGTCTCGACATTGTGGACGTGCACGTGGTCGCCGACGGAGATGTCGGCGCTGGCCCGGCCGATCGGCCAGCCGTACTTCAGGACGTCGTCACCCTTGGCGGCGGGGCGCACGGCTATCTTGTGGCCCTTGGGAATGTCGCCGCGCACCCGGATCTGCTGGCCGTGCAGGTCGACGGTCTCGCCGGCCGAGAGGGGGCGCAGGGCGGTGGCGACGTGATCGCGCGGATCGACGCCGTGGATCGATTCGCCGGGGAGGGTGGCCGTTTCGCTCATCTGGGGTCTTTGTCTTTGCGACTTTTTGTGCTGCCATCCGGTCCTAAGGGAGTGGAAACCGGTGTCAAGGGCTTCGCCAGCGCGCTTTCAGGCGCATATTGGCTACGCTTTCGACGCTGGAGTATGACAAAAGAAAAGAACATCCGCCGCATGGAAACGCCGTGACCTCGTCCAAGACGCCCAACAAGTCCGCCGACGACTCGGATGTGAACGCCGCTCTGGAAAGCGGTCGCCGCCGCGCCACCATCAACGACATCGCCCGCCTGGCGGGGGTCTCCAAGAAGACCGTGTCGCGGGTGATCAACCAGTCGCCCTTCGTCCGCGAGGAGACGCGCCAGCGGATCGAGGCGGTGATCGCCGAATGGGGCTACGCCCCCGATCCCCAGGCCCGGGGCCTGGCGTTCCGCCGCTCGTTCCTGATCGGCATGATCTACGACAACCCCAACCCGCAGTATGTCGTGAACATGCAGCTTGGCCTGCTGGACGGCATGCGTGGCTCGGGTTTCGAACTGGTGGTCCATCCGTGCGACCGTTCCAGCCCCACCTTCCTGCAGGACGTGCGGATGTTCATCGAGCGGCAGAAGCTGTTCGGCGTGGTCCTGCCGCCGTCGGTGTCGGAGGACGAGCGCGTCGCCGACCTGCTGCGCGACATCGGCTGCGAGTACATCCGCATCGCCTCGGTCCCGCTGGACGAGGAAGAGCACATGATCGTCGGCCACGACCGGCTGGGCGCCCAGGCCATGGGCGAGCACCTGGTGTCGCTGGGCCACGAGCGCATCGGCTTCATCACCGGCCTGCCCAGCTTCCGCTCGTCGCACGAGCGGCGAGGGGGCTTCGAGGACGCCCTGGCCAAGGCCGGCGTCAAGCTCGACCCCGACTACGTGGTGCAGGGCGCCTACACCTTCGAATCGGGCCTGGCCTGCGGCGAGGCGCTGCTGGCCAAGACCCCGCGCCCGACCGCCATCTTCGCCGGCAACGACGAAATGGCCGCCGGCGTGCTGCAGGCCGCCCGCCGCGCCGGCCTGACCGTGCCGGAAGACCTGACCGTGGTCGGCTTCGACGACTTCCAGATCGCCCAGGCGGTCTGGCCGCCGCTGACCACGATCCACATCCCGACGCGGGAGGTGGGCCGCATGGCCGCCGAGAAGCTGATCGCCCGCGAGGGCTACGAACCGGGGGATCCGTCCAGGATCATCCCCTACCTGGTGACCCGCGAGTCTTCCGCTGCTCCGAAGAAAGTGTAGGGTGCGCGCCGCGCCCTGCACCTTGCACCGAACTTTGACACCGGTTACCAAGCGCCACGAAGCGGCCAGTTAGCGCCGCCGGCGAAGGGACGAGGAGACACGCCATGGCCCGGCCCCTGATTTTGCACGACGATCGCCTGTTTCCGGCCGATCCTACCGTCCGCGGCATTGCGCGTGAGCTCTATTCCACCGTCGCCGGCTTGCCGATCATCAGCCCGCACGGCCACACCGACCCGGCCTGGTTCGCGACGAACGAGCCGTTCCGCGACGCCACCGACCTGCTGCTGGCGCCCGACCACTATGTCTTCCGTATGCTCTACAGTCAGGGCGTGGCGCTCGACGACCTGAAGGTGCCGCGCAAGTCCGGCGTGCCGGCCACCGATCCGCGCGCGGCCTGGAAGCTGTTCGCCAGGAACTTCCACCTGTTCCGCGGCACGCCGTCTTGGATCTGGCTGAACCACGTGTTCTCCAAGGTGTTCGGCTTCACCGAGTTCCTCGGCGAGGACAACGCCGACGCCTATTTCGACGGCATCAACGAGGCCCTGGCCACCGACGCCTTCCGCCCGCGCGCCCTGTTCGACCGCTTCAACATCGAGACCCTGGCCACCACCGAGGGCCCGCATGATCCGCTGAAGCACCACAAGGCCATCCGCGAGAGCGGCTGGGGCGGCCACGTCATCACCGCCTATCGCCCCGACGCGGTCATCGACTTCGAGGACGAGCGCAGCCCGCGCGCCTTCGAACGCTTCGCCGAGATCTCGGGCCAGGACGTCTATAGCTGGAAGGGCTATCTCGAAGCCCACCGCCTGCGCCGGGCGGCCTTCATCGAGGCCGGCGCCACCTCGTCCGACCACGGCCACCCGACCGCCGCCACGGCCGACCTGTCGGAAGCCGAGACCGAAGCCCTGTTCGCCGACCTGGTGAAGGGGAACGTCACGCCGGAGAAGGCTGAGCTGTTCCGCGCCCAGATGCTGACCGAGATGGCCAAGATGAGCCTCGAGGACGGCCTGGTGATGCAGATCCACCCCGGCTCGCACCGCAACCACAATGTCGGCCTGCTGGAATCGCACGGCCGCGACAAGGGCGCGGACATCCCCGTGGGCACCGAGTACGTTCAGGCCCTGAAGCCGCTGCTCACCCGCCTGGGCAACGACAAGCGCCTGTCGGTGATCCTGTTCACCCTGGACGAGACGGCCTACAGCCGCGAGCTGGCCCCGCTGGCCGGCCACTATCCGGTGCTGAAGCTGGGTCCCTCCTGGTGGTTCCACGACAGCCCGGAAGGCATGATGCGCTTCCGCGAGCAGGTCACCGAGACCGCCGGCTTCTACAACACCGTCGGATTCAACGACGACACCCGCGCCTTCCTGTCGATCCCCGCCCGCCACGATGTCGCTCGCCGCGTCGACAGCGCCTTCCTGGCGCGCATGGTGAGCGAGCACCGCATGGATTTGGTGGAAGCTCAGGAGCTCATCGTAGACCTGACGTACAATCTGCCTAAGAAGGCCTACAAGCTCGATCAGCCGCGGCCTCTCCCGGCCCCGGCGCTCGCCGCCGAATAAGAACACCACTTCCGGAGTAAACTCGATGTTCGCCAAGACCTACCACGCCACCCATCCGGACATGATGTTCGCCGTCAGCAACGACGACCTGCGCGACCGCTACCTGATGCAGGACCTCTTCGTCGAAGGCGAAGTCGTCCTGAACTACAACCACGCCGAACGCTTCGTCGTCGGCGGCGTCGTCGCCTCAGCCGCCGTGAAGCTGCCCGACCAGACCGAGCCCGCCTCGGCCGCCGGCCATCCCTTCCTGGAGCGCCGCGAGCTGGGCGTGATCAACGTCGGCGAGACCACCGGCAAGATCACCGTCGACGGCGTCGTCTACGACATCGTTCCGCGTGACGGCCTGTACGTCACCATGGGCGCCAAGGACGTGACCTTCGAAGGCGTGAACGGCGAAGCCGCTCGCTTCTACCTGGTCAGCCTGCCAGCCCACGCTGCGTTCGAAACCAAGAAGCTGGCCTTCGCCGACGCCATCCCGCTGGAGCGCGGCGCGCTGGAGACCAGCAACGAGCGCACCATCTACCAGTACATCGTCCCGACCACCTGCAAGTCGGCTCAGCTGCTGCTGGGCATGACCGTCCTGAAGCCGGGCAGCGTCTGGAACACCATGCCGCCCCACCTGCACGACCGTCGCTCGGAAGCCTACTTCTACTTCGGCCTGGGCGAGAACGACCGCGTGTTCCACTACATGGGCGAGCCGGACGAGATGCGTCACATCGTGATCGCCAACGAAGAGGCCGTCATGAGCCCGCCGTGGTCGATCCACATGGGCTCGGGCACCGCCAACTACACCTTCATCTGGGCGATGGGCGGCGAGAACCTCGACTACACCGACATGAACGTGCTGGACATCTGCCAGCTGAAGTAGGCGTAACACGCCTCCCGCGTTCCTTCGGCCGTCATCCCGGCCGAAGCGCAGCGTAGAGCCGGGACCCAGGGCAGGCGCAGTGCGCTGGCCCCTGGGTCCCGGATCGGCCTTCGGCCGTCCGGGATGACGACACTTTGGGATTCAGGAAACTAAGCACCATGGCCAATCCGTTCAGCCTCGAAGGCAAGGTCGCGCTCGTCACCGGCGCCAACACCGGCATCGGGCAGGGGATCGCCATCGCGCTCGCTCAAGCCGGCGCCGACATCGCCGCCGCGGGTCGCAGCGAACCGACCGAGACCAAGGCCGCCGTCGAGGCGCTGGGCCGCAAGTTCGTGTCGATCAAGGCCGACTTCTCGACCACCGAGCCCGTGCAGCGCGTGATCGACGAAACCGTCGCCGCCCTCGGCAAGGTCGACATCCTGGTCAACAACGCCGGCATCATCCGCCGCGCCGACTCGATCGAATTCTCCGAAGCCGACTGGGACGCGGTGATCGACACCAACCTCAAGGTCGTCTTCTTCCTCACGCAAGCCTTCGCCAAGCAGGCCCTGGCGCAGGGGACCGGCGCCAAGGTGATCAACATCGCCAGCCTGCTGTCCTTCCAGGGCGGCATCCGCGTGCCGTCGTACACGGCCGCCAAGTCGGGCCTGGCCGGCCTGACCAAGATCCTGGCCAACGAGTGGGCGACCAAGGGCATCAACGTCAACGCCATCGCGCCGGGCTATTTCGACACCAACAACACCGAGGCCCTGCGCGCCGACGCCGACCGCAACGCCTCGATCCTGGCCCGCATCCCGGCCGGCCGCTGGGGCCGTCCGGAAGACCTGGGCGGGGCCGCCGTGTTCCTGGCCTCGTCGGCCGCCGACTATGTGCAGGGCGTCACCCTGCCGGTCGATGGCGGCTGGCTGGCCCGCTAAGGCCGTCGGTCTTCAAAACCATCCAATCGTCAGGTCCCCGCGCAGGCGGGGATCCAAGCTGGCGTTCCGATTGGGGCGCGGTCGGCGGTGCATCCGCCGTCTCTGCTTGGATCCCCGCTTTCGCGGGGATTGTCGGTTCAAGGGGGCGGCTCCTCGTCCGCACTGGATCTCCCGCGCATAAAAAGCGCACCGACGAACAATGGTAGCGCAACCATCAAACAGTCCTGCTTCCCCAAGGCGAAGAAGGGCTGTAGAGCCCGCTTGCTTGATAGTTGGAGCGTGACGAGCGCCAAAACCGCTCACACTTTTGGCTGTCACGCTCAAGCGTTCGACCGGGCCGGGCTGAACGCGAGAACCGTTAGATCAGTTCTTACAGTCCCGACGATCCACCGTTCTCCCTGGCGGTGGTGATGGAGCATGCGCATGCGCGACTCGGCCCTCTCCCTCGGCGCCAGCCGTCCCACCAGTCGCGATGTGCGGCAGAACGCCAACCTGCTGGGCGACCTCCTCATCGAGGCCATCGCCTATCTGGAGGGCGAGGACGCCGCCGGCCTGGTCAGCAAGGCCCGCAAGGCCGCCGCGCACGAGACCGAGGAGGGCGATGCCCCCGGCCTCGACCATCTGTTCGAGGGCCTCTCCAACGATCAGGCCGTGTTCCTGGCCCGCGCCTTCGCCAGCCACTCGCTGCTGGCCAACATCGGCGAGGACGTCGCCGGCCGCCGCCGCCACGCCGAGGCTGACGCCCGTCCGGGCGACGAGCGCGCCCGCACCCTGGTCGACGCCGTCGCGGCCTTGAAGGCCGAGGGCAAGACCGACGCTGAACTGGCCAGGATATTCGCCGCCATGAACGTGGTGCCGGTGCTGACCGCCCACCCCACCGAGGTGCGCCGCCGCAGCATGGTCGATCGCGAGACCGAGATCTCGCGCCTGATGACCCTGCGTCGCCACCACCTGCCGGCCGACCTGGAAGCCGACATCCGCGAGCGCCTGTTCCGCGAGATCGCCCTGATGTGGCGCACGCGCCTCTATCGGCCCGAGCGGATCACCGTGAAGGATGAGATCCGCAACGCCCTGTCGATCGTCCGCACCTCGATCCTGCCGGCCATGGTCGACCTCTACGAGGAATGGTCGGGCAAGATCGGCAGCCACGGCCATATCGCGCCCCTGCTGAAGATGGGCTCGTGGCTGGGCGGCGACCGCGACGGCCACCCCGGCGTCAATGGCGAGACCCTGAAGCTGGCCCTGTCTTCCCAGGCGCGGGTCATCCTCGACTGGTACGCCGGCGAGGTGCGCAAGCTGTGGTCGAACCTGGCCGTCTCGACCGCCTACACCCCGGTGTCGGACGAGCTGCTGGCCCTGGCCGCCCAGGCCAAGGACCCGTCGGTGCACCGCCTGGACGAGCCCTACCGCCTGGCCCTGGAGCTGATCTTCGACCGCCTTACCGCCGTGTCGCAGAAGCTGACCGGACAGTGGGTGGCCTACGCCACCAGCCGCACGGACGTCGAGCCCTACGCCCACCCCGACGCCTTCGTCGCCGACCTGCAGATCATCATCGAGTCGCTGGAGGCCAACGGCGGCGAGCGCCTGGTCGGCTCGGCCCTGCGCACTCTGGTCGCCGTGGCCAGGGCCTGCGGCTTCCACTTGCTGAGCCTGGACCTGCGCCAGAACGCCGACGTGCACGAGCGCACCATCCACGAGCTGTACCAGCGCTCTGGCTCTGGCGTGCGCTATCTCGATCTCGACGAGGAGGCCCGCTCCAAGCTGCTGATCGAGGAGCTGTCGCACCAGAGGCCCCTGGTCTCGCCCTTCACCGCCTATGGCGAGGAGACGGCCAAGGAGCTGGCGACGATGGAGGCCGCGGCCCAGGCCGTGCGCGACTACGGCCACGCCTGCATCGGCGCCTACATCATCTCCAAGTCGGCCACCCTGTCGGACATCCTCGAGCCGCTCGTACTGCTCAAGCAGGTCGGTCTGGTCTGGGGCGGCGCGGCGCCGCGCTCGTCGCTGAAGATCGCTCCGCTGTTCGAGACCATCGAGGATCTGGAGAACGGTCCGCGCGTGCTGCGCCAGTGGCTGGAGCTGCCGATCAGCCGCACCATCCTGGGCGACCGGCCGGTGCAGGAGATCATGCTCGGCTACTCCGACAGCAACAAGGACGGCGGCTATGTCGCGTCGCGCCGGGGCGTGGCGCGGGGGGCTTCGGCCCTGGCTTTCGAGGCCGACCGCATGGGCGTCGGCATCCAGCTGTTCCACGGCCGCGGCGGCAGCGTCGGGCGGGGCGGGGGACCGGCCGCCGAGGCCGTGCTGGCCCAGCCGGCCGGCACCGTCCAAGGCCGCATCCGCATGACCGAGCAGGGCGAGATGATCGCCCGTCGCTTCGGCGACCAGCCCACGGCCCGCCGCAACCTCGACGGCCTGGCCGCCGCCGTGGTGCAGTCCAGCCAGCGCGACGCCCTGCGCCCCGATCCGAAGGTCGAGGCCGCGATGACCGCCCTGGCCCAGGCCTCGTTCGAGGGCTACCGCGCCCTCGTCTACGACGACCCGGCGTTCGAGGACTTCTTCTGGTCGGCCACGCCGATCGGCGAGATCGTCGGCCTCAACATCGGCAGCCGACCGGCCAGCCGCACCGCCAGCCGCAAGATCGAGGACCTGCGGGCCATCCCGTGGGTGTTTTCCTGGTCGCAGGCCCGCTTCATGCTGCCGGGTTGGTACGGCTTCGCCTCGGGCGTCGAGCGCGCGGGCCTGTCGACCGGCCAGCTTCAGGACCTGGCCGGCGGGTTCGACTTCTTCGCCTCGCTGCTGTCGAACATGGAGCTGGCTCTCGCTCAGAGCCACATGGGCATCGCCGCCCGCTACGTGGCCCTGTCGCCCGACCAGGACAACGCCCAGCGGATCTTCGACACGATCAAGCGCGAGCACGACGCGGCCACCAGCATCGCCCTGGCCATCCGCGGAGGTTCCAGCCTGCTCGACAACCAGCCGGAGCTGGCCGAGTCGGTGGCGCTCGCCGGCCACTCGGTCGATCCGCTGAACCACCTGCAACTGGAGCTCCTGGCCCGCCGTCGCGGCGGCGAGCAGGCCGAGGACGTGCGCCTGGCCATCCAGCTGACCGTGGCCGGCATCGCCGCCGGCCTGCGCAACACCGGTTGAGCCCGAAAGGGCAGGGCGCGGATCGATACATTGGAGCGTGGCGGGCGCCGGAACCGCCCTCACTTTCGGCTGCCACGCTCCGGCGAAACTCGCGCGCCCGTCAAAAACGCCGGCGGTCCCCGAGCGACGTTTTCTACAGGCTTGCTCAAATGCCGAAACTGCGCTTATCTGTCTATGACACCGGTATCAAAACGAGCCGAGCTCTTCTTGATACCGGTGTCATGACGTTTTGGGTCGGCTCCCCCGGCCCTGCGTCCTGCGGCTCTTTGAGTTCGCTCCTGCGCAAACTTTCCCAGGGCGTCGAGCTTTAGCTCGACGCCCTTCATTTTACCTTGGGGTGCGCGCCGGGCCTTGGCTCGGCGCCCTTTATTTCGCCGGGAGCATGGGGCTTGCGGAAAGTGACGCGGCGGCAGCCACGCGCTGTGGCGCAAGTCGCGCGCGCGGGCTAAGGGATCGCCCGAACAGATCTTCCACGCGCGGCGCGCCACGGCGGCGCCTCGCGCAAGAACGGCCCTTTCCGGGAGGAGTACGAGAATGCTGAAGAACCGTATGGCGGTGCTGCAGGCCCTTGAGACCCAAGGCGTGGTGCCGGTGTTCTACCATCCGGATGTCGAGATCTGTAAGAATGTCATCCAGGCCTGCGCCGACGGCGGCGCGCCCTGCATTGAGTTCACCAACCGCGGCGACTTCGCGGCCAACGTCTTCTACGAAGTCACCAAGCACTTCGCCTCGGCCGATCCGCGCGTGATCATGGGCGTCGGCTCGATCGTCGATGCGCCGACCGCCGGCCTCTACATCGCCAACGGCGCCAAGTTCATGGTCAGCCCGATCGTCAACGCCGACGTGGCCAAGCTCTGCAACCGCCGCATGATCCCCTACAGCCCCGGCTGCGGCTCGGCGACCGAGATTTCCTACGCCCAGGAACTGGGCTGCGAGATCGTCAAAGTGTTCCCCGGCTCGTCGGTTGGCGGCCCGGACTTCATCAAGGCCGTGATGGGCCCGATGCCCTGGACCAAGATCATGCCGACCGGCGGCGTCGATCCGGACGAGGCCTCGATCAAGAAGTGGTTCGGCGCGGGCATCGTCGCCGCCGGCATGGGCTCGAAGCTGATCACCCAGGAAGCCCTCGACGCCAAGGACTACGCCGGCATCTCCAAGAAGGTGCGCGAGACGGTCGACCTGATCGCCAAGGTGCGCGGCAAGGCCTGATGAGCGACAAGCCGATCCTCAACCTGCGCCCGGCCGCCGAGACCCGCTGGGACTGCGCGGCCCTCGGCGAAGTCATGCTGCGCCTGGATCCGGGCGACGGGCGGGTGCGCAACGCCCGCCAGTTCCAGGTCTGGGAAGGCGGCGGCGAGTACAACTTCGCCCGCGGCATGAGCAAGTGCTGGGGCAAGCGCGCCACCGTCGCCACGGCCCTGCCCGACAGCGACCTGGGCTGGCTGGTCCAGGACCTGATCGGCCAGGGCGGCGTGGACATGAGCCACGTGGTCTGGCGCGAGTTCGACGGCCTGGGCCGCAACACCCGGGTCGGACTGAACTTCACCGAGCGCGGCTTCGGCGTGCGTCCGGCCCTGGGCGTCTCCGACCGCGCCAACTCGGCCGCCTCGCAGCTGCGTCCCGGTGAGATCGACTGGGAGCGTCTGTTCGGCGAGGAAGGCGTGCGCTGGTTCCACACCGGCGGCGTGTTCACGGCCCTGGCGTCCAACACCGCCGAGGTGGTGCTGGAGGCCCTGGAAGCGGCCAAGAAGCACGGCGTCATCGTCTCGTTCGACCAGAACTACCGCGCCTCGCTGTGGAAGGATCGCGGCGGCCTCGACGCCGCCCAGGCCCTGAACCGCAAGATCGCCGCCATGACCGACGTGATGATCGGCAACGATCATGACTTCGTGGTGTGCCTGGGCATGGAGATCGAGGGTCTGGTGAAGGGGCTGGAGCCCACCAACCCGGCCAACTTCAAGACCCTGGTCCCGCAGGCGGTGAAGGCCTTCCCGAACCTGAAGGTCCTGGCCACGACCCTGCGGGCCGTGCGCTCGGCCAGCGTCAACGACTTCGGCGCGATCCTGTGGGCCGACGGAGGCTTCTACGAGGCTCCGATGCGCGACGGACTGGCCATCTACGACCGCATCGGCGGCGGCGACGGCTTCGCCTCGGGCCTGGCCTACGCGCTCATGGAGAACCTGGGTCCGCAAGCCGCCGTCGACTACGGCGCGGCCCACGCGGCCCTGGCCATGACCACCCCCGGCGACACCTCGATGGTGCGCCTGAAGGAGGTCGAGGCGCTGGTGAAGGGCGCCGGGGCGCGGGTTATTCGCTGACGCCGAAGACCCCCTCCGGCCCTCCGGGCCACCTCCCCCAGAGGGGGAGGATCTATTGGCGCCGGCGCTCTTCGAGATGCTCCCCCTCTGGGGAGCGACTGAGGGGGTCTTTCCTCATTAGAAAAGCCCCGGTCCTGCGACCGGGGCTTTTCCATATCATCATCCGTAAAATCCCCGCGAAAGCGGGGACCCAGGCTTTTTCTGAAACGCGAGGCGCTCGACGATAAAACACCTGGGCCCCCGCTTTCGCGGGGGTTTTACGGTGTTGGGAATTACTTGCCCGCGCTGACCGCGGGCCCGTACAGCATGCCGTTGAACAGGAACTTGAACGTCCCGTACGACTGCGCCCGCTGGGTGATTTCCGGACCCATGACGAACAGCTTGCCCTTGCCCACGTCGACGTCGAGGATCGCCGTGGTGTCCTTCAGGCGTTCCTGGCCGACGGCCCAGCCGCTGCGCAGCGGCTTGTCGGCATCAAACCACGATACGCGCGCAACGCCCTTGGCGTCCGACTTCAGGGTGAAGGTCGGCGAGCGGTCGTAGAAGATGTCGACGTCCGCCGGGATGCCGTAGGCCAGCGGCTGGGTGACGTCGACCTTGGCCCGCAGCACCGAGCCGGGGATGTAGAGCTCCTTGGTCGACAGGCCCACCAGCTTGCCGTTCTCGGTCTTGGCGGTCGCCACCTCGACCGGCGCGCCGAAAGCGGTGGCCAGGCGCGTGGAGGCGCCGATGGCGATCACCGTGCCGCCGTTCTCGGCGAAGGCCTTGAGCTGCGGGATGGTGGTCTCGTCGGTCACCGTGCCCAGCCACGAATGGTACTCGGCGGAGATCTCTTCGGCCTTGGGCTGCGGATAGCCGCGGCCGGCGCGGAACGGACCGCCCGGCGTCGCCGGCACCACGCCGTCGGCGAACACCAGCACGTCGAAGTCCTTGGCCAGGTCCCCGGCGTCGAGGCGCTGTGGGTAGACCACCTGGAAGGGGGCCTCGAACTTCTCGAACATCCAGCGGTTCCAACCCGAGGGCATCGAGCCGCCGTAAACGTCCACCAGGCCGACGCGGATCGGCTTCAGCGGCAGGGCCGAGCCGCCCGGTTTCGAACCGACGGCCCAGGCGTCGATGCCCAGTTCCTTGACGCCGGCGTCGATCACGCCTGCGGCGGCGGGCGAGTAGGGGACCCAGATGGCCCCGGCCGCGAAGCTCTGCTTGCCGGCCTTGGCCCCGTCCTTCAGCCACGAGACCTGGGCGCCGGCCTTCAGCAGGCGGTTGGTCAGGGTGAAGGCGTTGTTGGGCGCGTGGTCGATCAGCCAACCGGCCTTGCCCGAGCCCTTCACGGCGCCCGGCTTGACCGCGATCAGGTCGGGCACGCGCTGGAACGGCCCGTCGAAGCCGTCGAGCACGCGATCGAACTTCACGCCCGTCTGGTAGGCCAGGGTGTAGCCGGTGACGTCGTAGGGCGCCTTGGGCGGGCCGCCCGGATACTCGGCGTCGTGCGGGTGGTCCTGCGGCTCGAACATGTCGAGGATGTGCGGGCGATAGGCCTGGGCGGTCTTCACCACGTAGGAGCCGGCCGGATAGGTCTTGCCGGCCACGGTGAAGGGCTTGGTGGCTTCGTCGACATCGACGCCGGCCTTGATCAGGGCGTTCAGGAAGGCCACGACCGTCGGCTTGTCGGCCTGGTCGGCGGTCAGGATATAGCCGCGCGGGTCACGCTTTTCCGGGGCCTGCAGGATGGTCTTGTACAGCGACGGATCGACCGACGCCGAGGTCGGCGAGCCGGTGACGCGGCCCTCGAACTTCACCTTGGCGCCGGCGGCCTTCAGGTCGTCGATCTCGGTGGGGGTGATCGTCCAGCTGTCCTTGGAGCCCTTGGCGATCGAGTTGCTGGCCATCTTCCAGATGTTGAACAGCATGCGCTCGCGGTTGCGCGAGGCGTAGTCCATCACCGCCCGGTCCAGGCTCCACTGGTACTCGACCGTCTGGGCCAGATGCCAGGTCTGGGGCGGGGCGGGCATCGGGCGGTCGCCGTTGGGCAACTGCACGTCGGGCACCAGGTTCAGCGGCATCGGCGTCGGCGAGCCGGTGATCTCGGTCAGCAGGCCCACGGCGTTGTGGAAGTAGGCGATGGAGCGTTCCATGCCGTTGTGCCAGGTCGAGTAGGGGGCGGCGCTGCGGGCGCCCGAGCCCGGCTTGTCCTCGGCCACCAGGCGGCTGTGCATGGCCATGCCGACTTCCTGCAGCGAGGTCATGACCAGCGGGTCGTAGTTGTAGTTGAATGGGTCGCGGAACGGCGGGACGAACACCACCATGCCGTTCGGGGCCGGCTGGTGCTGGTTGTAGATGATCTGCGGATACCAGTCGCGGAACAGCACCTTGTTGACGTTGGTGGTTTCCGACATCTGCGACATGAAGCTGTCGCGGTTGTTATCGTGGCCGACGTACTTCTGATAGAGGCGCGGGATCGAGTTGTACTCGCGCTTCTGCGGATCCTGGTTGCGCATGTACCAGTCCGAGACCAGCTCCATGCCGTCCGGATTGTCGTGGCCGAACAGCACGATGACGTCGTCGAGGATGCGCATCGTCTCGGCGTCGGTCTTGGTCAGCATCCGGTAGAGCACCTGGATCTGGCCCTGTGAGGTCACCGTCTCGGTGGCGTGCATGCCGGCGTCGATCCAGACCACGGCCTTGCCGGTGGCGGCCAGCTTCTCGGCCTCTTCCTTGCCGACTTCGCCCTTGGCCAGCTTGCGGGCGATGGCCTTGTATTCGTCGAGCTTGGCCAGGTTGGCGGGCGAGGAGACGATGGCCACCCACTGGGTGCGGCCTTCCTCGGACTTGCCGATGTCGACCAGCTTCATGCGGTCGGACTGGCCGGCCAGGGTCTTCAGATAGGCCTCGTAGGCGGTGTAGTCGGCCAGGAAGTAGTCGCTGCCCGGATCCTGGGCGAAGGCCTGGGCGGGCGGGGTGATCTCGCCGGCGGCATAGGCGGCGGTCCCGCCGAAACTCATCACCAGAGCCAGGGCGGCCCCGGCCATCGCTACGTGTCGCGTCATCGCACTCCCCATCCACCAAACGGGGCGCGCTTTTTCGCCGGCCCCCTAAGCTTGACGCAGGCGGAGCACGAAACCGCAAGTTGGACCAGCCGACGCGCAAAAATAGTTCGCGGGCGGGGTGCTTGCCCTGCGCGGCAGGATGCGGCATCACCAAGCCGCACAACGGATCCGGCCTCGCCGGATGGCTACCCCGGGCGCCGATCCCTCGGGAAACCCGAACGGTCAGACGCCTCGCGCGACCGTCGCAGTACGCAAGACAGATCCCATGAGCTTCCTCGCCTCGACGCGCCAGCAATGGCTCGCCAATCCGAGTCGCGACCTGCTGGCCGGCACGGTCGTCGCCCTGGCCCTGATCCCCGAGGCCCTGGCCTTCGCCTTCATCGCCGGCGTCGACCCGGCCGTGACCCTCTACGCCTCGTTCGTCATCGCCATGACCATCGCCTTCGTCGGCGGCCGGCCGGCGATGGTCTCGGCGGCGACCGGGGCCATGTCGCTGCTGATGGGCGGCCTCGTGCGCGACCATGGGATCGAGTACCTGTTCGCCGCCAGCCTGCTGACCGGCGTTATCCAGATCGTCATCGGAACCCTGCGCCTGGGCCGCTACGTCAAGTTCGTCTCGCGCTCGGTGATGAGCGGCTTCGTCAACTCGCTGGCCATCCTGATCTTCGCCGCCCAGATGCCGCAGCTGATCGGCGCCAACTGGCAGACCTTCGCCATGGTCGGGGCGGGGCTGGCGATCATCTATCTGTTCCCGCGCCTTACCAAGGCGGTGCCCTCATCGCTGGTGGCGATCCTGGCGCTCAGCGCCGTGGCCATCGCCCTGAACCTGCCCGTGCGCACCGTCGGCGACATGGGCCAGCTGCCCAGCGCCCTGCCCAGTTTCCACCTGCCGGCCGTGCCGCTGACGCTGGAGACCCTGAAGATCATCGCTCCGGTCTCGCTGACCCTGGCGTTCGTGGGCCTGCTGGAAAGCCTTCTGACCGCCAACCTGCTCGACGACCTGACCGACAGCCCGTCCGACAAGGATCGCGAGACCCGCGGCCAGGGCATCGCCAACATCATCTCCCCGCTGCTGGGCGGCATGGCCGGCTGCGCCCTGATCGGCCAGTCGATCATCAACGTGAAGTCGGGCGGCCGCTCGCGGCTGTCGACCTTCTGGGCCGGCCTCTTCCTGCTGATCCTGATCCTCGTTTTGCGCGACTGGGTGGCGCGCATCCCGATGGCCGCCCTGGTGGCGGTGATGATCATGGTCTCGTTCACGACCTTTGACTGGAACTCGCTGCGCAAGCTGCGCTCGACGCCGCTGCAGTCGACCATCGTCATGCTGGCCACGACGATCACGGTGCTGGTCACCCACGACCTGGCCAAGGGCGTCGTGCTGGGCGTGCTGCTCAGCGTGCTGTTCTTCGCCCGCAAGGTGGGGAAGATGATCACGGTGAAGGAGCGGGACAGCGGCTCGGAGACCGCCCGCCGCTACGTCGTCGAGGGCCAGCTGTTCTTCGTCTCGGCCGAGCTGTTCGTCGCCGGCTTCGAGTTCCACGGCCATCCCCAGCGCGTCGAGATCGACATGACCGGCGTGCGCCTGTGGGACCTCACCGCGGTCGGGGCGCTCGACAAGGTGGTGCTGCGCTATCGCCGCCAGGGCGCGGCGGTCGAGGTGCTGGGCCTGGACGCGGCCGGCGCGGCGCTGGTGGCCAGGCTGGGGACGGCCTGAAAACCCTCTCTCCTAGAGAGAGGGAGGGGCCCGCCGCGCAGCGGTGGGAGGGTGAGAGGTGTCACCCTTGGCCGTAAGAGCTTCGATCTGGACAGCGCTTCAATCTGATACGCTGTAACCCCTCACCCTCCCATGCGGGGCATGGGCCCCTCCCTCTCCCTCTGGGAGAGGGGAACACTTTCACCCCTGCGACAGGCTCAGCACGTTGCCGTCGGGATCGGCGAACCAGGCGACCCTGGCCGCGCCGCCGGGCGCGGTCCAGATCCCAAGGGGGTCCTGGCCGAAGCCGTCATAGATCGTGAAGACCACGCCGCGCCCGGTCAGCGTCCTCACCCCGGCCTCTATGTCCTCGACGTGCCAGCCGAACACCGGATGAGCGCCGGCCTTGTAGTCGGGCAGGGAGGTCAGGCGGATCAGCGCCGGGCCCGCCTCCAGAAAGTCGCCGAACGGGTCGGAGCTGCGGACCACAAGACCCAGCTTGCCGACATAGAAGTCCAGCGCGCGCTGGCGGTCGCTGACATGGACGAAGGCGACGGGCGTTCCGGAGGCGGCCGGCATGGTCTTTCACTCCCCGCGAGGCGCTTTCCGCGAATCCTGCCGGGAAGGCTCGGGCACGGCGATGGACCCGTTGAACCCGATCTGGGATTTGAACTGCGCATTGTGGCCCGTCGACCCCGCCGCGCCTGGGGGACCGTTCGGTCCGAGGGCGTTGCTGTCGCATGCGGGCTTGACGGGAACCCCGCTGCCGCCCGCGCCGCCTGGACCGCCGGCGCCCCCGCAGATATGGCCGCCGCAATCTTGAGGCTGCCCGGCGGCGTTCGTGTCAGTGAGCACCCGGAAGGCCGCCAAGTTGGACTGCGAGAGGGTGTAGATAGTGACATTGCCCGCGTCGCCACCGTTCTGTCCCGGCCCGCCGGGGTTGCCCGCCGAGGCGGCGGGGTCGGCCGCGCAGGTGGATTGGTCGCGAGGCGGGGCATTGGGGCCTGGCAAGCCCGGCGTCCCGGCGTTGAGGATCGAGAGACTCCCGCCGGCCACGGCGCCGACCGTCAGCTCGATTGAGCCGGTGTTGAGCCCCGCGGGGGTGCTGGCTATTAGCTCGGCCGTGCCTTCGATGATCAGGACCTGGACCTGCAACTGCACCGAAGCGCCTCTGGTGATGATCCGGGCACCGGACCCGAGCTGCAGTTGGCCTATTATCGTCAAGCCAGGGTTCAGAATAATCGTCGAGCCCTGCGGAACGGTGATGTTCTCGAGGGCTTTCGCCTTGTCGGCTTCGGCCGCTGCGGCGGCCGTCGAAAGCGCCAGAAGCGCCAGTCCTAGGCCGAGCCTGCACGCATATGGAACACGCACCATTTTCAAGAAGTCTCTCCTGCTGCTGCAAGCGAGAGTTTAGCTGTTGCCGCGAGCGGTCAAGCTTGTCGGGTCGTTTTTGTCGACAGGACGTCTCTATGCCACCGCGTAATCGCGCACCTGCATCGGGCTGCTCTGGCTGAGCGGCAGGGTGAAGCTGACCGTGGTGCCGTCGCCGGGGGTGGAGACCATCTCAAGCGCGCCGTCGTGCATCTCGACCAATGACTTGGTCAGGGCCAGGCCCAGGCCCGTGCCCTGCGTGGTCTTGGAATGCTGGCTCTCGACCTGCTCGAACGGGCGCGCCAGGCGCGCCAGGTCCTCGGCGGCGATGCCGATGCCGGTGTCGGTCACCGACACCTTCACGCGCTCGCCCAGCGGATCGCGGCGGATCTCGGCGCGCACGGTGACGCGGCCCGAACGGGGGGTGAACTTGATGGCGTTGCTCAAGAGGTTCAGCAGCACCTGCTTGACCGCGCGGTAGTCGGCCTCGATCTCGGGCAGCGGCGGGAAGTCGACCTCCAGCTTCAGGCCCGCGGCCTCGGCGCGGTTGCGCACCAGGCGCACGGCGTCCTCGGTGACGTCCTCCAGGTGCAGCGGCTCGAACTTCAGGGCCATCTTGCCGGCCTCGATCTTCGACATGTCGAGGATGTCGTTGATCAGCGCCAGCAGGTGCTGGCCGGAATTGTGGATGTCGAGGCTGTAGCCCTTGTAGCGCTGGTCGCCCAGCGGGCCGAACATCTCGTTCATCATGATCTCGGAGAAGCCGTTGATGGCGTTCAGCGGCGTGCGCAGCTCGTGGCTCATATTGGCCAGGAACTCGCTCTTGGCCTTGTTGGCGCCCTCGGCCTTGACCTTCTCCATCTCGTACTTGCGGGCCAGTTCGGCCAGCTGCTCCTGGCTGCGCTCCAGGCCGGCCACGGCGTTCTGAAGCTGCTCCTCGTTGCGGCGGCGGGCCTCTTCCTGGGTCTTGATGGCTGTGATGTCGGCGGCCGTCATCACCAGGCCGCCCTCGGCCGTGCGCCGCTCGCTGATCTGGATCCAGCGGCCGTCGTTCAGCTCGGCCTCGCGCACGCCCTTGGCGCCGGTCGGGTCGGGGATGTCCTGGCGGATGGCAAGGGCCGCGAAGCGGTTGACCTCGGCGCGGGCCGCACCGGGCTTGAGCAGTTTGGGCTCCAGCGAGAAGACGTTGCGGTAGTTGCGGTTGCACATCAGCAGCCGGCCCTGGCGGTCCCAGAGCACGAAGGCCTCCGACACGCTCTCGATGGCGTCGCGCAGGCGGTTTTCGGCGGCCTGGGCGCGGGCCTGGGCCAGGCGCTCCTCGGTGACGTCCAGGGCCACGCCGATGATCCGCGAATAGCCGTCCTCGCCCGGCTTGCCGAAGCCCTGGCCGCGGGCGTCGACCCAGATCGAGCGGCCGCCGTGCTCGCGGGCTGGGATGCGGAACGACACGTCGAAGGCGCCGAACTGGGCGGCGTTGGCCAGCGCCTGGCGCACCCGGTCGCGGTGGTCGGCCGAGATCCGCTCGACCAGGTCCTGGCCGGGCGCGACGCCGCCACCGCCCCAGCCGAACATCGCGCCGGTGACGTCGGACATGTAGACCTCGTCCGAGCGCAGGTCCCATTCCCAGATGCCGCAGCGGGCGGCTTCGACGGCCAGGCGGAAGCGCTGCTCGCTGTCGATGAATTCCTTCTGGGCGGCTTCGGCGCGGCGGCTCTGCAGCATCAGGATCAGGGCCAGCGCGATGCCCGCCGCCAGCGGGGTCAGCAGGGCGATGGCGCCTTCCATCAGGCGGCGGTCGATGTTGGCCACGGTGTGGCTGGGCGTGCTGACGGCGGCGATCAGGGCGCCCTGGGCCAGGGGCTCGAAGGCGACGTCCAGGCTGGAGCCGTCGACGCCGCGGCCGGTGAGGGCGGCCGCGCCCCCCTGCAGGTCCTCGACGGAAAGGGTGTAGGCCTGGCTCAGGCTGGCGGCGCCCTGCACGGCGCGCCCGGCGCCGACCAGCAGGCCGCCGTCGGCCAGGAACAGGGCGACCGAGCGCTCCTTGCCCGGCTCGCCCAGCAGGCGCGAGGGATCACCGGCGGCGATGACATAGCCGCGGCCGGCGCTGGTCTGGGCGGCCATGGCCACGTAGAGGCGGCCGCTGCGGCCCACGCCCCCGACCCAGACGCTGCGGCCCGAGGCGGCGGCGGCCTTGGCGGCCAGGCGCCAGTCGGCCGACGCGTCGCGGCCGGCGACGGCCAGGACTTCGGTATTGGTGGAGACGGCGACGGCCATGGCCTCGCCGCCGGCGGCGCGCAGGGCGGTCTCGGCCGCGTCGATGGCCGAGGTCGGGTCGCGTTCCAGCAGGTCGGCGGCCGCCGACAGGCCCGCGCGCTGGGCCGCCAGGTTGGTCTCGACCTTGCCCGACAGGATCTGGGCCTGCGCGGCCAGCGCCGCGCCGCCGGGAGGCGCGGCGGCCTCCTTCTGCAGCTTGTGGGCGCCGAGCGCGGTGTAGACGGCCAGCAGCAGCAGGGCGGCCAGGATGACGATGCGGACATAGGCCTGCGACGACCGGGCGGCGCGCATGCGGGCCACGCCCGCAGCCGAAAGTCCGGCCTTCGCCGGCCTCCCGGGTTTCGCCCCACCCATTCGCAACGCCGATTGCTCCGCAGCACCCCGGGGCCGGTCCGACATGGACAGGCCCGATTCAGACGGCGAGTCAGTTCGCCGACTATGGTGAATCTACCGTACCCGTTCGGTCGCCGTCACCCGGGGCAGGCGCGAATAAGCGGGGGATGAGCGCTTTGGTCGCAACCGTTGCGCGGAGGAATCACCCCAGGCTCGCCGCTCAGGGGAACCTCCCCCAGAGCGGGGGATCTTCAGCGCCCTGATGCTCCCCCGCTGGGGGAGCTGTCGCGGAGCGACTGAGGGGGCCGCCGAAGGCGGTTACTCCAGCGCCCGGCTCGCCAGTTCCAGCACGTTCTTCGACAGCCCGGGCGCGGTCTTCACCCGCTCCAGTTCGCGGCGCATCAGGTCGCCCAGCGCTGGGACATAGCGCCGCCAGCCGCCCAGCGGCTCGACCAGGCGGGCGGCGGTCATCGGGTTGAAGCCGTCGACGGCCAGGATCTGGTCGGCCAGGAAGCGATAGCCGGCGCCGCTGGGGTCGTGGAACCGCGCCGGGTTGGCGCTGGCGAAGCCCTGCACCAGGGCCCGGAAGCGGTTGGGATTGCCGGCGTCGAAGTCGGCATGCTCGGTCAGGGCCAGGATGCGCTTCAACGCGTCTTCCGAAGGATCGCGGGCCTGCACCGAGAACCACTTGTCCAGCACCAGCGGCTCGTGCCGCCACTTGGCGTGGAAGGCCGCCAGCGCCTGCTCGCAGGGCTCGCCGCTCACGGCCAGCAGGGCCGACAGGCCGCCCATGGCGTCGGTCAGCGCGGCCGCGGCCTCGAAGTGGCCGACGATCCGCTGCACGTTCTCGGCGTGCGGGTCGGCGGCCAGCAGGTCGACGCAGGCGTTGCGCAGCGCGCGGCGGCCGGCCGAGGCCGCGTCGGGCGAGAACTCGCCGTCGCTCTGCATGGCGCCATGGATGCGGGCCAGCTGCTCGCCCAGGTGAACGGCGATGCGGGCGCGCAGCAGCCCGCGCGCGCCATGGATGCTCGCCGGGTCCACCGGATCGACGGCCAGGGCAAGGTCGCCTTCGCTGGGCAGGGCCAGCAGCAGCGCCTTGAAGGCCGGATCAGCGGCTTCATCGTCCAGCGCACGGCCCAGGGCCTCGGCGTAGCGCTCCTCGCCCACCTCGTCGGGCGTCCCGGCGGCGCGGGCCAGGATCAGGCCGCGCGCCAGGGTCTGGCCTGCTTCCCAGCGGTTGAAGAGGTCGGGATCGGCGGCGAACTGCACATAGGCGTCGGCCGGCCGCGCGTCGGTGGTTAGGGTCACCGGCGCCGAGAAGCCGCGCAGGGCCGAGATCACCGGGGCCTCCGCCACGCCTTCCCAGCGCACCGTCAGGCTCTCGCCCTCCAGCAGCACCACTTCGCTGTCGCGCAGCGGCTGGCCGTCCTGCGAGAGCAGGCCGATGGTCACCGGGATCGGCAGGGCCTTCTTGACCGGCTGGCCGCTGGTGGGGGCGGTCTTCTGGCTCAGGGTGATCGAAAGCGCCTTGGCGGCGGCGTCATAGGCGTGGGTCAGCGACACCGCCGGTGTGCCGGCCTGCTCGTACCAGGCGAAGAACGACGACAGGTCCCGGCCCGAGGCTTCCGCGAAACAGGCGATGAAGGCCTCGACCGTGGTCGCCTCGCCGTCGTGGCGCTCGAAATAGAGATCCAGGCCCGCCCGGAACGCGTCGGCGCCCAGGATGGTCTTCAGCATGCGGATGATCTCCGCGCCCTTCTCGTAGATCGTCGCGGTGTAGAAGTTGTCGATCTTCAGATAGCTCGACGGCCGCACGGCGTGGGCCAGCGGGCCGGCGTCCTCGGCGAACTGGCGGGCGCGCAGGGCCTTGACGTCCTTGATCCGCTGCACGGCCGCGCCGCGCATGTCGGCGGAAAAGCTCTGGTCGCGGAAGACCGTCAGCCCTTCCTTCAGGCACAGCTGGAACCAGTCGCGGCAGGTGATGCGGTTGCCGGTCCAGTTGTGGAAGTACTCGTGGGCGACGACGCTCTCGATGCGCTCGTAGTCGAAGTCGGTGGCCGTCTCCGGCTCGGCCAGCAGGAGGGAGCTGTTGAAGATGTTCAGCCCCTTGTTCTCCATGGCCCCGAAGTTGAAGTCGCGCACGGCCACGATCATGAAGAGGTCCAGGTCGTACTCGCGGCCGAACGCCTCCTCGTCCCACTTCATCGAGCGCTTCAGCGCGTCCAGCGCATAGGCGGCGCGCGAGGCCTGGCCCGGATCGACGAACACCTTCAGGGCCACGGTGCGGCCGCTCATGGTGACGAAGTCGTCCTCCAGCACGTCCAGCCGCCCGGCGACCAGGGCGAACAGGTAGGCCGGCTTGGGGAAGGGGTCGTTCCAGACGGCGTAGTGGCGGCCGTTCCCAAGCCGGCCTGCCTCCATGAGGTTGCCGTTGCTCAGCAGGTGCTCGAACGCCTGGTCGGCCTCGATCCGCACGGTGTAGCGGGAGAGCACGTCCGGCCGGTCGGGGAAGAAGGTGATGGTGCGGAAGCCCTCGGCCTCGCACTGGGTGCAGAAGCGGCCGCCCGACATGTAGAGGCCCATCAGCGCCTTGTTGGCCGACGGATCGATCTCGACCTCGGTAGTCAGTTCGAAGGCGTCCGGGACTTCGGCGATCACCAGGCGCTCGTCGTCGAGCACGTACTGGTTGGGGCTCAGGGCCTGGCCGTCGATGGCGACCGACTTCAGGTGCAGCCGCTCGCCGTTCAGCGACAGGGCCTCGCCGGCCTCGCCTGTGCGGCGCACCTTCAGCGTGGCCGTCACCCGCGTAGCGGACGGCTCAAGCTGGAACGACAGGTGCGTCGTCTCGATCTCGAACGGGAACGGGCGATAGTCGGAGAGCCGGATGGGCTGGGGCGTTTCGGTGCGCATCACGGCAATGTAGTCGTCCGCCGGGTCCGGGGCGAGGGCTTGAGGCGGATCAATGTGAGGGTGCGCGAGCGGGCGCATCACCCCTGGCGACGCCTCGATGCGTCGCACTTCAAGGGGATA
This sequence comes from Caulobacter vibrioides, assembly GCA_001449105.1. Taxonomy (GTDB): domain Bacteria; phylum Pseudomonadota; class Alphaproteobacteria; order Caulobacterales; family Caulobacteraceae; genus Caulobacter; species Caulobacter vibrioides_C. The sequence continues at coordinate 9,303 of LNIY01000092.1, read as the reverse complement.
AGACATGACCGCCCGCCGCCTCGCCCTCATCGCCGGCCTGACGCTGGCCGCCGCCGCCACGGGCGCGCACGCCCAGGAGGCTTTCACGCCCGCGGCCAAGGGGACCTGGCAGGTCAACCTGCGCGCCACCAGCGTCTCGCCCGACGCGGGTGATCCGATCGTGACTTCGGCCGGCGCCGCCTCGGGCTTGAAGGCCGACGTCAAGGACGACGTCAAGCCGACGCTGGGCGTCTCCTACTTCATCACCGACAAGCTGGCCGTTGAGGTGATCGCCGGAACGACCCAGCACACCGTCAAGGCCGTGGGGCCCGGGACCGATGTCGTGGTCCACAAGACCTGGGTGCTGCCGCCGGTGATCTCGGCCCAGTACCACTTCGCGCCCAAGGCCCGCTTCAACCCCTATGTGGGCGCGGGGCTGAACTACATGCTGTTCTACAGCGGCAAGGACAGGAACGGCTTCACCGTCGATCTGGACGACGGCTTCGGCTACGCCCTGCAGGCCGGCGCCGACATCGCCGTGAAGGGCCCCTACGTCGTCAATGTCGACGTCAAGAAGGTGTGGTTCGAGACCGACGCCAAGATCAACGGCGGCGCGCTGAAGTCGAAGGTGAACCTGGATCCGATGGTCGTGTCGGTGGGCGTCGGCCGGCGGTTCTAGCCGCTGGAGATCCCAGAACTCCCGTCATTCCCGCCCTTGTGGCGGGGACCCCCCTATCAGTTGTACGGGCGGAAGGGGCGGCGTGCTCAGCACGCCGTTGGCGCCTCACGTGCGAGCGGAACCAGAGGTTCCCGCCACAAGGGCGGGAATGACGGGAGCAAAGATGAAGGGCCTCAGCCCTCCACGCTTCCGCTCGCCACGGGCGTCTCGTGCAGCTCGCGCTCGATGGCGGCGGCCTTCTGGGCCAGGGCCAGCAGGGCGGGGGGAGCGTCTTCCGGATGGTCGCCGACCAGGGTCATGATCTCGCGCGACAGCGCGTGCAGGCGCGGGGAGGCGGCGATCAGCTTGGCCTGGAACTCGATCTTGCGCGGGTCGCGATCGTACTCGGCCCCCGGCGTGCGCCAGCCGCCCCAGTCGTTGGGATCGGTGACCACAACCGGATAGGTGCCGGGGAAGGGGTGGTGCAGGCAGTCGCTTTCCTGCTGCCACTTGTTGCGGGCCCTCAAGACCCGCCAGTTCGAGAGAGCGCCGCCCTCCTGCGGGTCCATGCGGTCTTCCGGCTTAAGTTCGTGAGCCAGGAATTCGCGGCCCAGGCCCACGTCGTAGGTCACCCGAACGGGCTCGTCGAAGCCCTTGGCCCAGATGGGCACGATCCGCTCGATCGTGGCCCACGCGCCGACGCTCTCGACCCAAACCTTCTGGTTCCGCTGGAAGACGGTCTTGGCCATGGGACTCCGGGACTGCGCTGCAAATACTCGGGCGTCATAAGAACCTGAAATTCTTGACGCCGGGTCAATCTTTCCACGCACGTAAACGTGGTTCATCGTCGCTTCCAACGGTCGTCGTCAGAACGGCCAAGGGAGAAAGCGGCCGTGGATTTCGACTATTCCGACGACCAGAAGTTCCTCAAGGACGAGGCCCGCAAGTTCCTGGGCGGCCGCTGTCCGCCCGCGGTGGTGCGTGGCGTGCTCGACGATCCGGCCAGGAGCTACGATGCGCCCCTGTGGGCGGCCGTCGCCGAGCAGGGCTGGCTGGGCGCGGCGATCCCCGAGGAGCACGGGGGCCTGGGCCTTGGCCGCGTCGAGCTGTGCGCCATCGCCGAGGAGCTGGGCCGAGCCGTCGCGCCGATCCCCTTCGCCTCCACCGTCTACATCCTGGCCGAGGCCGTGATGGCCCACGGGACAGAGGCCCAGAAGGCCGCCATCCTGCCCCGGGTCGCCGCCGGCGAGCTGATCGGGGCCCTGGCCGTCAGCGAAGGCCCGGGCGTGCTCACTCCGTCGGCCCTGTCGGCCCGCGTCGAGGGCGGCAAGCTCACCGGCGTGAAGATCCCCGTCACCGACGGCGATGTCGCCCACACCGCCATCGTCCTGGCCAGCGAGGGCGGCAAGCCCGGCCTGTTTCTCGTCGACCTCACCGGCGCCGGCGTGACGCGCGAGACGCTGGAGAGCCTCGATCCCACCCGAAGCGTGGCCCGCCTGACCTTCGACGGCGCGCCCGCCGAGCGGCTGGGCGCGGCGGGCGAGGGCTTCGACCTCGTCCAGGCGATTCTTGACCGCGCCGCCGTGCTGCTGGCCTTCGAACAGCTGGGCGGGGCCGACCGCTGCCTGGAGATGGCCAAGGAATACGCCCTGGGCCGATACGCCTTCGGCCGCGTGATCGCCGGCTACCAGGCCATCAAGCACAAGCTGGCCGACATGTACGTCAAGAACGAGGTCGCCCGCTCCAACGCCTATTACGGCGCCTGGGCCCTCAACGCCTCCACCCTCAAAGAAAATGGGGCCCCCGAACTGCCCACGGCCGCCGCCGCCGCCCGCATCGCCGCTTCGGAGGCCTTCTGGTTCGCCAGCAAGGAAAGCGTCCAGGTGCACGGCGGCATGGGCTTCACCTGGGAGGTGGACTGCCACCTCTACTACCGCCGCTCGCGGCAGCTCTCCCTGGTCGCCGGCTCGCCGAGGCTCTGGAAGGAGCGGCTGGTCAGCGAGCTTGAGAAGAAGAACGCGGCTTAGCGTTCGCCCCCAAACTTTCTCCTCCGCCTTTCTTCGTCATCCCGGCCGGAGCGAAGCGGAGAGCCGGGACCCAGGAGCAGCCGCAGTGCGCCGGCCCCTGGGTCCCGGATCGACCTTTCAGGTCGTCCGGGATGACGGAGATTGACGCTATGGACTTCAACGACTCCCCCACTGAGGCCGCCTATCGCGAAACGGCCCGCGCCTGGCTGGAAGAGGCCGTCGCCGCTCATCGCGCCGAGCATGGCGAGCCGAAGGCCAACACCCCCGAGCACATGGCCGCCGCCAAGGCCTGGCAGGCCCGCAAGGCCGCCGCCGGATACGCCTGCATCACCTGGCCCGCGGCCGTGGGCGGAGGTGGGGGCACGCCGATCGAGTCGGTGATCTTCGGCCAGGAAGAGGGCAAGGCCGGCATCGCCTACGGCTACTTCACCATCGGGCTTGGCATGTGCGTGCCAACGGTGATGGCCTTCTCCGAGACCGACACCAAGAAGCGCTTCGTCTCGCCGGCCGTGAAGGGCGAGGAGATCTGGTGCCAGCTGTTCTCCGAGCCGGCCGGCGGCTCCGACGTGGCGGCCCTGCGTACGCGGGCGGTCAAGGACGGCGACGAGTGGGTGATCAACGGCCAGAAGGTCTGGACGACCGGCGCCCACTACAGCGACTTCGGCATCCTCCTTACGCGGACGGACCCTGATGTGCCCAAGCACAAGGGCCTGACGATGTTCTGGATCGACATGCGCGACGCCGCCGTCGAGTGCCGGCCGATCCACCAGATGTCGGGCGGGCGCGAGTTCAACGAGGTCTATTTCAGCGACCTGCGGGTCAAGGACAGCCAGCGCCTGGGCGAGGTGGGGCAGGGCTGGCAGGTCGCCCTCGTCACCCTGATGAACGAGCGCCTGGCCGTCGGGGGCTCGGCCGGCCCCAACTACCGTGAGGTGATGGAACTGGCTCGCGCCCTGCCGGGCGAGGACGGTCCGGCTCTGTCGAACGACGCCTTCCGCGAGAAGTTGGCCGACTGGTTCGTGGCCTCGCAGGGGCTGAAGTTCACGCGCTTCCGCACCATGACCGCCCTGTCGCGCGGCCAGACGCCCGGGCCGGAAAGCTCGATCGGCAAGATCATCTCGGCCAACCAGTTGCAGGATCTCGCCAACACCGCCGTCGAGATGCAGGGCGAATACGGGATCCTCACCGGACCCGAAGCCGCCGCCGGCGCGGCCTTCCAGCAAAGCCTGATGTGGGCGCCGGGCCTGCGCATCGCCGGCGGCACCGACGAGATTCTCAAGAACATCATCGCCGAACGCGTGCTCGGCCTGCCCGGCGACGTGCGGGTCGACAAGGACGTGTCGTTCAAGGATATGCCGACGGGACGGTGAGCGGGCTGGTTATGGTATCGCCCCGCCTCTAGCAGTCACCAGAGAGCAAGCTATCAAGGTCTAAATTGATGTCACGACGCAAGTCTGAGGTTAATCCCTTCATTCCAGAGGTAAGCTTTGCGAATTTCTGATCGTCTATAGGGCCGATTTTCCTGTAGTTTTCATGAAGTTCGTCTCTGAATCTTGAGGCTACTTGTTGGGTTCGAAATATCATGCCAGCGCTTAACGTCGCGGTGCCTCTCTGTGGGCTATAGGATCGAAGGCCTAGAAAGACGTCTCGATCGTCATACACATGGTACGAAAACGGACGTAACTGTCCTTTCGGAATTGAAAATGCCGCAAAAGCATATCGGCCTGCAAATTTGTATGAAAGTCGTCTGCAAAGTTCGATCCACCCGTAAGATTGGGCCGCTTCGTCCATTGGAATATAGGACAATATAGTGAATTTCCGGCTCGGATCGGCCTCGATTTGCTTTATCGTTCTCTTGAGGTAACTGCGGTAAATAGGCTGAGTAAGAGCCACCGGCCCCCCAAAAGAGAGGATATTGCGGGAATTTTCTTGGCACTTCAGTAGCAACTCGACGGCATCCTCTGTGCCATCGGAGTAGTGTATGTCGCTGTCTATCAGTAGGCTTGGAATTGTAACTTGAGATACTGTTTGTGACGAGGTGGCAGAGGCGGTGATTTCCGCGAATGGACCTAGTCCGGATATTTCATTTTCCACAAATTGCCAGATTTTTGAACGTTTGATTTGTTCCAGTGCGGCTCCAACCACTCTAATGCGGAAGGATTTTCCCTTATCGGCAAAGCGATAGGCCACTATGGAATCATCATCCAGGAAGCGATCTCCAGCATAGCTGGGTTCGCCATAATTAATGGCCATTGATGGCTTTAGGAAAAAAGTGCCAAATCTTGATGCATGATCGAGAGTCAATTCTCGAAAATGCTGTGCGAACTGAATGGATATGTCCACGCTTGGAAAGGTGAGGTGCCAAGTGTCTCCCCCGACGTGGAACCGCTTGGTGGGTTTGTGTGACGTCTCGGCTTGGTCGAGTAGAGAGTTGAGTAGGGATATGCCAGACGCTCGCACGCGCTCTGAGGTTATACCGACCACGTCTGACTCTCGCGCCAATTCCGTCGCCAGCGCCTGAAAGCCTCTGAGCTCGATTACCAAGATGCCCTGCAATGCCTCGCCCCCGCTTAAGATCAGATGCCTCAACGAGGCGTCTCGCATGTGACTCTCTTATTAGGTGTGTGTATGCGTCCGCTATCTTAAGGCGATAATTTGCGACGTCATTAGCCTTGTTGGCGCGATGCTGTCCGCCGGCGTGCTGGACGCATCTGAAGCTGCGCAAGGGCTATGTCGAGTTCGCTTCTGAGAGACCGACTTTCACCTAGCAACCGGATTTAGTTCTCGGTGTGGAGTGGCTGTTGAGGGGCTCAAGCATCGGCAGAATCGACTCCACCACTGGCTGCTCAGTTGCGCCTTTTCATGTCAATTCATGTGAAAATACACATACTTCCTCGCCTCCACCTCCCCAAAACCCGTTCCAATTCAGGCACGTCCAACAAGAGTTGATGAACGTTGGTCGGCGAACTTGACAGTCTCGCCGCGGGCGGCTCATGAACAGGTTTCCGATCATGGTTAACGGCGTGCTGGAGGGGGAGCGATGCACGAGGCCGGCGATGCTGTTGCGCTCCTCCGCAGGCTGAGGCGCGCGGGCGTCCATCTCCTCGAAAACAGGCGCCAGGTGATCCGCCGCGTGCCGCTGGGCGCGGTGGCGGCGGTCGCCGTGCTGCCGCTGTTCGGCTGCGACTTCTCCGCGCCGCAGCTGTTCGCCAAGCGGGCCAGCGCCTGCCCGCGTCCGCAGGCCGCGCAAGGCGCCTCTGGCCAGTTCAACCAGCAGCAGATCGAGATCCGCAACCTGCGCCAGGGCGGCTTCCGGGGCGACTTCTTCGCCCAGCTGGAACTGGCCCGCCGCTACGAGGGCCAGCGGGCCAGCGACAAGAACCTCGACGATCCGGTCGAGGCGGCGGCCTGGTACGCCATGGCCCTGGCCAATCCGTCGGGCTACGCGCCGATCGCCGCCTATGAGCCGCGCGGCAAGCCGGGCAAGGCGCTCTCGCGCTTCGACGACTGTCGCGCCTACGAGCGCCACGCCGCCTACGGCGCGCTGGACCGCCAGCTGTCGCGGATGTCGACGGAGGAACGCGAGCGGGTCCGCAACCGGGTGATCTACATCCTGTCGACGCAAGGGGCCGACGGCTACCGCACCCTGGCGCGGATGCACGACGGCTACTTCGGGCCCTATGGCGAGCCGTCCGACAACCTGCAGGCCGTCGAGGCCTATGGCGACCGCCGCCATGTCGGCGCGCCGGCCGCGCTGGACCTGTTCCGCCGCAACGACATCGACGCCTATCTCTACAACTATCTGGCGGTGCAGACCGGCGACGTTTCGGCCTACGTCATGCTCAAGGACTTCGAGCGCTCCTCGCCGCAGCGGGCCTCGTATGGCACGTTCGTCGAGAGCAAGGCCAAGCGCTGGATCCCGCCCTACGAGTTCTATCCGCCGGACTCGCCGGACTCCGGCGTGCCCCATTCCGACGAGAGCGACCCGGCCGGCGAGGCCAAGGAAGCGGCGCTGGCCCGCCTGCACGAGCTGCCGTTCGTGCACGTCGGCGAGGCGCTGTCGTACCTGCGGATCATCCCCGCGCCGCTGCTCGACGAGCGGCTGCTTTCCCTCAACGACGCCCAGACCTTCCAGGCCTCCATCGGTCGCCCGACCACCGGCCGCCTGACGCCGATCGAGAAGGTGAGGGCGGTGCAGTACGCCGCCGTCAACGGCTCGTCCAAGGCCCAGCTCGTTCTGGCGGTGATGTACTCCGAGGGCGTCGGCGTGCCGCGCGACTACGCCCGGGCCTACCACTGGTACGAGGAGGCCGAGCGCCAGGGTTCGCCCGAGGCCAAGTACGCCATGTCGACCTTCTTCTCGCTGGGCCTGCAGGGCGTGGCCGACCAGGATCGCGCCAAGGCGGTGGTCTATCAACTGGACGCGGCCCTGGCCGGGTTCAAGCCGTCGGCCTGGCGGCTGCAGCAGCTGCTGGCCCAGGTCTCGCGCCCGCCGCGCGGCCCGGGCGAGCGGCCCCAGCCCTATGCGGTGCGCGCCTATGTGGCGCCGCCCAACGCCGGCCCGGTGGACGCCGTCCCCGTCAACGCCCCTCGCGCCGATGCGGAAAGGGACTATCGATGAAGCGCCTCGCCTCCTTCGCGGCGGCCCTCGTCGTCCTGGGCCTGGCGGGCGCCGCGCCGCAGGTCGCCTCGGCCTCGCCCGACGCCAGGATCGACCAGCAGATCCGCCCGTGCTTTGGCCTGCTGCTCGAGCCCAACCTGTCGAAGGGCTGCGGGGCGCGCCGTCCGGTCAAGCGCAAGCCGCCGCGCCGGCCCTACTATCCCGGCGGCGGCTACGGCCCGTACCGCACCGTGGTCGATTGCGACATCGCCTATCCGGGCGAGGCCAGCGACGTGCTGGCCCGCCTCTATGACGGCGACACCCTGACCCTGGTCTCGCGCAACGGCGGCGCCTGCGTCGACACGCTGAACGTCACCCGCTCGGTGGTGATCACCGCCCGTGACTACAGTCCTTCGCGCACCCGGCCGATCCTGCTGGCTCCGGCCGACCAGCCCTGCATCCGCATCGCGCCGGGCGTGGCCTTTGTGGTGCTGGAGAACCTCGGCCTTGAGTCCTCGCGCGGCGGAACCGCCTCGTGCATCGTCGGCCGCGCCACCGAGCTGGCCCTGAAGGGCGTGGTCGTGCGCTACGACGGCGAGGGTTCGGCCATCGACGTCGCCGACAGCCGGGTCGAGATGATCCAGACCGCCTTCGTTGGCCGCACCCGCGCCCCGGTGGTCAAGTTGTCGGGCAGCTTGCAGGCCCAGGACGTCGACGTGGCCGCCACCGCCATCGGGATGGCCGTCGAGACCGGCCGCGACAGCCGCCTGCGCGACATCCGCGTCGTTCGCCTTGGCGACTGGAGCGGTTCCTCGCGCACCCGCAATTCGACCGGCTTCGTGCTGACCGGCGTCAATCGCGACCAGCTGGTTCAGATCGACGGCCTGTCCACCGACGGCTTCTCGCGCGGCATCTACATCAGCGGCGGCGAGACCACCCTGCAGCGCCCCGTGGTCCGTGACAGCGACTGGGCGGTGGTGCTGGAGGGCGCCGACCTGCGCGTGCTGGACGGCCGGCTCGAAGCCGCCGACGTCGGGATCTACGCGGCCTCGGGCGTGGTCTATGCGTCGGACAACGCCATCGCAGGGGTGATGCGCGCAGGGCTTTTCGCCGACAGCGGCGCCCAGATCCGCGCCCGCGACAACCGGGTCTTCGCCCGTCCCGGCGGTTGCGAGGCCCTGGTCACGGGCTATTTCGACGGCGCCCTGACCTGCCGTCCGTGGTTCGAGGCGCCGGAGCTGTTCCGCACGCCGCGCGACCGGGCCCGCGCCGACTACGACAGCTACTGGCCGGCCGGCGCGGTGGCCGTGCTGTCGGGCCCGCCGTCCAGCGCCCTGGCCGGCGGCCCCGCCGATCCGTACGAGGCCTCGGCCGCCGCCGGCGGTCCGGTCGGCGCGCCTGTTGGCTCGCAAGGAGGTCCGCGATGATCCGCCTGTTCGCATCCAGCGTCCTGGTCCTGGCGCTCGTCGCCGGCATGGCCCAGGCGCAACCGGCCGGTCCGGCCAAGCGGCCGGGACCTGGCGGTCGCGGCGGTCCCTGCGGCGCGCCGCTGACCGGCCAGGCGCCCGACGTCATGACCTATGACCGCGCCACGGGCACCCAGGTGTTCGTCAGCGGCCAGGGCGGGACCGAGGTCTCGGCCTTCAACCAGCGCACCGGCTCGTCGGCCGGCCTGCGCGGCGACCTCTCGCGGCCCGGCGTCACCGAGACCTGCGCCGCCGACGCCCTGACCGGCGACGGTTACGCGGTCACCTCGCGCGGGCCGGGCGATATCGCCGTGGTCGGCCGCGACGGCCAGACCGGCGAGCGCTGGGCCATCAAGCGCTCGGACGGCACGACCGAGTACTGGGATCCGCGCGGCGAGCACCGCTGCTTCCGCGGCAGCCTGGGCATCTTCCCCGGCGCGCGCGGATGCTGAGCCGCCTCGTGCTCCTGGGCCTGGCGGCCGCCGTCCTGGCCGCCTGCACGACCCCGCACGGCCACCGTCCGCCCCCGCCGCCGCACCCCTCTGAGGTGACGCCGACCAACGTGTCGATCAC
>LNIY01000091.1 GCA_001449105.1 Caulobacter vibrioides | reverse complement strand
GCGCCAGAGGTGTATAGGAGCCAGCCCCCCCCAGAGGGGGAGGATTTCGTTCAGCGCCGCCGCCAAGATGCTCCCCCTCTGGGGGAGCTGTCGGCGAAGCCGACTGAGGGGGTCTCCCCCTAAATCTTCGGCCGCCAGTCCTCCGGCGCCAACTCGAAGCCCTCGAACCGGAAGCCCGGCGCGACCGTGCAGCCGACCAGGGTCCAGGCGCCCAGCGACACCGCCGTCTGCCACCAGCCGACCGGCACCACCACCTGCGGGCGGCAGCCGGCGCGCAGGTCCGGACCAAGCGTGTGGGGCGTGGCGCCGACGCCGTCGGGGGGCGACAGGGTCAGGCGGATCGGGGCCCCGGCGTACCAGTGCCAGACCTCGACCGCGTCGATGCGGTGCCAGGCCGACATCTGCTCGGCTTCCAGCAGGTAGTAGATCGCCGTCGAGGCCGGACGCCCCTCGGCGTTGGGCGCATCCTCGAACATGCGCACGTACCAGCCGCCCTCGGGATGAGGCTGCATGCCCAGCAGGCGCACGATCTCCTTGGGCCCCAGGTCGCCCGAAATCCCCGCAACGCTCATCGAACTCATCCCTTGAAACTGTCCTTGGCCGCGCGGATCTCGGCGAAGGCCCGGGCGGGCGAAAGGCCCGGCCGCAGCGTCGGGGCGCGCAGGAAGGGGTTGGTGGCCTTCTCCAGGCCGATGGTGGTGGGCACGGTGGCCTCGCCGCGCTCGCGGGCGGCGAACACCTGATCCGTACGGGCCTTTAGGGCCGGATCGCTGTCGACCGACAGGGCGAAGCGGGCGTTCGAGGCGGTGTATTCGTGGGCGCAGTAGACGGTGGTGTCGTCGGGCAGGTCGGCCAGCCGCGACAGCGAGGCCCACATCTGTTCGGGATCGCCCTCGAACATCCGGCCGCAGCCCAGGGCGAACAGGGTGTCGCCGACGAAGGCCACGCCGCCTTCCGCGTCGTGGTAGGCCACGTGGCCCAGGGTGTGGCCGCCGCTGTCGATCACCGACAGCCGGGTCTGCCCCAGCTCGACGACATCGCCGCCGGCCACCACACGGTCGAGGGGCGCGATGCGGGTCACTTCCTGCGGGCCGACGATGACGGCGCCGGTGGCGGCCTTGATCGCCTCGTTGCCGCCGGCGTGGTCGGGGTGCCAGTGGGTGTTGAGGATGAAATCCAGGCCCCAGCCCAGCTTCTCCAGCTGCAGCAGGATGGCGTCGGCCTCCGGCGTGTCGATGCAGGCGGTCGTTCCGGTGGCGGCGTCGCGCACGAGAAAGCCGTAATTGTCGGAGAGGCAGGGAAACTGGTGGATTTCGAGCGGCATGCGATCGGCCTCGGTCACGGACGGTGGTCGGCGGGCGTGACGCGGAGGATTCGCCCGCCTACATAGATGCTACCTAGGCCCCGGAGAGACAATGCGCCGCGACGTGCTCGACCTCAGAGCCTTCTACGCCGCCCCCCTGGGCCGGGTGGCGCGGGAGATGCTCGGCCGCAAGGTGGCCGAGGCCTGGGGCGACGCCAACGGGCTGGACGTGCTGGGCCTGGGCTACGCCACCCCGTTCCTCGACGAATGCCGCGCCAAGGCCCGCCGCGTGGTCGCCGCCATGCCCGCCACCCAAGGCGTGGAAGTGTGGCCGGTGGGCGAGCGCAACCAGGCCGCCCTGGTCGAAGAGACCGCCCTGCCCTTTCCCAACGCCATGTTCGACCGGATCCTGGCCGTCCACGCGCTGGAGGAGGCCGACGATCCGTCGGCGGTGCTGCGCGAGTTGTGGCGGGTGATGGCCCCGTCAGGCCGGCTGATCGTCGCGGTGGCCTCGCGCGACGGCGTCTGGGCCCGCGCCGAGGGCACGCCGTTCGGCCATGGCCGCCCGTTCAGCCGCAGCCAGCTGGAGAACCTGCTGCGCGAGGCCGACCTGGAGCCCGCCGGCTGGACCCGCGCGCTCTACGCCCCGCCCGCCGGCTTCGCCGTCGGCTGGGCCGAGGGCTTCGAGCAGGTCGGCGCGCGCCTTTGGCCGCGTTTCGCCGGCCTGATCCTGATGGAGGCCGTCAAGCAGACCTTCGCGGTCAAGCCGCGCGGCACGCGGGCCCGGGCGCGGGTGTTCGCGCCGGTGATGCCGCCGGTTCCGGCCGGCGTGGCGCCTGTTCGAAAGGCGCCGGGAACCGTAAGGACCGGAACACTCTTGGAAGCTGTGTCGCCAGGGCCTAGCCTTGAGTCGCCGACACAGCCGTAAACCGGCCGCGTAAAGGGGAATTCGCGCCATGAAGATGATCGTCGCCGTTATCAAGCCCAGCCGCCTGGACGCCGTGCTCGAGGCGGTCACCGAGGCGGGCGCGTCGGGCCTGACGGTGACCGAGGTGCGCGGCTACGGCCGCCAGAAGGGCAAGACCGAGGTCTATCGCGGCGCCGAATACGAGGTGAAGCTGCTGCCGAAGGTGAAGCTGGAGATCGCCGTGCCCACCGACGTGGCCGACGCGGTGATCGAGGCCCTGCAGCGCACCGCCAACACCGGCAAGATCGGCGACGGCAAGGTCTTCGTGCTCGACCTGGAACAGGCCCTGCGCATCCGCACCGGCGAGCGCGACGCCGCCGCCATCGCCGGCTGATCGAACTCTGCGCCTCCGCCGCGCGTGAGGATGATTCAGGACAAGCCGCGGCCACAAGCGGAGCCTTAATCTGTCCCGTGCGTTGCAGTGGCAGTACGGGCGTAGGGGCGACATGGCCGAGATCGAAACCGTCTTCCGTCCCGGCTCGACCTGTTGGCGGGTCGAGGCCGCCGAACGCCTGGCGCTGTTCATCGACAACGACGAGGCCTTCGACGCCCTGAAGGCCATCCTGCTGTCGGCCAGGCATTCGATCTGGATCCTGGCCTGGGTGTTCGACCCGCTGACCCGGCTCGACCCCGACCGGGTCAAGAGGAGCCGCGATCCCGTCCATGCCGACCGCATCGGCCTGTTGCTACGCCGGCAGGCGGCGCTGAACCCTGCGCTGGACGTGCGGGTGCTGGCCTGGGACATGCCGTTCCCGATCGCGGCCTCGCAACTGTTCGGCCCGCAGCGCGGCGCGGCCTTCTTCGCCGGCTCCAAGGTCAAGTACCGGCTGGACAACACCCTGCCGGCCAGCGCCTGCCATCACCAGAAGGTGGTGGTGGTCGACGGCTCGGTGGCCCTGGTCAGCGGCGGCGACATCGGCGTCGACCGCTGGGACACCACCGAGCATCTCGACAACGACCCGCGCCGGCGCCTGCCCACCGGCCACCACTATCCGGCCCGCCACGAGGTCGCCGCCATGGTCGACGGCCCCGTCGCCATGGCCCTGGCCGAACTGTTCGCCGAACGCTGGCGCAAGGCCACCGGCGAGGCCCTGGATCCGCCCGAGCGCCCCTTGTCCACGCCCTGGCCCGAGCACCTGGCGCCGTTGCTGCGCCGCCTGCCGATCGCCATCGCCCGCACCCAGCCGCACTGGCGCCGCGACGCCGAGATCAACGAGTGCCTTCTGCTGCACCTGGAGATGATCCGCACGGCCCAGTGGCTGATCTATATCGAGAACCAGTACCTGACCTCGCCGATCGTGGTCGAAGCCCTGGCCGAGCGCCTGGCCGAGCCCGACGGCCCCGAGGTGGTGACGGTCGGCCCGGCCCGCAGCCCCAGCTATTTCGACCAGATCACCATGGACAGCGCCCGCACCGCGGCGCTCAACCGCCTGCGCGAGGTCGACGTCCACGGCCGCTTCTTCGCCTTCAGCGCCCGCACGCCCAAGGGCGCGCCGATCATCGTCCACTCCAAGGTGGCGGTCGCCGACGACCGGGTGCTGCGCCTGGGCTCGGCCAATCTCAACAACCGCTCGATCGGCCTCGACACCGAGTGCGACATCGGCTTCGAGGCCCGCGACGAGGACGAGCGCCTGGCCATCGCCGCCTTCCTGGGCCGGCTGATCGGCCATTTCCTGGGCGTCGAGACTGAAGCCGTGCTGGAAGCCTTCATCGAGCACGGCGGCCTTGGCCCCGCCATCGAGGCGCTGGACGGCAGGACCGGCCCGCGCCGGCTGGAGCCGGTGGGCGTCATGCCGCTGAAGGGCCTGAAGAAGTTCGTCGCCGACTGGAGCCTGGGCGACGCCATCGCCCCCGACGACGCCTGGCGCCCCTGGGGCCGCCGCAAGCGCCTGAAGCACGACCTGGCCCGGCTGACCGAGCCCCCGCCGGCGCCGCCCGAGCATTTGCAGCTCTAAAACCCTCTCTCATGGAGAGAGGGAGGGGCCCACGCCGAAGGCGTGGGACGGTGAGAGGGTACGCCCTCGCAGAATTGATCGCGGCGGGATGGCGTAGACGCCGGAAAGCAGGGCGGAACCTGTGGGATTTCTCCGCAGGCGGTGAAACCTCTCACCCTCCCACCGCTCCGCGGCGGGCCCCTCCCTCTCTCTAAGAGAGAGGGTCTCTACCCCTCGATCTCCAGATCCACCACCAGCGGCAGGTGGTCCGAAGCCACGCGCGCCAGGGCGTCGTAGGGCGAGAACACATTCAGCGTCTTCAGGCCCTTGGTCAGGAAGACGTGGTCGATGCGCATGAACGGGAAGGTCGACGGGAAGGTCGCGGTCGGGGCCTTGGCCCAGCCGGCCGAGACGCTCTGGGCGTCGCGGGCGGCGGCTTTCAGCAGTCGGTAGGTGGCCGAATAGGGCGTGGCGTTGAAGTCGCCCAGCAAGACGCCCGGCGCCTTCCAGCGGTCGGACGCCATCCAGCTCTCGCCGACCAGGGCGGCGGCCTGGCGCTTCTGCTCCTGGGGCACCAGGCCGAGGTGGGTGTTGATGATCTGCACCGGGGTGTCGCCGACCATCACCTCGATCCACAAGGCCCCGCGCGGCTCCAGCCCCGGCACGGCGCGATAGAACGGCAGCGGGCCGGACTTGATCAGCTTTTCGGGCAGATGGGTGAGGATGGCGTCGCCATAGAGCTCTTCCTCGACCGCCATCGCCGGATGGAAGTGGAAGCCCATCTTCAGCAGCTCGGCCAAGCGGTGGGCCTGATCGACGTTGCCGGTGCGCATCCGGCCGACGTCGAGTTCCTGCAAGGCCACGACGTCGGGCTCGTGTGCCGAGATCACCTCGGCCACGCGTTCCACGTCGAGCCTGCGGTCGCCGCCCACGCAGCGGTGGACGTTGTAGGTCATCAGCCGCAGCTTCATGGGATCAGAAGATCGCCTGAAACGGCGCTCGGTTCCACACGCTCAGCGGGCGCCCCGCGACTAAGCAGGAAAAGACAGGTCTCCGAGCGCCAGTTCTCCAGCGCCTTGGCGGGGTCGATGGCCCGCGCCGCGCCGGTTCCGGCGAAGGCGGCGCTGGAGTCGACGCGCACGCCCAGATCTTCGGTCAGGGCCATGAAGTCGGCCAGGGTGCAGAGATGGATGTTGGGCGTCGACCACCAGGGCATCGGCAGGGCCTTGGTCTCGGGCATGCGGCCCCGGCTGATCAGCGACCAGCGCACCCGCCAATGGCCGAAATTGGGGAACGAGACGATGGCCCGGTCGGCGATGCGCAGCAGTTCGTCCAGCACGTGGCGCGGATTGCGCGTGGCTTGCAGGGTCTGGGACAGCACCGCGTAGTCGAAGGTCTTGTCGGGGAAGTGGTCGAGGTCCTGGTCGGCGTCGCCCTGCACCACCGACAGCCCCCGCGCCATGCAGGCGGCCACGCCGTGGGCGCTGATCTCCAGCCCCCGGCCGTCGACCTGCTTCTGCTGGGTCAGCAGCTCCAGCAACGCCCCCTCGCCGCAACCGACGTCGAGCACCCGCGCGCCCGGGCGCACGAGACGGAGAATTTCCCGGAAGTCCTCGCGGATCATCATTCAGATCCTCCCCCTCTGGGGGAGGTGGCCCGAAGGGCGGGAGGGGGGGCGTTTTCAACCGCCGCTGCGCCCGCCGGCCCAGCAAGGACTCCCCCCTCAGTCGGCTTTGCCGACAGCTCCCCCTTCAGGGGGAGCATCTTGCACGCCGCCCTCATCGCCCGATCCCCCGCTCGCGTTCCACCGACGCCATGAACCCCGTGAGGGCCGCGTCCATCACCGGCTCGTCCAGCAGGAAGGCGTCGTGGCCCTTGTCGCTGTCGATCTCGGCGAAGGCCGCGCGGCAGCCGGCGGCGGTCAGGGCGCGGACTATGTGGCGGCTCTCCGAGGTCGGATAGAGCCAGTCGCTAGTGAAGCTGAGCACGCAGAACCGCACGTTCCGCGCCGCCTTGAAGGCGTTGGCCAGCACCCCGCCGTGCGGCGCGGCCAGGTCGAAATAGTCCATGGCCCGGGTGATGTAGAGATAGGAGTTGGCGTCGAAGCGGTCGACGAACGACGCCCCCTGGTGGCGCAGGTAGCTCTCGACCTGGAAGTCGGCGTCGAAACCCCAGGACAGGCCGTCGCGCTGAAGTTCACGGCCGAACTTGCGTTGCAGGGCCGGCTCGGAAAGGTAGGTGATGTGGGCGGCCATGCGCGCCACCGCCAGGCCCTTTTCCGGGCGCGAGCCTTGCGCGGCGTAGGCCCCGCCGCGCCATTCCGGATCGGCCATGATCGCCTGGCGGCCCACCTCGTGGAACGCGATGTTCTGGGCCGAATGGCGCGAGGTCGAGGCCACGACGATCGCGCTGAACACCCGCTGCGGATAGTCCGCCGCCCACTGCTGCACCTGCATGCCGCCCATCGAGCCGCCGACCACCGCCAGCAGGCTGTCCACCCCCAGGGCGTCGATCAGCATGGCCTGGGCCCGCACCATGTCGGCGATGGTGATGATCGGGAACGACAAGCCCCAGGCCTCGCCGGTGGCCGGGTTGATCGAGGCCGGGCCCGTCGAGCCCATGCAGCCGCCGATGACGTTGGAGCAGATGACGAAGTGGCGGGCCGGATCGATCGGCTTGCCGGGACCGACCAGGCGCGTCCACCAGCCGGGCTTGCCGGTGGCCGGATGGGTGGAGGCCACGTACTGGTCGCCGGTCAGGGCGTGACAGATCAGGACGGCGTTGGTCCCGTCCTCGTTCAGCGAGCCATAGGTCTGGTAGGCCACTTCGAGCCCGTTGATCCTGGAGCCGGAATCCAGCACCAGCGGCCGGTCGGCGGGGAAGCGCCAGACACCGCCGCCGAGCGGCGCGGAAACGTCCAGATCGAGGTCGGCCATGTCGCCTTGGACCGCCTGTCGACGAAGGTGTCAACCATACGCTTTGCGCCCGGCCCCGCGCCCCTTAAGAGGAGATCGTCGAGACGGCGTTTCTCGCCATTTGCCCAGCTTCGAAACCGCTCTATGGAAGGCCGCATGGACCGTCTGATCCTGATGCGCCACGGCAAGGCCGAGCGGCACGCCGCCCAGGGCGGAGACTTCGAGCGCGCGCTCGCCGAGCGCGGCCGCCAGGACGTGGCGCTGATCGCCTCGGCCCTGGCGTCGGAGGGCCTTTCGCCCGACCTGGCGCTGGTCTCGGCCGCCCGCCGCACCCGCGAGACCTGGGAGGCCGCCGCCGGCGCCTTCCCGGGCGCGACCGCCGAGGTGCTGCGCAATCTCTACCACGCCGAGGCCCAGGAGGTTCTGGCCGCCGTGCGCGAGGCCGACGCGCCCGCCGGCACGGTGATGGTCGTGGGCCACAATCCGGGCCTGCACGACCTGTCGCTGCGCTTGGCCCAAGGCGCTCAGGCCAAGGGCGGCCCGGCCGATGCGGCGGAGCTTTCCAAGCTGCGCGGCCGTTTCCCCACCGCCACGGCGGCGGTCTTCGACATCGACGCGTCCGGCGCCCCGCGGCTGGCGCGCGTCTTCTACGCATCCGAACACGGCGGGCACGGCGGCGAATGACCCTGGTCTACAAGATCCTTCCCAAGGCCCTCTGGGACACGGCCAAGGCCGGCGGCCGTTTCGACGGCGCGCCCATCGACCACGCCGACGGCTACATCCACCTGTCGGCCGTGGACCAGGCCCAGGAGACCGCCGCCCTCTACTTCAAGGGCCAGGAAGACCTGCTGCTGGTCGGCTTCGACGCCGACGCCCTGGGTGCTGACCTGAAGTGGGAGGCCTCGCGCGGCGGCGCCCTGTTCCCGCACCTCTTCCGCAGCCTCGATCCGTCCGAGGCGGTGTCGGAAAAGCCGCTGGCGCTCGACGCCGACGGCGTGCCGCAGCTGGGTCTTTCCTGATGGCCCTGCACGACATCGCCGCCCGCGCCCTGCATGCGCTGGATCCCGAAGACGCCCACGGCTGGGCGATCCGCGGCCTGAAGTGGGGCCTTGGCCCGCGCGACGGCGGCGTCGACGATCCGATCCTGGCCACCAGCGTCGCGGGCCTGCAGCTTTCCAACTGCGTGGGCCTGGCCGCCGGCTTCGACAAGAACGCCGAGGCTCCCGACGCCATGCTGGCGGCCGGCTTCGGCTTCGTGGAGGCCGGCACGGTCACGCCCCTGGCCCAGGCCGGCAATCCGCGCCCGCGGCTGTTTCGCCTGACCGAAGACCAGGCCGTGATCAACCGCATGGGCTTCAACAACGAGGGGCTGGAGCCCTTCGCCGCGCGCCTGGCCGCCCGCAAGCACGCCCACGGCGACCGCCTGGGCGTGTTCGGCGCCAATATCGGGGCCAACAAGGACGCCAACGACCGCATCGGCGACTACGTCACCGGCCTGACCCGCCTGTGGGGCCTGTCGGACTACTTCACGGTCAACATCTCCTCGCCCAACACCCCGGGCCTGCGCGCCTTGCAGACCAAGGCCGCGCTGGAGGAACTGCTTGGCCGGATCGCGCAGGCCCGCGCCGGCCTGAAGAAGGACGGCGCCGACTATCCGATCTTCCTCAAGGTCGCACCCGACCTGGAGGACGGCGAGGTCGAGGCCATCGTCGAGACCGTGCTGGCCGCGGGCCTGAACGGGATCATCGTCTCCAACACCACCATCGCCCGGCCCGACACGCTGAAGTCGGCGCAGAAGGCCGAGGGGGGCGGGCTTTCCGGCGCGCCGCTGCTGGTCGCCTCGACGGCCGTGCTTGGCCAGTTCCACGCCGCCGCCAAGGGACGCGTGGCCCTGATCGGGGCCGGCGGCATCGCCAGCGGCGCCGACGCCCTGGCCAAGATCAAGGCCGGCGCCTGCGCGGTGCAGCTCTATTCGGCCCTGGTCTATGGCGGCCCGGGCCTGGTGGTGCGCATCAAGAAGGACCTGGCCGCCCGCCTGCGGGCCGAAGGGTTCACCAGCGTTTCGGACGCGATCGGGACCGCATGACCCCTGACCAGAGCCTCGCCTGGCTGCGTCGCTTCGGACCGCTCGCGGTCCTGGCGCTGCTGCTCGTGGCGGCTCTGGCGTCGGGCGTGGCCGGCAAGCTGTCGCTCGAGACCCTGCAGGCCGAGGGCGAAGCGTTGCAGGCCTTCGCCCATCACCACCCGCTTCAGTGCGCGCTGATCTATGTGGTGATCTACATCGCCACGGTGTCGGTCTCGCTGCCCGGCGCCCTGATCCTGTCGCTCAGCGCCGGCTTCCTGTTCGGGCCGCTGGGCGGGTTCCTGGCCCTGATGGGCGTGACCGGCGGCTCGACCGTCGTCTACGCCGCCTGCCGCACGGCCTTCGGCGACTTCCTGCGCCGCAAGCCCGGCGCCCTGCTGACCCGCATCGAGGACGGCTTCAAGGCCGACGCCTTCTCCTACCTGCTGACCCTGCGGCTGATCCCGGCCTTTCCGCTGCTGCTGGTCAATGTCGCCTCGGGCCTGATGAAGATCCCGCTGCGCACCTACCTGCTGGCCTCGGTGCTGGGCATGGCGCCCAGCTCGTTCGTCTATGCCGGCATCGGCTCGGGCCTGGGCCATCTGTTCGCCGAGGGCGACCCGGTGACCCTCGCCACCCTGGCCTCGCCGCGCATCTACATGCCGATCATCGGCCTGGGCGTGCTGGCCCTGCTGCCGCCGCTTTGGAAGGCCGCGCGCAGGCGCCGCGTTGCCCCCGCCGCCGACGTGAAGTAACCCAGACGAATGGCCGAACCGGTCACGCCGCCCGCCGCTCCCGACAAGCCGCCCGGAAGACGCCTTCCGTGGCCCGGCGGCCTGTCGGCGCGCCTGCTGCTGCTGACCGCCCTGTTCGTATTCCTGGCGGGCGCCTTCATCCTGCCGCCGGCCCTGGCCGACCTTGAGAAGCAGTGGCTGCTCGACCGGGTGCGGGCCGCCGAACTGGCCTCGACCATCGCCGACGCCGATCCCGAGCGCCGCGTCACCGACCAGGTCTCGCAACGCCTGCTCGACCAGGCCGGCGTGGTCATCGTGGCCCTGCAGGTCGACGGCGCCCGTCGCCTCGTCTTGCCCACCGAACCGCGCGCCATCGAGCAGCCCTACCTGGTCGACCTGCGCGGCCAGAACCCCGGCTCGTGGCTCGCCGCCCCGTTCTTCACCCTCAAGAGCAAGCCCGGCAGCCTGGTGCGGGTGATGGCCGAGCCGCGCTTCCGCCAGGAGGCCGAGTTCGTCGAGATCGTGCTGCCCGACGCCCCGCTGAAGGCCCACCTGATCGCCAACTTCTGGCGCCTGGCGGGCGTGACCCTGTTCGCCGCGGGCCTGGCCGGGGGCCTGATCTACCTGTCGCTGAACTTCCTGCTGGTGCGGCCGATGCAGCGCATCACCAAGGCCATGGAGCGCTTCCGCGCCGACCCCGAGGCGCCCGAGGCCCGCGTCGTGGTCTCGCGCCGCCGCGACGAGATCGGCCGCGCCGAGGCCGAGCTCGACGCCATGCAGACCGACCTGCGCACCGCCCTGCAGGCCAAGGCCCGCCTGGCGGCCCTGGGCGAGGCCGTGGCCAAGATCAATCACGACCTGCGCAACATGCTGACCAGCGCCCAGATGGCGTCCGACCGCCTGGCCGCCCTGGGCGATCCCAAGGTGGCCCAGGCCCTGCCGCGCCTCGAACGGGCCCTGGACCGCGCCATCACCCTGGCCAGCGACGTCATGGCCTACGGCAAGTCCAAGGAGCCGGCCCCGGTGATCCGCACCGTGGCCCTGCGCGCGGCGCTGGACATGGCCGCCGAGGATTCCGGCCTCACCCCTCAGGGCGTGGCCCTGGAGACGGTGATCGACGCCCGCGAGCAGATCCAGGCCGACCCCGACCAGTTGCATCGCATCCTCACCAACCTGCTGCGCAACGCCCGCGAGGCCATCGAGGGCGCGCCCGACCGCAGCGGCAAGGGGCGGGTGTTCGTCGAGCTGCGCCGGGCCGACGGCATGAGCCACTTGCGGCTGTCGGACGACGGCCCCGGCGTGCCGGCCCGGGCGCGGGCCAACCTGTTCCAGCCGTTCGTGGGATCGGTGCGCCGCGGCGGCACAGGCCTTGGCCTGGCCATCGCCCGCGAACTGGCCCAGGGCCACGGCGGGGATCTGGCGCTGGTGGAGACGGGTCCCGGCGGCTCGGTGTTCGACCTGACCCTGGCGGGCGCGCCCGAACCGGCGCCGGCGCCCGAAGAGGGCGAACCGGCGAAGTCGAAGCCTTAAACGGCGTCGCTCCTTACCCTCCCGTCACTCCTCCGCCCTTGTGGCGGGAATGACGGGAGATCGGGGCTAAGAGAGCCTCAAACCACGTACTGCTTGGGCAGCGGCGCGCCCTGTTCGGCCGGCGCGAGGGGCGCGCGCAGCTCGATGGGCTCGCTGGTCAGCGTATCGGGGGCGGGCGGCGGAGCCAGTATGCCCGTCGCCAGCACGCCGGCGGCAAAAAGGCTACAGCTTCCCAGGCCAAGGCCCAGGGCGATGGTCTTCTTCAAGGTCATGCTCAAAAAGTATCCGCGTCGGGGAGGGCGCTTTTACTCACCAGGAACCAAGCCTCTGATGGGCCCTGAGGTTCCCAGGTCCCGCCAGACGGATCGCGTCCACCTCACGGGCGGACGCGCTTTTGCCTGTAAACCGTCCACAGGTCCAGCATAGGGCGCCTTAAGGGCGACCTCGCCTCATTTGGGCGAACGGTGGTTGCAAAGCTGTGCCTTGGCTCAGGGCTTGGCGGCCTCGGCGGGAGCTTCGGGGGGCGCGGGGTCGCCATCGAACTGGATGGGCAACCGGATGCGGTGACCGTCAACCGGGTCGCCCTCGGTGGTCCAGGGATTCATGCGCATGGAGGCGGCGACGATGATGGCGGCGGCGGCGAAGTCCAGCCCGGCCGGCTCCTCGCGCGAAGCCTCGCAATCGACCAGGCGACCTTCGGCGGTGACCGTGCAGGCGACCACGCCCAGACCGCTCGCCACCCCGGCCTTGCGGGCGGCCTCGGGATAGGTGCGGACCAGATCCTCGCTCCTGGCGATCTGGATCCAGCGCGGCCGGCTCAGCTGGCGGGTCGTCGAGCCCGGCGGGCGGAAGCGGAAGGGCACGTCCACCTGCACCAGCTTGGCGGTCTTGGCGTCGCCCTCTCCCAGCGAGACGACGAAATGCTCGGTCAGGCCCATGGCCGCCTTGCCGAAACCCTTGCCCTTGGGCAGCTCGGAGATGACCTCGCAGTCGTGCAGGGCGCCGGTGGCGCGCAGCCGGCAGCGCAGGGCGGCCTGGCCGTTGTCCAGCCCCTCGGCGGCCTTGGGCCAGGCGCCCTCGACCTGAGCCAGGGTCGGGGCCGACTTCCACGGCGGGTCCAGGATCAGGCGCTCCTTGCCGACCGGCGCCAAGAACTGGCCCGTCAGCCCCTTCCAGTTGATCGGCACGGTCACGTCGCTCTCGACGCGCTTGCCGCCCCGGATCTTGGGGCTCATCAGGAACTGCGGAGCCAGGGCCAGGGCCGACTTGCCGAAGCCCAGCCCTTCCGGGCTCTCGGACAGCACCTTGCAGCGGTCGAGGAAGCCGTCGACCGTGACCCGGCAGTTGATCACCGCCCGCCCGTCCTTGCCGGCCTTGACGGCCTCGACCGGGAAGACACCTGCCAGGTCTTCGCCCGTCGGCTTGCGCACCCAGTCGGGGTTGGCGTCGCCGGGGGCAAGGAATTCCAGCTCGTAGGCCGTCTTGCGACCGACGGTCGAGGCGCCCGCCTCGTCCTTGAGCTTGGCGCGGAAGCGGCCCGACAGGCCGAGCGCCGCCTGGCCGAAGCCCTGGTTCAGCGGCTGTTCGGCGAGCACCCTGCAGTCGGCCAGCACGCCCTTGTCGCCCACGAGGCATTCGACTTCGGCCTCGCCGGTGGTCTTGGCGCCGGCCGGAAAGGCCGCCTGGATCTCGGCCCGCCTTGGTCCGGCGGTGAAGCCCACCCGCTCCTCGGCCGAGGCGGGAAGGCCCGCCAGCGCCATGAACGCGACGACCGAACCGAAACGGATGAAAGACACGACGCCCCCTCGGGTCGCGGGCCCCCGCCCGACTACTCGACCACAGGCTGAGCCATAGCCGAGCCACCCGGCGCCAGCAACCGTTCGCGACGCGCCCAGCGAGGGTTCCGGCGCAGGCCCGCTCCCCTTATGTTCGCGCCCATGACCGACGCCGCCGCGCCCGAATCCGCCCAGTCCCGTCCGCTCACCCAGGACGGCCCCGCCCTGCGCCTGTTCCTGGTGGACGGCTCGGCCTATCTGTTCCGCGCCTATCACGCCCTGCCGCCCCTGACCCGCAAGAGCGACGGCCTGCCCGTCGGCGCGGTGCAGGGCTTCTGCAACATGCTGTGGAAGCTGATGCGCGACATGCAGGGCGACGCGCCCACGCACCTGGCGGTGATCTGGGACCACTCGGAAAAGACGTTCCGCAACAAGCTGTACGACCAGTACAAGGCCCACCGCCCGCCGCCGCCGGAAGACCTGATCCCGCAGTTCCCGCTGGTGCGCGACGCCACCCGCGCCTTCGGCGTGCCGGCCATCGAGCTGCCGGGCTACGAGGCCGACGACCTGATCGCCGCCTATGCCTGCGCCGCCCGCGACGCCGGCGGCGAGGCCGTCATCGTCTCGTCCGACAAGGACCTGATGCAACTGGTGGGCGACAGCGTCTCGATGTTCGACCCCATGAAGGGCGTGCGCATCGGCCGGGCCGAGGTGTTCGAGAAGTTCGGCGTCTATCCCGAGCAGGTCGTCGACGTGCAGTCGCTGTGCGGCGACAGCGTCGACAACGTACCTGGAGCCCCGGGCATTGGCGTCAAGACCGCCGCCCAGCTGATCACCGAGTACGGCGACCTCGATACGCTGCTGGCCCGCGCCGGCGAGATCAAGCAGCCCAAGCGCCGCGAGACCCTGATCAACTTCGCCGACCAGATCCGCCTGTCCAAGGCCCTGGTCACGCTCGACTGCGACACCCCCCTGCCCGAGCCGCTGGACGACCTGGTGGTGCGCGAGCCGGACAAGGCCGTGCTGGCCGCCTTCCTGGAGGAGATGGAGTTCCGCACGCTCGCCCGCCGGGTCGGCGACGGCAACGCCGCGGCGGCGCCCCGCACGCTGGACGCCCGCCCGTCGGAGAAGGCCGTCACCGCCCCGGTGACCAGCGTCTCCTACGTCTCGGCCGCCGCCCGCGCCGCGGCCAATCCGGTGGCCGAGCCGGTCGCCATCGACACCGCCGCCTATGCCTGCGTGCGCGATCTGGCCACGCTGCAGGTCTGGATCGACAAGGCCCGCGCCAAGGGCGTGGTGGCCTTCGACACCGAGACCGACGCCCTGTCGTCGGCCAATGCCGGCCTGTGCGGCGTGTCGCTGGCCATCGCGCCGGGCGAGGCCTGCTACATCCCCGTCAGCCACGAGGACAAGCCGCAGGACGGGGGCCTGGCCTTCGAGGCCCCGGCCAAGCTGGAGCAGATTTCCGAGGAAGAGGCCCTGGCCGCCCTCAAGCCGCTGCTGGAAGACCCGGCGGTGCTGAAGGTCGCCCAGAACGCCAAGTACGACATCGCCGTGATGGCCCGCCGGGGGATCGCCGTCGCCCCGATCGAGGACACCATGCTGATCAGCTACGTGCTGGAGGCGGGCCTGCACGGCCACGGCATGGACGAGCTGTCGGAGCTGTGGCTGGGCCACAAGCCCATCCCGTTCAAGGAAGTGGCCGGCACGGGCAAGAGCCAGATCAGCTTCAAGCACGTGGCCCTCGACAAGGCCACCGCCTACGCCGCCGAGGACGCCGACGTCACCCTGCGGCTCTACAACGTGCTGCGCCCGCGCCTGGCGGCCGAGGGCCTGCTGACCGTCTACGAGACCCTGGAGCGCCCCCTCCCCGCCGTGCTGGCGACGATGGAGAACGACGGCGTCCGCGTCGATCCCGAGACCCTGCGCCGGCTGTCGAACGAATTCTCGCTGCGCATGGCCGAGTTCGAGGAACAGGCCCAGAAGCTGGCCGGCCGCCCGTTCAACCTGGGCAGCCCCAAGCAGATCGGCGACGTGCTGTTCGGCGAGCTGAACATGAAGGGCGGCAAGAAGACCGCCACCGGCCAGTGGTCGACCGACAGCGACGTGCTGGAAAGCCTGGCCAATGAGCACGAGCTGCCGCGCGTGCTGCTGGACTGGCGCCAGCTGTCGAAGCTGAAGGGCACCTATACCGAGAACCTGATCGCCGCGATCAGCGAGCGCACCGGCCGGGTGCACACCTCCTACGCCCTGGCCGCCACCACGACGGGCCGCCTGTCGTCGTCGGACCCCAACCTGCAGAACATCCCGGTCCGCACCGAGGAGGGTCGCAAGATCCGCAAGGCCTTCGTGGCCGCGCCGGGCAAGGTGCTGATCAGCGCCGACTACAGCCAGATCGAGCTGCGCCTGCTGGCCCACATCGGGCAGATCCCGCAGTTGCAGCAGGCCTTCCGCGATGGCCTCGACATCCACGCCATGACCGCCTCGGAGATGTTCGACACGCCGATCGAGGGCATGGACCCGCTGATCCGCCGCCGGGCCAAGGCCATCAACTTCGGCATCGTCTACGGCATCTCGGCGTTTGGTCTCGCCAACCAGCTGGGCATCGGCCAGGGCGAGGCCGGGGCCTACATCAAGACCTATTTCGAGCGCTTCCCCGGCATCCAGGCCTACATGGACGCCACCAAGGTGTTCGTGCGCGAGCACGGCTACGTCACCACGATCTTCGGCCGCAAGATCAACATCCCCGACATCCACGCCAAGTCGGTGGGCCAGCGGCAGTTCTCCGAACGCGCGGCCATCAACGCCCCGATCCAGGGCGCGGCCGCCGACGTCATGCGCCGGGCCATGGTGCGCATGCCGGGCGCGCTGGAGGAAGCGGGCCTGAAGGCCCGCATGCTGCTGCAGGTGCACGACGAACTGGTCTTTGAGGCGCCTCAGGAGGAAGCCGACGCCGTCTGCGCGCTCGCGCGGCGGGTCATGGAGGGCGCGGCCGAGCCAGCCGTGGCGCTTTCGGTGCCGCTGACCGTCGAGGCCCGCGCGGCCCTGAACTGGGACGAGGCCCACTAAATCCGGCCTCGGACCAAAATATTTTCAGTCCGTCCCTTTGTCGCACCCCGCTCCGCCACAGGTGGAGCGGGGTGTGTTGTTATCAGCGGTAACCCCTTACACGCCGCAACCTGGGGAAGTTACTGACACTCGGTCGCCGACCATCGGCATGTAACGGCGGTCTCGGGGTGCGACGTTCCGCCACACTACGGTTAATCCCGTGGAAACCGCGATCTCGCCAGAGCTTGCAGCGAGGACGTGTGCTGTCGCGCACATCGTCGGGGCTAAGACATCCGGAGGCGGGTCGTGCGGTTTGGTGACTTGAAGATTCCCCAGAAGCTGATGGTCGTGTTCGGCGTGATGCTGACCGCGATCGTGGCCATGGGCATTACGCTTTTCATCAACCAGCAGGCCTACAAGGGCTCGGTGCAGCGCACCGCCGTGGCGCACGCCAGCCTGCGCTCGGCCGACACCGCCGCCTTCCGCCTGACGCGTCAGGAGAACTCGCTGCGCGGCTTCCTGCTGTCGGGCGACGCCTACTACGTCGACCGCCTGGAGAACGCCCACAAGCCGAAGTTCCTGTCCGCCCTGGACGAGCTGCGCAAGCTGGCGGGCGATGACGAGGCCGACCTGGCGCGCATCGCCGCCGTCGACGCCGCCTACGCCAACTACCGCGCCCAGGCCATCGAGCCGGCAGAGAAGCTGGGCGCCGATCCGGCGACCCGCGCCCAGGCCATCGACCTGGTCAAGCACGACGGCGTCGCCGACAAGGCCGTCGAGCCGGTCGAGGAAGCCATCGAAGCCATCACCAAAGACGCCGAGGCCGTCGTCGCCGCCGAGACCGCCGCCCAGGCCGCCGCCTCGCTGCGCAGCACCCTGGTCCTGGCCATCGGCATCGGCGTGACCCTGGCCGTCGCCATCGCCGGCGGCCTGATGCTGACCGGCGGCATCGCCGCCCCGGTCGCCGCCATGACCGCCGCCATGCGCCGCCTGGCCGCCGGCGACAACAGCGTCGCCGTGCCCGCCTCGGGCCGCAAGGACGAGATCGGCGAGATGGCCGGCGCCGTCGCCACCTTCAAGGACGCCGCCATCCACAAGCTGCGCCTGGAAGAGGAAGCCGCCGCCGCCGCCGCCCGCACCGAGCGCGAGCGCGCCGAGCGCGAAGCCGAGAAGGCCGCCGAGGCCGAGGTCGACCGCATCGCCATCGAGTCCCTCGCCGAAGCCCTGGGCTCGCTGGCCGACGGCGACCTGACCTACCGCATCGACGCCCAGTTCGCCCCCAAGGCCCAGCAGCTGAAGAGCGACTTCAACGCCGCCGCCGGCCGCCTGCAGGACGCCCTGCGCGGCATCAACGGCGCCACCGGCGGCATCCGCGCCGGTTCGGAAGAGATCGCCCAGGCCTCCGACGACCTGTCGCGCCGCACCGAGCAGCAGGCCGCCAGCCTGGAAGAGACCGCCGCGGCCCTCGACGAGATCACCGCCACGGTCCGCAAGACCGCCGCCGGCGCCAAGGAGGCCTCCAGCGTGGTCGCCGCCGCCCGCGCCGACGCCGAGCGCTCGGGCGCCATCGTCAGCCAGGCCGTCAGCGCCATGACCGAGATCGAGCAATCCTCGGGCCAGATCGGCAACATCATCGGGGTGATCGACGAGATCGCCTTCCAGACCAACCTTCTGGCCCTGAACGCCGGCGTCGAAGCCGCCCGGGCGGGTGATGCGGGCAAAGGCTTCGCGGTCGTCGCCCAGGAAGTGCGGGCTCTCGCCCAGCGCTCGGCCGAAGCGGCCAAGGAGATCAAGACCCTGATCTCGACCTCCAGCCAGCAGGTCGGCGCGGGCGTGGCCCTGGTCGGCCAGACCGGCGAGGCCCTGCAGCGCATCGTCGACCAGGTCGCCACCATCGACAGTCTGGTCACCGAGATTTCCGCCTCGGCCACCGAGCAGTCGACCGGCCTGCACCAGGTCAACACCGCCGTGAACCAGATGGACCAGGTCGTTCAGCAGAACGCCGCCATGGTCGAGGAAGCCACCGCCGCCACCCACTCGCTGAAGGGCGAGACCGGCGAGTTGGCCGCCCTGGTGGGCCGCTTCAAGGTCGGCGCGGAGAGCGCCGCCCGCGCCTCGGCCCCCGCCGCGCCGCGCGCCAATCCGGTCCACGCCGCCCAGGCCCGCGCCCAGACCTTCGTTCGCCCCGGCCGCCCCGGCGGCGCGGCGACCGCCGCCGCGACCAAGGTCGACGAGTGGGAAGAGTTCTGAGCCGAAGGGTTCGGCTGAAAACAGGAAAGGGCGGCTCGCGAGGGCCGCCCTTTTCGTTCTCAGCTGATGCTCGGCATTTCAGAAGGCCGCCAGTCAGTCCAACGGGTGTCTCCGGCCCGAACTGCGATGCCGATCAATCCCCGAAATGAGCCTGCAATCGCCTCAGTACATTGATGGCGGCCGTCTGGCGCTCTTGGTGTTTCTCGGAAGCCGCCGCCTTTATTTCGGCGCGACGGAGCAGCTCCCGCAGAATGCCCCGGCCCTGCGTGTCCTTGGTCGTAGCGGCGCGAAGATTTCCATGAAGATATGCGACTTGGTCCTCCAGCGTGCGCACATGGAGACGCAGATCATCAGCATCATAGTTGACCTGGATCACCTTCAGCTCGCGTGACCCTTAACTCGGCTTGTCCGTCCCGAAAGACGCAGCGCGAGAGAACGCCGCTCAGTTCGATCTTCGGAGCGGGCATTGAAGACAACTTCTCTTGATCTTCCCTAGGCCGCACGGGCGACGCTTCCGATACCAGAGCGCGCCGCCATGTGCATGTCGGGAAAGCGCGGTTCGACCGCGCTAGAACCAGCCCGCCTCGCGTAGCGCCTTCGCATACGCCCGGCTGACCGGGGCCTCGGCGCCGCTGGTCAGGGTCAGGACGGCGCGGCCGTCGCCGCGCCTGGCCTCGACCACCGCCTCGCGCGCCACCCACCAGGAGCGGTGGGTCTGGGCGCCCTCGATGCCTTCCAGCTCGGCGACGGCGTCGGACAGCCGCATCAGGATCAGGTCCTCGCCCTTGGAGGTATGCAGGCGCAGGTAATGGTCCTGGGCCTCGACGGCGTAGAGGCTCGCGCCCCGCAGCCGGGGCGGCAGGCGTTCGAGAAAGCGCGGCGGCGGCGCCTCGGGGGCGGCCGCGTGGGTCTCGACCGGCCTGCGGGCGACCAGGAAATTCAGCGCCGTAATCGCCGCGGTGACTGCCAGCACCGGCAGGAAGTAGTGCGGCAGGTTTGCCGGGCGCGGCAGGGCGCCGAACATCAGGCTCGACATCGCCCAGACGTACAGCGTGCCGGGCAGGGCCACGCCCAGGGTGATGACCGCGCCGCCGACGAACGGCCGCCGCTCGGTCAGGCCGCTGCCCTGCACCAGGCCGCCGACCGCCGCACCGGCCGCCGCCCCCGACCAGCACAGCACCAGCCAGTAGACGATCCGGATCCACAGCGGCGCGGCGCTGGTGCCGAAGGCGCCGGCGAAGGCCAGGAACAGGCCGGCGATCCCCGCCACCAGCACGCCGCGTCCGTGCCGCGCGGCGAAGGCCGCCATTCGCGAAGCGCGAACGGCGGGCGGCGGCGATTGGCGAAGCGGAGCCGGCTGCTCACGTAACGGCGATTGAGACACGGGCCCGGCGGCTCCTATCGATCCAGCAACGGCGACGCACCCCGCCGCCGCACGGAGATCAAGATGGCCCAGCCCAGCCTGTCAATGCACGACGCCGCCGCCCGCCGCTTCCGGCTCAAGGGCCTGGCCGGCGTGCTCGTCGCCTCGGCGCTCGCCGCCGCGCCGGTGCTGATGCTGCGCGCCGCCCCTCACCTGCCGGACCTGTCGCTGCTGGCCGCCGCGCCGGTGAAGATCCAGATCCACGTCGCCGCCGCCCTGACGGCGCTGGTGATCGGCACGGTGCTGATGGTCGGGGTCAAGGGCACGCGGCTGCATCGCGCCCTGGGCTGGAGCTGGGTCGCGGCCATGGCGACCACCGCGGTCAGCTCGCTGTTCATCCGCGAGATGAACCACGGCGCCATGAGCTGGATCCACCTGCTGTCGGGCTGGACGATCGTGGCCCTGCCCATGGCGGTCTACGCCGCTCGCCGCCACAACGTTCACATGCACCGGCGCTTCATGACCGGCCTGTTCGTCGGCGGACTGATCGTCGCCGGCGGCTTCACCTTCCTGCCCGGCCGCCTGCTGTGGCGGGTGTTCTTCGGCTGAGCGCGTTGTCGTTGCACAGTCCCCTCCCTTCCCGTCTTCCAAGGATCCTTTCCATGCGTCTTCTCCCGCTGCTGGCCTGCGCCGCCCTCCTCGCCGCTCCGGTCGCCGGCCTCTGCCAGGACATCCCCGTCGTTCCCGCGCCGCCCGCCGCCGCGACGACCTCCGCCCAGACTCAGGCCCAGGCCCAGGCCGGCCTGACCCTGACCTTCCCCGGCCTCAAGGCCCACACCGGCGCGCTGCAGGTCGCCGTCTACGACAACGCCCAGGCCTGGAAGGGCGGCAAGGCCGTGACGTCGGTGACGGTTCCCGCGACCGAGGCCGAACCGAGCATCCGCCTGGACCTGCCCGTCGGAACCTATGCCTTGCGGGTCTTCCACGACGTCGACGGCGACGGACGCCTGGGCACCAACCCCTTCGGCCTGCCGGTCGAGCCCTACGGCTTCTCCAACGACGCCAAGGTCAACATGGGCCCGCCGTCCTTCGAGGCCGCCGCCTTCACCGTTGCGCCGGGCGAGAACGCCCAGGCCCTGAACCTGCGCTAGAGGATGCCGATGGATCGCCGCGCCTTTCTCCGCGCCGCCGGCCTGACCGGAGCCGCCGCCGTGCTGGCCCCCGAGACGGTGTTCGCCGCCGGGGCCGCCGACTGGACCCTGGCCTTCCGCGACGTCGAGGCCGACATCGCCCCGGCCCGGCTGACCCGCCTGCGCGGCAAGGCCCCGGCCGACCTGTCGGGCGCGCTGATCCGCAACGGCCCGGCCAGGTTCCGTCGCCCTGGCGGCTCGGCCGGCCACTGGTTCGACGGCGAGGGCCTGGTGCGGCGCTGGTCGATCCAGGACGGCCAGGCCAGCCTCGCCGCCCGCTTCGTCGACACCCCCAAGCGCCGCGCCAACACGGCGGCCGGCGCGATGGTCACGCCGGGCTTCGGCACCAGGGCCGGCCCCGGCGCGGCCCTGGGCGGTCCCGATGACGCCAACGGCGCCAACACCTCGGTGATGATGGCCGGCGGCGAGCTGTGGGCCCTGTGGGAGGCCGGCTCGCCCTGCGTCCTTGATCCGGTGACGCTGGAGACCAAGGGCTTCAAGACCCTGCGCCCCGACCTCAAGGCCATGCCGTTCCTGGCCCATCCGCGGCGCGAGCCGGACGGCCGGGTCTGGAACCTGGGCCTGGCGGGCAAGCACGCGATCGTCTGGCGCCTGGCCCCCGACGGCGCCCTGGAGGACGCCCAGGTCGTGGCCCTGCCGCGCGCCAGCTACATCCACGACTTCACCGCCACCGAGCGCCACCTGGTGATCGTGCTGCAGCCCTGGATCCAGGAGCGGCTGGAGATGCCCTACATCTCCAGCATGGCCTGGCGGCCGGAACTGGGGACCCAGGTGGTGGTGCTGGACAAGGCCGACCTGACCAGGAGCCGGACCTTCGAGCTGCCGCCGTTCTTCTTCTTTCACCTGGGCGACGCCTGGGAGGACGCCGGCGGCACGATCCGGTTCGACGCCTGCGTCGACGACGATCCGCGCGGCACGGCCTCGGCCGGCGAGCAGTTGCTGCGCGGAGTTCCGTTCACGAACGTCGCCCCGCCGCGCCTGGCGCTCATCGCCCTGCATGCCGACGGCAAGGCGCAGCTGACCCGCTTCGACAGCGTCGCCGAGTTCCCGCGCTCGGACGAACGCTTCGCCGGCCAGGCCCGCCGCTACAGCGTCCACGCCGCGATCGGCGAGCCGGGCAAGCCGGTGTTCCACGGGGTGGCGGTGCGCGACTGGAAGACCGGCCGCGAGGAGACCTTCGCCTTCGGTCGTCGCCAGCTGGTCGAGGAGATGGTCTTCGTGCCTCGTCCCGGATCGAGCGAGGAGTTCGACGGCTGGCTGGTCGGCAGCAGCCTCAATCTCGACGCCCAGGCCAGCGAGCTGCACGCCTTCGACGCCCGCCGTATCGCCGACGGCCCGCTGGTCACCTGGCGGGCGAACCCGGCCTTGCCGCTGGGATTCCACGGGATTTTCAAGGCCTGACGCGAGGGGAACGGACGAGCCGCGCTCTTGCCAGGGCGCCGCGCACAGGCCTATCCGGGGGATAGCGCAGTTCTCGGAGGGGCCCGCTCGACATGACCGCCGCCAAGACCCGCGCCCGTTCCGGCGGACGCGGCCGCCCTTCCAAGGCCACCGGCCTGGACCTCAAGGAGACCATCCTCGACTCCGCCGAGGGCCTGTTCGCGCGCCACGGCTTCCACGGGGTGACCACCCGCCAGGTGGCCTCGGAGGCCGGCGTCGACACCGCCCTGATCCACTACTACTTCGGCGCCAAGCGCGAGCTGTTCGACGCGGTGTTCCTGCGTCGGGCCGACATCCTCAACCAGGCCCGCAGCGTCTCGATGGACGCCTATGTGAAGACCTTCGGCGGCCGCATGACGGTGGAAGGCGTGATCACCGCCTTCATCGATCCCCTGCTGCGCATCTCGCAGGAGGGCGGCGGCGGCTGGAAGAGCTATTTCGCCCTGGTGGCCCAGGTGAACAACACCCCGGCCTGGGGCGGCGAGACCATGGCCCGGTTCTTCGACCCCGTCGTCCACCAGCTGGTCGACACGCTGAAGATCGTCCGTCCCGACGCGGAATATCGCGACCTCTACTGGTGCTACCAGTTCCTGACCGGCTCGATGATGCTGGCCCTGTCGGAGACAGGCCGCATCGACTCGCTGTCCGAAGGCCTGTGCCATTCCAGCGACCTGGAGGCCGTTCGCGCCCGCCTGTTCGCCTACTGCGCGGCCGGCTTCGAGGCGGTCGTGGCCAGGTCCGGCAAGGCCTGACGCGGGCGACCCTCCGTCGTCGGATTACACTTTTCACCACCTGGTGAAAAAGTGCTGGCGGAATTTCTCAACCTAGGTGACAGTGAAGTCGAATTTCCGCGACGGTGAAATCGTGCGGAAAACGCTGGAAACGAGGCCGCTCAAGACGGCCCGGCCGGCGTGAGGGACGAAACGCATCTAGGTAAGAGGGGCTGTCCATGAAAACGATGTGGAAGGCTGCGCTGCTGGCTGGCGCGGCGTGGGGCGCCGCGAGCAATCTCGCGGTTGCACAGGAACAGACGAACACGACCGGCGAAACGGGCGTCGGCGTCGAAGAGGTGGTCGTCACCGCCCGCCGGCGCGAAGAGACCCTGAAGGACGTGCCGGTGGCCGTCTCGGCGTACGGCGCGGCCGCGCTGGAGCGGATGGGCGCCTCGGACATCACCAGCCTGCAGCAGTCGACCCCGAACCTGACCCTGCAGGTGGCGCGCGGCTCCAACTCGACCCTGATCTCGTTCATCCGCGGCGTCGGCCAGCAGGACCCGCTGTGGGGCTTCGAGCCGGGCGTCGGCCTGTATGTCGACGACGTCTACATCGCCCGCCCGCAAGGCGCGGTGCTCGACGTGTTCGACATCGAGCGCATCGAAGTGCTGCGCGGCCCGCAAGGCACGCTCTACGGCCGCAACACCATCGGCGGCGCGGTGAAATACGTGACCCGCAAGATCGGTCCGGATCCGGAACTTCGCCTGAAGGCCTCGCTCGGCAGCTACGACCAGCGCGACTTCCTGATCTCGGCCAAGGCCCCGATCGGCGACAAGCTGGCCGTCAGCTTCGCCGCCGCCAGCTTCGACCACGACGGCTACGGCAAGAACCTCAACACCGGCGCCGAACACTACGACAAGGACGTGGCCACCGGCCGCGTCAGCGTCGAGTACACGCCGAACGAGGCCGTGTTCTTCCGGCTGTCGGCCGACACCACCCGCGACAAGTCCAACCCGCGCCACGGCCACCGCGAGGTGCAGGCCCTCAACATCCTCGGCCAGCCGATCCCCGGCGGCGAGGTGCTGCCCGACGTCTATGACACCCGCGCCGGCTCGGGCGACAGCAACCGCGTCGAGAACAGCGGCGTGTCGCTGCTGGGCCAGTGGACGATCAACGACCTGATCACCGTCAAGTCGATCACCGCCTATCGCTCGGGCAACACCGAGGGCACCATCGACTTCGACGGGCTGCCGGGGGCGTATCTCGACATTCCGGGCCGCTACAACGACCACCAGTTCAGCCAGGAATTCCAGGCGCTGTTCACCGGCGAGCGCTGGCAGGGCGTGGCCGGCGTCTACTACATGAACGCCACCGCCGCGGGCGCCTTCGACACCGTGGTCAGCCAGATCAACACGACCATCGCCACCGCCGGCAATGTCGACACCGAAAGCTATTCGGCCTTCGCCGACGTCAGCTACGATCTGACCGAGCGCCTGTCGGTGTCGGTCGGGGGCCGCTTTACCCGCGACGAGAAGTACGGCCGCGTCTACCGCCAGAACTTCACCGGCATCCGCAGCCCGCTGTTCGGCAACAACGC
Source organism: Caulobacter vibrioides (assembly GCA_001449105.1). Classification (GTDB taxonomy): domain Bacteria; phylum Pseudomonadota; class Alphaproteobacteria; order Caulobacterales; family Caulobacteraceae; genus Caulobacter; species Caulobacter vibrioides_C. The sequence continues at coordinate 21,128 of LNIY01000091.1, read as the reverse complement.
CGCCGTTCCGGGCCTGCTGCGCTCGAGCTTCACCAACAAGAAGACCTTCTCGAAGTTCACCCCGCGCCTCAGCGCCAAGTACGAGATCAGCGACGACCTGAACGCCTATGTCTCCTACAGCCAGGGCTTCAAGTCGGGCGGCTTCGACATGCGTTCCGACCAGATCCTGACGCCCAACTCGGCCGAAGGCTACGAGCCGGAGACCGTCGACTCCTTCGAAGGCGGCCTGAAGGGCTACTTCTTCGACCGCCGCCTGAGCCTGAACACCGCGGTGTTCTACTCGAAGTACAAGGACATGCAGGTCACCCAGCAGACCCCGGTCGGCGCCTCGATCGCCAGCCAGGTGCTCAACGTGGGCCGCGCCCACATGTCGGGCTTCGAGGTCGAGGGGATCGCCAAGCTGGCCCACTGGGTCAGCGCCAACCTGTCGCTGGGCTACATCAAGGCCGAGTTCGACGAGTACCGGGCGCTGGACCTGACCTCGACCCCGCCGGTGGTGCGCGACTTCTCCGACGCACGGGTGTTCCAGAACACCCCGAAATGGACGGGCAACTTCGGCCTGAACTTCAGCCACGACCTGGGCGACAAGGGCTCGGTCACCTTCACCCCGACGGCCTCGTACCGCTCGTCCTACCACATGTTCGAGATCCCCTCGGCGCTCGATCAGGGGGCCTACTGGCTCTATGACGCCAGCCTGATCTGGACCTCGGCGCAGGGCCGCTACAAGGCCGCCCTGACCGGCAAGAACCTGGGCGACGAGCGCTATCGCATCGGCGGCTACAACTTCCCGCAGTCGGCGGCCGTGTTCTACGGCAACTCCGTCACCGCCTTCTACGGCCCGCCGCGCACGGTGACGGCGTCGTTCGAAGTGAAGTTCTAGGCGAACGCCTCGGGCGATGGCTTGCTGCAACAGGCCGTCGCCCTTTTCTTATCGTAGCGTTTGATTCTGTTGGGGTGGGCGATGGACGACGGTCGAAACCAGAACGAGGCCGCGCCGGCGCCGAGCTACCGCTACGTGGTGCTGGCGACGCTGATCCTCGTCTACACCCTGAACTTCCTCGACCGGCAGATCCTGGGGATCCTGGCCAAGCCGATCAAGGACGAGTTCGGCCTGTCCGACGGCCAGTTCGGCCTGATGGGGGGCCTGGCCTTCGCCCTGCTCTACACCACCCTGGCCATCCCGATCGCCTGGCTGGCCGACCGCTTCAGCCGCGTGTGGATCATGACCGCCGCCCTGACCGTATGGAGCGGGTTCACCGCCCTGTGCGGCTTCGCCGGCAGCTTCTGGCAGCTGTTCTTCTCACGCATGGGCGTCGGCGTCGGCGAGGCCGGCGGCGTGGCCCCGGCCTATTCGCTGATCGCCGACTACTTCCCGAAGAGCCAGAGGGCCCGCGCGCTGGCCGCCTACGCCTTCGGCATCCCGCTGGGCTCGGGCCTGGGCACCCTGGTCGGCGGCCTGCTGGCGGCGCAGTACGGCTGGCGCACCGCCTTCATCGTCGTGGGCCTGCTGGGCGTAGTGCTGGCCCCGATCTTCCGCGCCATCGTCAAGGATCCGCCGCGCGGCGGCGCCGACCGCGTCGCGGGCGCTCCGCCGGCCGCGCCGGCTCCCGTTCCTCCGTTCGGCGACGCGGTGCGCCTGCTGGCCGCCAAGCCCTCGTTCTGGCTGCTGTCGTTCGGCGCGGCCGCCTCGTCGGTGTGCGGCTACGGCGTCGCCGCCTGGCTGCCCAGCTTCTTCATGCGCAGCCTCGGCCTCACCCTGTCGCAAACCGCCTGGTACTATGCCGGCATCGCCCTGTTCGGCGGCCTGCTGGGCATCTGGCTGGGCGGCGTCGTGGCCGACAAGCTTGGCGCCAAGTCCAAGGCGGGCTACCCGATCACCCCGGCCATCGCCTTCCTGATCTCGGTGCCCTGCTTCCTGCTGGCCATGAACAGCGGCGCGCTGTTCGGGGGCCTGGGCCGCACCGGCGCGATGACGGCCGCCTTCCTGATCTTCCTGATCCCCACCGGCCTGAACCTGGCCTGGCTGGGCCCCATCACCGCCGCCGTCCAGCACCTGGCCCCGGCCCCGATGCGCACCACCGCCTCGGCCCTGTTCCTGCTGATCAACAACCTCTTGGGCATCGCCGTCGGCATCTACTATTTCGGCCTGGTCTCGGATCTCCTGAAGCCGGTGTTCGGCGCGGAGTCGCTGCGCTGGTCGATCTATACGGGGATGGGCTTCTACCTGGTGGCCGCCGGCCTGTTCTTCCTGGCCAGCAAGCGGCTGGAGAAGGACTGGGTGGACTGAGGGCCCTGCTTTTCTCCCGTAAAATCCCCGCGAAAGCGGGGACCCAGGCGTTTTATCGTCGAGCGCCCCGCGTTTCAGAAAAAGCCTAGGCCCCCGCTTTCGCGGGGGTTTTACGGTTATGGGGATACGATACGCACAGGCGATCGCGGCCAAATTGTCGCGGCCTCGTCAGCGGCGTCCAAGCGCCACCGTTCGGACATGATCCAGGATCATTGCGCCGCCGAAACCGTGTTATCAGCGGTATGAACGGGGCACGGCGCGATGAGCGGCGACGATCGGCACATCTTCCATGATCCCACCGGCAAGCGGCGGCGCCGGTTCACCCTGGCGGCGGGCATAGCCCTGTCGCTGGTGGCCGCGATCGTGGCCGGCTTCCTGGCCACCCTGGCCTTCGCCCCGCGCCTGCCGGCGGTGACGCTGAAGGACCCGCACGTGCTGTCGGCCCTTCACGAGGAGACGGTCCACCGCCTCAAGCCGGCCAAGCCCCCGGCCTGGCGCCGCCTGCCCGCTCCCAAGACCGTGACCGCGACGGGCGCGGCCAAGCCGCTCAGCGTCGGCTTCTACGTGCCTTGGGACGAGGACAGCCGCGAGTCCCTGCGCCGCCACATCGGGCAGCTGGACGTGGTCTCGCCGCAGTGGGTGGCCATGAACGGCCCCAGGGGCCAGATCACGGTCGACGACGATCCCGTGGGCACGGCCCGCATCGCCGCGGCGACCAACCACCCCACCGTGCTGCCGCTGGTCCACAACTCGGCCGACGCCAGCTTCAACGGCCCGATGGCCGACGCCATGCTGGCCGATCCGGCCGCCCGCAAGGCGCTGATCGACAACCTCGTCGCCCTGGCCCAGCGCCGCGGCTTCGGCGGCTACATCTTCGACCTCGAGGCCCTGTCGCCCAAGGGCCTCTCCAACTATCCGCTGCTGCTGGACGAGGCCCGCGCGGCCTTCAAGGCCTCGGGCCGCGAGGTCTGGGTCACCGCGCCCTTCGACGAGCAGGGCTGGCCGCTGAAGCGCCTGCAACAGTCGGCCGACACCATCGTGCTGATGGCCTACGACCAGCACTACGGCGGCGGCGACCCCGGTCCCAACGCAGGGCAAGACTGGTACGAAAACGAACTCGACAAGCGCTTCGCCGCGCTCGATCCGGCCCGCACCGTGATGGCCCTGGGCGCCTACGGCTACGACTGGACGCTGAAGCCCGACGGCACGGCGGCCAGCGGCGACGCGGCCACCTTCCACGAGGCGATCCGCAACGCCCAGGACGCCGGCGCCGACATCCGCATGGACGACGACGCCCTGAACCCGACCTACGGCTACCAGGGCGACGACGGCGACAAGCATGTGGTCTGGTTCCTCGACGCGGCCACCCTGTTCAACCAGGTCAAGGTCACCGACCCGTTCCGGCCGCGCGGCTATGGCCTGTGGCGGATGGGCGGCGAGGATCCCGGCGTGTGGAGCGTGCTGGGCCAGCCCTACGGCAAGGGAACGGCCAGCGCCCTGACCCGCATTCCGGCCGGCCAGAGCGTCGACTTCGACGGCGGCGGCGAGGTGCTGCGCGTCTCGTCCCTGCCCACGCCCGGCAAGCGGTCCCTGGAGTTCGATCCCGACACCGGCCTGATCTCTGGCGAGACCTACGACGTTCTGCCCAGCTCCTACGTCATCGAGCGCTACGGCCAGAAGCCGGGCCTTGTGGCCCTGACCTTCGACGACGGCCCCGACCCGCGCTGGACCCCGAAGATCCTCGACATCCTCAAGGCCAAGAACGCGCCCGCGACCTTCTTCGTCATCGGCCAGAACATGCAGAAGCATCCGGGCCTGGTGGAGCGCGAGATCCGCGAGGGCCACGATGTGGGCGGCCACACCTGGACCCATCCGAACATCGGCGAAACGCCCCTGCCCCAGACCCAGGTCGAGCTGAACGCCACCCAGCGCCTGTTCGAGGTGGTCACCGGCCGCTCCATGCGCCTGTTCCGCCCGCCGTTCTTCGGCGACGCCGAGCCCTCGACCCCGCGCGAGGTCGATCCCCTGGTGATCGCCCAGACCCTGGGCTACCTGATCGTCGGCCTGCGGATCGACACCGACGACTGGCAGAAGCCGCCGCCCCAGGTGATCATCGACCGCGCTCTGGATCGCCTCGACCATCCCGGCGCCAATCCCGGCCAGATCGTTCTGCTGCACGACGCCGGCGGCAATCGCGAGAACACCATCAAGGCCCTGCCCGGCCTGATCGACGGCATCCGCGCCCGCGGCTACCGCCTGGTCACCGTTGGCGAGCTGGCCGGCATGACCCCCGAGCAGGTGATGCCCAAGAGCGAACGCGATCCCGTCGGCCTGGCGCTGGACCGCGTCGGCTTCGGCTTCTTCCGGGGGCTGAACGCCCTCCTGGTCGGGCTCTTCATCACCGCCATCGCGCTAGGCGTCGCCCGCCTCGTCTTCCTGGCGTGCCTGGCCCTGGTCCACAAGGCGACCGAGCGCACGCCGGACGACCTGGATCCGGCGACGGGTCCGCTGGTCAGCGTGCTGATCCCCTGCTTCAACGAGGAGAAGGTGATCGCCGCCTCGGTGGCGCGGATCCTGGAGAGCGACTGGAAGAACATCGAGGTGCTGGTCCTCGACGACGGCTCCAAGGACCGCACGGCCGAAGAGGTGCGCAGCCACTTCGCCGATGATCCGCGCGTGACCCTGCTGTCGTTCGAGAACGGCGGCAAGGCGCGGGCCGTGAACAGGGGCCTGGCCTTGGCCAAGGGCGAGTTCGTGGTGGCGCTGGACGCCGACACCCTGTTCCCGACCTCGACCATCGGCCGTCTGGTGCGCTGGTTCGCCGATCCGAAGATCGGCGCGGTGGCCGGCAACGCCATCGTCGGCAACCGCCTCAACATCGTCACCCGCTGGCAGGCGCTGGAGTACGTCACCGCCCAGAACCTGGAGCGACGGGCGCTGGCGGCCCTGGGCGCGGTGACCGTGGTGCCGGGCGCCGTCGGGGCCTGGCGCAAGAGCGTGCTGGACGCCCTGGGCGGCTATCCCTCCGACACCCTGGCCGAGGACCAGGACCTGACCATCGCCTGCCAGCGCGCCGGCTGGAAGGTGGCCTTCGACCCGGCCGCCCGCGCCTATACCGAGGCGCCCGACACGGTGGCGGGCCTGCTCAAGCAGCGCTTCCGCTGGTCGTTCGGCACCCTGCAGTGCGTGTGGAAGCATCGCGCGGCGCTGTTCAACCCCAAGACCCCGGTGCTGGGCTTCGTGGCCCTGCCGCAGATATGGCTGTTCCAGATCCTGCTGGCGGTGGCCGCGCCGCTCGTGGACCTCGCCGTCGTCTGGAGCCTGGTCTCGGGCCTCTACGCGGCGCTCGCCCACCCGCTGGAATGGCGGCCCGACGACATGGTGCGCGGCCTGCTCTACTGGGCGGTGTTCATCCTGGTCGACCTGTCGGCCGGCGCCCTGGGCATGGCGCTGGAGAAGCGCGCGCCATGGGCGGACCTGCCCTACCTGCCGGTCCAGCGCTTCGGCTACCGCCAGCTGATGTACTACGTGGTGGTCAAGTCGGTGCTGACCGCCGTGCGCGGCGGCCGCGTCGGCTGGGGCAAGCTGGAACGCCGGGCGACGGCGGCGGTCAAATAAAACCCTCTCCCAGAGGGAGAGGGAGGGACCCATGCGCAGCATGGGAGGGTGAGGGGTTCAGGCCTATCCGGACAGGCCTCGGTCGAAGGGTGATGGGACCGTTGGCGGTTTATCCCCTCACCCTCCCACGCCTATCGGCGCGGGCCCCTCCCTCTCCCCATGGGAGAGGTTTTCCAGGCGCTAAGCCCGCCGCCTCGCGGCTTGCGTCGCCGCCCCGCCGCCGCTCACGTCGAAGCGCGACACCATCTGCGCCAGCTCGCCGGCCTCCAGCTTGAGGCTGGCCGAGGCGACGGTGGCTTCCTCGACCATGGCCGAGTTGCGCTGGGTGACCTCGTCCATGCGATTGACGGCGGTGTTGACCTCCGAAAGGCCCGTGGCCTGCTCGCGCGAGGACTGCGCGATCTCCAGGATCAGGCCGTCGATCTTGCCGACCTTGTCGACGATGGTGGCCAGGGCCTCGCCGGTCTCGCCGACCAGCCGCACGCCGCGGCCGACCTGCGAGGTGCTCTTGGCGATCAGGGCCTTGATCTCCTTGGCCGCCTCGGCCGAGCGCTGGGCGAGAGCCCGCACTTCCGAGGCCACGACCGCGAAGCCCTTGCCGGCGTCGCCGGCGCGGGCCGCTTCCACGCCCGCATTGAGGGCCAGCAGGTTGGTCTGGAAGGCGATCTCGTCGATCACGCCGATGATGCTGGTGATCTTGCCCGAGCTTTCCTCGATCTCGCCCATGGCCGCGACGGCCTCGCTGACGATCTCGCCCGAGCGGGTGGCGTCGACGCGGGCGGCCGAGGCGACCTGCGAGACCTGGCGCGCGCCCTCGGCGCTGCGGTTGACGGTGGCGGTGATCTGGTCGAGGGCGGCGGCCGCCTCCTCCAGGTTCGAGGCCTGGATCTCGGTGCGGCGCGACAGGTCGTCGGCGGCGATCGAGATCTCCTGCGCCCCGGCGCCGACGCTCTGGGTGGCCGAGGCCACCACGCCCATGGCGCCGTCCAGGGCCGACATGGCGCTGTTGAAGTCGTCACGCACCTTGGCGAACTGCGGGTCGACCGGCTTGTCGATGCGGTAGGTCAGGTTGTTGCGGGCCAGCTGGTCCAGCCCCGTGGCGATGGCGCTGACCGCGTCGACGCGGCCGGTGACCACGGTGGCGAACTTCACGACCTTGGCGATGCGGCGCTTGTGGTCGAAGATCGGGTTGTACGAGGCCTGGATCCATACCGCGCGCCCGCCCTTGCCCAGGCGCTTGAACTCGGCGGCCACGAACTCGCCGGCGTTCAGCCGGTCCCAGAAGCCCGCGTAGCCGGGCGCGTCGACCTCGGCCGGCTCGACGAACATCCGGTGATGGCGCCCCTGGATCTCGCTCAGCGAATAGCCCAGCGCGTCGAGGAAGTTCTGGTTGGCGGTCAGGATCTCGCCGGCCGGGGTGAACTCGATCACCGCCTGGGCCCGGCCGATGGCCTCCATCTTGCCGTCCTGCTCGGCGGCGCGGCGCTTCTGCTCGGTGATGTCGGTGGCGATCTTGACGATGCGGGTCACCGCGCCGCGCGCGTTGCGGATCGGATTGTACGAGGCCTGGATCCACACCTCGCGGCCGCCCTTGCCCACGCGCATGTATTCGCGGGCGTCGAACTCGCCGCGGCCGAGCTTGGCCCAGAACGCCGCGTATTCGCCGCTGGCCGCGTAGTCGGGCTCGACGAACAGACTGTGATGCTGGCCGACGATCTCGGTCAGCGCGTAGCCCATGGCCGTGCAGAAGTTCTCGTTCGCGGTGAGGATCCGGCCTTTCGGATCGAACTCGATGGTCGCCAGCGAGCGGTCGAGGGCCGCCAGGGTCTCGACGGCCTGGACTTGCGAGCGGTTGAACATGGGCGCTTTTCCGTTGCCGACCGGGGGTTTCCCGGAACGCGTCAGGCAAGGAGAAGCTTCGGGACGGTCAATAAATGATTGATACTTTCAAGTCATGCGGCCGCGCCGAGTATATCCTGCCTCGATTTTCCGTTTTTGCACAAAATGCATCGTATTTAAGTCGTTGTTTTTCCAACGCTCGACGCACGGCGCTCGATGACCGCAGCAATACTTCGTCACGAACCGCGGCATATCCGCCTTCGTCCTCCGGAAGCGCAACCGCAGTGCACAATCGTGCCGCCCTCGCGATTAGAGGGAGCGGTAACAGGGTTATTCGAGCCCCTGCGCGAGCCTCAACGCCTTGCCAGGACGGGGCTGTGGACGATTTGCGAAAAGATCAGGCTTTTCGCTCGCCCGGCCTAGGAAGGCGGCGCCGTTGTCCGTTCGGACAACGGATCGAAAATATGGGGGCGCCTTATCGTCCAAGTGCGGTTGCGCCTGCGAAATCACGCTCCTATAACGCCGCCACATTCAAGAACCGTCGCGGAAGACCGGTCCCCTCATGAACATTCACGAGCATCAAGCCAAAGCCGTCCTCGCGGAGTTCGGCGCCCCCGTCCCGCGTGGCTTCGCGGCGTTCACCGTCGATGAAGCCGTCGCCGCCGCTGAAAAGCTGGGCGGTCCGGTCTTCGTCGTGAAGAGCCAGATCCACGCCGGCGGCCGCGGCAAGGGCAAGTTCGAGGGCCTCGGCCCCGACGCCAAGGGCGGCGTCCGCGTCGTCAAGTCGGTCGAAGACGTCAAGGCGTCGGCCGAGGAAATGCTCGGCCGCGTGCTGGTGACGCACCAGACCGGCCCCAAGGGCAAGCAAGTGAACCGCCTCTACATCGAGGAAGGCGCTGCGATCGCCAAGGAATTCTACCTGTCGCTGCTGGTCGACCGTGAAACCTCGATGGTTTCGGTGGTCGCCTCGACCGAAGGCGGCATGGACATCGAAGACGTGGCCCACGCCACGCCGGAGAAGATCCACTCGTTCTCGATCGACCCCGCCACCGGCGTGTGGCCGACCCACCAGCGCGCGCTAGCCAAGGCCCTGGGCCTGACCGGCGGCCTGGCCAAGGAAGCCGCCGTGCTGCTGACGCAGCTCTACACGGCGTTCCTGGCCAAGGACATGGCGATGCTGGAGATCAACCCGCTGATCGTCACCGCTGACGACCACCTGCGCGTCCTGGACGCCAAGCTGTCGTTCGACGGCAACTCGCTGTTCCGTCACCCGGACATCCGCGAGCTGCGCGACGAGACCGAGGAAGACCCCAAGGAAATCGAAGCCAGCAAGTACGACCTGGCCTACATCGCCCTCGACGGCGAAATCGGCTGCATGGTCAACGGCGCCGGCCTGGCCATGGCCACCATGGACATCATCAAGCTGTACGGCGCCGAGCCGGCCAACTTCCTCGATGTCGGCGGCGGCGCGACCAAGGAGAAGGTCACCGCGGCCTTCAAGATCATCACCGCCGATCCGGCCGTGAAGGGCATCCTGGTCAACATCTTCGGCGGCATCATGCGCTGCGACATCATCGCGGAAGGCGTCATCGCCGCCGTGAAGGACGTCGGCCTGACGGTCCCGCTCGTCGTTCGCCTGGAAGGCACCAACGTCGAACTGGGTAAGAAAATCATCTCGGAAAGCGGCCTGAACGTCATCGCCGCCAACGATCTGTCTGACGGCGCCGAAAAGATCGTCGCGGCCGTGAAGGGTGCTCGCTAATCATGTCGATCCTCATCGGTTCTGAAACCAAGGTCATCACCCAGGGCTTCACCGGCGCCCAGGGCACGTTCCACTCGGAACAGGCCATCGCCTACGGCACCAAGATGGTCGGCGGCGTCACCCCGGGTAAGGGCGGCCAGACGCACATCGGCCTGCCGGTGTTCGACACCGTCGGCGAAGCCAAGGAAGCCACCGGCGCCGACGCCTCGGTGATCTACGTCCCGCCGCCCTTCGCGGCCGACTCGATCCTGGAAGCCATCGACGCCGAGATCCCGCTGATCGTCTGCATCACCGAAGGCATCCCGGTGCTGGACATGGTGCGCGTGAAGAAGGCCCTGCAAGGCTCCAAGTCGCGCCTGATCGGCCCGAACTGCCCGGGCGTCCTGACCCCGAACCAGTGCAAGATCGGCATCATGCCGGGTTCGATCTTCTCGGAAGGCTCGGTCGGCGTCGTGTCGCGTTCGGGCACCCTGACCTACGAAGCCGTGTTCCAGACCACCAACGCGGGCCTGGGCCAGACCACGGCCGTCGGCATCGGCGGCGACCCGGTCAAAGGCACCGAGTTCATCGACGTCCTGGAACTGTTCCTGGCCGACGAAGCCACCAAGTCGATCGTCATGATCGGTGAAATCGGCGGCTCGGCCGAAGAAGAAGCGGCTCAGTTCCTGAAGGACGAAGCCAAGCGCGGCCGCAAGAAGCCCATGGTCGGCTTCATCGCCGGCCGCACGGCTCCTCCGGGCCGTCACATGGGTCACGCCGGCGCCATCATCTCGGGCGGCAAGGGCGGCGCCGAGGACAAGATCGCGGCGATGGAAGAAGCGGGCATCCGCGTTTCGCCGTCGCCGGCGAAGCTGGGCGAGACCCTGCTCGAAGTCCTCAAGGGCTGATTAGACTAGACTACCGAAACCCCGCCTCGCGCGGGGCCCAGGTTTTTTGCGACCGCCAGTCGACGATCCGAAAAAATCACCTGGGCCCCGCCGCACGGCGCGGGCGACGGGAGATTGAGAGACTATATTTACGGGACCGGTGTCTAAACCGGTCCCGTAAACGGATCCGAAGCGCAGCGGCCGAAAATGGATAGCGGCCAACCGGTCGTCGCGCTTCATGTTTCAAACGAGCTCGTGATCCCGCCGGATGGCCTCGGCGGGCGAGCATCGAGGCGAAGACGATGGCGGACGACGCAGGCATCATCAATCAGGTCTTGACCGAGACCTCCTTCCTCTACGGCGCGAACGCCGCATTCGTAGAGGACCTCTACGCCCAGTGGGCGGAGAACCCCGGGTCGGTCGAGCCCTCTTGGAACGCCTTCTTCTCCTCGCTGGCCGAGCAGGCCGATCAGGTCAAGCGCGCCGCCAAGGACCCGGCCTGGACGCCCAAGAGCGTGCCCGCCGCCCGCCCCGACTGGCTCTCGGCGCTTGACGGCCAGTGGGCCAGCGTCGCCCCCGCCGTCGAAGCCAAGATCGCCAAGGCCGTCGAGGGCAAGGCCCCCGGCGCTTCCGCCGAAGCCGTCCGCGCCGCCACGCTGGACAGCCTGCGCGCCATCATGATGATCCGGGCCTACCGGATGCGCGGCCACCTCGCCGCCAACCTCGATCCGCTGGGCCTGGATCCCGCCAAGGACGCCAGCGAGCTCGACCCGGCCACCTATGGCTTCGCCGAGGCCGACTACGACCGTCCGATCTTCCTCGACTTCGTGCTGGGTCTGGAGACCGCCACGATCCGCGAGATCCTCGCCATCCTGCGCCGCACCTACTGCGGCAACGTCGGCGTGCAGTACATGCACATCTCCGACCCGGCCGAGAAGGCCTGGCTGCAGGAGCGCATCGAAGGCCGCGACAAGGAGATCGTGTTCTCCAAGGAGGGCAAGGTCGCCATCCTCAAGAAGCTGGTCGAGGCCGAAGGCTTCGAGCGCTTCCTGCACAAGCGTTTCCCCGGCACCAAGCGCTTCGGCCTCGACGGCGGCGAAGCCATGGTTCCGGCCATGGAGCAGATCATCAAGCGCGGCGGCGCGCTGGGCGTGAAGGACATCGTCCTGGGCATGCCGCACCGCGGCCGCCTGAACGTGCTGGCCGCCGTGATGGGCAAGCCCTACCACGTGATCTTCCACGAGTTCCAAGGCGGCTCGTCGGTCCCGTCCGACGTCGAAGGCTCGGGCGACGTGAAGTATCACATGGGCGCCTCGTCGGACCGTGAGTTCGACGACAACAAGGTCCACCTGTCGCTGACCGCCAACCCGTCGCACCTGGAAATCGTCAACCCGGTCGTCATCGGCAAGGCCCGCGCCAAGCAGGCCTTCCTGCTGCGCGAGACCCCGGACGCCGGCCGCGGCCACGTGCTGCCGCTGCTGCTGCACGGCGACGCGGCCTTCGCCGGCCAGGGCGTCGTGGCCGAGTGCTTCACCCTGTCGGGCCTGAAGGGCTACCGCACGGGCGGCACCATCCACTTCATCGTCAACAACCAGATCGGCTTCACCACCAGCCCGCGCTACTCGCGCAGCTCGCCCTACCCGAGCGACATGGCGCTGATGGTCGAGGCCCCGATCTTCCACGTGAACGGCGACGATCCCGAAGCCGTGGTCTTCGCGGCCAAGGTCGCCACCGAATATCGCCAGATGTTCGGCAAGGACGTGGTCATCGACATGGTCTGCTACCGTCGCTTCGGCCACAACGAAGGCGACGATCCGACCATGACGTCGCCGCTGATGTACGCGAAGATCAAGGGTCACCCCTCGACGCGCGAACTGTACGCCAACCGCCTGATCGCCGAAGGCCTGATCAGCCAGGCCGAGTCCGACGGCTGGGTCGGCGAGTTCGAGACCTTCCTCGACAAGGAATTCGAGTCCGGCAAGAGCTACAAGGCCAACAAGGCCGACTGGCTGGACGGCAAGTGGAAGGGCCTAGCCCAGCCGGGCGACGAAGAGCGTCGCGGCAAGACCGACGTTCCGCTCGCCAAGCTGCAGGAGCTGGCCGCCAAGATCACGGCCATTCCCGAGCGCATCGACGCCCACAAGACCGTGCGTCGCGCCATCGAGAACCGTCGTGACGCCTTCACCAAGGGCGAGGGCCTCGACTGGGGCGCCGCCGAGCACATGGCCTTCGCCACCCTGCTCGACGAGGGCTTCCCGGTCCGCCTGTCGGGCCAGGACTCGGTCCGCGGCACCTTCACCCAGCGCCACTCCGACGTCATCGACCAGAAGACCGAAGAGCACTACACGCCGCTGAACAACATCCGCCCCGGCCAGGCCAACTACGAAGTCATCGACTCGGCCCTGTCGGAAGAGGCGGTGCTCGGCTTCGAGTACGGCTTCTCGCTGGCCGACCCGAACACCCTGACCCTGTGGGAAGGCCAGTTCGGCGACTTCGTGAACGGCGCCCAGGTGGTGATCGACCAGTTCATCAGCTCGGGCGAGCGCAAGTGGCTGCGGATGAGCGGCCTCGTCATGCTGCTGCCGCACGGCTACGAAGGCCAGGGCCCCGAGCACAGCTCGGCGCGCCTCGAGCGCTTCCTGCAGTCGTGCGCGGAAGACAACATGCAGGTGGTCAACTGCACCACCCCGGCCAACTACTTCCACGCCCTGCGTCGCCAGATGCACCGTGAGTACCGCAAGCCGCTGATCGTGATGTCGCCCAAGAGCCTGCTGCGCCACAAGCGCGCCGTCTCGAACCTGGCGGACCTGGCCGAAGGCACCGCCTTCCACCGCGTGATGGTGGACGGCGCCGAAGCCGGCTGCGACGTCGGCGGGATCACGCTGAAGAGCGACGATCAGATCAAGCGCGTCATCATGTGCTCGGGCAAGGTCTACTTCGACCTGATCGACCAGCGCGCCAAGACCGGCCGCGACGACGTCTACATCCTGCGCCTGGAGCAGTTCTATCCGTGGCCGATGAAGTCGGTCATGGGCGTCCTGAACCGCTTCAAGAACGCCGAGCTGATGTGGGTGCAGGAAGAGCCGAAGAACATGGGCGGCTGGACCTTCGTCGATCCGTGGATCGAGCTCACCCTCGACAAGATGGACATCAAGGCCAAGCGCGCCCGCTACGTGGGCCGTCCGGCCAGCGCCTCCACCGCCGCCGGCCTGATGAGCCGCCACCTCAAGGAACTCGAAGCCTTCCTCACCGAAGCCTTCGCCTAAAACTACCCACGCCGCCGCGCCGCCGGACCTGTCCTTGGACTTGTCTGGGCAGCGCGGCGGCTTAAGTTCGTCACCGACCCCGACCGCCAGATCAAAAGAGACATCGGAACCTAACCATGGCCGACATCATGACCCCCGCCCTGGGCGAATCCGTCACCGAAGCGACGGTCGCCCGCTGGACCAAGAAGGCCGGGGAGGCCGTGAAGAAGGACGAGCTGCTCGTCGAGCTGGAAACCGACAAGGTCAGCCTCGAAGTCGTCTCGCCGGCCGACGGCGTCCTGGCCGCCATCAGCGCCGAGGAAGGCGCCACCGTGGTTCCGGGCACGGTCCTGGGCGTGGTGACCGAAGGCGCGACCGCCTCGGCCGCTCCGGCCGCCGCCGCTCCGGCTCCGGCCGCTGCTCCGGCCCCCGCCCCGGCTCCGGCGCCCGCCGCTGCTCCGGCCGCGGCTCCTGCTGCTTCGGCCGCCGCTCCGGTCAGCCCGGCCCCGGCCCGCATCGCCGCCGAGAACGGCCTGGACCTGTCGAAGGTCGCCGGCACCGGCAAGGACGGCCGCGTGACCAAGGGCGACGCTCTCGCCGCCCTGGAAGCCCGCGCCAGCGCCCCGGCTCCGGCCGCCGCTCCGGCCGCGCCGCGCGCCCTGCACGAGCGCGAAGAGCGCGTGAAGATGACGCGCCTGCGTCAGACGATCGCCCGTCGCCTGAAGGAAGCCCAGAACACCGCCGCCATGCTGACGACCTTCAACGAGGTCGACATGAGCGCGGTCATGGCCCTGCGCGCCCAGTACAAGGACGTCTTCGAAAAGCGCCACGGCGTGAAGCTGGGCTTCATGTCGTTCTTCACCAAGGCCGTCGTGGCCGCGCTGAAGGCGATCCCGGACGTCAACGCCGAGATCGACGGCCAGGACGTGATCTACAAGAACCACTACGACATCGGCGTCGCCGTCGGCACCGACAAGGGCCTGGTGGTTCCCGTCGTCCGTGACGCCGACGCGCTGAACCTGGCCGAGATCGAAAAGACCATCGGCGACCTCGGCAAGAAGGCCCGCACCGGCGGCCTGGCCATCGAGGACATGCAGGGCGGCACCTTCACGATCACCAACGGCGGCATCTACGGCTCGCTGATGTCGACCCCGATCCTGAACGCGCCGCAGTCGGGCATCCTCGGCATGCACGCGATCAAGGAACGCGCCATGGTCATCAACGGCAAGATCGAGATCCGTCCGATGATGTACCTGGCCCTGTCCTACGACCACCGCGTCGTCGACGGCGCCGGCGCCGTGACCTTCCTCGTGAAGGTCAAGGAAGCCCTGGAAGACCCGCAGCGCCTGCTGCTGGACCTGTAAGGTTCAGGTCATCCCGGAACGACGAAGGGGCCGCGAAAGCGGCCCCTTTTTTGTTGGTCAGAAGATCCTCCCCCTCTGGGGGAGGTGGCCCGAAGGGCCGGAGGGGGGACGTTTTCAGCCTCCGCTGATTGGGCCGACCTCGCAGCCACTTCCCTCTCCGTCGGCTTCGCCGCCACCTCTCCCTTCAGGGAGAGGGTAAGGAAAGACCCCCTCAGTCGCTCCGCGACAGCTCCCCCAGAGGGGGAGCATCTTCAAAACCTATTCAGCATCCCACCGGAACGCCGCGTCGATCCAGTCGCCGATACGGCCGTCCGGACGGGCCAGGGCGTAGACCTGCGCCATCTCTTCATCCGTCAGTTCGAAATCGAAGATCGCGAAGTTCTCGGCCAGCCGCGCCGGGTTCTTGGTGCGCGGGATGGTGATCACCCCCTGCTGCACCTGCCAGCGTAGGGTCAGTTGGCCCGGGGTCTTGCCGTACTTGTCGCCGATCGCCTTCAGCACCGGGTCGTCGCCGACCTTGCCCTGGGCCAGCGGCGACCAGGCGGTGATCGAGGCGCCCAGCCTGTCGGCCGTGGCCCGCAGGGTCTTCTGCGACAGGTAGGGGTGGTACTCGACCTGGTTGGTGGCCAGCGGAGCTTCGGAAAGGCCGGCGGCCTCCTGCATCAGCGCCGAGGGAAAGTTCGACAGGCCGATGGCCCGCGCGCGACCGTCGGCCTTCACCGCGTTGAGCGCGGCGATGGTCTCGGCCAGGGCCGGCTTGGGTTTGGGCCAATGCAGCAGCAGGAGGTCGACCTGGTCGACCCGCAGCTTCCTGAGGCTCTCGTCGACCGAGCGCTGCAGATCGCCCTCGGCGAACTTGTCGATCCACACCTTGGTGGTGACGAAGATTTCGCCGCGCGGCACGCCAGTGGCCGCCAGGGCCGCGCCGACGTCCTGCTCGTTGCCGTAGATCTGGGCGGTGTCGACATGGCGGTAGCCGATCTCCAGCGCCTGCTCGGTCACGCTCTGGGCGAGACCGTTCTCCAGCTGGTAGGTGCCCAGTCCGATGGCGGGGATGACGACGTCGCCCGAACGGACGCCGGGAACGGTGGCTTGCGACATGATGGATGTGCTCCAGGAAACTCGTCAGGCCGATATAGGCGCCCGGCCCCGTCGCGCCAGCCGTCGTTGCAGGTGCTGCAGGCCGGTCAACAGCAGCGTGAGCAGGTAGAAGCCGGCCGTCATGGCCAGCATGGTCACGAAGACCGCCGGATAGCCACGCTTGGCCACGTCGAGGAACGGATAGGGATAGAAGCCCGACAGCGCTCCGTGCAACAGCGTCCAGGCGCCGAAGGCGGCGGGAAACACCAACGCCTTCCAGGCCTGGCTCCAGCGGGCGGCCTCGCGGGGCGGCAGGGCCAGCAGGTCGGCGAGGTACAGCAAGGGGGTCACGGTGTGCAGCAGGGCGTCGGCGACCCACTGCCAGCCCTTGGGGTCCCACAGCCCCGCCAGCAGCCAGTGATAGATGCTCCCGGTGACGGCGATATAGACACCGACCGCCACCCGCGTTCCGGCCCGGCCGGCCCAGCGCCCCGGGCGCGAGCCCGGCGCGATCGCCAGGGCGGCCAGGACCAGACCGACGACGATATTGCTGAGCACGGTGAAGTAGCTGAAGAACTTCACGGTCGAGGCCGCCGCCTCGGCCGGGCCCTCGCCGCGCACCATCAGCCAGTATTGCAGCCCGACGCCGAACCACACGAAGGCGGCGGCCGGCAGGCGCCAGGCGCGCGCGAGATCAGGCTTGTTCGTCATGAGCCCTGGCGACCTTCCGTGGAACACAGGCGCGCCAGTGGCGCTCGAGCAGGCGCCTGACCGTGCCGGCCTCCGCCGCCGACAGCCGCGCCAGCACGGTGGGATAGTTGCGATAGTGGTCGGTGACGTAGAACGCCTCGGGCGCGGCCTCGATCAGCATCTCGCGCTCGTCGAAGGGCACGCCGGACAGGACCAGCGTGTCGCCGTCCTCCTTCAGCCTCGTCAGGAACTTGCCGTTCGCCTTGAGGCAGGGATAGCCATAGGACGTCCCGTCCGCGACCAGCGGCAGGGAAAAGGCGAAGGCGCGGACCTCGTCATAGGTGATGGGCATGGGCGAAGCTTCCTTCCCGCGACTATAGAGGGACCATGAGCGCGGAAAACACCCTGAAGACGCCGATCCTCGTGCTGGGGGCCACCAGCCTGATCGGGACCTTCCTGATGCAGCGGCTGCAGGCCGCCGGACACGAGCCGATGGGCCTGTCGCGCAGGCCCCCCTACGGCTTCTCGGCGAGCGGCGACGCCTGCTGGATCGACGCCGACCTCAAGAGCGACGATCTGGCCGAGCAATTGCCCGGCGCGGCCACGGTGTTCTCGCTGTCGCCGATCTGGCTGCTGCCCGACGTGCTGCCGCTGCTCAAGGCGCGGGGCATGAAGCGGCTGGTGGCCTTCTCGTCGACCAGCCGGTTCACAAAGGAGGCCTCGCCCGAGGCGTCCGAACGCGCCGTGGCCAAGGCCCTGGCGGACGCGGAAGCCGCCGTCGAGGCCTTCTGCGCCGAGCACGGCGTGGTCTGGACCATCCTGCGGCCCACCCTGATCTACGCGGAAGGTCGCGACGGCAATGTCAGCCGCCTGGCCGGCCTGATCCGCCGCTTCAAGGTGCTGCCGCTGTCGGGAACCGGCGAGGGCCTGCGCCAGCCGGTCCACGCCGACGACCTGGCCGCCGGCGCCATTGCCGCCGCGAGCGCGCCCGCCGCCTTCGACCGGTCCTACGCCCTGGTCGGCGGCGAGACCCTGCCCTATCGGGAAATGGCCCGCCGGGTGTTCGAAGGCCTGGGCCGTCGCCCGGCCATCCTGGTGCTGCCGCCTTGGCTGTTCGGCTTGCTGCTGACCCTGGCCCGGCCGTTCTTCCCGGGAGCGACGGCGGCCATGGGCGCGCGGATGAGCCAGGACCTGACGTTCGACTCCTCGGACGCGGTCAGGGATTTCGGGTGGGCGCCGAGGGATTTCCGGCCGCGGTTCTGACCCCCTCCGGCCCTCCGGGCCACCTCCCCCAGAGGGGGAGGATCTAAGGCGCCAGATGCTCCCCCTCTGGGGGAGCTGTCGCGGAGCGACTGAGGGGGCCCACGCAGCGGGTCAAGCCAGCCCCGCCCGGCCGTAATACAGCATCCCCGCCGTCGGCCGCTTCAGGCCCCGTGCGATCCGCGGCCCGAACTTGGTCGTCGACAGCAGGCGCGCGACCATCGCCTCGTCGCCGGCCCGGCGGAAAGCCCGCGCCGAGGCCGACCACAAGGCCGTGGTGGCCGGATGGGGCACGACGACGCCGGCGGCCAGGCCCAGGGCCAGCAGGCTCCAGCCGACGGCGCGGTTCAGGATCGGGTCGGGACGGGTCATCGGATATCTCCTTTCAGGGGGTCGAGGAGGACCGCCTGGGCTGGGCGGGCAGCGGTCCTCCTCGGGCCGCCGAGCGAGCGTTTACTCGGCGGCGATGGGGGCCTCGTCGAACGAGATCCCCAATCGTTGGGCGACGCCCGCGGCATAGGCCGGGTCGGCGCGGTGGAAGTGGACCAGCTGGCGGCGCACGATCGCCTCGGGCACGCCCTGCATGGCGGCGGCGATATTGCCGAACAGCTGGGCCTGCTGGGCCGGGCACATCAGCCGGAAGAGGGCGCCCGGCTGGGCGTAGTCGTCGTTGCCGGCCCGGTGATCGAAGCGGTCGGCGTCGCCGTACAGCGGCAGCGGCGGCTCGGCCGCGGACGGTTCCTGCACCGGCCCGCCGAAGCTGCTCGGCTCGTACCAGGCCTCGGTGCGCCCCGGCGCATCGAAGCGCATGGCGCCGTCGGCGTGGTAGTGGTTCACCGGGCAGCGCGGACGATTGACCGGCAGCGCCTCATAGTGCGTGCCCACCCGGTAGCGGTGCGCGTCGGCATAGGCGAACAGCCGCCCCTGCAGCACCTTGTCGGGCGAGAAGCCGATCCCGGGCACGATGTTCGACGGCGAGAACGAGCTCTGCTCGACCTCGGCGAAATAGTTGTCCGGGTTGCGGTTCAGCTCCAGCACGCCGACCTCGATCAGCGGGAAGTCGGCATGCGGCCACACCTTGGTCAGGTCGAACGGATCGAAGGCCGTCTCGCGCGCCTGCGCCTCCGTCATCACCTGCACCTTCAGCGTCCAGCGCGGGAAGTCGCCGCCCTCGATGGCCTCGAACAGGTCGCGCTGGGCGCTCTCGCGGTCGCCCGCGATCACCGCATCGCCCTCTTGGTTGGTCCAGGTGCGGATCCCCTGCTGGGACTTGAAGTGGAACTTCACCCAGACGCGCTCATTGGCGTCGTTGATGAAGCTGTAGGTGTGGCTGCCGAAGCCGTGCATGTGGCGATAGCCCTGCGGCAGGCCGCGATCCGAGAACAGGATCGTCACCTGGTGCAGGCTTTCGGGGGAGAGGCTCCAGAAATCCCACATCGCCGTCGGCGAGCGCAGGTTCGACACCGGGTGGCGCTTCTGGGTGCGGATGAAGTCGGGGAACTTCAGCGGGTCGCGGATGAAGAACACCGGGGTGTTGTTGCCGACCAGGTCCCAATTGCCCTCTTGCGTGTAGACCTTCAGGGCGAAGCCGCGCACGTCGCGCTCGGCGTCGGCCGCGCCGCGCTCGCCGGCCACGGTGGAAAAGCGCAGCAGCACCTCGGACGTCGCGCCCGGTTGCAGGGTCTTGGCCTTGGTCCAGGCGCTGATGTCGTGGGTGATGGTCAGCGTGCCGTAGGCGGCCGAGCCCTTGGCGTGGACCACACGTTCGGGAATGCGCTCGCGGTTCTGGTGCGCCAGCTTCTCGATCAGCTGGTAGTCCTGCATCAGCAGCGGACCGCGCGGGCCGGCCGACAGGCTGTTCTGGTTGTCCGCGACGGGCGCGCCGGCCGTGGTGGTCAGGATGGTCTTGGTCATGTCGCCCTCGTCGAATGTCGTAGCGCCACTGTCGCGGGCGGCGTTCGATAAATCCAACTGATCGTTTTTCTCAGCAGGATCGGAAAATCCTATCGAACCGTAACGCGGACAATCACGCGGTTCTTGGAAGGACGCATCGGCTCGACCCGGCGGGCGCGGCGGTTTAAGCCAAGCCGCATGACCGCCATCCTGCCCGACGCCGCCGCCGCCAACTGGGTCGACCGCTACGCCCCGCCCGCTCTGCGCCCGTGGCTGAAGCTGGGCCGGTTCGATCGTCCGGCCGGCATCTGGCTGCTGATGCTGCCCGGCTGGCAAGGCATCGCCCTGGCCGCGGCCGAGAAGGGCCAGCTGCCCAATCCCTGGCTGCTGATCGCCTTCTTCGTCGGGGCGGCGCTGATGCGGGCGGCCGGCTGCGCCTTCAACGACATCGTCGACCGCGACTTCGACGCCCAGGTGGCCCGCACGGCCCTGCGCCCGATCCCGGCCGGGCTGATCACCGTCAAGCAGGCCTGGCTGTTCCTGGTCGGCTGCAGCCTGGTGAGCTTCCTCATCCTGATCTGCCTGGGTTGGGTGGCCATCGGCCTGGGCGTGGCCTCGCTGATCCTGGTGGCCGGCTATCCGTTCATGAAGCGGATCACCTGGTGGCCGCAGGCCTGGCTGGGCCTGACCTTCAACTGGGGCGCCCTGCTGGGCTACGCCGCCGCGACCCACTCGCTGAGCTGGTCGGCCGCCCTGCTCTACGCCTCGGGCATCTTCTGGACCCTGGGCTACGACACGATCTACGCCATCCAGGACATCGAGGACGACGCCCTGGCCGGCGTGAAGTCGTCGACCCGGCGCCTGGGCTCCAAGGTCCGCGAGGGCGTGGCGATCTTCTACGTCCTGGCCTTTGGGCTGGCGCTCACGGCCGCCTGGGTCGGGGGCCTTGGCCCGCTGTTCCTGCCGCTGCTGGGGCTTTTCGGCGTGCACCTGTCGCGCCAGGCCGTGGCCACGCGCGTCGACGACGGCCCCGGCGCGCTGAAGATATTCAAGTCCAACGCCCAGGCCGGCGCGATCCTGGTGCTGGCCCTGGTGGCCGGGCTCTGGACGCCGGCGGGGTTCTGAGAAGACCCCCTCAGTCGCTCCGCGACAGCTCCCCCAGAGGGGGAGCATCTTCTTGGCGTCGGCGGTCATAGATCCTCCCCCTCTGGGGGAGGTGGCCCG